>JANQPG010000004.1 GCA_028289545.1 Woeseiaceae bacterium
CACCCCGCATCGGCAGGATCGGGATATTACTGATGTGAAAATTTAATTACAAGCCTTTTCGGGCAACAAAATACAGCCGGTCAAGAACCCGCGGAAATAGCGCTTTGTCCTGCCCTAGTAGGCGCTCATGACCGACACACACAGCGCCCACAGCGCGCCCGGCATCAGGCCAACGCCCAGCACGGCAATGCCGTTCAGGCTCAGCACGATCCGCACGTCGGGGCTGGCCGTGACGACAGCCTGGTCTTCCGCCGGCTCGAAGTACATGTACCAGATCACCCGGAGGTAGTAGAACGCACCGATCACCGAGGCCAGCACCATAACGACCGCAAGGCCCGTGTAGCCCGCGCCGACCACGGCGCTGATAGCGTTGAGCTTGGCGAAAAAGCCCGCAAACGGCGGGATGCCGGCCAGGCTGAACATGAAGAACATCATCATGAGCGCAAACCAGGGGCTGCGAGCGTTCAGGCCGCGGAAGTCGGTCAGCGACTCAACGTCGTAGCCGCGGCGACTCAGCAGGATGACCACACCAAACGCACCCGCGGCGGCGAGCGCGTAATTGATTGTGTAGAACAGCGCCGCGGCGTAGCCGTCAGCCGTGCCCGTAAACACGGACAGCAGAATGAAGCCCACGTGCGCTATCGTCGAGTACGCCAGCATGCGTTTGATGTTGGACTGGGCAATGGCCACGATGTTGCCGATAAACAGCGACAGCACGGCGAGGATCATGATCATGTCGTTCCAGACGTCGTGCAGTTCGCCCAGACCGTCGACCAGGATACGCAAGGTGAGCGCCAGAGCAGCCAGTTTCGGTGCTGACGCAATGTACAAGGTAATTGCCGTCCGCGCGCCGTTGTAGACGTCGGGCAGCCACATGTGAAACGGCACGGCGCCAAACTTGAAAGCGATGCCGACAATCATGAACGCCAGGCCAAACCACAGCGCCACACCATTCATCTCGGGGTTGGCGGCGACCGCAGCCGTAATCGCGTCGAACTGCAGCTCGCCGGTCACACCGTACACCCAGGAGATACCGTACAGCAGCGCACCTGACGCAATGGCGCCCAGCACAAAATACTTCATGGCCGCTTCGGCCGGCTTGACGTTGTTGCGATCGAGAGCAACCAACGCATACTGAGAGAGCGCCAGCGTCTCGAGCCCCATGTACATCGTCAGCATGCTGTTGGCCGAGATCATGATCATCATGCCGAGCAGCCCGAACAGACCCAGCGTGTAGAACTCGCCCTTGTGAATGTCGTTGTCTTTCAGATAGTCGCGCGAGTACAGGAAGACCACAGCCACAAACCCGACCGCAGCGGTTTTCAGCACCTGCGAGAGCGGGTCCGCCACATAGCTGTTGGTGAACACGAGCATGCGCCCGTCCGGCGCCGTCATGAACAGCGTCGCCAGCGTCACAGCGAGGGAAATCATCGCTAACCAGAAGGTAATCACCCGCTTCTCGTCGCTGACGAACAGGTCCGCGAGCAAAACGACGCAGATCGCACCAAGCAGAACCATCTCGGGCGCGGCGTAGATGTAATTAGTCAGTTCCATTCCCAAGATCCGCCTAAAGCTTGCTCTGGCCGAGCTGCACGACCAGCTGCTCGAGCGTTGCGTTCATCATGTCCACGAGCGGCGCGGGCCAGACACCCAACAGCAGCACCGATACGGCCAGCACGGCCAGCACAAAAAACTCGCGCCCGTTGAGGTCGGTCAGCGCCGCCACCTTGTCGTTGGCCACATCGCCGTAGACAACACGTTTGACCATCCATAGCGTGTAGGCCGCACCGAGTATTAGCGTCGTCGCGGCGGCAAACGCGATCCAGAAGTTCGCTTTGAAGCTCGCAATGATCACCATGAACTCGCCGACGAACCCGGAGGTCCCCGGCAGACCGGCATTTGCCATGGCAAACAGCACCATAAACGCCGCGAACACCGGCATCGTATTGGCGACGCCACCGTAATCCGCAATCTGCCGGCTGTGC
Source organism: Woeseiaceae bacterium (assembly GCA_028289545.1). GTDB lineage: Bacteria > Pseudomonadota > Gammaproteobacteria > Steroidobacterales > Woeseiaceae > UBA1847. The sequence goes on from JANQPG010000004.1 coordinate 1,986, forward strand.
ACGCGGTCGTACAGCACGCCGACGCAGAGGAACATGGCGCCCGAAATCAGCCCGTGCGACACCATCTGCACCATGCCGCCCGAGAGGCCCAGCACCGCCCCGCTCTCGCCGTGGATGTACCACAGCAGGAAAAAGCCGAGTGTCACAAAGCCCATGTGCGCAATCGACGAGTAGGCAATGAGCTTCTTCATGTCTTTCTGCATGAGCGCAACAAAGCCAATGTAGACGACAGCGATCAGCGACAGCGCCACCATGAGCCCCGCGAAGTACTCGCTGCCGTCGGGCACGATCGGCAGCGACAGGCGTACGAAGCCGTAGCCGCCCATCTTCAGCATGATGGCGGCCAGGATGACCGAGCCGCCCGTGGGCGCCTCAACGTGGGCGTCCGGCAGCCACGTGTGCACAGGCCACATCGGCACCTTGACCGCAAACGCCAGCAGAAACGCGAGGAAGATCAGTTTCTGCGCCGGCAGCGACAGCGGCGTGTCCGCCCACGCGAGCAGATCGAAGCTGTCGGCCTGGCCATAGAGGTAGACAAAAGCCACCAGCATGAGCACGGAGCCCAGGAACGTGTACAGGAAGAACTTGAGGGTGGCGTAGATCCGCCGCTCGCCGCCCCAGACGCCGATGATCAGGAACATCGGTACGAGCATGAACTCCCAGAACACGTAGAACAAGATGCCGTCGAGTGCCGAGAACACGCCGATCATGAGGCCTTCGAGAATCAGGAAAGCCGCGAAGTACTGGGCGGGCCGGGCCGTGATCGAACTCCAGCCGGCCAGCACGACAAGCGGGGTAATGAAGGCCGTCAGGAGAATCAGCGGCGTCGAGATGCCGTCGACGCCCAGGTAGTAGTCGACGTTGATCGCCTCGATCCACGTGTAGCGCTCGACAAACTGCATACCCGCAACGGTGGAATCGAAACCCGAATACAGCACACCGCCCAAAACCAGCGTCAGCAGCGAGACGACAAGCGCCGTCATGCGCATCGTGCCTGCTCGCGAGGACGTCGCGTCGCCCTGATCGCCGATCAGCAGCAGCAGCACGCCGCCCAGCACGGGCAACCAGATCAGGATACTCAGAAGATGCGTAGATAGACTCATGATTCGATGCCCTGTCCTAGCGGAACCAGATGAGCCAACCGAGCAACATCGTAAGGCCGATGATCATCGCGAAGGCGTAGGTGTACAGATAGCCGGACTGGAGCTGACGCAGCACGCCGGCCAGCCGGCCAATGGTGTTCGCAGTGCCGTTGACCAGCACGCCGTCGATCAGGAACTGGTCGCCGCGCTTCCAGAGCAGGTCGCCGAGCTTGCGCCCACCGCCAGCAAAGCCCTTGATCCAGAGATCGTCGAAGTAATACTTGCGATCCAGCAGCACGTACAGGCCCTTGAACTTGCGGTACAGCGTCTCGGGGATGTCCGGGCGCTTGAGGTACAGGAACCACGCCGTCGCCACACCCGACAGCGCCAGCCAGAGTACCGGGGTCTGCACCGAGTGTGTTACGAGCGCCAGGCTGCCGTGCCAGAAGTCCTGGCTCAGCTGAGCCAGCACGTCGTGTGCGGGCATCACGGCAATAGCCTCGCCAAAGTAGCCCCCGAACAGTATCGGCTCGACGGTAATCCAGCCGATGATCGCGGACGGGATGGCGAGCAATATCAACGGCACGGTCACGACCCAGGGCGTTTCATGCAGGTGCGACTTCGTCTCCGCATCCATACGCTCTTTGCCGTGGAACACCAGGAAGAACATGCGGAACGAATACAGGGCCGTGACGAACACGCCGAGCAGCACGCTCAGGTAGGCAATCCAGTACACGGCGCCCTGCCCGTGCCAGTGCGACTCCTTGACGGCCTCGATCAGAAGGTCCTTCGAGAAGAACCCCGAGAAACCCGGAAAGCCGATTAGCGCCAGCGACCCGATCAGCGAAGTCCAGTAGGTGATGGGCATGTACTTGCGGATACCGCCCATCTTGCGAATGTCCTGCTCGTGGTGCATCGCAATGATGACCGAACCGGCCGCGAGGAACAGCAGCGCCTTGAAGAACGCGTGCGTCATCAGGTGGAAGATAGCCGCGCCGTAGGCCGACGCACCCAGCGCGACGGTCATGTAGCCGAGCTGCGACAGCGTCGAATACGCCACGACGCGCTTGATGTCGTTCTGGATGAGCCCGAGGAGGCCCATGAAAAACGCCGTAATCGCGCCGATCGTCATGACCACGGCCAGTGCCGTTTCGGTGTATTCGTACAGCGGCGACATGCGCGCAACCATGAAGATACCGGCCGTCACCATCGTGGCCGCGTGGATCAGCGCGGAGATCGGCGTCGGACCCTCCATCGAATCAGGCAGCCAGACGTGCAGCGGCGCCTGCGCGGACTTACCCATGGCGCCGATGAACAGCAGGATGCAAATGACGGTCATGGCGTTCCAGGGTTGCCCCGGAATGATTTCGATCGTCTGCGTCGCAATGTTGCCGGCCTGACCGAACACCTCGGCGTAGTCGAGCGTATTGGCGAACAGCACAACGGCGGCAATGCCGAGCAGGAAACCGAAGTCGCCGACGCGGTTGACGAGGAACGCCTTGAGGTTGGCAAAAATTGCCGTTTCCTTCTTGAACCAGAAACCGATCAGGAGGTAGGAAACGAGGCCCACCGCCTCCCAGCCGAAGAACAGCTGCAGGAAGTTGTTGGCCATGACCAGCATAAGCATCGAAAAGGTGAACAGCGAGATGTAGCTGAAGAAGCGCTGGTAACCCGGATCGTCGTGCATGTAGCCGATCGTGTAGATGTGCACCATCAACGACACGAAGGTCACTACGACCATCATGAGCGCCGTCAGGCGATCGACAAGGAAACCGACCTCCATGCGCAGGCCGTCGGTCACGGCCCAGGTGTAGACGCTGATGTTCTCTGCGACTGCACCGCCCCAGTAGAACTCGTAAAGCACAATGGCCGACAACACGCAGGAAATGCCGACACCGAGTATCGTGACCCAGTGAGACGCGGCACGTCCGATTTGTTTGCCGAACAGCCCGGCAATAATCGCTGCAATGAGCGGGCTGAGTACGATCGTCAAATAGTAGGGATACACGAAGCTCAGCCTTTCATGGTGTTGAGTTCGTCGACGTTGATCGACCGGCGGTTTCTGAACAACACGACGAGAATCGCAAGGCCGATGGCCGCCTCGGCCGCTGCGACGGTGAGCACGAAGAACACGAACACCTGGCCCGCGTCGTCGCCCAGATGCCGCGAGAACGCAATGAAGTTGAAGTTCACGGCGAGCAGCATAAGCTCGACGCACATCAACAGCAGGATCAGGTTACGCCGGTTGATCACCATGCCGGCAATGCTCAACACAAACAGCATTGCGGACAGCGTGAGGTAATGATTGAGGCCAATCACGAGCGCTCCTCCGGATCCATCTTGATCACTCGTATCCGGTCCTTGGCGCGAACGGCTACCTGTTTGGCGATGTTCTGCACCTTGAGGCCGGGGCGCTTGCGCATCGTCAGCGTAATTGCCGCAACAATGGCCAGCAGCAGCACGACGGCGGCAATCTCGAAGGCGTAGACGTGTTCCGTGTACAGCACCGAGCCCAGCGCCTTGGTGTTGTTGTAGCCCTCCGGGTATGGCGTGAACGCCCCGGTCAGGCCGGCCTCCTGGCCCTTGAGCCAGATCACCTGTATCAGTTCCGCCGTCATGACGAGCGCAATGATCGCGGCCAGCGGTGCGTAGCGGGTCAGCCCGCGCTTCACGGATTCGAGGTTGACGTCGAGCATCATAACGACAAACAGGAATAGCACCATAACGGCGCCCACGTAGACGAGCACGAGAACGATGGCCAGGAACTCGGCTTCAATCAACATCCACAGCACAGCGCTCTGGAAGAAGGCCAGCACGAGGCACATGATGGAGTGCACGGGGTTGCGGAAGAACACCACTCCCAGCGCAGCCAGCAGCAGCACTCCCGCGAACGCGTAGAACAGCACAGTTTGAAAGATCATCTTTTAGTCGTTCTTTTATTTGTACGGCGCGTCGGCAGCCTTGTCGGCCGAAATCATCGTGTCGTACTTGTCCCCAATGGCCAGAAGCTTGTCCTTGGTCATGATGTTCTCGCCGGGCGCCTCCATGTGATACTCATGAATGCGCGTCTCCACGATGGCGTCGACAGGACAGGCCTCTTCGCAAAATCCACAATAAATGCACTTGAACAAATCGATGTCGTACCGCGTCGTACGGCGTGTGCCGTCCGCACTGACGTCCGATTCGATCGTAATTGCCAGCGCCGGGCAAACCGCCTCGCACAGCTTGCAGGCAATACAGCGCTCTTCCCCGTTCGGATATCGCCTGAGCGCGTGCAGGCCGCGAAAGCGATGTGACTGCGGCGTTTTCTCCTCGGGATACTCGAGCGTGACGCTCTTCTTGAAGAAGTTGCGAAACGTAACGCTCAAGCCCCTCAGGAGCTCCCACAGCGCAAAGGTCTTGACGACACTCGTAACTCGACTCATAGGTTAACGCTCCTCCCCTAGCTTCCCAGGCCGGCCCAGGGGCCGACCCTGAGCCACGCGAGAACACCTTCGACGACAATCCAGACGATCGTCACGGGAATGAACACCTTCCAGCCCAGCCGCATGATCTGGTCATAGCGATAGCGCGGGAAAGTCGCGCGCAGCCAGAAGAACGTATACATGAAGAAACAGATCTTGGCGGCAAGCCAGAAGAAGCTGCCCGCCATCAGGAATGCCAGCGGCGTGCCTTCGAGGAAAGTCCACCCCTCGAACGGCGACGCCCAGCCGCCCAGGAAGAAGATGGCCGTCAGCGCCGAGATCAGCACCATGTTGGCGTACTCAGCCAGAAAGAACAGCGCAAACGCCACGCCGGAGTATTCGACGTGGAAGCCAGCGACAATTTCCGACTCGCCTTCGGCGACATCAAAAGGCGCACGGTTCGTCTCGGCGACACCCGATATCCAGTACACGAGGAACAGCGGGAACAGCCAGATCAGGAACCAGTTCGAAACCCCGCCCTCCTGAGCGCGGACAATCTCGCCCAGGTTGAGGCTGCCGGCCGCCATGAGCACACCAACGAGCGCAAAACCCATGGCAATCTCGTAGGCGACAATCTGCGCAGCCGAGCGCATGGCGCCAAGGAACGCATACTTCGAGTTGGTAGCCCAGCCGGCGAGGATCACCCCGTAGACGCCGACCGACGTCAGCGCCAGCACGTACAGGAGCCCCGCGTTGATGTCGGCAATGACAAACGAGCCGTTGAGCGGAATGACCGCCCAAGCGGCCAGTGCGGGAATCAACGACAACAACGGTGCAATCACGAACAGGAATTTGTCCGACGACGACGGAACGATGATCTCTTTGATCAACAGTTTGATGACGTCGGCAAACGGCTGCCCGAGACCCAGGGGTCCCACGCGGTTCGGTCCAACGCGCGACTGCATGCTGCCGATCACCTTGCGCTCGAAGTAGGTCGAAAACGCCACCGTCAAAATGACACCGACCGTCACGATCACGATCTTGAACATCGTGATCGTCAGATACTGAACGGTCGGCGGGAGCGCGTCCCAGCTCGACAGCAGGAAGTCCATCATTCGCCCGCCTCCACGGCCGCGCGGCGCGCCTCAGCGGTCAACTGGAGTGCATCCGCCCGGCGTACGAGGCCGTCAATGGAGTACAGCGGCACATCGATTTCCGCGGACGGCGCGTCTTCGCCGTTGGGACGAGGCAGTTTTTGGCTGCCCGCGTAGCGATAGCTCTCGGGCACAACCGCCTCGAAGAGCTCGGCGGCCGCATCGCGAACGTCTTCGCTCGTCATGTAGTCGAAGCTGTCCGCCTCGAGGAGGTTACCCAGCACGCGCAATACTTTCCACGCCGGCCTCGCTTCGGCAACCGGGTTGGCTATCCCTTCGAAGCTCTGCGCTGTACCGGCAACGTTGACATAGGTGCCCGAGGTTTCCGCAAACGTGCCGACAGGCAGCAGCAGGTCGGCGGACTCACGCAGCGCTGGCGAATCGAACGGCGACAGCGCGACGACAAAACCGTGCGCCGACAGCTTGCCGGTTGCGTCGGGAACGGCCGTGAGATCGGCGTCCGGTTCGACGTTAAGAAGCACGAGCGCGTCGAGTGGCGTTGCTACCTGCGCCGCGGCGTGCAAACCCGCTTCACCGCGACCTTCACCGCCCGCTCCGCGATGCGGCAACGCACCCACCAGCGACAGGCCGGCCGAGTTGGCGCCCTCCGACAGGCTGCCGAACGAGGCGCCCGTAAGCTCGGCGAGCACGGCTGCAAGCGCGCGCACGGCGGAAAACGCTTCGTGACGCCCCGCCACGTTGCCGAGCAGCACCAGCGCCTTGCCGGACTCTTTGAGCGAAGCGGCGATCGCGCGCTGAGTGTCGCTGGCGTTAACACCGTCGCACAGCGCCTGCACCGAATCCGGAAGATCCGTATCGCCCGCCGCCGCGACGACGACACCGGACAGCATGTCGACGAGGCCGCTGCCGGACAGCTGGTTCGCAATCTCGAAGAAATACTCTTCCGGACGCGCCGCGGCTACGCTGACGGCCGCTCCGTTGAGAGCCGCCTTGCGAACACGGTGCGCCAGTATCGGCACTTCGCGGCGCAGGCTGCTGCCGACCAGGAAAATCGAGTCCTGCTCTTCGATGCCGGCAATGTCCGTGCCGAGATACGGGAACAGCGGGTCCTGATTCTGATCGCTGAAATCACGCCGTCGCACCCGGTGGTCGATGTTGGCGCTGCCGAGATGCTCGGCGATTCGCGCCGTCAGATACCCTTCTTCGACGGTTGCGCTCGGCGATACGAGGAAACCCGAATTCGCGGCGGCAGCTGACAGCACCTCGGCTGCTTTCGCCAGGGCATCCTCCCAGCTGACCTCGGTCCACTCTCCACCCTGTTTGAGCATGGGCGTTGCCAGCCGCTCCGCCGAGTACACGGCTTCGTAGCTGTAGCGGTCGCGGTCCGAGATCCAGGTCTCGTTGATCGATTCGTTTTGCCGCGGCACGATTCGTTTGACCGTGCCGCGCAGCACGTGCGCATGAAAATTGGAGCCGGCGCAGTCGTGTGGCGACACGCCATTGCGTTGCGTCATCTCCCACGCGCGCGCGCTGTAGCGATAGGGTTTGTTGTTCAACGCCCCCACCGGGCACAGATCGATGATGTTCGCCGAGAGCTCGTGATCCACGGCTTTCTCGACGAAAGTACCGATCTGCATGTGCTCGCCGCGCTCGGTCGTGCCGAGCTGCTGCTGACCGGTCACCTCTTCGCCGAAGCGCACGCAGCGCGTGCAGTGGATACACCGCGTCATGTCGGTCGACACCAGCGGGCCAATGTCCTTGTCCTTGACCACACGTTTCTTGTCCGTGTAGCGCGACACGTCGCGGCCGTAACCCATCGCCAGATCCTGCAGCTCACACTCTCCGCCCTGATCGCAGATCGGGCAATCCAGCGGGTGATTAATCAGCAGGAACTCCATGGTCGCCTTCTGCGCGGCAATGGCGTAGGGCGAGCGCGTGAACACCTTCATGCCTTCTGCAACCGGTGTCGCGCAGGCCGGCAGCGGCTTCGGCGCTTTTTCCACTTCCACGAGACACATGCGGCAGTTGGCCGCAATGGAGAGTTTTTCGTGATAGCAAAAACGTGGCACGTAGGCACCGACGCGATCGGTCACTTCGATCAGCATCTGGCCCTTGCGTGCATCGACTGTCTCGCCGTCGACCTCTATCTGGATGGTATCGTCGCTCATAATGTTTACAGGCCCTAGGCAGCCGCAACCGCCGAGGCGTCCACAATACTGCGGCCCTTGTTACGGACCATGTACTCGAACTCGTGGTAATAGTGCTTGAGGAAACTCTGCACAGGCCACGCCGCGGCATCGCCCAGCGCGCAGATCGTGTGTCCCTCGATCTTGTTGGCCACGGCCAGGAGTTTCTCGAGATCGTCTTCGCGTCCCCGGCCTTCGACGATCCGGGTCAGCATGCGGTACAGCCAGCCGGTTCCTTCACGACACGGCGTGCACTGTCCGCAGGACTCCGCCATGTAGAAGCGCGAGATACGCCTCAGCACTTTCACCATGCAGGTCGTCTCGTCCATGACCATGACGGCGCCCGTACCGAAAGACGAGCCCGCGTCGCCCAGCGAGGTGTAATCCATCGTGCATTTCATGATGACTTCGCCGGGCAAGACTTTCACCGAAGAACCTCCCGGAATAACAGCCTTGAGTTTGCGCCCGCCGAGCATGCCGCCCGCAATCTCCAGAAGGTCTTTGAAGGGTATGCCCATCGGCAGCTCGTAGTTGCCCGGCTTCTCGACATGGCCGGACACCGAGAACAATGCCGTACCGCCCGACTTCTCGGGCCCCAGGTCGGCAAACCACTGGCCGCCGTTGCGAATGATCGTCGGTACACTCGCGAGACTCTGGGTGTTGTTGATGGTTGTCGGTTTGCCGTAGAGGCCAAAGTTGGCCGGAAACGGCGGCTTGAAGCGTGGCTTGCCCTGCTTGCCTTCCAGGGACTCGAGCAGCGCCGTTTCTTCACCGCAGATGTAAGCACCGGCGCCAACAAAGGTGTAGAGATCGAAGTCGATGCCGCTACCCTGAACGTTGTTGCCCAGAAGCCCGGCTTCGTACGCTTCCTTGACGGCTGCCTCGAAGCGCGGCACGGGCTCGTCAATGAATTCCCCGCGAATGTAGTTGTAGCCGACCGTTGCGCCCATTGCGTAGCCCGCTATCGCCATACCCTCGACGAGCGAGTGCGGGTTGTAGCGCAGCACCTCGCGATCGTGACAGGTGCCCGGCTCGGATTCGTCAGAGTTGCAGACGAGGTATTTCTGCTGCTCGTCGCCGCGCGGCATGAAGCTCCATTTGAGTCCCGTCGGGAAGCCCGCGCCGCCGCGTCCGCGAAGGCCGGAGGCCTTGACCTCGTCGATGACCTGATCCGGCGTCATCTCACCCGCGAGGATCTTTTTCCAGGCAACGTAGCCGTCGTGCGCAAGATACGTGTCGAGCGTCCAGGGTTCGTCTGCATCGAAGGTATTGAAGCAAACAAGATTCTGCGGATAAGCCGTCATTCGAGCGCATCCAGGATTTCGTCGACCTGATCGAGTGTCAGGTTTTCGTGGTAGACATGATTGACCATCATCATTGGCGCCCCGCAACACGCGGCCAGACACTCCTCTTCCTTCTTGAGGAAGATCTTGCCGTCAGCCGTCGACTCGCCGAGTTTGATGCCCAGTTTTTTCTCTACATGTTCGACAATATCGTCAGAGCCACGCAGCATGCACGACACGTTGGTGCAGATCGCAACGTCGTTGCGTCCCACCGGGCGCGTCTGGAACATCGAGTAAAAAGTAGCCACCTCGTACACCTGGATCGGCGGCAGATTCAGATACTCCGCCACACCGTCCATCAACGGCTGGGTGAGGAATCCCTCGTTTTCGTGCTGCGCCGCATGCAGCGCCGCAATCACGGCAGAGCGTTCTCTGCCCTCGGGGAAACGCTTCTTCCAGTGCTCGATTTCTTCGATCACGTGTTCGGAAAGTGCAGCTGCCGCGCTCATCGATCAACCTCGCCGAAAACAATATCCTGCGTACCGATGACGGCCACAACGTCGGCCAGCATATGACCTTCCACCATCTCGGACATGGCCGACAGGTGCGCAAACCCGGGCGCCCTGATCTTTACGCGATACGGTTTGTTTGCGCCGTCAGAAACTATGTACACGCCGAACTCACCTTTCGGATGCTCCACGGCGGCGTAAGCCTCGCCGACCGGCACGCTGTAGCCCTCGGTAAACAGCTTGAAGTGATGAATGAGCGATTCCATGTCGTCCTTCATCTCGACGCGGCTCGGCGGAACCAGTTTGTGGTCGTCGGCAATCACCGGGCCCGGGTTTGCCCGCAGCCATTCGATGCACTGTTTGATAATCCGGTTTGACTGGCGCAATTCCTCGACCCGCACGAGATAGCGGTCGTAGCAATCGCCGTTGACGCCGATCGGAATATCGAAGTCCATCTGATCGTAGACTTCGTAAGGCTGTTTTTTGCGAAGGTCCCAGGCGATACCGGAGCCTCGGATCATCGGACCCGAAAAACCGAGCTGCATGGCGCGTTCGGGTGAAACCACGGCAATGTTGACCGTACGCTGTTTCCAGATGCGATTGTCGGTCAGCAGGGTTTCGTATTCGTCGACACAGGCAGGGAATTTGTCTGTGAAAGCCTCGATGAAGTCGAGCAGCGAGCCCTCGCGCGCCTCGTTGAGCCGGTCGACCTCTTTCTTGCTGCGGAACTTCGACTCCTGGTACTTCGGCATCGACTCCGGCAGGTCCCGGTACACGCCGCCAGGCCGGTAGTAGGTCGCGTGCATCCGCGTGCCCGACACGGCCTCGTAGCAGTCCATCAGGTCTTCGCGTTCGCGGAAGCAGTACAGGAACATCGTCATGGCCCCGATATCGAGACCGTGCGCACCGAGCCACATCAGGTGATTCAGTATGCGGGTGATTTCGTCGAACATGACGCGTATGTACTGGGCGCGGATCGGCACCTCGACGCCCAGTAGCTTCTCGATGGCCAGCACGTAGCCGTGTTCGTTGGCCATCATCGACACGTAGTCGAGACGGTCCATGTAACCAATGCTCTGGTTGAACGGCTTCGACTCGGCCAGTTTTTCGGTCGCGCGGTGCAACAGGCCAATGTGCGGATCGGCCTTCTGGATCACCTCGCCTTCCATCTCGAGCACCAGCCGCAAAACGCCGTGCGCCGCCGGATGCTGAGGTCCGAAGTTCATCGTGTAGCTTTGGATCTCAGCCATTGCCCGTGTCCTTCAGGTCTTCGGAGTACCGGTTGTCGTCGCGAATCACGCGCGGCACCAGTGTTCGCGGCTCGATGCTGACCGGCTGATAAGCGACTCTTCCCTTGTCGGTGTCGTAACTGACCTCGACGTTGCCGTACAGCGGAAAATCCTTGCGGAACGGGTGGCCGATGAAACCGTAGTCGGTAAGGATTCGCCGCAGGTCGGGATGCCCGTCGAAGAGTATGCCGTACAGATCGAACGCCTCGCGCTCGAACCAGTCGGCGGCGCTCCACACATCGACTAGCGAGGGCACGATGGGCGGATTATCCTCACCCGTGAAGCAGCGCAGCCTGAGCCGCGTGTTGTTATTGACGGACAGCAGGTGGTAGACGACCGCAAACCGGCGAGGGTCGAACGTGTCGGCTTCGTCCAGGATCACCTCACGCCTCGACACGCCGCGACTGAACCCGGTGCCGGTAGCGGAATCCGTTGTCCATTCGTCGCTGCCGTAACTCAGGTAGTCAACGCCGCAGACATCGATCAGCACTTCGAAACCGAATGTGGCCTCGTCGCGAAGCGCCATGGCAACGTCGCGCAGCGCCGACTTGTTCACTTCGTAAGTCAGCTCGCCGCAAATAGAGTCTACCCGCTCGACCTGCTCGTCGAAGCGCTCCTCTATCCGAGCTGCCAGTGTCTCGTATCGCTCACTCATCTTCTGGTCTGTTTATCGTGCTATCTGCTTGCTGCCTAACGTGCAATGGTGCTGGTCCGCCTGATCTTGCTCTGTAACTGGATCAGACCGTAGATCAGCGCCTCTGCCGTGGGCGGGCAACCCGGCACGTACACGTCCACCGGCACGATGCGGTCGCAGCCGCGCACGACGGAATACGAATAATGGTAGTAGCCGCCGCCGTTGGCGCAGGAACCCATCGACACCACCCAGCGCGGCTCGGGCATCTGGTCGTAGACCTTACGCAGAGCGGGCGCCATCTTGTTGGTCAGCGTACCGGCAACGATCATGCAGTCCGACTGCCTGGGTGACGGCCGGAAAATAATGCCGAAGCGATCGAGGTCGTAGCGCGAGGCGCCGGCCTGCATCATTTCGACGGCGCAACAGGCCAGCCCGAAGGTCATGGGCCACAGCGAACCCGTTCGCGCCCAGTTCATGACCGCATCGACCCCGGTCACGACAAAGCCCTTCTTCTGCAGGCTCCCGCCTGCTTCCTCAGCGCCGCTCTCCGCGGGCCTCTCCGCCGCGTCAGCTAGTCCCACTCCAGCGCTCCCTTTTTCCACTCATAGATGAAACCGACGACCAGCAATCCGAGAAACAGCCCCATCGCCAACAGTCCGAACGTACCGACGACATCCAGCGAGACCGCCCAGGGGAAAAGAAAGGCGATTTCCAGATCGAAAATGATGAACAGAATGGCCACGAGGTAGTAGCGCACGTCGAACTTCATCCGCGAGTCGTCGAACGCCTCGAAACCGCATTCGTACGCGGACAGCTTTTCGTCGTCCTTGCCGCCGTGTCCAATCAGGAAACCGAGGCCCAGCAGGAGCAGCCCTATTCCGGTGGCCACGCCGAGGAAAATGAGTACGGGAAGGTATTCTGTGAGCATGTTTGCCTGGGTCGATTCAAAAAACGCGGGTCAGCGCCAACGGCGACGCGTATTGTATCAGCGTGGCCATCAGAGGTAACAGCTTTTCGGTAAACGCGTATGCACGCACAGCGTCGAATGCCGCCGCGTCAGGCGCCGGCAATAACCGACTGGAAAACGAGATACCGGACCGTTCTTTTTTGCCGGGTTGGTGCTCTGGGCGAGACTCGAACTCGCACGGCTCGCGCCACTGCCCCCTCAAGACAGCGTGTCTACCAATTCCACCACCAGAGCCTGTCGACCCGACTATCTCCTACCCTCGGAGCCTGCCCTTGAGTCGCCTCGAATTAGCTACTCGTCGGACTGCTGCTCTTCCTCGACGGCGGGAAGAGTATCTATTGTATCGTTTTCGGGCGCATCCGTTGGCGCATCGAGGCTAGGCAACGCATCGACACCCTCGGATCCGGCGGGTGCAGGCAGCTCCCCGGCTTCGGTCGCTTCCTGTACCGCTTCGGGCATCGAGTCCAGCAGGCTATCGGGCGCCGACGTCTGCTGGCTGCTCAGGTACGCAAGCCCCAAACTACTGACAAAAAACAGGGTTGCCAGCACCGCCGTCGCGCGGGAGAAAAAGCTCGCCGAGCCGCGCGCGCCGAACACCGTGCCAGAAGAACCCGACCCGAAGGCCGCACCCACATCGGCACCTTTGCCTCGCTGCATCAGCACCAGCACAATCACCAGGACGGCGATCAGCGTGTGCACACCCAGCACAACTTGTTGAATCGTATTCATTAACTACCTCTGACCCGCGTCGCCGCTTCGGCAATCGCGAGAAAATCGTCCGCTTTCAGCGAAGCGCCGCCAATGAGGCCACCGTCGATATCCGGCATCGAAAACAGGCCTTCGGCATTGTCGCCTTTCACGCTACCGCCGTACAGTATCTGGACTGCGGCGGCGACGCCCGCGTCGTAACCCGCAATGCGGCTGCGAATGTGCCGGTGGACCTCCTGGGCCTGTTCCGGCGACGCCGTCTTGCCTGTACCGATCGCCCAAACGGGCTCGTAGGCGATTACAGCCTGTCGGATGCCGTCGGCGCCCGCCGTATTCAGCACAGCATCGAGCTGCTCGTCGACGACAGCCTCGGTGTTGCCGGCCTCACGGTCCGTGAGCGTCTCGCCAACACACAGAATGGGCAACAAGCCAGCCGCCAGTGCCGCCGCGAACTTTGCTGCGACCGCCTCGCTGGTCTCTCCGTACAGGGCTCGCCGCTCGGAGTGCCCGACAATGACGGCGTCACAACCGATATCACGAAGCATGGCTGCCGACACCTCGCCGGTGTACGCACCCTTATCGTATTCGGATACCGTTTGTGCGCCGAGCGTAATGCCGGATCCCTTAAGCGCCGCCGCAACGGCCGCCAGATAGGGAAACGGCGGACATACGAGCAACTCGACGCTGCTGGCGGCGGGCCGGCCCGCAACAACGGCTTCGACGAGCGCCGAATTGGCGGCCCCGCTGCCGTTCATCTTCCAGTTTCCGGCCACCAGCAAGTTGCGCATACGTGCCTCTCGGCGTGTCTATTGGTCGTCAAGCGTTACCGCCGGCCAAGAGACCCTCTTACGGTAGCGGCGGCGAATAGTACCGGGGCCAACTCGGCAAATCAATGCGATTTTTGAGCCCCTGATCGACCCTTCAGGGCCGACAATTCAGCCCTCTGTGCCCGTGGCATTCGCGGCGACAACATCGGCCAGCCGCTGGGCCAGCTCATCGACCTGATTGGGGTCTTCACCTTCGACCATGACGCGAATGACGGGTTCTGTGCCGGACGCGCGCAGGACGACGCGCCCCGTATCCGCAAGCTCGTCCTCGACCTCATCGACCGCCGCCATGATCGCCGGCGACGCGGAGGGATCCAGGCGCTGCTCGGTGCGGACGTTCAGCATGGTCTGAGGGTACTTCGGCATGCCGGCCGCCAGTTCGGACAGGGGTTTGCCGGTTTGTTTCATGATGGCGAGCACCTGCAGGGCACACACCAGGCCGTCTCCGGTCGTCGTCCGGTCGAGCACAATCATATGCCCGGACGTTTCCCCGCCCAACGTGCCGCCCTCCTGCTTGAGCGACTCGAGCACGTAGCGATCGCCTACCTTGGCGCGGCGAAATGCAATATTGCGCTCGCGCAGCGCATGCTCCAGGCCGAGGTTGCTCATAACCGTGCCGACCACCGGGCCTTTCAGGGTGCCTTCGTCGTGGCGCGACGTCGCGAGCACGTACAGCAGCTGATCGCCGTCGATGAGCTCTCCGTTTTCGTCGGTCATGACGAGGCGATCGCCGTCCCCGTCGAGCGCCACGCCGGCATCGGCACCCACGGCCGACACGGTCGTGCACAGCAGCTCCGGGTGCGTAGAGCCGCAGCGATCGTTGATATTGCGGCCGTTGGGAGAACAGCCGATTGTGATTACCTCGGCGCCGAGATCCGCCAGTGCGCGCGGGCCGACCTTGTAGCCGGCGCCGTTGGAACCGTCGAACACGATCGTCAGACCGTCCAGATCCAGATCGGCGGGAAACGTTGCGGCGCAGAACTCCTGGTAGCGGATTCGGGCGTCGTCGATGCGCTTTGCCTTGCCGAGCGCCTTCGATTCGAGGGTTATTGCCGGTTCTTCCAGATGTTGCTCGATTTTGAGCTCGATGGCGTCGGTCAGCTTGGAGCCGTTGCCGTCAAAAAACTTGATCCCATTGTCGAAGTACGGGTTGTGCGATGCGCTGATGACCACACCCAGATCCGCCCCAAGTTCCTGGGTGAGCGTGGCAATCCCCGGCGTGGGCAGCGGCCCGAGCAACAACACGTTTGCGCCCGCCGCCGTGAAACCGGCCTCCAGCGCCGATTCGAACATGTAGCCCGACAAGCGCGTGTCCTTGCCGATCAACACCGTACCCCCTGCCGGTACCAGTACCTGCGCAACCGCACTGGCCAGCCTGATCGCAAAATCCGCCGTCATGGGATCCTTGCCGACGGTGCCCCGAATGCCGTCTGTCCCAAAGTACCGTTTTCCCATCCTTAAATCCCCGTTACAGCGCCTCAACCGCAGCGCTTTTGTTGGCGTCGCGCGCCACGGCTGCGGCAACGCGAAGTGCATCCCTCGTTTCTCCCACGTCGTGCACCCGCAGAATATCCGCGCCGCGCTCGTAGGCCAGCGCGGCCGCGGCGATACTCGCCGGCATTCGCTGATCCACGGTACGGCCGGTCAGCGCACCGAGCGTGGACTTCCGGGACAGCCCCACAAGCAGAGGCCGGCCCAGCGCGCGCAATTCTCGCAGATTCGCGAGCAACGCGACATTGTGCGCCACGGTTTTTCCGAATCCGAACCCCGGATCGACGGCAATACGTTCGCGGTTGATGCCGGCAGCCTCGCAAGCCTCTATGCGCTGCTGCAAAAAAGTGAACACATCCGCCACTACGTCGTCGTAAACCGGGTCATCCTGCATGCTCCCCGGCTGCCCCTGCATGTGCATCAGGCAAACCGGCGCCCCGAGCTCAGCCGCCGCCTCGAGAGCGCCGGGCTGCATGAGCGCTCGCACATCGTTGATCATGTCAGCACCCGCGCTGACAGCGGCCCGCATGACCTCGGGTTTGCTCGTATCGACGGAGAGAATGCAGTTGGTCTCGCGGCGCAGACGTTCGATTACGGGGACAACGCGCTCGATCTCGGCGTCGACGCTGACGGCCGCGGCACCCGGGCGAGTCGACTCGCCGCCAATGTCGAGTATCGACGCACCCTCCGCGAGCATCTTCAATCCAGCGGCGGACGCTTCCTCCGCGCGGCCAAAACGGCCGCCGTCGGAAAACGAGTCGGGAGTCACGTTGAGAATGCCCATCACGGCGGGGCATTCCACTCGCAGCGCGCCCAGCGTCAGGACGGCCGGACTGTTCGGGCTGGTGTTGTCGTGCATGTCGAAGCCCTGCGGTCTCGTGAGGGCTTACGGCGTCTCGTATCGGTTTAGTGCTCCGATGCGGGTCCGCCGATCGCAGGCTTGGAACTCGACTCGCCCTTGGTGTCCCCACCGCTGGGTTTGCGGCTCGAGGGCTCTTCCCAATCCTCGGGCGGTTCCGGCTCGCGTCCTTCCATGATCGCCTTGATCTGCCGCTCGTCGATGGTTTCGTATTTGACCAGCGCCTTGGCCATAACATGCAGCTTGTCGATGTTCTCCTCGAGCAGCTGCCGGGCGCGCTGGTAGTTCGAGTCGATGATCTTGCGAACTTCCTCATCGATGGCATGCGCCGTGTCGTCAGAAACCTGTTTGTGCTGAGTCACCGACCGGCCCAGGAATACCTCGCCGTCGTCCTCGCTGTAGGTCAGCGGGCCGAGGCGGTCCGAAAGACCCCACTTCGTCACCATGTTGCGGGCAATGTCCGTGGCGCGCTCGATATCGTTGGAGGCACCCGTCGTCACGCCGTCGGCGCCGTTGGTCATTTCCTCGGCGATGCGACCGCCGAACAAACTGGAAATGCTGGACTCGAGCCGCTGTTTGGACATGGAGTAGCGGTCTTCCTCGGGAAGGTACATCGTGACGCCGAGCGCACGCCCGCGCGGGATGATCGACACCTTGTACACGGGGTCGTGCTCCGGCACGAGGTAGCCGACAATAGCGTGCCCGGCCTCGTGATAGGCCGTGTTGAGCTTTTCCTGCTCGCTCATGACCATCGAGCGGCGCTCCGCGCCCATCATGATCTTGTCCTTGGCGAGATCGAACTGCTCCATGCCCACCACGCGACGATTGGCCCTCGCGGCATACAACGCGGCCTCGTTGACGAGGTTAGCAAGATCGGCGCCGGAGAAACCTGGCGTGCCGCGGGCAATCACGCTCGGCCTAACGTCGTCGTCGAGCGGCACCTTGCGCATGTGCACCTTCAGAATGAGCTCCCGCCCGCGAACGTCGGGCAGCGGCACGACAACCTGGCGGTCGAAGCGCCCGGGCCTGAGCAGCGCGGGATCGAGCACGTCGGGACGGTTGGTCGCCGCGATGACAATGATGCCCTCGCTGCCTTCGAAGCCGTCCATCTCGACGAGCATCTGGTTGAGCGTTTGCTCGCGTTCGTCATGCCCGCCGCCCAGGCCGGCACCGCGATGCCGACCCACGGCGTCCAGCTCATCGATGAAGATGATGCAGGGTGCCTGCTTCTTGGCCTGATCGAACATGTCGCGGACGCGGGACGCGCCCACGCCGACAAACATTTCCACAAAATCGGAACCGGAGATCGTGAAGAACGGCACCTTGGCCTCACCCGCAATCGCCTTGGCGAGCAGCGTCTTGCCGGTGCCCGGCGGGCCGACCATGAGCACACCTTTCGGAATCTTGCCGCCGAGCCGCTGGAACTTCGACGGATCCTTGAGGAACTCGACGATCTCGCCGACCTCTTCCTTGGCCTCGTCGACACCCGCCACGTCGGCGAAGGTCACACCCACCTGATCTTCGCCCAGGAGACGAGCCTTGCTCTTGCCGAACGACATCGCGCCACGACCGCCGCCGCCACCCTGCATCTGGCGCATGAAGTAAATCCACACACCGATCAGGAGCAGAATCGGAAACGAGCTGATCAGAAGCTGACCGATAACACTCTGCGACTTGGGCTCAACCGCATCGAAAGTGACATTCTCACGCTCGAGGATACCGATCAGATGGCTGGTGTCCGTTTCCGGGCTGATCGTGTAGTAGTTGAGCGTTTCACCCGAACCGAAGCGGATACGCTTGTTGTTGTCGCCGAACTCTACGCGGTCGACCTGCCCGGACTGGACCTGTCGCAGAAACTCGGAGTATTCCTGTTTCTGCGGCTGTCCGCCCGCCACTCCGTTCAGGCCCTGCACGACGGAGAGCAGCACAACGATAATGACTATAAAGACAAGTATGTTTTTGGTCAGGTCATTCACAGTAAAGTTTTCACCCAAGAGAGCCGCGCCAAGCGGCAGAATGCCGGAATAACAGGGACTTAAACCCGGTCTAGCAGTTAGACCCTACATCATCCCATAGTTTCTCGCTACCAAGTAGACCTCGCGGCTGCCGGCTCTGGAAGCCGCGGGTTTCATGACCCGAACCTTGCCGAATTGCTTGCG
>JANQPG010000008.1 GCA_028289545.1 Woeseiaceae bacterium
GAACGACGTCAACGGCAACCCGGACATCATTGGCTGGAATCAGACGAGCGGCAACCCGTTCCTCGAGCCGATGGAGTCGGACAACTACGACCTCGCGATCGAGCGGTATTTCGGTCAGAGTAATTTTGTTGCGCTCGGCGTGTTCTACAAGGATATCGAGAACTTCTTCGCCACTGACACGATTCCGACGTCGGTTACAAACCCCGCATCGGGCGTAACCCAGGTGGTGAACATCAACCAGCCGATCAACATTGGCCAGGCGTCGATCAGGGGTGTGGAGTTCAACTATCAGCAGTTCTTCGACACGCTGCCCGGCGTCTGGAGCGGGCTGGGTCTGCAGTTCAATCTGACCTACGTCGACGACGGCAACGCGCCTAATCAGAACACGCGGGAGGTGGAACCGAGCGCGGCGCGTTCGAGTATTCCTTTCGAAGGACTGCCGCTGCAGAGCGTCTCGGAGCTGACCTACAATCTCGTCGGTATCTTCGAAAACGACAAGTTGGAAGCGCGCCTGGCGTACAACTGGCGGGACGACTATCTGCTGACGATTCGGCAGGTCAACCTGGGATTACCGGTGTTTGCCGAGGACCGCGGACAGCTGGACGGTTCGTTCTTCTATCGGATCAACGACCAGTGGCAGGTGGGTGTTCAGGGCACAAATCTCCTGAAGGACGAGGTCGTTACCACGATGCAGGTGGATCAGGCGGGGACGCAGGTATTTAGATCCTCGTTCGTATTCGACCGGCGGTATGCGCTGCTCGTTCGGGGGCGCTTCTAGTCGGCCCCCGGCGATGGGGTAGTATTGAGTACCGCATCGAACGAGCCGCCGTTTTGAGAGTGTAATTAGAGAATGACGGACAGACGCATCAAGCAGGTAGTCATCGTCGGCGGCGGCACCGCCGGCTGGATGACGGCGGCAGCGCTGTCCGTGCTCTTCGGAAAAAAAAAGACTTCTCGATTGACCTGATCGAGTCGGAGCAAATCGGTACGGTTGGCGTCGGCGAGGCGACGCTGCCGCACCTGCGGTTCTTCAACCAGCGGCTCGGCATCAACGAGCCCGAGTTCATGCAACACACCCAGGCGAGCTTCAAGCTCGGCATCGAGTTCGTGAACTGGGGCCGCCTCGGCGACAGCTATATACACCCATTCGGCGACTTCGGCCGCTCGATGAACGGCATCGGCTTTCATCATTACTGGCTGCGTCTGCAGGCGGCCGGGCGGGGCGTAGATATTGGCGAGTACTCGCTGCCCGTCGTTGCCGCCAGGGCCGGACGCTTTGCCTACCCGAGCGACGATCCCGCCTCGGTGCTGTCCAGCTACTCCTACGCGTACCAGCTTGACTCGACGCTGTACGCCGCTTACCTCCGCCAGTACTCGGAGGCACGGGGCGTACAGCGCCACGAAGGGATTGTCGGTGACGTGAACTTGCATCCGGAAACCGGATTCATCGAAAGCGTAACCTTGAACGATGGACGGCGTATCGAGGGGCAGCTGTTTATCGATTGCTCGGGATTCCGCGGCGTGCTCATCGAGCAGGCGCTCGAGGCCGGCTACGAACACTGGAAACACTGGCTGCCGTGTGACAGAGCCATTGCGATTCCGTCGGAAAACGTTGGCGAAATCAAACCCTACACCCAGGCAACGGCCGAGCAGGCCGGGTGGCGCTGGCGGATTCCGTTGCAGCACCGGACCGGGAATGGGCACGTCTACTCCAGTGACTTTCTCGACGACGACCAGGCGCTGGAGACTCTGTACGCCGGCATCGAAGGACAACCGCTTGCGGAGCCCAATCGCCTACGGTTCAGCACCGGCCGTCGGAAAAGCATGTGGCGCAAGAACTGTGTGGCTATTGGGTTGTCGGCGGGCTTTTTGGAGCCGCTGGAGTCGACGGGTATCCACCTGATTCAGCTGGCTATCATGAAGCTCATCGAGTTGTTTCCAGACGCCGACTTCGATCCGCACCATGCGCACGAATTCAACCGCTCACTCAGGATGCAGATAGAACGCATCCGTGACTTCCTGGTGCTGCACTACACGGCGACCGAGCGCGACGACTCGGACTTTTGGAATCACTGCCGCACGATGCAGAAACCCGACGAACTCGAGGCCCGTATGGACCTGTTTCGCGCGAGAGGTCACGTGGCTCGATACAGTGAGGGTCTGTTTCTGGAGCCGAGCTGGATTGCGGTGTATCTCGGTCAGCACCTGTTGCCGCAGCGTTATGACCCGCGCGTGGATGCCCACAAGCTCGACGGCATTAGCGGCAACATCGATCGGCTTCGGCAGCTGATCCGCGATGCCTCGCAGAGCCTGCCTACGCACGCCCAAGCGATTTCGCAAAGCGGCTCGCCGGGCGCCGACGGCTGGAAGCCGGCGGCCATGAGCCTGTATCGCAACTGATATGAACGCACGGTCCCTTCGACAGATCGTGATCCTGGGCGCCGACGTGACTGCGTGGCTGGCTGCGGTGGCGCTCGCGCGGCGACTGAAGGGCCACGGTCTCGATATCCTGGTGATGGGCAAAAAGGCGGGCAACGAACGCCAGGTCATCAGCACATCGCCGGCGGCGGGCAAATTCCATCGTCGTATCGGCATCGACGATCGAGCGCTGCTGCGAGACGGAGGCGGCGCCTATTCGCTGGGAACGCAGTACTCGGATTGGGCGGCGCCCGCCCATCGGTACTTCCACACGTTTACGCCGCCGGGCCGCATGTTGCACGCCGTGGAGTTCCATCACTTTGTGAACTACCTGCGTCATCATGGAATCCATGCGGCGTACGACAGCTACTCGGCGGCTGCTCACGCCGCACAACTCGGCCGATTCACCGAAGCCGGTAGCGCCGGACAACCGCCGCTGGCTTTTGGTCTGCAGCTCGACGTTGCTAACTACGAAGCGTGTTTACGTGCCCAGGCCGAGGCGCTCGGTGTCCGGTATCTGGAGGCGACGGTCGTATCGGCGTCCGTCTGTGCTCGCAGTGGCCACGTTCAGCACTTGTTGCTGGAAACGGGCGAGGAGATGCCGGCGGACTTTGTGTTCGATTGCGGGAACGAGCTGTCGTCTTTGATGCGCGACCACCTGGGCGTCGGGTTTGTCGACTGGTCGGACTGGCTGCCGTGCGACCGGGCGGTCGTGGCTCTCGAGATGCATCATGAGGAAACGCCGGCGTACCGATCGCTGACCCGCACGGCCAATGGCTGGATCACGCGGGAGTCTCTCCCCAGGATACATCGACACGCACTGCATTATGCATCGGACTTGACAGACGAGCAGTCGGTGATCGCCGAACTGGTCGAAAAGACCGGTATTGCGCCATCGACGCCGATCGCAACACATCGCATTCCGCGGCCCGGTTGCCTCGACCGCTTTTGGCGGGGCAACTGCCTGGCGCTTGGCAATGCCGCCGGCTACTCCGGCGATTTTGCCGTTTCGGGTCTGCATCTCGCTCAGAGCGGTGTGCTGCGTTGGCTGGAGCTGTTCCCGGATCGCAACTGCGATCCGCTGCTGGCCGCTGAGTACAATCGTGCGTTCAGCGATGAAATGGAGCGAGTCCGTGATGTGCACTGGCTCCATGTCTCGACGGCGCATCGGGAATCGCCGTTCTGGGACGCTGCAAGCGC
Source organism: Woeseiaceae bacterium (assembly GCA_028289545.1). Taxonomy (GTDB): domain Bacteria; phylum Pseudomonadota; class Gammaproteobacteria; order Steroidobacterales; family Woeseiaceae; genus UBA1847. The sequence continues at coordinate 3,619 of JANQPG010000008.1, forward strand.
AGCCACTCTGCCCGAATCGCTGCAGTACCGACTCGATGTCTTCGAGCGCACGGGAATCCTGCCGGTCTACGAGGCCGACTCGGTATCGCAAGAGGCATGGATTTCATTGCTGATCGGCATGGACCGGTGGCCCGAACGCTGGGACCCGCTCGTCGAACTTCAGGAGTTGGACGCCATAGACGACGAGCTTCGTCGCATCGCCGTTGTGGCGGAAGGTGTAGCGCGCGCCATGCCCGGTCACGACGACACGCTGAGCCGGATCGGGCAGTCGGACACCACGACGGCGCAATTGGCGAACGGCCTCGGGTAAGGCGCCGTCGTGATGAGCAATAGAATCCGAAAGGTATTGATCGTGGGCGGAGGCACCGCCGGGTGGATGACGGCGGCGGCCCTGGCGCGGGTCTTTCCGGCGAACGGCTGCCGGATTGAGCTGATTGAATCGGACGCGATTGGCACGGTGGGCGTCGGCGAGGCCACGATTCCCCACATTGGCAATTTCAACCGATTACTGGGTATCGACGAAGACGACTTTCTTCGCCACACCCAGGGCACGTTCAAGCTCGGCATTCAGTTCGTTGATTGGGCGCGGCTCGGTGATTGCTACCTGCATCCGTTTGGTGTGTACGGCGCACCCATGGACGCCATTCCGTTTCATCACTACTGGCTGAAGCTCAACAGCCTTAAGCAAACCAAGCCGTTGTCGGCGTATTCACTGGCCTGCGTGGCAACGGCGCAAAACAAATTCATGCGACCCGTGAACCTGCCCAAGTCGCCGCTGGGCCAGATTTTGTATGCGTTTCATCTCGATGCCGGTCGCTACGCCAAGTACCTGCGCGGCTACGCGGAAGACCGAGGTGTCCGTCGTGTGGAGGGCAAGGTTGTCGACGTTGGCTTGCGCCCGGAAGACGGCTACGTCGATTCGGTTACGCTCGAGAACGGCTCGCAGCTGTCCGCCGACCTGTTTATCGATTGCTCGGGTTTTCGCGGCCTGCTGATCGAGCAGGCGCTCGAGACGGGTTATGAGGAATGGAGCGAATACCTGCCCTGCAATCGCGCTATCGCGATACCCACCCGGAGCAACGAGACGCCGCGGCCCTATACGCGCGCCACGGCGCACACGGCAGGGTGGCAATGGCGGATACCGCTGCAACACCGGCTCGGCAATGGCACGGTCTACAGCAGCGAATTCATGGACGACGACGAGGCGTTGCAGGGCCTCCGCGAGCGCCTCGAGGGCGAACCGCTGGCCGAGCCGAACCGCCTTCGGTTCACCACCGGACGGCGTCGCAAATTCTGGAACAAGAACGTGGTTGCCATTGGTCTTTCGAGCGGTTTCCTCGAACCCCTCGAGTCGACGAGCATCCACCTGATCCAGTCGGGGATCTCGAAACTTGTCGGCCTGTTTCCGACCCGCGGTTTCGATCTTGGCATTGTGGATACTTACAACCGGCAATCCGCCGACGAGATCGAGTACATACGCGATTTCCTGATACTGCACTACAAGCAGACCGAGCGCGACGACTCGGCGTTCTGGAATTACTGCCGGACCATGCCGATTCCCGACAGCCTCGCTCAAAAGATCGAGTTGTTCAGGAGCAGCGGCCGTCTGTATCGGCAGGAAGAGGAGCTGTTTTCCGAGACAAGCTGGCTGGCTGTCATGCTTGGTCAGCGGATTACGCCGCAGGATTACCATCCGGTCGTGGATGCCTACGACGTCGACGTCATCGGCAAACACCTCGCGGGGCTCACCGAAGTGATTGCGCGGTCCGCAAGCGAGATGCCCACACATGCCGACTTCATCGCCGAGCATTGCGCCGCGGATCCCTTGCAGATGGCGTCGTGAGTAGCGGGATCGCACATTCTGCTGCCCGTTGCCGGGGGGTGATCGCTTGCGGAGTCGCGGCGTTGTCGCTCACAAGCCTGGGCGCCTGTGGCGGTGGGGGCAGTGACGGTCCCGCCACCGTGCCAACCTCGGCGCCTCCAGCGCCTCCGGCCGAGCCCGTGGCCGCCGTCTCGTTCGCCAACGTCACCGTCGCGGCCGGGGTGAATTTCGAGCATCAGATCGCTGCGGCGACACCCTCCGATGCCGAGCGCATAACGGCCGGCGCCGCGGCAGGGGACTATGACGATGACGGCTATATCGACCTGTACGTCGCCGGTGGTGACGCGGCTACCCCCAATTTGCTGTACCGCAACCTTGGCGACGGCACGCTTCGATTCGAAGAGACCGGACTTGCGAGCGGAGCGCAGATCAGCGGACGCCGCAGTGCAGGTTCGGTCTTTGCCGACGTGGACTCGGACGGTCAGCTGGATCTGTTTGTCGGCGCCGTCGAGGGTGATGCGCCAGCTCTGCTGATGAACAACGGCGACGGCACGTTCTCTGACGGCAGCGCGCGGTCCGGACTGAGTACACCCGCCCGCACGCACACGTTCTCCGCGGCGTTTGCGGACTACGATCTGGACGGCGATCTGGACCTGGCGCTCAGCCACTGGCAATGGAAGGAGGCCGTCATCAGTGCGGATCCGATCGGGGACACCGAAACGCTGTGGCAAAACCAGGGTGACGGCACGTTTGTCGGCGTCAGTACACCCTCGGCCCTGTCTTCAGCAATTGGCGATGACGGCACCGATTACACGTTTACGCCGAACTTTGCAGACATCAATAACGACGGTTATCCGGACCTGCTCATGGCGGCGGATTTCAAAACCAGCCAGGTGTTGGTCAACAACCGCGACGGCACATTTTCCGACGTGACCACGCCGTCTATTTCCGACGAAAACGGCATGGGCGCCACGGTGGGCGACTACGACAACGATGGCGATCTCGACTGGTTCGTGACGGCCATTGCGGCCGAGGGCGTGCCGCAGGACAACGGCTTCAACGGAAACCGGCTGTACCGGAACAACGGCACGGGCGCTTTCGAAGACGTGACCGACGAGGCCGGAGTACGCATCGGCGGCTGGGGTTGGGCTGCCTGTTTTGCCGACTTCAACAACGACGGACATCTGGATTTGTTCCACGTCAACGGCTGGGACGACGACCGCTTCCGCGATCTCCCGGCGCGTTTGTTTATGGCGGACGGCTCAGGTCGGTTCAACGAGACTGCCGTTGATGCTGGTATTACGACGGATCGGCAGGGTCGGGGTGTGGTGTGTGCGGACTTCGACCGCGACGGCGACGTTGACCTCTTCATCGTCAACAACGGGAACTTCGCCGAGCTCTACGAAAATCGTCTGGACGAGAATGGTCTGGGTGAGGACAGGCATTGGCTCACGGTCCAGCTGCGCGGGAGCGGGGCAAACACCCGCGGCATCGGCGGGCGTGTCTTCCTTACGGCCGCAGCGGCCACTCAAATGCGTGAGATCCGGATCGGCAACAACTTTGTCTCGCAGCACGTCGCCGAAGCGCACTTCGGTTTGGGCGCGACCGATCTCATCCCCGAACTGCGTGTCGTGTGGCCCGGTGGTGACGAGACCGTGCTGACGGACGTGACCGCCAACCAGGTTTTGAGGATAGAGCAATGACGACCACGAACTCGTGGCTCGGGTCTTTCCGGGTACTGTCTTCGATGCTTGTGGTTCTGCTGTCCGCTGCCTGCGCCCATGAGCGCGAGGAAGCGACCGCCGTCCACATCAATCAGATTGGATTTCTGCCGGGCGCCACCAAACAGGCCGTCATCGGAGCCGGTGCGGGAGAGAGTGCACAACTGATCGATCCGGCGACCGGTATTGTGGTGTGGGAAGGTCCGCTATCTCTGCCGCAGCGCTGGTCCGCCTCCGGCACCCGTGTCGGGATGGTCGATTTCTCGGAGTTCAGAGATCCGGGACAGTATCATCTGCACTTGGAGGGTGGCGAACCCGTACCCGTGACGATAGGCAACAACGCGTTTTCCGCACTTGCCGATGCGGCGCTGAAAGCCTTTTACTACAACCGCAGCGGAACGGCGCTCGAAGAAGCCCACGCGGGCGTGTGGTCTCGCGCCGCCGGCCATGCGGATACGCACGTACTGGTGCATCGCTCTGCCGTATCGGCAGACCGCGCGGCTGGCACGGTGCTTGCGGCGCCCTATGGCTGGTACGACGCCGGCGACTACAACAAGTATGTCGTCAACTCCGGTATCTCTACCTATACGCTGCTTGCCGCTTATGAGCACTTCACGACGTTTTACCGGCAGCAACGGCTCAACATCCCCGAGAGCAACAACCGGTTGCCGGACGTCCTCGATGAAGCGTACTGGAACCTCCGCTGGATGCTTGCGATGCAGGACTCCGGCGACGGCGGCGTGTATCACAAACTGACGACCTTGAATTTCGAAGGCGCGGTCATGCCGGCGGAGGCAACGGCACAGCGCTATGTCGTTCAGAAGACGACGGCAGCGACGCTCAATTTTGCGGCCGTGATGGCGGTTGCCGCACGAGTGTACGAGGAATACGAAGACGAGCTACCCGGGTTTGCGGCGCGCTGCCGCGATGCAGCCGCTGCGGCCTATGCGTGGGCACAGCGAAACCCGGGGGATACCTACGAACAGCCCGCAGACGTACTGACGGGCGAGTACGGCGATAAGGATCTCGCCGACGAGTTCTTCTGGGCGGCAGCCGAGCTGTATCTCGGCGGCGCGGACGATATCGACCTCGATTCAACGATTGGCCTTCGCGAGGAGCGGCTGACGACGCCAAGCTGGAACAGCGTCAGCGCCCTGGGCTACGTGTCGCTGCATGCGCATCGCGACCGGCTGCAACCGTCAGTTCGGAAATACGTTGAGCGCGAGTTCAGGCGCTATGCCGAGGAACTTGTCGCTGCTCGACGAGAGTCTCCCTACGGCGTCGCTTACGGCGCCGTTGCTGAAGATTTCCACTGGGGCGGCAACGGCACGGCGCTCAACCAGAGCATGCTGCTGATCCAGGCCTACCGGGAGTCCGGCCGGCAAAGCTACCTCGATGCCGCCGTTGCAAACCTCGACTACGTGCTTGGGCGGAATCCCACGGGCTATAGCTTCGTGACTGGATTCGGTCGCAAGACACCCCGGCATATCCACCACCGGGTGTCGCAATCCGACGGTATCGATGCGCCGGTACCCGGCCTGCTGGCAGGCGGTGCAAACACCAATGGACAGGATGGCTGCCGTTACCCGTCGTCGTTTCCCGCCAGGTCCTATCTCGACGACTGGTGCAGCTATACGACCAACGAGATTGCGATCAACTGGAATGCACCACTGGTCTACGTGGCCGGCGCGCTGCAGGCCATCGCCAGCGACAAGAGTTCTGCCGAAACCAACCGTCGTTGAACTGCTGCTCGCACGTTCGACGACGACCCATCAAGCCATTGTGACGGATAAGCGAATGCGAATTTCACTGACTACTTTGATTGGTGCGACCCTGCTCACAGCCGCCGCGGGCTGCGATAACACGGCCTCAGAGACTGCCTCGATAGACCCCGCTCCTGACAGCGGTCAGGCGGCGTCGGTGACGCCTGAGTTATGGCCGAAGAGTGTTTCGCCGGTGGTGCACGGCGAAGCGATTGAACGGAGGGTCGATACGCTACTTGCCGGCATGTCGGTGCGCCAGAAAGTCGGCCAGATTATTCAGGCCGACATAGGGAGCGTCACACCCGACGACGTTCGCGAATATCACCTGGGATCGATCCTCAACGGTGGCAATTCCGCACCCGGCGGCAAACAGTACGCGCGCGCGGAGGAATGGCTTGCCCTTGCCGACGAGTTCTACGAGGCGTCCATGCAGAGCGCGGAGGAGCCGATACCTGTGCTGTGGGGTAGCGATGCCGTGCACGGACATGCGAACGTGATTGGCGCCACGGTGTTTCCGCACAACATTGGCCTGGGCGCCATGCGAAACCCCAAGTTGATGCGGGAGATCGGCGGCGTCACCGCGGTGGAAATGCGCGTTACGGGTATCGGTTGGACCTTCGCCCCCACGATTGCGGTTGCGCGGGACGACCGCTGGGGAAGAAGCTATGAGAGCTATTCAGAAGACAGCACGCTCGTGTCGGAGTACACGAGCGCCATGCTGGAGGGCCTGCAGGGTATTGCGAATGAGCCCGGATTTCTCGAGGACCGGCACGTCATCGCCACGGCAAAACACTTTCTCGCGGACGGCGGTACCGAAAACGGGGTGGATCAGGGTGACGCGAGGATCGACGAGGCGGAGCTGGTCCGTATTCATGCGGCGCCTTACACGGCCGCGATCGAAGCCGGTGTGCAAACCGTCATGGCTTCGTTTTCCTCGTGGCAGGGCAGCAAGATTCACGGCAATTACGGCCTGCTGACGACGGCACTGAAAGAGCGCATGGGCTTCAACGGCTTCGTGGTGGGCGATTGGAACGCGCACGGTCAGATCCCGGGTTGCTCGGTTGAGAGTTGCGCAGAGGCAATCAATGCCGGCCTGGACATGTTCATGGCCCCGGACAGTTGGCGCGGACTCTACGAGAACACGCTGAAACAGGTCGAGGCGGGCGAAATCCCGATGCAGCGACTCGACGATGCGGTGCGGAGGATACTGCGGGTCAAACTCCTCGCGGGCGTATTCGATGCCGGCCGGCCGTCGAGCTGGTCGGTTGCCGGCGATACAAACCTTCTGGGCGCGCCCGAGCATCGCGCCGTTGCGCGGCAGGCGGTACGCGAGTCGCTGGTGTTGCTGAAGAACACCGGCGGTGTGCTTCCACTCCGCGCCGACGCGACGATCCTGGTTGCCGGTGATGGCGCAAGAAACCTCGCCAAACAAATGGGCGGCTGGACGCTGACCTGGCAGGGCTCGAACGTCGACCCTCGCGATTACGTCAATGCGGAGACTATCTACGACGGGATCGCGACCCTGGTGGGTGACGCGGGAGGACAGATCGAATTTGCGGAGGATGGCGGCTATGCCACGAAGCCGGACGTCGCGATTGTCGTATTTGGTGAGGATCCGTACGCGGAGTTCCAGGGTGATCGCTCGCATTTGCGCTTCACCGAGGACGGTGGAAAACATCGGGCACTCATGGAGTCGCTTACGAGTCAGTCGATTCCGGTAGTAGCCGTGTTTCTGTCCGGCCGACCGATGTGGGTGAATCCGGAAATCAACGCATCGGATGCCTTTGTCGCCGCGTGGTTGCCCGGTTCGGAAGGCGGGGGCGTCGCCGACGTGCTGTTTGGTGAGCACGAGTTTACGGGCAAGCTGCCGTTTTCCTGGCCGCGGCTTGCGACCGACACGACCAACGTCGGCGATCCGGATTACGACCCCTTGTTTGCATTCGGGTACGGCTTAACGGCGGCCGAAGACGGAGCGCTCGCCGCACTCCCCGAAACCTCGGGCCTGACGGACGCGGACTTGCAGAGAAGCGACGAGATCTTTGCCGACGGTGCGTTTGCTCACTCGTGGTCGTTGCTCCTGTCCGAGGGCAATGGTCAATGGGCCGACGCCACTTCGGTGGCGGCAGGATCTGCCGTCGTCAAGGCTTCGATGGTCGACGGCCACGCGCAGGAAGATTCGCGGCAGTTTGTGTGGTCGGGAGGCGCGGCCGCAGCTGCGCGAATTGCCCGGAACGATGCGATCGACTGGACGCGGGAATCCAACGGAGAACTGGCATTGGCGTTGGAGCTTCGAGTCGACCGGGCCCCGACGACCGCCGTGACGCTGACAATGCGCTGCGGCGCAGACTGCTCGGCGGATATCGACGTTGCCGAAGCGATGCGGCGCGACGATGTTGGAGCGTTTGCCGTGCTGGCCGTACCGCTGAATTGTTTTGCGCAACGGGGCGCCGATATGTCGCAGGTGGACGCCGTCGAACTCACTACGGACGGCGAATTTGCCGTCACGATGGCGGGTATGGCGCTGTCGTCCTCGGCTGAGGGACGAATGTCCTGCCCTTAGGGCTGGACGGCGTCCCTCACCCGAGCGACGGCCGCCTCCGTCACCACCAGGTTGCGTACAGCGCAATCAACATCAGCAACACGACCAGCGCAGCGACGTTGAAGCCTTTCGTCGTATCTGTGTCGACGTCCTCGTAGACAATAGCGTCCGGGTGGGCTTCCGCCTTCTGTATCAGTGACACGAGCACGCCGGTTCCAATGCACATCAGGAACACGAGGCCAACCCGGTCGATGAACGGTAGTTCCGGCCATGCGAACTTGAACAGTACGGAAAACACAGCTGAACCCAACGCTGTCGCCAGCGCGCCGTTTGCCGTGGTCCGTTTCCAGAAGATTCCCAGCAGGAAGAGGGCGCAGACACCCGGAGTGAAGAAGCCGGTGAATTCCTGGATGTACTGAAATGCCTGGTCGAACTGTCCAAGCAGGGGACGGGCCACGATCATTGCCACGATCATTGCCGACACACTCACCGTTCGCCCGACCGTGACCAGCTGCTTCTCGGTCTTTTCCTGACCGACGAAGTGCCGATACAGATCCATCGTGAAGATCGTGGATATGGAGTTCAGCATCGAGGCTAGCGACGAAACGATCGCCGCAACGAGCGCTGCGAACACGATGCCGAGCAGTCCCGCGGGCAAGAGGTTCATGACCGTCGGGTAGGCCCGGTCCGGCGCGCTCAACTCGGGCGCAATGACGGCTGCCGCCACGCCGGGAAGTACAATGATCAGCGGCATGAGCATCTTCAGGAATGCCGCAAACATGATCCCTTTCTGCGCCTCCTGGGTACTCTTGGCCGCGAGCGCGCGCTGGATGATGTACTGGTTGAAGCCCCAGTAGGACAGGTGCATGACCCACATGCCGCCGATCAATACGGAAATGCCGGGCAGCAGGTGATAGTGCGGAGAATCTTTCGTGAAGATCAGGTCGAACTTCTCGGGCGCGCGCTCCAGAAGTACCTGGAAGCCGGCTACGACACCACTGCCGCCCGACACCTCGTTCAGCGAAATAATCGCAATGAGGATGCCGCCGAGAATCAACAGTACTACCTGAATGATGTCGGTGAGTGCGACTGCTTTCAATCCACCGTAGAGCGAATAGGCGACGGCGAAGGTCCCGAGCCCGATGAGTCCCCAGATGAGATCGACACCAGTGACCGTATTGACGGCGAGGGCGCCCAGCCACAGGATCGACGTCAGATTGACGAACACGTACACGCCCAGCCAGAACAGGGCCATTACGTTACGCACGCGGTGATCATAACGTTGTTCGAGGAACTGCGGCATCGTGTAGATCTTGTGCTTCAGGAATACCGGCAGCAGGTACTTGCCGACCACGATCAACGCAATGGCTGCTGTCCACTCGTAAACGCCGATCGCAATACCGAGCACCCAGGCCGAGCCCGACATGCCGATAATCTGCTCAGCGGATATGTTGGCCGCAATGAGCGACGCACCAATTGCCCACCAGGGCAGGGAGCGTCCGGCGAGGAAGTAGTCGCTGGTGTCCTTCTTGTGACCACTTTCCTCCCGAGACACCCACTGCGCCAGCACGAGCAGGATAACCGCGTAGACGGCTACGACCGTCAGATCGAGTGTCCCGAGGTTCATTGTGTTCTCCCGCCTGCCGCCTGGCCTGAGCCAGCAAGCGTAATGCGTCCGAATACATCGGCATCGATGTAGCCGCGATTGCGGTCGCCGTTGACCGGCGCTATTTTGACATCCGTCATAAAGTGCTCCCTCCCCTCGGGTCCGTCAGCGTCGCAATAGGCGACCATCAGGCCCATGATTTTTCCTGCTGCCAGGGACTCCCTGTGCAGCTCCCCGTCACGGTCCGAAAACACGGCAATACGAACCTCCCAGTAGATTCTGTAGGGAGCCTCGTTGCTGCGTTTCCACCGCGCCGTCACATGACTAGGAAACGTCTGGACGTTGTTTTTCCCCAGGCGCCGCTGCTCATCGTTTGCAAAAGGCGCAATATCCACGACCTGATTGTCGAGGGCGATGTGATAGGCGAACGCGTTGAAGTTGTGCTGGTGATCGCCGCCGCTGGCGTCTTCATCGATGAATATCTCGAGCGTGTCGTCTTCCCAGTAGCTCTCGCGAGGGTCCGGCCGCGCATCGATTAGCACATCGTCGGTAATCTCGGCCAGGAGGTACAGATGCTCCGGTGTCCATAACGTCTTGTAGCGGCCGCTGAAGTCCGCGGCGGCTGGGCTCGTGTCGAACACGGCCTTGTCGATGGGACGCCAGGTGGCCAGTTCCCAGCTCGCGTCCTTCGGATTTCCGTCGATGACCGGTGCATCGGGTGCCCGCGGAACCTCGTGGGCGTAGACCGGAAACGAACAGACCAGGAGTGAGAAAACAAGTCGCTTGCGGCTACGGCTCATGGCGATACCTCTGATGAAAGGAAGCTGTCGATCAGCGGTTGAAGTCTCTTGACCGCACGGCCCGGGCTCTCGGTAACGTCCACGCAGTGTACGTCCGGTTCGCCCTCCGGCAGCTCGAGTGCGTCGAACTGACTCTGCAGCAGGCTCGGGCTGAAGAAGTGATCGTTGCGTGCGCCAATACGCTGGGCCAACAACTCCGGATCGGCGTGCAGGTGCAAGAACAGGGATCGGAACCCCAGTTGACGCAGCCGTGCGCGGTCTCTCTTTTTGAGCCCGCTGTGCGCGAGCACGCAGCTCTTGCCGGCGGCTTCGAGCGGAGCCATGCGGCTGCATACGGCGTCCATCCAGGGGGCACGATCGGTGTCGTCGAGCGGTATTCCGGCAGCCATCTTTGCCCGGTTCCCGGGCGGGTGCTCGTCGTCGGCGTCGATCGCTACGAGCCCGTAATGTTTGGCCAGGAGGTTTGCTAACGTCGATTTACCGCTGCCTGCGACTCCCATACAAATGAGCATTGCCGGTGAGTTGCTCATTGCCCTGACTCCGGCAATCTGACCTCGATCCGATAGTGTCGACCGGGTTCGATGCGGCGAACGATCCCGTCATCGCAGACTGTATCGTCCAGGGTGACCACGCTACGTTCGATCCCCGGAAGCCGGCGGTAGCGCACGGAGAATCGGGCCGACCGGAACTGGCGTTCGGCGCTCGCCTCAGTCCAGGCGGAGGGCAGCTGCGGCGCTATGCGCAGATCGCCGTGTTCGCCCTTCAGGCCGTATAGCTCCTCGATGACGACTCGATAGAGCCAACTGCATGCACCGGTATGAAACAGCTGGCTCGAGCGCCCGGATGCATGTGGAAACTGATGCACGGCGCCGCGATAGTAGTTGGGCACAAAAACGGGTAACTGACCACGCCGTCTGTAATCCTGCTCTTCCGGCCCGGGCAACATCCTGCGGATTTGTTCGAACGCCCGGTCGGGCTCGCCGATGCGATAAAGCGCAAGAGCATAGAACGTGGCTGCGTGATTGTAGATTGACCCGTTCTCCGCGTAGCCGGGGTGTTTTTGAGTGAGGCGGCCTATGTCTTCCCGCATACCCGTGTAGGCGGGCGCCAGCATCATGGTCCCGTACGGCGTGTCGAGCATACGGTCAACTGCCGCCAGAATTTTTTCCCGCTGTCCGGCATCTGCAATTCCAGCTAGCAGCGCCCAGCTTTGCGGATTGAGGTAGATGCTCCCTTCAGCGTCCCTGCTGACGCCGAATGGGGTCCCCGCGTCGGTGATGCCGCGCGCGAACCATTCACCGTCCCACAGATGCTCGCGGATCGCGTCGGAGAACCGCTCTGCCGCCGCTCTGAACTCATCGGCCCCACCCGCTACGTCGTAGCGTTCGCAGGTGTTCACCCACAACCTCAGCGCCTCTACCGTTGCCATCGATAGCCACGCGGACACGCCGGTACCTTTGTGACCGACCATGTTCATCGGATCACACCAGTCGCCTTGTGCAATGAGGCTGAGACTGCGGCTGTCGACGTTCCCGATCAGCCATTCGAGCGCAAGAGCAACGCGCTCACTGACGGTCCGGGTTCGACCGTTACCGACGACCGGTTCGTCGAGGATCGCCCGGTCCGCCGTCTCGTCGAGGTATGCCGACAGCGTAATTGGCAGCCAGACGTTGTGGTCCGTATGCGGGACCTGATTGATGTACTTCAGTTCGGCGTTGCCGTTCAGGCGGATACCCTCGGGCAGCGCGCCGTCCGCCTCCTGTTGGGAGAGCGCCCGCAACAGCTTCTCGCGAAACGCCGGGGGATCGATGTACACCATGCCCAGGCCGTCCTGCAGATAGTTGCGCGTCTGCGGGTCGGTGGTGAGGCGATTCAGTGTGCCGTGGTAGTACACCTGCCGCGGCAGCCATTGATTGACGAAGTGCGCGAACTCCTCGTCCGCGCACTGGACTTTGAGACAGCCCGACCCCGGTTCGAGGTATCGCGCGTAGTTGTCTTTGGCTGTCGCGAAGCCATCCGGTTTGAGGTATCGGCCGCGCAGGGCTGCAATCTCGCCGTCGTTTTGCGCCGGTCCGAACAACAGCCGGGTGGTCTCCGTTGCCCCGGGCGCCAGCTCGTGGCGATACTGAAGGACCGCGGCGGGCGTCTCGTAGGCGGCTGAGCCGCGGTTCAACAGCTCGCGGTGTAGCGCGTCTGGGTTGTGCAGGCCGCCATCACCCTCAAACTCGCAGAGCGAACACTCCCAGGCATCGGCCGGGCGGTCGGCCACGAGGAACGTCATATCCTTGAGGTTCTTGATCGTCGGATAATCTTCGAGTTTCTGATACGGCGTTACGGAGCGCGCGACGATGCCGTTGAGGTCGGCCTCGTAGGTGGCGGACTGATTCATCCAGCTCATGTAGCCGACCGAGAAATACGGATAGACGCTCAGGCGGCGACGTCGATTACTCTGGTTGTGTACCGTCAAAGCCCACAGCTCGACGACATCCCGATCCGGCAGGCTTACCGTGAGCGTTGCCCGTAGTCCTTCGTGTTCTATCTCCCAGCGAACGTCCGCGCGCCCGGCGGAAAAGACGAAGCGGTCGTGTGTCGCCCGAACGGGTTCGTACGGCACCGAAAAGAACGTGTTGCTTTGTTCGTCTTTCAGGTAGACGAAACGCCCAGGATGGTGTGCGAAGTAGGGTTGCTCCGGCTGCATGAAGGTCTTCTGCTCGAGCAACGGAGCGTGCGAATACTTGCGGGGTTCGGGCTGCATGTACTGAGCAACGGCGAAACCCCGGCAGTTGACCTGCAGCAACATGTTGGGGTTCCAGAGAAACGTGCCGGCCCGAGGCATGGCGACAGGGGAGTGCAGGTCACAACGGCGGCCTTCGTCGCTGCTCTCGAGAAGGCTACGTGGCATGCCGTTGCTCCAGGTCGTTCTGGATTTCCGCCACGCGAGTCGCCGTCAGCGAATACGTGCCAGCCACAAAAACGGCGACGAGGGCAAACAAACCCGGGATGACCGTCTGTAGCAATGCAATGCCGGCCTGCGATGCACCCGATTGAGCCTGGTTCGCTACGTAGCCCAACGCGGCAAGCACCCACAGCATCCCTGCGGTTCCGAGCGAGCCGCCGATTTTCTGCGCGAAGGTTGCCGCGGAAAAGGTCATGGCCGTCGCACGACGGCCGTTGCGCCATTCGTTGAAGTCCGCCGTATCGGCATACATCGACCAGGTCAAGGGAGACTTCGGCCCGAGCGCAAGGCTAATCAGGATGTTCAGCGTAAACATCGCCCAGATCATGTCTTTGGGCACAAAATAGAAAACGATCGAGAGGCAGCCCACGATGCTCATCAACACCATCAGGAGCCGCGCCTTGTCGACATAGCGCGTCATTACGGGAGCGAGAACCGCACCCGCGGCGTAGGCCACCATCTGCCAGAACAAGTAATCGGACAGCAGGTCGGGGCGGCCCACGTAGTACTTGAAATAGTAATACGCCGATCCGGCTCGCATCGTAATGGTCATCATGATGATCATGGCGAGCGCAAACAGCACGACCCAGGGACGGTTCCCGAGCAGATCGCGAATATCGTCGAGCGCGCGCGTTTTCTGCCCTGCGGGCGGCGTTACGCGCTCGCGCGTCGCGAGGAACGACAGCGCGAATAGCACCGCGGCAACGGAGCCGTAGAGCAGCATCGTCAGCTGCCAGCCACGCACGTCGTCACCGTTGCCGAACGCCGCTACCAGGGGCAGCGTGTATTTGTTGACCAGCGCACCCGCCGTAAACGCAAACAGGAAGCGGGCGCTGATCAGCGTCGTTCGTTCCTGGCTGCTGGCCGTCATGACCCCCGACAGCGCGGAATAGGGCGTATTCAGTACGGTGTATAGCAACATCATCATCGTGTACGTTGCATACGCCCATATCAGCTTGCCACCCTCGTTGAGGTCAGGGGTTGTGAACGTCAGCACGGCGGCCGCGGCCATCGGTACACCGGCAAGCAGCAGATACGGTCTGAATTTGCCGAAGCGCGTGTTGGTGCGATCGGCGAGCATGCCCATCATCGGGTCGGTAAACGCGTCGACAATCTTGGTGACAAACAACATCGTGCCGGCAGCGGCGGCGGATATGCCGAACACATCCGTGTAGAACGCGGCGAGAAACGACGCGATGGTTGTCCAATACAGATTGAATCCGAAATCCCCGACCCCGTAGCCGAGTTTTTCGCTCCAGCGGAGCCTGACCTGCCGTGCCACACCCAAGCGATGGCCCTTTAGGCAGCCTCGGCCGGCGCCGGCCCGGTGGACTGACGGACTATCAGCTGGGACTCGATAACCCGACGTAGCTCCTTCGGCGTTTCGTCCCGTATCAGGCCGATCAGCTGGCTTGCCGCCAGCTGAGCCATGGGCTCGAGGGGCTGACGTATGGTTGTCAGCTGAGGCCATACCTGCTCGGCGATCGGCATGTCATCGAAGCCCGCGACGGACAGGTCACGCGGTATCTCGAGCTTGCGCTCGTGGGCTACCTTGATGACGCCCGTCGCCATGTGGTCGTTTGCGCAGAACACGGCGGTGGGGCGAGGTTGGCGGCGCATCAATCGTATGCCGCAGTCGATGCCGGATTCGAACGTGTTTTCCCCCTGCACAATAATCGATTCATCAACGTCGAGTTCCGCCTCCGCCATTCCGTCGAGATAGCCTCGGTAGCGATCGTCCATGGCCTTGTGAGCCGGATGCCCGCGGACAAACGCAATGCGCTGGTGCCCGAGGCGATAGAGGTGCCTGACCATCTCCTTAGAGATCTCCCGATCGTTGGTGCAGACCGTCCAGTCGGTCTCGTCGAGCGGTTCTCCCGATATCACGACACTCGGGATGCCGAGTTCGTGGACGAGTTCGCGTACTCCGTCAACATCCGAAACCGGGGGAACGAGAATCAGGCCGTCCACGCGCGGCGGCGTAATGAACTCGCGAATCTGGTCCAGCAGGGAAGGGGCGGTGTAGCTGCAGGGGTGTATGAGCAGGTCGTAGTGCTCGGGGCGGCACGCGCTCAGCACGCCGTTTTGTATGCTCGTGATGTAACGTGAACTGGCGTTATAAATCAGGCCGATCAGATAGGTCCGATTACCGGCGAGCATCCTCGCCGGCGAGTTCGGTCGATACCCGAGCGCCTCCATTGCCTGCTCGACCTTGGCGCGCGTGGCCGGTTTGACGTTCTGGGAGCGATTGAGCACCCTCGATACCGTCTTGATCGAGACGCCGGCCTGCTTGGCCACATCGACCATCGTGGCCTGTTGGGCAATCTGCGCTTCCGGCCTGGCGCTAGACATGACATAATCTCCAGCTGTTACCCATTGATTTTTAGTTAATTTTTAGTAGTAAATCAGAATTGTCTTGCGTTGTCATTATAGCTGAAGCGGATACCGGCGTCGAGCACAGATCGACGTCCCCCTAGTGAGCTTGTGATGTAGCCGCCAGTTTCTCCTCCAGTTCGGCAATGCGCTCGTCGCGCTGGGCCAGCTCACGCGCGACGTCCTCGGCCTCGAATCGTTGCGGGATATGCTGCGGGCAATTGACGTCCCAGGCGCCAACATCGAAGACAATCACCTGTTCCGGGCGCGCCCGGTAGCCTTCGGGCATCAGCTTTGCCAGCAATTCAGGGTCGTCTTCCACCACCCGCGCCTCACCCCAGATCTTGATACGGCGCCGGTTGACGTAGTCGATCAGGAACAGGTGCGCTTTCGGGTTATCCGCCAGATTGCCCTGCGAGATGTATTGCCGGTTGCCTTTGAAATCCGCGAACGCCAATGTCCGGGGGCCTATGGCTTTCAGGAAGCCCGGCGGTCCGCCTCGGTGCTGAATATAGGGTGCGCCGTCGCTCGACACGGTCGCGAGGAAGAAGCTGCGCTGATCCGCTATGAAAGTGGCTAGATCATCGGTTACCTCGGTCTGCCAGCCGCGTGAGGCCTCCATGCGAGCGTAGGCATCGCGAGAGCCCTTGCGCGTCTGTATGGCTTTGACGGTCGGCGTAAACGCCACATCGGACGGGTAGGTCGGCATGGTGTCATCCTCCGGTCGGGTGGTCGCCGGGGCCGACCCAGGGTCAGCCCCGGCGAGGGATGCGCGGCATTACGCGGCCAGTGCGTCAACTCGTGGGAAGTCGACTTCGGTACCCAGGACTTCGTTGACGTAGTTGGTCAACGTGTTGAGGGCAACGTGCGCCACGATCTCGACGATCTCCGCGTCGCTGTAGCCTGCTGCTTTTACGGCGGCCAGGCTCTCCTCGCTGACCTGGCCCCGTTGCCGCACGATGTCCGCCGCAAAAGTCACGGCGACATCCGCTTTCGCGTCCGTGGAGCCGCCACGGCGGTTGGCCGCAATCTCGGCGCCGCTGAGTTTGGCGGCGTTCTGTCCGATATAGGTATGCGCGGCGAGGCAGTAGTCGCAGCCATTGAGTTCAGCGACGGCCAGCGCAATGCGCTCACGGGTTGCGGCGTCGAGTTGTCCTCGTCCGAGCGCGCCGTGCAGGCCGAGATAGCCTTCCAGAGCCGCCGGGCTGTTGGACACGATACGAAACAGGTTTGGCACTGTGCCAAGCGATTTCTGCACGCCGTTCAGCAGGTCCTGTGAAGCAACGGGAGCGTCAGCAACGGTTGCCGGGGTGGGGATGCGGGACATGGTCAATCTCCTTGTTGAAGCGATGGTTTGACGGCGGAATTGCCGGTCAACGTGGTGTGTAAGGTATGGCATTTCACATGCAAGTAGAATTAGGCAAATACAAAACATATAATTCCAGAAATCGAAATAATCGCCCGGTATAGAGTTTTGGATCGACTACGCGCGATGGAAGTATTGGTGGCCGTTGCGGACGCGGGCGGGTTTGCCCGGGCTGCACGGGCGCTGTCGATCAGTCCGCCGTCAGTCACGCGCCTCATCAACGACCTGGAAGGCGAGTTGGGCGTGACGCTGCTGCATAGAACGACGCGGCGAGTGACGTTGACCGATAGCGGCGAAGTGTTCCTGGCTGACGCCCGGCAGATTGTCGAAGACTATCGGGCGGCGAGCGAGACGGCTCGGGGAGCGTTCTGCCAACCGACCGGACAATTACGCGTCACCGCGCCGACGCTGTTCGGTCAGCACTATGTCACGCCCATTTTGACCGAGTTTCTCGGCAGCTACGGTGACGTGTCGGTTGATACCGCGTATCTCGACCGGGTGGTCAGTCTGGGCGATGAAGGTTTTGACGTGGCTTTCCGGATCGGTGCGCTACCCGATTCAGCGCTGAAGGCGGTTCGCGTCGGGTCCGTTCGGCGCGTGGTGTGCGGCTGTCCGTCCTACTTCCGCGAGCACGGCCTGCCGCAGGCGCCCCGCGACCTGGCGGAACATCGGGTGCTCGCGGCGCGCCCGGTGACGCCGACGGATGAGTGGCGCTTCGCGGGTCAGCTGTCGGTTCGAGTACGCCCGCGTTTGTCGTTCAACTCGATACCGGCAGCAATCGCCGCGACCCGAGAGGGCTGGGGGCTCTGCCGAGTGCTTTCTTATCAGATCGGGCCGGAACTCGGGTCCGGCGGACTCCAAACCGTCTTGTCGGAATTCGAGCCCGACCCGCTGCCGGTTCATATTGTGCACGGGGAGGGACGTCGAGCTTCCGCGAAAGTCCGTACCTTCGTCGATCTCGCAAAAGAGCGCTTGCAGGCGAACTCCTACATCAATTAAAAGTCCCTAAGAAGAGTCTTTCGCCGGCGCCGCGCTCCTCGTGAACTCGACGCGTCGGCGTTTGTCCGCCTCAAAAGATCTGTTACCGGAGAAATGTCATGCTCGAGTTTACGGTGAACGGCGAGTCCGTTCGCGTTGAGGTCGATCCGGGAACGCCGCTACTCTGGGTGCTCCGGGATACGCTCAAGCTCAACGGTACGAAGTATGCCTGCGGGCGCTCCCTGTGCGGGGCGTGCACCGTTCACGTCGACGGGTCGCCCGTACGCGCCTGCGTCATGCCGATCGAATCGGCGGCGAATCGCGCCGTAACAACCATCGAAGGGCTTGGCGCCGAGAAACCGCACCCATTGCAGACCGCCTGGATCGAAGCCAACGTGCCTCAGTGCGGCTACTGCCAGTCAGGACAGATCATGAGCGCCGCCGCGCTGCTGGCATCCAATCCGAATCCCTCGGATGCCGATATCGACGTGGCGATGGCGGGCAACCTCTGCCGCTGCGGCACGTACGACCGTATTCGCAAGGCCATCAAAACCGCCGGCGCTCGGATACGAGACGATCGCGCCGCGGTTCGGGACGACAACAGGAGCACAGTCACATGACGCAAAGCCGGCGTGAGTTCCTTCAATCGAGCGCAGCGATTGCGCTGACCGTTGCCATTGCCCGTCCGACGCTCGCCGCCGACGAGAGCCCGGCCACCCCGGGTAACGCCTATCTTCGCGTCGGTGCCGACAATCGCGTGACGGCCGTGCTGCCGACGAGCGAGATGGGGCAGGGCACACATACCGGGCAGGCCATGATTCTGGGTGAAGAACTCGGGATCGACCCATCGCAGATACACATCGAGATGCCGCTACGACCCGCCGAACCCTATCGTCTGTTCTTCGGCCAGATGCGCAGCGTGGGCTCGTACGGTATTCGGGCCTGGTATGAGCCCCTGAAGAAAGCCGCGGCGCAGGTTCGGGCCGTATTGCTTGAGGCGGCCGGTGAACGCTGGCGCGTGCCGGTCAGTGAGCTCGACGCAACGGACGGTCAGGTCGTCCATGCATTATCGGGCCGACGTGTCCCGTTCGGCGAACTCGTGGAAGCCGCTGCGGCGCTACCATTGCCGGAAGATCCGCCGATGCGGCCCGCGCCGGATACCAACGACGTTGACCACACGACGCGCCGCGTCGACGTGCCGGCCAAAGTGGACGGCAGCGCCGTGTTCGGAACCGATGTCGACGTTCCGGGGTGCCTGCACGGCGCCGTGCGCATGAGTCCCGTGTACGGCGCCGAGGTTCTGAGCTTGGATGCCGACAGCATCGAGGGTTTTCCGGGGATCGAAGCGATTGTGCCCGTGCCCAACGGTGTTGTTGTTGTGGCCGATAGCTGGTGGCGGGCCAAGCGCGCGGCGGATGCGCTCAGTATCGAGTTCACGGACACTGACGACGCCACGCTCAGCTCCGAGGCGCTATCCGCCGCCATGCGCGAGGGCCTGGAGGGGGATCTCCCGCCCGTTGTTCGTCGTGGTGATGTGGATGCCCAGTTCCAGTCGGCGGTGAAGACCGTGGATGTGATCTACGAGGTGCCGTTCCTGACGCATATCTGCATGGAACCGCTCGTGTGCACCGCGCATACGAGGGAAAACCATCTCGAACTGTGGATGCCCACGCAAGGCCACGACATCGTGCGTATGACGGTCGAGCGGGTGCTCGGCTTTACGAACGAACAAATGACCCTGCACACGACGTACCTTGGCGGAGGCTTCGGTCGGAAAACGCATGGCGAGATCGCCGAGCAGGCAATACTGGCGAGCCGCGCGGTCGGCGCGCCGGTCAAGGTCATGTGGTCGCGCGAGGACGATATCCAGCAGGGGTACTACCGACCGGCCATGATGGCGCGGCTTCGGGGTGCGCTCGACGCCAACAATCGCATTACCGCCATGCATGCCCAGCTGTCGGGCCCGCAAATGGGCCGGACCTTCGAGCACGTCACGGTGCGCGATAACAACGACTTCTTCTCGGTTGCGAGTCTCATCGACCAGCCCTATGCGGAACACTTCGCGATGGACCACCGCCACCTCGATGTGCCGATGCCGCTTTCGCCCTGGCGTGCGGTATCGAGTTCGCAGAACGGCTTTTTCATGGAGGGCTTCATCGACGAAATGGCCGCTGCCGCGGGAATGGATCCGGTTGCATTTCGGCGTGCGCACTTCGAAGCTCACCCGCGACACCTCGCGGTGCTGGATCGTGTCGCCGAGATGTCGCAATGGGACGCGCCCGCGCCGGACGGCCGGCATCGCGGCGTGGCTGTCGTACAAAGCTACGGCAGCGCCGTTGCGCAGGCGGTAACGCTGCGAATGGAGCGGGAGCGGCCGGTCGTCGAGCACGTGGCGGTCGCCATCGACTGCGGGCGGGCCATCTATCCGGACGCCGTGGAGGCACAGATGAAGGGGTCGGTGATTGAAGGACTCGCCGCGGCGTTGCGCCACGAGGTGCCCATTGCCGACGGGCGCGCACAGCGTTCGAACTTTCACGACTACAGCCCGTTGCGCATCGACGAGATCCCGGACATCGAGGTATCGATTGTGGATACGGGCGCGCCGCTCGGCGGCGTTGGCGAACCGGGCATACCGCCGCTGGCGCCCGCATTGACCAACGCTATCTTCAGCGCCACCGGCAAGCGGGTCCGAGTGTTGCCGGTGTCGGCGCGGCGTACTTGAGATTCGTCCGGACACGGACATTAGTTTGTGACCCGACGAGCGGCTGAACTGGGTTTCGGATACGTATCGATACACCGGTGTAATCCGCGTTGCCCTTTTTCGCGACGACCTCGGCTACTCGGTCGGCTGCCGGATCGCCAATCCTATTGCTGCCCGGCTGAGGATAAGAGCGGTGGCGTCAGGGCTATCACTTAAGAAAAGACCGGCGTAACGCCAGCTCCAATGGGGTTTTGGGGAAATCTGGCAGGCAATTGACATACATACCAACTAGATGGTATGTTTTTGGGCATGCCAAGACCCACCAAACGCCAACCGGAGCGGGGAAACGCCAGAACGCGACTTCTGGAGGCCGCCAGGGATGTCATTCGGCTGAAGGGCTTCACGGCGACCACGGTCGATGATCTGTGTAAGGCCGCCGGCGTGACCAAGGGCGCTTACTTCCATCATTTCGAGAGCAAGGAAGCGATTGGTGTCGCGGCCGCCGAATTCTGGGCCGAAACGACGAGCGAGTTCTTCCGACAGGCGGCTTACCACACGGCGGACGATCCGCTCGATCGCGTGCTTGGTTATGTGGACTTTCGTAAATCCATCATCGAAGGCGAACTGGCTGAGTTCACGTGTCTCGCCGGGACCATGACCCAGGAGGCGTACCGCTCACATCCCGCCATACGCGAAGCCTGCAGAGAGAGCATTCTTGGCCATGCGGCGACGTTGGAGTCGGACATCGAAGACGCGATCAAGACCCGTGCCATCGAGGCGGACTGGACGCCGGGAAGCCTCGCCCGCCACACGCAGGCAGTGCTTCAAGGCGCTTTTATTCTCGCTAAGGCGACGGGCGATCCCGAGATCGCCAGAGAGAGCGTCGACCACCTTAGGCGCTACATAGAGCATCTCTTTCGAACCCCGACTGCAAAGGAGCCTGGCCAATGACCGACCCAATGCCCGTCTGTGTGTTTTCATGGAGAAAAGTGCCGAATCGACATTGCCGCTATTGAAGCGGCCTTCAATGGAAAGTGAGAAAGGAGAGAGCTATGACGAGGGCTGAAGACAGTATCGTATCTCTTTGCCAGCGCCTGGGTCAGGCGCACCGGGACAAGGACGCCGACGCCATTGCCGACTGTTACGCCGCCGACGCGGTGATACACAGCCTTGCGCCGCCGCTGAGTGAGCGCGGTGTGGACCGGAATGTCATTGCCTCGTGGCTTGCCACGTGGGATGGCCCCATCGATATCGACGCGCAGAACGTCGATCTCGCCGTCGCAGGCGACCTTGCCTACACTTCTGCACTCAATCGGATACGCGGGAAAAAGACAGACGGCGAAGACGTCGATCTGTGGTTCCGTACGACGATGTGCTTCCGCAAGACCGAGCATGGCTGGCGCATCGTCCACGATCACTCGTCTGTGCCTTTCTACATGGATGGATCTTTCCGCGCAGCAGTCGATCTCGCGCCCGAAGCGGCAACCACATGGAACGCTCCTGCGGTATAGCTTCGCGTTGTCATAGCGGGGACGACACGATCGCGCGGACAATCTGTCCGCGCATCGGTTTTCAGGTCGATCCCGACCGTTCGACGGCCCCGAGGCGTTCAGTCGATCAATGCAGCTGTCAGGAATACGAGTGCGGCTTGCCTTTGCCGGTGTTCAGGTACTGCGAAAGGCTCTCCGTAAAAAAGAAGTCCCAGCCGGCTTCGCAGACGTCGTAACAGTGCAGCGTCGGCACCAGGCCATGATGTTCGATCGTGATCGTCGTGGAGCTGCCTTCCGAACGGATGTCCCACGTGACCCGCGTGCCCAGCCACTCTTTTTCAATTTCGCGGGGCTGGCCTTCGTGCAGGTGCAGCGCGTCGACGCAAACCATTTCCACGCGTTCGTCCGGGACGAGGTGTAGCGCCTTGAACGTCCAGTACGATTTGCCAGGCGGGAACGTGAATTTGGCGACATCGCCCTCGTTGAGGAGAGGTGCGTCCGGTTTGGTCCACCACTGTTCGATGCCGCTGGTCAGCGCGGCGTAAGCTGCCTGCGGCGTGTTGTCTATGACGATGGTTCGAGTGTAGTTGCGAGTATTCATAACGGGTTTTCCTGTCCTGTCCGGATTTACCAGTGAACGGGCGTCGTTTTCTGGTATCCCTCGAGGTTGCTGATGCGCGACTTCCAGGCGTCGAGGTTTGGGTACTGTTCGGCGAGCTTTGTCATGCCGTAGGCCTGCATGTCGTCGTAGCGGGTTTCCACGGCCCGTTGGATCAGCCGAATTTCGGGGAAACACACGGCATCCGCCGCGCTCGCGCTATTGCCTGCCAGGTAGGGCTGCTCATCGAGAAGATCTTCGAGGCGTTGGCACTCGAATCTGAGGCGTTCCATCGCCTCGGTCGTTTCGGCGGCTTCCTCCGTGTCCGGGTCGGGGAACGGCTCCCCCTTGACGAGCAACGGGAAGAAGACGTCGTTAATCGCCGTTCGCAGGTAGTCGTCCGCCTCGAAGACGATCTGCCAAATGTCCGCGGCCTGATCGGCGGTCTTGCCAAAAAGCGGGTTGTCCGGGAACTGCCGGTCCAGCCATGCCAGGCTTCCGATCGAGTCGCGCAAAACGATATTGCCGGCGACCACGGTGGGCACCGTGCCCCTGGGATTCAGCTCCAGGTAATCCGCGGCCTTGTGCTCTCCTTTGGACGCTTCCAGCAGGCGGATGTCGTAGTCGATGCGTTTGAAAGTCAGTCCCAGTAAGACGCGCCAGCCCCTGGGTGCTCCGGAAACGGTGTAGACGGTGATTTGCATGTGAGTCCTGCGTGTTTGGAAGAAGTTGGGCGCAGGATACGATATTGGTTTATTTACACAAGTAGGCAGAATTTTCGTATATAGTACCTTTTTGATACTTAATAGTGAGCAGGGGAGCGAAATGGCTGCTGCGACGACTGCGGAAACGTTTCCGCCCAATCAGGAGGGCCTGTGCCCCATGCCGGACATCGCCAAACTGATCGGCGGCAAATGGAAATTGATCATCCTGCAGATTCTGATTTTTCGCGGGATGAAGCGTTTCAACGAGCTGCGCCGCCAGATCGACGGTGTTACCCAGACGATGCTGACCAAACAGCTGCGGGCGCTGGAAGCCGACGGTCTCGTGGAGCGCACTATCTACGCCGAAGTCCCACCACGAGTGGAGTACAGGGCAACCCCGCGCGCCCTCGCGCTGGAAGCCATGTTTCTGGAAATGCACAAGTGGTGGGTGTCAGACCAACCCGGCGACGACTAGGGCCGCTACCGGGTTTATTGCTCCAGTCGAAACAGGAACTCCTGCATACCGTTGCTCAGTAGCCGCGCTCGGTCGATCACAAAGTTACCCGAGTGCTTACCCAATGCTTCGGGCGAATAGCGCGGCGCCGTAACCTTTGCGCTCGTCTTGCTGCAGTCGACAAGTTCGCCATCCCGCGTCGGAATGAAGCGGCCGGGATGCTCCCGCATGTCGGGCTCGGAGTAAAAAATCAGGGCATGGGCGAGGGCACCGGGGCGCGCGCGATCTCCAATCGTGTTCATCAATGCCGACAGGGCATCGAGGCTCAGATAGTTCGGCAGATCCCAGCAGAGCGCAATATCTACGGCGTCATCCGGCAGCCGGCCCGGCAACACGGATTCGGCGGCTTGCAGAAGCTCGGGGCCGGGTTCCGCCTTGTTGAGGCGGTCGATACCGCCGTAGTGAACGAAGTCCGAGATTTCCACGCGGCAGCGTGCACGGCCGAGCAAGGCGAGCATCTCCGTCGACGCAGCGCCGAGATCGAGTACCACGTGCCGTTCGCTCTCATCCAGATTGGCAACGAGATTTTGAAACAGAGGCGCGTGAAGCGCCGCCGGAGTGTCCGGCGGCGTCCCGGTGCGCGCACGGCGCAATAAGGCGGTCACGGTCGTTACGCGGTCTTGGCCGGCGCGGTCACACTGGCGCCGGCATCCTTGGCGGCCGCCTTGGGTGAGGTCTTGGCGCCTGCAGCAGCGCCGGGCTTGGCCTGGGAAACGGGCTTGTCGGTGCTGCCTGCGGCGGTTTTGCCCAGTGCCCTGTCTATGGCGGCCGAGTCCATCTCGATGGAGCCCTTGAAGTGTGCGCCTTCCTCTATGCTGACGCGCGGTGCAATGATGTTGCCTTGCACTCGTGCGTTGACGTGAATGCTGACGCGCTCGGTGGCGTACAGGTCGCCGTTCGTCTCGCCGTCTACGGCGATCGACTTGGCGTACACACCGGCTTTGACTTTGCCTTCCTTGCCGATGGTCAATGCGTTGTTCCGGAGTTCGACGGTACCGCTCACGTCGCCCTCGATGCGCAGGTCCTCGTCCCCGCGCAGGTCGCCGTTGATCTGTATGGAGCGCCCGATCACTGCCGCATTGCTGCTGCGGCTGACGGCTGCAGGCCTCGCGGGCTCGTAGCTCGATTCCAATTTAGACCCATTCGAGTCCTGTGATTCGGTGGTGCTGTCGTCCTTCTTGCCACGCTCAAACATATCGCTCTCCAGCAATGGTATGGACGGCAGTAGTTATCATGCTGTCATAATGTGGACAAGTGTCGCTGAATTGCGACGCCATTCAGCGAAGCCGTTGCGTTTCGGGCATCGGCGGGCCAATCGGCCTGCCTGCTGCGACGTCGGGCGCTCATGCAGGGTCGCCGGATTCCAGGCCATAGCGATTTCGTGCGAGAAAACTAGACACGCGCGCCGTTGCTCGAGCATGCACAATCGAGAGTGCTGGAACGATGAGCATTAAAAGCGCGGTTCCCACGAGCACCCCGAAGCCCAGGCTGGCCGACATTGGGATGAGGAACTGCGCCTGTAGCTCCGTCTCGAAGGTGATTGGTGCCACACCGAGGAACGTCGTGATTGCGGTCAACATGATCGGTCTGAAGCGTGACTTCGCTGCATCGATTATCGCTTCCTCCGGCGGCATCCCGGCTTTCAGGTTCTCATTGAAAAAGTCGATGAGCACCAGCGAGCCGTTGATGATCACGCCTGACAACGCGACTATTCCAAAAACCGAGAGAAAGCCGAGCGGAATGCCCAGCAACAGATGTCCGAGCAGGGCGCCGACCAGGCCAAAAGGCATTGCGGACATGATGATCAGCGGCTGGGTGTAGGAACGGAACGGGATCGCAAGGAGTGCATAGATGGCGATCATTGCCAGACCAAACGCCGAGCCAAGACTGCTGAAACTTTCGAGCTGTTCTTCCTGCTCGCCACCGAACTTGTACTGGAGCAAGGGATAGTCAGCCGCAATCGGCGGCAGGATTTCGTTTCTGAGCAGCGTGGTCGCTTCCTGCCCGGTGATCACCTCGTCGTCCACATCGCCTGAGATCGTGACGATCCGGCGACCGTCCTCGCGTCGGATCTGCGACGGCGCTTCCGCAAACGACGCATCGGCGATGGCGCCCAGGGACGTGAATCCGCCGGGCACGCGAATGCGGAAGCGCTCGATGTCTGCAATCGAATCACGTTCTTTTTCCGGTAGTCGTACGTAGACCCGGATGTTCTCGCGTCCGCGCTGCACGCGAACGGCTTCAGCACCGAAGAAAGCGGCTCGTACCTGTGCCGCGACATCCTGCAGGGTAACGTCCAGAGTGCGCGAGGCCGGTTTCAGGCGCAATTCAATTTCGCGCATGCCCGTGTCCCGGTCGCTTTGAACGTCGAAGACGCCGCCAATTCGCTGCAATTGATCGATGATGCGAAGCCGCGTCTGGGTAAGGATTTCTTCGTCAGGGTGTGAAATCTGGACGTTAATTGGAGCGCCAAAGCTCAGCAGCGAGGAACTGATCGTAATCGAGCGCGCCTCGGGAACTTCCCCCAGCTCTTCTCTCCACGCCGCTTCGATCTCGGCCGCCGAAACGTCTCGGCTCCCGGAGGGCACCAGCGCAATCTGAACGTCACCAATGTTGGGGCTGAACTCCTGACTCGGTCCTCCCGGACCGGTGTTGACCTGGCGCAAGCCCACCGTTGTATAGGTTGCCTCGACGATCTCAGGTTGGCCTTCCCGGTCGTCGGAAAGCCGTGCGACGGCGCGAGCGCCGGCCGCTTCGACGCGTTCAATGATGCTCGATGTGCGCTCAATCGTCGTACCGGCCGGCATTTCGACGGCCGCCGTGACGAGGTCGCCTTCGATCTGAGGAAAGAACGAGAATTTGAGGATGCCGGCGGGCAGCGTGGCAATAAGCAGGATGAGTAGCGCAAAGCCGCTCGAGATGATGATTGCGGGAGCACTCACTGTAAAGCGGAGGGCACGGTCCAGCGGACCGTCGATAAACGCTTTGAGTCGCCGATCGACCACCACATGCACCCGGTCGAAGAAACGAGTGACCGGATTGTTGGCCTTGGTGCCGGCCGCCGACAGGTTCGACAGGTGGTGAGGAAGAACCAGCATGGCCTCGACCAGTGACAGGCTGAGTACGGCTAGAACGACCAGCGGCACGTCGGCGAGAATCTTGCCGATGGATCCGCCGATCGCGAGCAGCGGAGAGAACGCAACGATTGTGGTTAGAACCGCGAAAATGACGGGCACCTTCACGCGTTGCGTACCGGCAATGGCCGCACCGATACCACTGCGCCCACGCCGACGCTCGGCAAAGATATTCTCCCCCACGACCACGGCATCGTCGACGACGAGACCGAGCGCAAGTATGAAGCCGAACAGCGAGAACATGTTGAGGCTCGACCCGGCATACTCGAGGATGATGATTGCGCCGGTAAACGTTGCGCCAATCCCGATCGCCGTCCAGAAGGCCAGTCGAAGATCGAGAAACAAGGTCAGAGCAATGATCACCAGCACAAGACCAAACGCGGCGTTTTCCAGCAGCAACGACAGGCGGTCGTTGAACAGCTCCGAGTTGTCGTCCCACACGGCGTAGCTGATGCCGACGGGCAGCTGATAACCGTTGACGAGCAGCGCCTTGACGGCTTCTGCGACGTCGAGCACTCGCTCATCGCTGGTTCGGTAGACGTCGACAAACGCAACCGGCTTGCCGTTGAAGCGGGCAATGAGGTCGGCGTCCTCGAAGCCGTCCTCGACGTCGGCGACATCACCCAGCCGCAGGATCGCACCGTCGCCAGACGACAGCAGGACGATGTCCTCGAAATCGCGTTGCGTGTAGTTCTGACCCACCGTGCGCACACGCACTTCGTCGGTTGCCGTATCAATCGAGCCGGCAGGGCTGTCCAGGCTGCTCGATGCCACGATGCGAGAAACGTCGGTCAGCGAGAGGTTGAGCGCGCGTAGCTGATCCTGCGGGACGTCGGCGAAGATCTGGTAGTCACGCACGGCGCTCGTCTGCACATAGCTGACTTCCGGCAAGCTCGAGATCGCGTCTTCAAGTGCGTAAGCGGTTTCCTTGAGCGTCCGTTCGGGCACGTCCCCGAACAGCGCGAGCCTGAGCACAACCCGACGCGTGGTGAGTTCGCGCACATCGGGTTCTTCCGCTTCGATGGGGAACGTGTTGATCTGGTCGACTTCGGATTTCACGTCGTCCAGCGCGCGCGCCACATCCGTGCCGACCTCGAGCTCGGCGTTCACCGTTCCGGAACCCTCGCTCGCCGTCGAAGTGATCTTCTTCACACCTTCGATCGCTTCGATCGCCTCTTCGATTCTCTGGACAATCGATTCCTCGATTTCCTCGGGTGTTGCGCCGGGATACGACACCGAAACGGCGATCGTGTCGAGGCTGTTCTCCGGAAACACTTCTTGAACGATCCGCGAATAAGAGGAATAGCCGGCGACCAGGATGAAGATCAACAGCAGGTTGGCGGCGACACCGTTGCGCGCCATGAACGCGATCATTCCGGGGCGGTCGCGCGCGTGGTCGCTCACGGGTTGCCCATGACGGTCGTGCGGATGGTCCTCTTCGGTCGCGTCGCTGTCTCGAGTGTCCGTTTCGCTCATTGGCCCGCCCCGTCCGAGACGCGTACGGGCATGCCGTCAGTGGGTGCGGCCAGGCTGCTGATCACCAGGCTGCCGCCTTGATCGAGCGATGCCGTCGTTATGTAGGCAATATCGTCGCTGCGCTGGATAACCCGTACCGGCAGGATTTCGAGCTTGCCTTCTCTGACTACCCAGATCTCGTTGCCCGGTCGAAGTGCGTTTGCCGGGATAGTGGCGTAACTGTCCAGGCTTGTTCCTGCGATTTCGGCAGTGACAAACGCTCCCAGAAGCAGGGGCGGAGAATTTGAAAGCGTGTTCCCCGTATCGTCGTTCGCCAACTTCCCACCGCTCAACGGCGAGGGGACGCGCAGAAACACCTCGACGTTCCGCGTGCCCGTGTCGAGTATGCCGTCGACGCGATCGACGAACACGGGCCAGCGGTAGGTCAGCCCGCCAAATTCGTAAAACACATCCGCGGCAATGGTGTCCTCTTTGGCCTCGAGCAAACCGGCGATCAACGCAGCCTCGTCCTGGGTGAGCGACAGGCGAACTTCGTAGGATGCGGTCGAGACGATCGATCCCAAGGCCTGCCCCGGTTGTACGAGCGTACCGACCGCCGCACTTTCTTCCCGGACTACGCCGTGAAACGGGGCGCTCACGCGGGTCCGTTCAAGCGACAGCTGGGCAACAGCGAGGTTGGCTTCGGCCCTATCGAGCGCCGCTTTAGCGGAGCGCAGTTGCGGCTCGCGTGTGGCCAGGCCGGCGGAATCGGTATTACGGGAAGATGCACCGGGAACGGCTGTCGGGACTTCCCCGGTGGACTGTTCCGGCGGCAACAACCTCGCTGCGTAGTCGCTGTTGTCGATGAGCGGCGTCAGTGTTCCGACGCGACCTTCGCGCTGGGCAAAGCGGCGCAACTCATCCCGCGCAATTTCCACTTCTTCTTCGGCCTGCAAGACGGCGACGGTCTGTGCCGCCACATCCGCCTCGGCGATTCGAACCTGATTCTGATAGTCGGCGTCTTCGATCCGCAACAACGTGGCTCCCGCCGGGACCACGCTGCCTTCGCGAAAGGCGGGATTTACGTAACTCAGTCGGCCAGAAACCTGCACGCCTATCACCACTTCCTCACGCGGCTGGACCGTACCGGAGGCGACGACGGGGATGGCGCCCGACGCTTTTTCAAACGCAATCGCGACAACAAGCGGCACTTGCTCGATCCGCTCCTCGGCAACAGGCTCGGGCCTCAGTGCAACCATGAATGCCGCAAGCGCAAGCGCTCCAAGCAGAATTGCGATTGACCATCTAAGTTGGTTTCTCATTCACCGTCTCCGGGCGGCGTGTCCGGATCCGTGTGCGGGCTACGATCCGTTTGCACCATTTCAAGCTCGTTAGGGGTAATACCGGGTGACCAGTTGCCTCCGAGTGCGCGGTGGACGCCCAGGCGGGCGAGGGCGGTTGCCCGCGCCGCGGAGGAGAGGCTCGCTTCAACCTGATAAACGGCGCGAAGCGCATCGAGATAGGCAATGTAATCGCCTACGCCACTGGCGAAACGGCGGCGCTGGAGATCAAGTGATGAGCTGGCCTCCAACAGCTGCGCGCCTATCAGCAGGTAGCGCTGGCGCTGCTCTTCATAGTCTTCGATCGCGGTGTCGACTTCGCGATAGGCGGTGAGTACGGAGCGTGCATAGGCTGCTGCCTGCTGATCGTAAACGGCACGTGCGCTGCGAATGTTTGCGCTAATGCGACCCGCGCTGAAAATCGGGGCGACAATGTTGGCGTCGAGCGAAGAGGTCCAGTTGTCGTCAAAATCGACCGCACCATCCGGCTGATCGCCCTGGGTACCCAGCCCGCCCGACAGGGTGAGACTGGGAAAACGCTCGGCCTTGCGTGCGCCGATCCGAAGCCGCGCGCTATCGAGCCGGACCCAGGCCGCGGCAACGTCGGGACGCTGATCGAGCAACTCCGCGGGTAGCCCCGGCGGTACCGGATCAAAATTCAGTCTTGGCGTCAGGGGGCGATCAAGCAACTGATCGACCTCTTCGGGATACGTGCCCAGAAGGACTGCAAGCCGGCCTTTGATCGCCGCAAGGGCGCTTTCCAGCTCGGGTAGGGACGCTTCCGCCGAACGCAGGTCTTGCCGGACCTGGTAGAGCTCGAAGCTTTCTACGAGGCCGCGCTGGAAACGTTCATCTGTACGAGCGGCACGATCTTCCAGCACGTCGGTCGTCAACACGGTGAGTTCGATCTGCCGTCTTGTGTCGACAACATCAAAATAGGCCGAAACGGATTCCGCGGCCGTTGCGAGCTGCACGGAGCGCAGGTCAAACGCAGTGGCAACGGCATCCTGGCGTGCGGCGCGGAAATCGTTTCTGGCTCGGCCGAACAGATCCAGCTCGTAGGCAGCACCGAGACCGAGCGTGTACGTTTCTATCTCGATCCGGTCGATCGCGTCGCCACCCAGGTCGCCAAAAGCGCTTCCGGCCAGTGGCGAGCTGGAATAACTGCCGCCCGCCGACACATCCAGCGTTGGCAATAAACTGGCTCTCGCGATGCGCGCCTGCGCGCTGGCTTGCTCAACCCTTGCCGCCGCCTCGGCGATGTCCAGGTTGCTCCTCAACGCCTGAACGATCAGTTCATCGAGAACCGGGTCTTCAAACGCTTTCCACCAATTCTCAGGGCGATAGTCTCCTCGAGTTTCAGCATAGATGAATTGCTCGGGCAGGTCGGATACCACTGACGGCTCCTGCACGTCGGGCGCAAGTGAAATACAACCCGTCAACGTCGCCGCGGCAATCAGGGCGGCCGGAACCCTGGACCACGTCACCACATACTCCTCAACACTTTCGCTTTGTGCATGATTGTCTCGTACGCATCTTCGTCGCACCCTGGGCATACGTTCGACCCCAGCAGCGTGGTTTTTATCAATCAATGTGACTGGTCACTTTGATTCTGAAATCCAAGAGGCTGGTCCAAGAGTCGAGTTCATTGAACGGGTTTGAGAATGATCTCTAGGATGTCATCGAACGGGGCAGGATCCTGGCGCGATTTTGCGCTAATCATTGCGCCCTGCATTGCGCTTTGAAGGAGACTGGCCAAACGGGCGGGGTCAACGTCGGGATCCATCTCACCGGCTTCCTGGGCCGCAGCAATGAGACCTGCCAGGACTTCACGTGCTGCCTCGAAGTGTTCGTTCGCTGCGACGCGGCAAGCCTCGCTTCTCCCGGCGACCGTTTGAGTCATGCTGCCCACCAGGCAGCCGCAGTTTTGCGACGAATTGAAGCTGTCGCGCCGTCTTTGAACCATGGCTCTGATCGTTTCGAGAGGTGTGCCCGTGGAAGCTTCGAGGAACGCCATTACATGTTGTCGTTCGCCGCCGCCAAAATGTCGGATAAGCGCGGCGCCGAAATCGTCTTTGCTCGCGAAATGATTGAAAAACGACCCTTTGGGCGCGCCGGCGAGAGCAGCAATGTCGGCGACACTGGTGTTATCGAAACCTTTCTCCTGCACCAGGGCGGCCCCGGCATTCAGGAACTTGTCCTTCGTATGTTTGGTTTGTCTTGGCAATGCTTGACTCTGCGTCGTGGTCTGGTGCGCGCGAAGTAGGCATCACGACGCCTTGTAGTCGCATTTTTACACGATTTACGCTCAGATTTAAAGTGACCGGTCACCTTGACCTCGTTCTGGCTCTTTGGTACTTCTGTAAACGTTCAACACGTCCAGGGGAGCTCAGCTTGTCGGTCCAGCATCCAATACGCGATGGAGCCCTTGGCTGTGGGTAAGAAAATTGCGGTCCTCACCGGGGCAACGGGAGGGATCGGGCAAGCCGTCGCCCACGCTTTCGAGACCCTGGGGTACAGGCTTGTCCTTATCGGGCGGGACCAGCACAAGCTCGATCCGCTACTGCAGCGGCTGTCAGGTGGTCACCTGACCGTAACCGCCGACCTGTCTCTGATTGCGGAAAACCGTCGAATTGGCGAGCGAATCCTTGGCTCTTTTGGGGAAGTCGACGTGCTACTCAATGTCGCAGGTACGATTTCGGGGGCTCGACAGCTCACCAGCGAGGGCAACGAACTCACCCTGGCGACGAACCTTCTGGGGCCGATCGCGTTAACGCAGGCGTTGTCTCCGCGGCGGACCGTTATGACCGGATCTGAAGCCATCCTGTTCGCAAAAGACTTGTCGCCCGCAGATTTGCATTCCGCCGAAAAGTACTCCGGCTTCAGGGCCTATGCCTACACGAAAGCTTGTCTGACGTTATGGGCGATGACGCGTGACCGCGATCGCTTTGTCAGCCTGGCTGACCCCGGACCCACCGATACGCCGATGGCGCGCAACAGCGCCGTGCCGCTGCTGCTCCGTCTCGTGCAACCTCTGGTCAGACACGCCCCTGGAATCGCTGCACGGGCGTTCACAAAAGCCGGCCACTCCCTGAGCGCCGGGGAAACGGCGGCAAAGGTGGTATCTCCCAAGGCAGAGAAAGAACCGCACATGCGATTCCTCGACGCGCATGCGGCAGCAAGGCTAAGCGCCGCTATCGACCCGCTGCTAAGTCCTTAGAAACGGGATAGCCGCGCAACCGCCAACTGCTGGCGCGGGTGTTCTCGAACTATCGCCGGAACGAACTGCGGTAGACGCTGGGCGTGGTTCCGAGTGCTTTCTGAAAGCTCCGCGTCAGGTGAGCATGCGAAGCGAAACCACAGGCATAAGCCACGTCGGCAATGGCTGCATCGCCGTGACGCAGCTGATTGCGCGCTTTGACGAGCCTCCGTTCCATTACGTACTGGTGAGGCGACAGGCCGGCTGCAGCCGAAAAACGGCGAGAGAATTGATAAGGGCTCATATGGCAAGTCTGAGCGATCTCGAACACGCTGACTTTGGTGGTCAAACGCGCCTCCACGAAGTCGACAGCCCGTTGCAACACGTTTGAAGGCAACGGCGGATAGTCCGGCGGAATACCGTCGCACTCTCGCAATGATCGAATCGCTGCTGCCGTCAGGTGCAACGCAAGTTCGTCCAGCAACGTGATGTCGCCTGCGTCGCCGAACCGGAACCATCGACGGAAGCGTTGCCCGATTTCGGTAATGCGCGGGTGGACCGCGCCGCTCATGTATCGTGGCCGCAAGCGGCCTCCGTCGTACAGGTCGTCATGTACCGACTGCAAGTACTCGTCGGATACACCAATGATGGTGTAATCCGGGTTGAGCTGGGTGCGCATGCGCACCTCGCAGCCGCTGGGCGTGAACGACAGGTAGTTCGCGGTGGCTTCGACGTGACGCCGTGCTTTGTCGGAGTCGATGGCGCGCAGGCCATCGTACCGCCCGAACGTAAAGCCAATGACGTTCATTGGCGAGCGCATGTTGATCTCGAGCGGGCCGAACGGCGTGTACTTGGCCGTGTAGCGGGTCGTGTCCACGCGCCAGCCCCATTCGGGCAATGTGTCGATGACTTCTCCATCCATCGGCACGCACCGGTGCGCTGCGAGCGGGTTGGCGAGTTGCAGTGCAGCATCCATGGCAACAGCCTAACGAGGCTTAAGGCCGGTCGCAAACTTCGGGCAGGATTGTGCAAGCCCGCGTAGGTCAGGCGGGGCAAAGAGCCAACACGAACGTAAGTTGAATTATTGCAGTTCGATGACAGCGGCGTTGGAATGGCTCGTATTTCGTGGGCGAGCTTGTCGAGTTCCTTCAGTCATCACCCAGTACGCGATGGACGAACTGGATGCACACGGATCCCTCGCCAACAGCCGATGCCAC
The DNA here is from genome assembly GCA_028289545.1 of Woeseiaceae bacterium. Taxonomy (GTDB): domain Bacteria; phylum Pseudomonadota; class Gammaproteobacteria; order Steroidobacterales; family Woeseiaceae; genus UBA1847. The sequence goes on from JANQPG010000008.1 coordinate 37,895, forward strand.
GCGCTTCACCGAGCCCGAACGTACGTCGCCTGCCGCAAAAACTCGCGGACAGCTGGTCTCCAGCAGATACGGGCGGCGTTCGAGCGGCCAGCGGCTGGACTGGAGTGTCGCCGCATCCAGATCGTCGCCGGTGAGTACGAAGCCTTTTTCGTCGAGCGCGACTTCATCGTCGAGGAACGCCGTACCGGGTTGTGCGCCGATGAAAATGAACAGATGCGAGACGTCCATGCGCCGCTGCGAGTCCGTTCGGTTGTCTCGGACGGCGAGCGCCTCGATATGCTCGTCTCCGACGAGCCGCTCGACTTCGCTGTGCGCATGCAGCGTGATGTTCTGCGTGCGCTCAATTCGATCGATCAGGTAGGCAGACATGCTGTGGCGCAGGTCCTGGCTTCGGATGAGAATGTGCACGTGCCGCGCGCGCTTCGACAAATACATGGCCGCCTGGCCCGCCGAGTTGCCGCCACCGATCACGGCGACGTCCTTTCCGCGGCAGAGTTCGCCTTCCACGTGACTCGCGCCGTAGTGCACGCCGCCGACATTGTCGAGGCCTTCTATGGGTGGCTGCCGGTAGACTGCGCCGGAGGCGAGTACAACCGATTTCGCGAATATCAGGTCGCCGCCATCGACGCGGAGTTTGTGCCAGGGATCGCCGCACTCGAAGGCCTCGAGTTCCCTTGCGGCGGCAATATGCGCGCCGAACTTCTGCGCCTGCAAGTACGCTCTTCCCATAAGGGCCTGACCGGTGATGCCGGTTGGAAAACCCATATAGTTCTCGATTTTCGAGCTGCTGGCCGCTTGGCCACCGGGAGCGACGGCCTCGAGTACAATTACGCTCAATCCCTCAGAGGCGGCGTACACCGCCGCCGTTAACCCCGCCGGCCCGCTGCCGATAACGGCGACGTCGTAAGTCACGCCACAGTCGATGTCGACCGTGAAGCCCAGTTCCTCCGCTAAAGTGCGGTTGTTCGGCCGCGTTAGCGGTTTGTCGTTGACCACCACCGCCGGGAGGTCGGCCGGCGCAAGCCCGTGGGCGTCAAGAATACGTGCGAGCCGCGTCGTGTCCGATCGGGTGTCCAGGGTGTCGAACGGGATGCCGTTGCGGGATAGAAAACTCTCCAGTCGGTTGGTCTCTGCGATACGTCCGTCGCCAACCAGCAAAACGTTCGCCAGTCGTTCTGCCACCATCCGCATGCGCCGAAGAATGAAGCTCAACAATAGTTTTTCGCCAAGGTCCGACTCGGTGGCGATAACCTGGCGGATGGCGTCCGGCGCGATGACCAGTGCGGTCAGATCCTCACGGGCGCGTCCCGACACGAGCGCCCGCCCGCCCGACATCGTGACGATCTCGCCAATGTAGTGTCCGGGTCCGTGGCTAATGATGAGATGCTCACCCTTATCGTTGCGGTTGAGCACGTCGATACCACCGTCGAGTACCAGCATGAAAACGGAGGTTTCACCGGCCTCCCAGAGCGTATCGCCCGCCGCATAGCGGCGCTCTTCCCCATACTCGCGCAACAGGTCGATCTCCGACTCGCTGAGTTCCGGATCGAGTTCGTGCATGCGTTGGGCAGTACCCGCTGCCCACGGCGGTACCTCAGACTCTGAGCTTGCGGCGTTCTGACTCAATGGCGTCTCCCTGTCGCATGTGAATTCGGCACCCGTAGCACTATCCCGCAGCCATCTGCCGAAGCGTTGCCACAACCTCGTCCGGGTCGAGCAATCCCCGGGTCTCGTCAGGCGCTGCGATAACTTGTCGTGCGGCACTAATGATGAAACTGGCGGGCACCGGGATTTCGGCATGCGGGTTTTCCGGCATGCGATCCTGCGGAGCGCCGACGAAGTCGTAAGCAATACCGAAGCGTCCGGCAATCGTTCCGTCGGCATCGCTCAGAAACTCGAAATCCAGGCGGCTTTCGCGAGCGGTAACCAACGCCGCCTCGCGCGTCTCCGGCGAGATGGCGATCACGCGCGCGCCCGCCGCCGTGAACGTCGGAAGGCGGCGTTGATAAGCGCGCAGCGCCGTCTTGCACACCGGGCAGGCGCCGTCGCGATAGAAAAGCACAACAAGTGGAGCGGAGCTTGCACCATCGTTGGGCAAGGCATGCTTGCCGGCCGCGTTCGATAGTGCGAACTCCGGGGCGACGTCTCCGGGTCTAGCTACCGGGACGGTTGTGCTACCGGTCGTGTCCCCGTCGGCATCGCTGGGTATCGGTGGTTGTCGCCTGGCCATTGTCACGGATCATACCTCCTAACGATCGGCGAGCAGATCGTCGGGTAGCCTTGACCAGCCGGCACCGAGTGCCTGGAAAACGGCGGTGTAGTTGCGGGTCACGGCGGTTCGACTCTGCTCCAGGGATGCTTCCGCAGCCAATTGGCGTGCCTCCGCATCGAGAACATCGATAAAGTCGTCAACACCGGCATCATAGCGGGCGCGAGCGAGTTCGGCAGCCTCCCGGGCTTTGTCCGACGCGATCACGAGCGTGTCGTACCGCAGTTTCTCGCGCCCGTATCGGGCGAGAGCCGTTTGTGTTTCTTCGAGCGCGGCCAGAATACTCTGCTCGTACGCAGCCAGAGCAGCCTCGGCGCGCGCGCCCGCCGTTGCGACCCGCGCGCGGACACGGGGAACATCAAAGCCCGCCCATGACAGGGTGGGGCCTATGCTGTAGCCGACACTGCCGGCGTCTCCCAGCGCCGAGGTGCTTTGTGCGGTCAAACTGCCGACTCCCTCGAGCGTGATTCTGGGGAAATAGTCGGCCTTGGCAATTCCAATACGCGCGGAAGCGGCCGCGAACGAACGTTCAGCCGCGCGGACATCGGCCCGCCGGTCGATCAGTGCGCCTGCGTTACCAATCGCTATGGATTGCGGCGGCGTCGGCAGGGTTTCACCTTCGCGAGCCAGTGACGTCTCGATGTCTCGTACGGCCGAACCCGTCAACGTGGCAAGGCGGTTGGCGGCGGCAACGCGATCCGCCTCCAGCGGCGGGATTGTTGCTTCGGTGGTCTTTGCCTGCGCTTCGGCGCGCGCGACGTCAAGCTGCGAGCCCAGGCCTTCTTCGAGTCGTATCTGCGTCAGTCGCGCGGTGTCCCGCTGTACCTCCAGGTTTTGCCGTGCAACGTCGAGCTGCACCTCTGCGCCCCGGTAATCCACGTAGGCTCGAACGGTTTCCGCCGCGACCAGAGCCTGGGCGTCGCGTCTCAACGCTTCCGCCGACTCGGCTTCGGCACGTGCAGCCTCGGTCGCTCTGCGTACTCGGCCGAAGAAGTCGAGTTCCCAGCCGGCCGAAAGACCCACGTCGTAGAGCTCACCGTCGGGAATGGCGACGTCATCCTGCGCGAAAGCCGCGCCTGCCACTTGTCGTCGGGCCGCGCTTGCGCCGACCGCTCCCTGAGGTCTCAGGTTCGTCCGCTCGAGGCGAAGCTGCGCCCGCGCGGCATCGACATTTGCGACGGCGATACGGAGTTCCCGGTTCTCCCGGAAGGCCCGGTCGACCAGGCCATCGAGAGTGGTGTCATTTAGAGAAGTCCACCACGTGGCCGCCGGCTCGTCTTCGGAGACCGTGACGGCGGCATCCACTGCCAGCCCGGAACCCGTAAAGCCGTCGGTGTCCGGTGCCGCGTAATCCGGCCCAAGGGCGGCACACGCCGCCGTCAGCAGCGCAGCAGGTACGAGCAGTATTGATTTCAGTAAGTTCATTGCGCTGTCTCCAGGTCTGTGCGCATCAGGCTGCAGGGGAGGGTGTTTGCGGGTCCTTTTGCTCGGGTGCCGCGCCATCTTTGGCCCTGAATGACAACTTCGTGCCTAACTGGCGTGTCACTCCGTAGAAAATCGGGGTCAGGAAAAGGCCAAAGATTGTGACGCCCAGCATCCCGGAGAAAACGGCCGTGCCTAGCGACTGGCGCATCTCGTAGCCGGCGCCAGTGCCGATCATTAGCGGCACGACGCCGAGAATGAAGGCAAAGGAGGTCATGACGATGGGGCGAAGACGCAGGCGCGCCGCTTCCACCGCCGCGTCCCAGGTGGACATGCCGCGGTCTTCGGCCTGTTTGGCGAACTCCACGATGAGAATGGCGTTCTTCGCCGCAAGTCCAATGAGCACGACAAATCCGATCTGTACCAGGATGTTCATGTCCAGCCCGCGTGCGATGACGCCGGTCAGCGAGGCCAGCAGCGACATCGGGACGATCAGGATGACGGCGAGAGGCAGCGTTATGCTCTCGTATTGCGCGGCGAGCAACAGGAAGACAAAGGTTACGGCGAGGGCAAAGGCGATCATTGCCGTGCCTGAGGCCATCCGCTCCTGCAGCGCCAGTTCCGTCCATTCGAACCCAAATCCGGGAGCAAGCGAGCCGTCGGCTAACGCCTCGACCGCATCGAGGGCATCGCCCGTCGAATAACCGGGCACAACATCCCCCTGTACGGCCGCGGCCGGGTACAGGTTATAGCGAGCCACGCGATTCGGGCCGGTGATGTCTGCAAACGTCGCGACCGAGCCGATCGGGACCATTTCACCGTCCGCGTTCCGGGTCCTGAGCCTCGCGATATCGTCCGCGTCTTTCCGGAAGCTGTCGTCAGCCTGTGCCGTGACGCGAAAGGTACGTCCAAAGGCGTTGAAGTCGTTGACGTAGGCGGAACCCAGGTACACCTCCAGGGTTGAGAAGACGTCTTCGACCCGAACGCCCAGCTGCTCGGCTTTGACTCGATCGATATCGGTAAAGAGCTGCGGCGTCCTCGTGTTGAACATGGTAAACGACGAGGTGGTCGACGCGTTTGCGTTGGCACCGCCCGCTAGTGTCCAGGCCTGAGCCTCCAGGGAGGAATAGCCGCTACCGGCGCGATCTTGCACGTAACCCTTGAAACCGCCGGCATTCCCTATGCCCCGGACGGACGGCGGCGGGATGACAAGGATAAACGCGTCCTGATAGCTGGAGAAAGATTGCCGCAGGTCGGCAAGAATGCGGTCGCGGTCGAAACCTTCGCCGACGCGGCCGCCAATATCTTCCATCGTAAAGAAGATGGCGGCGGCGTTTGACGCCGTGGTCCGCGTCGCGCCATCGAAACCGGCAAAGGCAGCGGCATGCTCGACGTAGGGGTGTGCGAGTCCGTCCTGGATAGCGCGATCCATCACCGCTTCGGTCCGCGCCAATGACGCGCCGGGGGGCAGCTGAATGACGGTAATCAGATAGTTCTGGTCGACCGGCGGCACGAAGCCCCGAGCCACCGTGCTGAACTGATAGCCTGTCATCATCAACAGCGCGCCGTAAACCACGAGTACGCTCAGGGCCATTCGCGTCAGTTTTCGCACAGCGCCCGCATAGCCTCGCGCCGCCGCGTCAAAACCCTGATCGAACTTCTTGAAGAACCAGGCGAGGGGGCGTTCCCACTGCTTCAGTTCCGCAGCGTTCTTGCGAGGCTTCAGCAACAACGCGGACAGAGCAGGGGAGAGGGTCAGCGAGACGCCGGCCGAGATGACCGTCGCCGAAGCGACCGTAATGGCGAACTGCCGATAAAACTCGCCGGATATGCCGTCGAGAAATGCCGTCGGAATAAACACGGCTGACAGTACCAGGGCAATCGACACCAGCGCACCGCCCACTTCGTCCATCGTCGCAAACGCAGCCTCTTTGGGTGACAAGCCCTCGTGGATCTTTCGCTCGACGTTCTCGACGACGACGATAGCGTCGTCGACCACGATCCCAATTGCGAGGACAAGTCCAAAGAGCGACAGGTTGTTGAGCGAGAAGCCGAACATCTGCATGACCGCGAACGTGCCGACGAGGGAGATTGGGATCGCAAGGATCGGGATGATCGACGCCCGGATGCTCTGCAGGAATACGAACACGACGAGCGAGACGAGAATGACCGCTTCGAGAATGGTCTTCTCGACTTCATGGATGGATTCGGCCACAAACTCGGTTGGGTTCCAGATCACTTCATACGCCAGACCTTCCGGAAAGCTCTGCGACATCGTTTCGACCGTCGTAAGAATTCGATCGGCTGTCTCGAGCGCGTTCGATCCGGGCTGCTGGTTGAACAGCATTGCCAGCGCCGGCGACTCGTCGAGCTTGGCGTTGGTGTTGTAGTCCCGTGCGCCGAGCTCGACGCGAGCAATGTCGCGGAGACGCACCTGACGACCGTCGTCGCTCGCCTTGACGATGATGTCTTCGAACGCCTCCGGGTCGGAGAGCCGACCCAGCGTTTGCACGCTGACCTCGAAAGCACCTTGCGTACCGGTCGGTGGGGCGTCAAGCACGCCGCCGGCCACCTCGACGTTCTGACCGCGAAGCGCCTCCACAATATCCGGTCCCGTCAGACCGAGAATCGCTGCGCGCTCGGGGTCGATCCATACGCGCATCGAGAACTCACGAAAACCGAATGCCTGGATCTGACCGACACCCTCGATGCGCTGCAGCTCATCACGCATCTGCAGGCGAGCGTAGTTCGAGATGTACAGCTGGTCTCGGCTTTGATCGGGGGAATACAGGTGGACAACGAGAAGCGCATCGGGATTCGACTTGATCGTGGAGACGCCCAGCCGGCGCACCGGTTCGGGCAAGCGCGGCTCGGCTAGCGAGACCCGGTTTTGTACCAGCACCTGAGCGGTGTCGAGGTCGGTGCCGGGCTCGAACGTCACGTTGATAGTCGCTGTGCCCGCGGAGGTCGACTGAGACTCGATGTACAGCATGCCCTCTACGCCATTGATTTCCTCTTCAATGGTGGCGGCGACCGTATCGGCAACCGTCTCCGCGGATGCGCCAGGGTACGTGGCAAGAACCTGGATCGTCGGCGGGGCAATGTCCGGGTATTGTGCGACCGGCAGTGAGCGATAGGCGACCGTGCCGACGAGAATCACCAGCGTCCAGATCACGCTCGCAAAAATCGGCCGGTTGATGAAAAAGTGAGCAAAACGCATCGTCTTCTCTCCTCGAGGGGCGGTTCGACTACCAAGCAGCGGCTTACGCTGAATCGGCGTCCACGGCGACTACAGGGGCGTTGGCACGAACAAACTGGGTACCCGACACGATGACGCGATCGGTGCCGGAGAGCCCTGAGCGAATGACGCGCAGTCCTTCGACGATAGGGCCGAGCTCAACGGTCCGGCGTTCGGCCACGTCTTCCTCCGACGCCAGCCAGACAAATTTTTGCGACTGATCCGTCTGAATGGCCGAGTCAGGGATCATGACGGCTTCGTATTCGCCCGAGCCGATCAACTGGAGACGGCCGAACATGCCGGGCGCAAACAACCCGGAGGGATTGTCCAGCGTTGCGCGGCCGCGCACGGTAGCCGTTGATCGATCCAGCCGGTTGTCGACAAACGACAGGCGACCTTCATGATCGAAGCTGTCCTCGTCCATCAGCCTGACCCGGACGGGGTGCTGCGCGTCGCGTCCGCTCGTGCGCGATCCGTTACGTGCGAGGCGCGCGTATTTCAGATAGTCCGCTTCGCTGGCGGTGAATTCGAAGTGAATGGGGTCGATAGAGACAAGGGTCGTCAGCAGGGTGCCGCCCTGGGCGCCGCCCACGATCAGGTTGCCGACGCTCACGAAGTCGTCCGACACCCGGCCTGCGACCGGGGCCCGAACTTCGGTGAACTCCAGTTCGAGTTCAGCTTGAGTAACGGCCGCCTCGGCAGCCGCCCGGTCGGCCTCCGCCTGGAGGAGTTCGCGCACGCGTCGACCGGCTTCTTCCTCGCTCAGCGCGCGACGCGCTAGCAATCGCTCACCGCGTTCGGCCTCGTCCTTCGCGTTCCGGAACGCGGCCTCGGCGCTTGTCAGATCCGCGCGCGCCGCCAAAAGAGCAGCCTGGAACGGGCGCGGGTCGACACGGAACAAGAGATCGCCGGCTGCAACGATTTCCCCGTCCTCGAACGCAATCTCGGTGAGATATCCGGAAACGCGGGCACGAATCTCGACGTTCTCAACCGCCTCGAAGCGACCTGTGTATTCGTCCCACTCGACAATGGGTTTGACGGTCGGATGAGCGACCGTCACGGTCGGTCCGGCCTGCTCGGCAAGCGGCTCGGCGCTCGCCGCGGCGTCCGTCGAGTTGTGGGGCCAGAGCGCTACAGCCAGGGCGCCGGCCGCGGCGGCGACCGCATACGGTATTGCTTTCGAAGCGATCTTTGTCATTTTGGTCTCCTCTTGCCCCGACCGGTCGGGGGAGGGTCCGGCCGGGGCAGTCTCGTGGATTGGGCAGCGGGTTGGCCGCGTGAGCCCGTGTTGATGCGTACAATACGGTGATGCAATTCAAATGATAAGCAGGCTATCACTTCATTGTTTCAAAAGTTTTACTTCAGAGTCTGTCAAATTATCGATCGCGAGGCTTTCACAAACCTGCTCAAAAACGACGGCTTCCTCTGTAAAGAATGCTTGCGACCCGGCGAAATCGATAAATCGGCGCTCGGCATCGATAATGGCGTCGATCGCCTTCAGCCCGTCGGCGGAGCCTGCGCCGGCCTGGTAGTCTCCGATCGAATGCCACCAGATTTCGATCACACCGTCGTACTGGGACGGGGCCAGGTTTCGCGCATCGGTTACGGTGGTGTTACAGACCGTGTCCAGGCGGCGGCTCATGACGTACCGTTGGGCATTCAGGGTCTCGGCGTAATCATCGACGAGCCCCGCATGCAGCGCTTGCCAGCGTTCGCAAAAAGCGGCATTTGTCAGGTCGGGGCGACGTTTGACCAGGTAGGTCAGCTTGACCATTGCGAAGCTCCGGAGTGAGTCAGCCAGAAAAAGTAGCGCTCCAGAACGAAAAAGATTAGATTTCGGGCGCTTGCTTCACTCAAAAGCGGAGGTTTGGAATGTCACGTCATGCGTCAACGGCGCTGGGCTCGTTTCTGCGGACCGCCGAACTCGGGAGCTTTGCCGCCGCCAGCCGAGTCCTGGGTATCTCCGCCGCTGCGGTTGGACAAAACGTGAAGCGGCTGGAGGACGATTACGGCATCAAGCTCTTCAACCGCACTACGCGAAAAATGAGCCTCACTCCCGAAGGTTCTCTCCTCTTTCAGCGGGTCCGCGAGCCTCTGAGGGCGCTGGATGAGGTCGATCATCTGTTTCAGGAAAGCCGGGGTTTGGTTGCGGGCCCGCTGCGGGTCAGCGCGCCGAAACGTTTTGCCTACCATTCGTTGGTGCCGCTACTGATCGACTTCTGTTCCGCCTATCCCAAGGTCGAAGTCGAACTCGATGCCAGCGACATGGTGCGCGATCTGGTTGCGGATCCCGTCGACATTGCCTTTCGCATCGGCGACCCGCCCGAGTCTTCCATGATTGCACGCAAGCTTTGCCGACTGCCGGTCTATACGTTCGCGGCGCCGCGCTATCTCGAGCGCCACGGCACTCCCGAGCATCCACAGGATCTAGCCGATCACGAGTGCCTGCAGTACCGGTTTCCGTCCGGAGAAACCTGGGTGTATGCCTTCTCCATCGATGGAGAGATCGCGCGGGTCCGGACCAGCGGTAAGCTGACCTTCAACGACCCGGAATGCCTGCTTGCGGCCGGGCTTGCCGGTGCGGGTGTCTTCCAGATCGACGGCTACTACGGGGGCGAGGCCGTGCGTGAGGGTCGATTGGTTCCGCTGATGCCAGCGTTTGCCGCCGATCTGCAAAGCCTCTCGCTGTGCTTCCCGTCACGCGAGCACTTGCCGCTCAGAATCCGCGCGTTTATCGATTTTGTCGTCGAGCGGATCGACGCGGATTGCTTTGCGCTGGATGATTGTGCGCCTGATCAATAAGGCGATTCGGCGTTGCTTGTCGACTGACTGAATGCCAGCCACCTCTGCGCGAGCGCTACAACGCCAGAATACCGGCGCCGGTCTTCGGAATTTCGTTCTTCAGGTGATCCAGGAACGCCGACACCCGTTTCGGTCGATAACGCGAGTGGGGGTATGCGACCGACAGTTGGAGCGGTGGGGGCTGCCAGCCGGCGCACACAATGCGTAACTGCTTCTTATCGATGGCGGATTTCACCAACCACAGGGGAAGGGCGGCGTAACCGCGCCCGTCACGCACCAGGCGCTCGGCGGCGAACAGATTGTCGGTCGAGATGGCGATCGTCGGCTCGATCATCCTGACAACGTCCCGGGGACCCTGCAGCTCCAGCGATTTGCCGGCGTACGGGTAAAGTGAGACCGCGGGTTGTGCGGCCAGCGCCTCCGGGTTGGGAGCATCAACGCCCGACTCGGGCGCAGCCACCAAGACCCGTTCGATGCGCCAGAGCCCACGGACGATTAAACCCTCGTCGGCGATCGAGCCGACGCGGATCCAGAGATCAATACCTTCGGCAGTCAGATCCGTGGGTGCGTCGTTCAAAAGCCAGTCGATCGAGACGGCCGGGTTCGCGTCGACGAATGATGAGAGCACGTCAGCGAGCACGGTCTGGCCCAGGCCCACGGGCGCTACAATTCGAATTCGACCCTGAAGCGTCTCGCGATTGCGCTTCAGCTGCTCGGACGCGATCTCCCAGTCAGCCAGCAGGCGGCGCGCGTCGATCAGGAACTGCTGGCCGGCGTCGGTGAGCGACAGTTCATGGGTACTGCGAACGATCAGCTGGACGCCAAGCAAGGTCTCGAGCTCGCGTAGCTGCCGGCTGGCCGACGGCTGCGAAAGCCCCAGGGAGCGGCCGGCGCCAGAGACAGAGCCTGTTTCGGCGATGCGCACGTAGAGGTGCATGAGGTCGAAGCGATCAAGCGATCTGGGCATGCCGCCAGTATATCCTTTAGTAACTGGCTATGGCGCGCAGCATTTGTGTTGCAAATGAATTCGCGGCCGCTGGATGGGTGCCTTGCGTTGTGCGCTTGTTCAAAAGGACGCGCGAGAGGAGGGGGCTCTCGCGCGTCCATGCCGTGAATCCTCGATCGCCGGTCAGGATATCGACCAGCCGGAATCCACTGCGAGGTTGGCGCCGTTGACGAACGAGGCATCGTCCGAGGCCAGGAACAGGACGGCTGCAGCCTGCTCTTCGGGTTGAGAGATACGGCCCATCGGGTGGAAGTTCGTGAAGAACTGCCGACCTTCCGAGTTTTCGTCCGGCGTGCCCGCCGCGCGAACAAACATCTCCGTCTCAACACCACCGGGACTGACGGCATTGATGCGAATATTGTCCTTCGCATACTCGATCGATGCGGTACGGGTCAGGCCGACGACCGCATGCTTCGACGCCGAGTACAGTGACATGCCCGGCATGCCGATCTGGCTGAAGATGGACGCAGTATTCACAATAGCGCCGCCGCCGCTCTTCAACATCGCCTGAAGTTCGTGTTTCATCGACCAGAGTACGCCACCAATGTTGACATCGACGTTCTCGCGATAGTCGTCCTGGCTTTGCTGGTCCGTACGATCGCCCATCTTGCCTTCGATACCGGCGTTGTTGAACGCTACATCCAGGCGCCCGTGTCGAGACACAATCTCACTGACCATGGCTTCGACCTCGCTTTCACGAGAAACATCGGCGCGAATAAACTCAGCACGTCCCCCGTTGTCTCGAATCCTGGCGACAACTTGTTCGCCGCGCTCGTCGCGCCGGCCGTTGACGATGACCGTGGCGCCCTCCTGCGCGAATGCATAGGCTGCCGCTTCTCCAATACCCGATGTTGCTCCGGTAATCAGGACAATTTTGTTGTTGAACCGGTTCATGATGGCCTCCAAATACGCTGTTTTAGTAAAAGTCGCCGCTGTGTTCGGCGGCATGGAGGCAATGATGGTCTCCCGCTCGGAGAGTTGGTAGACAGATGTTAAGTATGAGGTTGATTCATAAAACGGATAACAGAAGCCCTGCTCGTGCGGTCTTACGGTGGAAGCGGTTCGTCGCGTCCTGAACGAGATGCGGGGCAGAAAGACGAAGAACACTCCAACCCAGTCACGCAACTATTGGCAAACGCTCAATATCGAATCTGCATCTGCGCGGTCGCCTGTGCACGATATCCGCAGGGGTACGTCAAAAAAAGTATCTATTCCTCGGAAAAGCGCCAGATTCCGCCGCCTTGAAATCGACGCGCAAAGATCTTCAGTTAACAGATGCCGTTAGCGCTCTCCAGATCATGCAATAGTTTTTTTGCTTGAAGAAACAAGCGCTACACGCTTGGGGATAGCGAAAAACAAGGAGAGATGAAATGAAAACGCGTTCGGTACTGGCACTAATTGTGCTGCTGGTTTCTGCAACGGCGAATGCCGCGCTGTATTGCGAATACAACCCAACCCTGGCTTTGTCCAACTCCTCGCCGTACAACCCTCCCTATTACGTGGGGGATAGTTTTGCGATGGCCGTGAACAGGACTGCCGAGTTCTCCATTCAACCCCCTGGCGGCGGCATCACGTCGCTGGGTACAAAATCGGCTCACACGATAACCGGTGTGACTCTGACCCAACCCGGCTGGCATACCTTGCGGGCTTTTCGTCTGGGGTCGTACTGTATTCTCAACGAGTTTGTCGCCTCGCTGCCAAGTCTGGGCACAGTTTCAGTCAGCGGTACGCTATGGACATTCAACGACCTCACTTTCAGTGTAACCAGTTCGGGCGGTCTTGGGCCGAAGACCTACGATTGGGACTTTAACGATGGAAACACTGCAAGCACCAGCGGAACGAGCGTCGTCCATCAATTCAGCGCCGCCGGTACCTACGTCGTCGAAGTCGAAGTAACCGACAACAACGGGCGTACCGACACGGCAACAAAAACCGTGGTCGTGACCGACAACCCCAACGTCCCCGGTCTGCCGGGTCCGATCTATGACGATCATCTGGGCTGCGGCGGTTTGAGCGCTCGCCACGAGATCAGCTGGAGCGCACCCGCGACGGGTGCAACGGCAAGCACCTACCGCCTGACTATCTCGGGTGGTGGTTCATCGAATACCTACTGGAACAGCACGACCAGCAAGATCCGCTGGCTGGCTCCCGGAACGGTCCACACAGTGACGGTGCGAGGGTGCACGAGCCAATCGGAGTCGACCTGTGGTCCGACAAGAACGGGACAGTTTACGACGAACGACTGTGCCGGCGACGACGATTGACGGCGCACCCGGCTCAGTAGTGATCGTTGGACGGACGTGGAGGCCCCGTTTCGGGGCTTCCACGGATCTGGTCGGAGAAATCGAGAACACAGGGGGTATAATCCGCCCCGGGCAAAGTTCGAAACCGGGAGCTGGTTATGAAACTACGAACCGTTATCGTTTTGACGTCAATTGCGTTACCGTCCGTCGCCGCAACGCAGGAGGCAGGCAAGTTTCAATGCTCGTACGGCGATATGCAGCGCCGTGTCGAAATCGCCAGCGAGCCGGGCGTCGAGGTGCCTTGCAGCGTGCACTACTTCAAAGATACCGAAATGCCCGGCGAGCAACAGGTATTGTGGTCAGCGGACAACGACCCGGCGTACTGCCGAGAGAAGGCGATGGAGCTGGTCGCAAAACTCGAGGGCTGGGGTTGGGATTGTGGGCGAGGGGACGACACGGCTATCGATGAGCAGCCTCCCGAGGACATGGAACCCGTTGAGTCCGACGAGATGCTCGGCGATCCCGATCCCGCGGAAGAAACAGACCCCGGCAGCGGTTGATTCGGAGCGGTTTCGGACTGGTTTTCCGGCGCGCCGAGAGGAGCCGAGCGGGCTAGGTCGACCGCATGGCCAACTTGTCCCAGGCTCTCCAGACGCCATAGAACAGAAGGTAAACCAGGTAGCCGCAAGCAGCGGACAAGATGACGGTCGACAAGGCCGGAAACTCCATGACGAACGTCCAGCCGCTTGCGGTTGCTTTGGCAATGGATCCTCCTTCCGGATCCCCGACGGCAACGCGTTGTAGCAGTTCGAATCTCACCGCCGCCACGGCCGAAAGCGCCGTCAGACCGGCAAGGGCGTAACGAGTTGCCCGAAGCCACCCCACCCGCAGCGATCGTCTTCGCTTGATCTCTTTCAGCTTGCCGAAGGAGTCACGGGGCAACACGCCCTTGTCGGACCCGTTATCCGACAGAATCTTCATGACGTGCGTAACAAATTCGTCGCTATTCTCCCAGTAAGACGTGTGGTCCGTCAGAGCCGATCCACGGTTGGTCACCCGGATCGACTCACTCGGCTCGTGAAGCCGCATCTCGCCATTGGAGACAGGATCGTGCGTCGAATAGATGTCGTACCAACGGAAGCGCCGCCACCGACGGGCTCCCGGCTCTTCGAAGAGGCCGTCGTCTGTCATGGAGCCGGACAAAGCCATGGTGAAGCCTTGATCCCACAGTTTCAGCAGAACGATAGTCATTCCCAGCGTCAGCAGAGTGACTCGGAGTTTTGCATCGAGCCAGGGTTCCGCAAGCAGGTAGACCCCGAGCAAGAGCGTTATTGCGCTAACGGCTATCACCCGAATCATACCGGCCCGTCCGCCGATCAGGTCGAGTCGTGCGCGGCTCCATGCGGCAAGCGTGGTAGCGAGCTCCGCCAGGCTGACTGAAAACAGTGTGCAGGCCCCGACCACCCGAAAAATATTGCCGCCCTCCAGGTAGGCGGTCGTCAAAATCAGTATCAACACGAGCAGGCCAACGACGTAGAACGCTGATCTCTGCCCTGATTCGTATCTCCGGCCTTTGCTGCGTCGCTCGATTCGTGTGAGCTTGTCGAGACCGGAGCCGTAGGTAATCAGTGTGTCGAGATTGCCGGGGGCCCATTTGTCGAGGACTGTATGCGCTATCGCCGCGCCTTGTGAATGCGCAATAACGACAACGCTTTCGCAACGCCCCGCCGCCGCCTCGATGGCCTGGCGAACTTTCGTCAGGATTGCCGCGCGGCGCATCGGACTACTCAGAAGAACGAAGCTGTCCCCGACGACGCTCGAGAGTATTCTCTGGATGACCGCCGAGAGTCTCTGTGTCAGGTCGAACGGCAACAGCCCCAGTATCAACGCCAGGCCGACGAACCCGACCAGTATCGGCGCAACGATGAGTCCCGCCAGGACCTTGAGGGTGACGACGATAGCCACGAAGGGCCCAAACCTCGAGAGGTCGGAAAAGGTGTTCTTGGTCAGATGGGTCGCCAACGTGTGTGGCAATACTTTGAAGGCCCAGAAGAGCACACCCGACGATCCGGGGGCGCCAAACGTTTTGGCCCATCGCGCCTCGACCATGAGCCAACGTATCCCGGTCAGTTCGGCACTGGCCATATCGCTGGCCGTATAGCTCGCGCCATCGTCCGACATTAGCGAGACGGTACCCGGTGCGGCATCGATACCGCGTCGCTCGAACCAGTCGCACATGGCATCGCCGACCTCGACGAGCGTATCCCCCGATTCCTGCTCGCCGATGCCATGCACGAGGACCACGCCGAGGGAATGCGTCTTCTCAGGTGCGTCCATCCCGTCAATCCCCGTTTTTCTTGGTGTTATCAAGTCCTCTCGTGCCGCGGCCGTTTGCCGGTTGCCGGCAATACGCGTCTACGAGGACAGAACCTCGGCACAAGATAGCACCTTGGACATGGCAGATGTGCCTCGACCACCCGGTAGCATGAGGGTGGTTGCGCCTGAATACGCCTCCGTTTCGACTTGAAACAAATCCTGGAAGTGCCTCAGGATAGAATCCCAGTATGGATTCTCTGTCTCAACTCGTGCTCGGAGCGAGCGTCGCGGGTGTTTGCGCCCCGCCCAAACATCGCGGAAAAGCGATGCTGCTTGGCGCAGCGCTCGGTACGCTGCCGGATCTCGACGTGCTCATCGACTATGGCGGCGATGTCGAGAATTTCACCTATCACCGAGGCTTCAGCCACTCCCTGTTTGTGCTGGCGCCGTTGTCCGTGCTGATCTGGTGGGCTCTGCGGCGATGGTGGGCCCCGGTGCGCGAGCAATCCCGCCGATGGCTGGCGGCAATAGGTCTTACGCTTCTCACACATCCGCTGCTCGATGCGCATACGGCGTACGGTACCCAGCTGTTCTGGCCGCTCGAGACGTCGCCGATATCATGGGCGACGCTGTTTATTATCGACCCTCTGTATACGCTGCCGCTGTTGATCGGAGTAGCGGTGGCAGCCTTCCGCCGCCAGGCGGGTGGCGCTGCGCTGCAGGTTGGCCTGATCGTTAGCACGCTGTATATCGGATGGTCCTGGGTGGCGCAGTCCACGGTCACGCGCCACGCCGAAGAGGCGCTGGCGTCGATGCAGGTGCAGGATGCGGAGTTATTCGTGACGCCTACTCCGTTCAATACCTTGTTATGGCGTGTTGTGGTCGTGGACGATGAACACTACCTTGAAGGCTTCGATTCGCTTCTGATCGATGAGGGTTCGATACGCTTCAGCCGTTACGCCCTGGGAAAGAACGTACTGGAAGAGGCCCGCGACATCTGGGCGGTCGAGCGTCTCCGCTGGTTCTCACGGGGGTTCATCAGCGCTCGTGTTGATACGGACCGGTTGATCGTCAGCGATCTGCGCATGGGGCAGGAGCCCGTCTACGTCTTCAGCCACGTCGTGGCCGCACGCGGTAACCCGCATTGGAAAGATGTCCCTACCGAATTGCTGCCGATGTCCTTCGAAGACCGCGCGCTGGCAGAGACCTGGGATCGAATCTGGCGGGACGACACCGGCAACGCTGTGCCGAACGGCAACTAGAATTCGTTCGCAGGTAAAGACCAGCGGTATGTGTCAAAGCCCAGTCTGCTCGATGGGCGGCGGCGCAGAAGTTTAGCCCTCTCAGAAACGCTTCGAATTTTTCCAGCTGTACCGCAACGACACTGGGTTGGCTGGCGTCGATCTCGATCGGCTATACTGAGGAGAACTAATAAGAAAACGGCTCATCATGTTCTATCAGAAAGTCGTCAAAGGCATCGCGAACCTCTCGGACGGCGACGCCGATCAGATGGTCTACACGGATGGCATCCAGTCAAACTGGTGGCGATTGAAAGGGTCTGTGTCGGAAGGAGAAATCGCCCAGGCTCTGACACACGAGAACCTCGTCCATCATCTCGACGACTACGACACACCAATCTCACCGCCGCCAGCCGACCCGGCCCTGCACGGCATGACGTATGGAGAAGCATCGGCGTTCATCTCGACCTCTGCCGGAGCGATTCAGAGGGATCCAAAAAACAGTCGAAACATTCGTTACTCGCCCTTTCTGACCGCACTGGAATTTGCGACCGACTTCTATGCCGGTGACGGCTATATTTTCTACGCCTACCTCCTGACGATCGGTAAACCCGCGGTGGAGATGCGGCAGTTCTCCGAGGAAGTCCGGGAGCTGCATGTGTATCCCGGGTTTCGCAAGTACCATCACGAAGGGGAGATTGCCGCAAAAATCGGTATTCCCGCGATTCAGATAGAAAAAGCGGAAAAGTATGCGGGACCCCAATCACATAGTGATCTAAAAAGCGGTTACTTGCCCAACCCGGTACGTACGGTACCCAACCCGAATCACGTTTCTCCGGACCGGCTCGCCAACGTGCGGGAACTGTTGTAGCGACGGGTTATGGCAGACTTCGCAGAACTTCTGAACCTGAATCCGGAGCGAGTGCGTCGAGTCGGAGAAGCACGTCTGGGTTATGCACGGGCGTTGGCGGAACAGCGGGTCGGCAGCAGCGACGCGGACACTGACGAGGTCGATGATCTGCCGATGTGGGCGGCTGGCGAGTACGTGCGTGGCGCGAGTCTTCTGGCGTTGTGCGATATCGAACGGGCGCGTGAGGGGTTCGCCAGTGCAGCGGAACTCTTCAGGGAGACGGGTAGAAGGTCCTGGGTAACGCTTGACCTGGCCGCGGGCCGTAGGCTTTCGAGGGACGTCGTGCAGGGCGGGTGGTTAAGTGACGATCCGTCCAGAAAGCAGCCGGACTTCGCCGATACGCTGGCGGCCTACGATCCTGACCCGGACTGGGGGGAGATCGACCCGCGAACGCTCAGCGCCGTTCGCGAAGCGGCGAATAGTGCTCCACCCGTATCGCGATTCGAAGTTCCGTTGAGGGCGGTTGTACGATCTCTCGATGAAGCGAATGGACGCAGCCCTGCACCCAACTCTACGTGGAGCGAACGCTACAGAGACACGTTTGCGTGTCTCGAGCGGATGAACGAACCCTACAGTGTCGCCATGCGCGACCGGTTTCATTGGCAAAGACTGCAGTCGTCAGTTTTGCCCGTCGAGCCGGAGTTCCTCGCCTATGGCGTAGCGCTGGCTCGGTTGATGGGAAGGTCTGACCGGTCGCTCGAGAGGCTGCGTGTGGAGGTTAGTGAAAGAGCTCCTGCCATGGCCGTCATGCTCGATGTTGCTGGCGAGATTTTGTCCCCCTAGGTATTCGATATGGAACTTACCGGTTGGATTCTGTTTTTTGCGTTTGTTTTTACGGCGATTGTTGCACTTGTGGGTGGCAAGCTCACAATCGGACCGAAAGGCATATCGATGGATACGAAGGGCGTCATTGACGCCATACGCAAGGCCAGGGAAGAAAAGGGCATAGAAGGCGATGCAGACAGTGAGGACGTTGCGCCGGTATCCTCGCAAAAATTACCGACGGCGACAGTCCTGTGGGTGGATGACAGCACCGAGAACAACATTTATGAACGTCTGGCGTTGGCGAAGATGGGGGTCCACGTGGAGTGCTACACGACAAACGACCTTGCTTTGTCTGTCTTGGAACTCGTCGATCCGAACCTCGTTGTGTCTGATATCAGCCGCTCCCTCGATGAGAATGGTTGGGAGTTGCTAACAAGCGTACGGGAAAAGAAGCCGGACTTACCGTTTATCTTTTACACGGGTTCGGTATCGGATGACCGGGCGCGCAAAGCGACAGAGGGCGGGGCTACGGGGATATTTAGCGATCCGGCCGATCTGGTTCGAGCAATCGCGTCCCAGCTTTTTCCGACCTGAAATTGGTCGACGGAGAATTGACTGCCGCTATTCGGTCTTGAGTCAGTTTGACTGAGCCGCTGCCAAAATCCGTTGCGGCGAGTAGCCGTGAATCACCGTTCCGTTTGCGGCGACGACCGGAACGCCGCGGCCGCCCAGTCTCCTGTACTCTTGATACGCCTGCGTGGACTCTTCGATGTCATACTCGACGTAGGGCACGTCGTGTTCGGCGAATAGCTTTCGCGTCTTTTCGCAGTAGCCGCACCATTCCGTGGCATACAGCACAACGCCTTCATCCGCCGGATAATCGGGAGTGCCGGCGACAAAGCCGCTGATATCGTCCCAGTGCAAATAAAGGGCGAGCACCGAGACGGCTATAAAAAATTTCTTCATGATGTACGTGCGCCTCCGCAGTGTTGCGGTTACCCACGTTATCATCTCACGAACGATACAGGCGTTTGCGGACTCAGGTCACAGCGACGGCATCGGTTGCCCGTCGTGTTTCCCCCCTGTTAGAAGCCGGGAAATCGATAGATCGTGCCACAGTTGTCCCGACAATCTACCCTTGATCGCGAAAAAGCTCGTGTGTTGATACAAGCAGCCACGCCCTTGGTGTGAGGATCAGCCCGAGTTCGTTTCTCAGCGAAGCAACTCTGCTCTTTGCAACCAATCTCTTGCGAACGAGGTGTTCAACTGCATCCCGGTCCGAACTCAATCGAACGTCTGGAACAATACCTTTGTTTCGCCCGATCAGGTCCAGTATTCGGATTTCGTCGTCAGACATTCCAACGAGTTTTTCGCAAACTTCCTGGTACTTCTGTTCGTACCATTCCTCGAATGACCCACCGAACAACTGGCTGTCGTGGGCTTGTGAGAACGACCAGTGACAAAAGTTGTCCGCCCACGTGAAGGTGACACCCAGATTCCGGCCCAGCTTGGAGTACAGTTTCCCGAACTCGCTACTTGTGATTGGCAACTCGTTTACCCTGTCCGGGTTTTGCTGAAGATCGATCCTTCTCGTAAAAGCTTCGATCGCTTCGGGTATCGTGAGCGCAGGGATTTCTATGGGATCGCCCATGTGCCTGGACAGGCGTTGGGACCCGTAAACGTGAGAGAAAATTTCCTCTGAACCCGTGAGTACCCAGCGGATTCCATTTGTCACGAACACAGAGTCTCGCAGTCGTTCAATCATGTCCAGCACATTGAGACTCGTTTCCATGAGCTCTGAGTTCTCCAATACGCAGACGATCCCGCCCTTATCACCGGGAAAAAAACTGTCGAGCAACTCGTTTATGTGATCGTAAATCCCGCGCTCTTCGAATCCCTTCTGAAATTGTGATTCGTCACTTCGCCCGATAGTAAGGCCGAAGAGGCTGAAATTGATGGTCGTACTTTTTCCGCGGTTGCCGTCAAGCCAGCTTCTCAGAATCTCGAACTCTTTCTTGTGAGTGTTTCGATAGTCGATTCTCTCTTGATGTTTGACCAGTGTTGCCGCAATAGCCAGGTATACATCCCTCCGGAATTCGTCCGCGACAGTATCAGGTGAGATCTCGAACAATGCCGGGCACTGAAAGAAGTGCATGAAATCATCTGAATTGAAGGAAGACTGGTAAATTTCCCAGGCAGCACAGTTGACGAGTGAGGTCTTTCCAACGCCGAAATGGCCCTCCACGGTGATCAGCTTTCTTCCACGATGCAGGCTTGATTTCAGGTCCATCAAGGATTGGTCGCGCCCAACCAGCGCTCTTCGTCCTGCCTCGGTGGCCTCCAGTGGCTCGGGGGAGAACGGGTTAGCCTGAAACCCAGCCATGCGATGGTATTGATACGCGTCCGATGTCGGTTCTGGCATAGAAAAGCCTTTTAATCATGATCTTATTGTTACGGCCAGCGCATTCCTGACGGATTGGCCTGTCGCGATGTGCCCCGGAACAGTCTGCGCCCTATCGGTTAGTGCAGGCCAGTTATTGCCCAATTGTACTGTTGCCCTTGCAGCCCGGAAATGCCACAAAGTGCGATCCGCCGTTGGTGACCACCGTTAGTTTTCATGCATCGCAACGGTGCGATGACTAAACGACGAGAGACTTTGCGGCATCCAAATCCAGTTGGCGCGATTCCATCACACGAGGAGACCTCATGTTTCGAAGCTGCCTGTTCCTGATTGCAGTGTTGCTGTTGGCCACCGACAGCCATGCCGATAACGGCGAGATTGCGCACGCCGCGCCTTTGAGCGGGATTGTCATTGACGGCGAGCTGGCCGACTGGCCGGCCGAGCTGCCGCGATACGCCGTCCGCACGAACGGCGATCGCGAGGCCGTCGAACAGAACGACAGCTTTGCGGCCAGCTTCCGAGCCGGATACAACCCGGCCGAGAGAGCCGTGTATATCGCGCTGGAGATTGTCGATGACGTGCATGTCGTACCCGACGAAGCCCAGCCGGATGAATGGGCGCGTTTCGATAGTGTGATCGCCTACGTCGACTTCAACCATACGACCACAGGGTCGGGGTCCGCTCTGTACCTTGTTCTTGGCGATCACCGATCGATGCATAGCGATGAGTCGAGCTGGGATGCCGATGTCGCGGCAGCGAGCTGGGACACGGCGGAAGCGGCCGTTTCGAGGCGGGGCACGACGACCGTCTACGAATGGCGGTTCACCAGCGCCAGGGAACTCGCGGCGAATTCGGTGCTGGGAATAGACTTTCTCATAGCGGATCAAGACGCCTCCGCCGAAGACAGCCCCGCGTCACTCGTCTCCTGGGGGCCGGGCTTCGGCAAGAGTCAGGCCGGCGGCCGGACCGGTGACCTGTTGCTTGTCGACGCCGAATCTCCATCCGGGCGTCTCACGGGGCGAATCGAACTCGCCGGGGCTGATCCGGAGACGAACGCGAGCCGGCTGCGGGTTCGCGCCCGGTCGACCCGAAACCCGGCCCTGTGGCTGCAGACGCTTGCCGATGAGACCGGGGCCTTCGCCATCGATCTACCGCCCGGTCGTTATGAACTCACGAGCGTGGATCGCATGACGCGGGTGGACGAAGTACCCAAGGTCGTGGCGCCGGCCACGCCGGTGTTCGTCACGGTCGGGCAGGGCGCGGAGACCGTTGCCCCGACGCTGCGGCTTGCCCAAGTGCCGCTGCCGATCGAGTTGCCGGAACGCGGAGCGCTGTTCGGATTCGAGCCTGATGACCGTAAGGCCTTCGACCAGATCGTCGAGACCCTGATGGAGTATTTCCAGGTGCCCGGCGCATCGATTGCGTTGATCAGGGACGGGGCGCTGGTGCATCACAGCACGTACGGCAGCCGGAACGCCTACAGCGCTGAGGCGGTAGCGGGCGACACGCTGTTTGAGGCGGCATCGGTCACCAAGGCGGTGTTTGCTTTTGCCGTCAATCGAATGGCTGAGCGTGGCGAAATCGACCTCGATCGGCCTCTGCATACCTATTTGCCGTTTGAGGACATAGCCCACGACCGCCGGTACGAGAAAATAACCGCGCGGCACGTGCTGTCACATCAGACGGGCTTTCCGAACTGGCGCTGGATGAACCCGGACGGAAAAATCGACATCAAGTTCTATCCGGGCATTCAGTACGGCTACTCCGGGGAGGGCTTCGAGTACCTGGGCCGCGTCGTGGCGCACATTGCCGGCGAGCCGCTGGAGACAGTTGTGCGTCGTGAAGCTCTCGCTGTCCTGGACTTCGAGAAGAATACCTTTTTTGCGGATGGTCCGGAGGTGGTCGACCAGGCCGCGCGAGGTCACTGGGCCGGCATGGCGGGGCCGCACGACTTTCCGGACGAGATTGGCGTTGCGCACAGCATGTATACCGAGGCGCGGACGTTCTCAAATTTTATGCTGGGTCTGCTTGCGCGGGAGGGGTTGTCGGCCGAGGGCTACGAGAAGATGCTCGAGCCGCAGGTGGCCACTCCGCTCGAGCCCGGCGACGAGCCGCAGTGGCCCGGTCGCTACGGCCTCGGCTTTCACATGATGAATTCGCCGTTTGGCCTGGCCTACGGCCACGGCGGCAACAACGGCAATTTCACCTGTCTTTTTGAACTCTACCCCGATCATCAGATGGGTTTTGTCGTGTTCACGAACGCCGACACCGGATCGTTGCTCGTCAACACGCTGCGCGACTATCTCGTGATTGGGGCGCCGGATGTGGAAGAGGTTGAGGATCAGAGTTGAACCGCCAGGGTGGCTGCGGGCAACGGGCGGTTGTTGTCATTCGGGAGGCGCCGCTACGGCTGAGGGGCTAGACTCGGAGCCATGAACTCCGTGTGGCAGTGGTCGGTGAACACCGGGATCCGCGTGGTTGTTGCGACTTTGACGCTTTTGTTGACGTCGAACCCGACTGTGGCACAGTCGTTCTCCGCCGAGACGCTGCTCCACCACGAACGATTTCCTGATCCTGGAACCCGGGTGTCCGCCAGAAAAGGCGAACTCATCACCGGATTCGAGTTATCGGTCGTCGACGTACAGGTGCTGAGGGCCGATGCGGTCGATAGGGAGTCCGGCCGAACAGTCGCTTTCGCCGGCGCGCTGCTGCACGCCGTCGAAGTCGAAGATCTCGGCCGGGTCTATTGTGGCCCGTCGGGCAGCGGCGGAAAGCCGTCGCTGGACGCCATCGGGGCTTTCACGTGTCTTCGGGATGCCGACGGGGATGGATCGTTCGATCGGCATTTCTTGCGGCATCGAACGGGCCGAAGAGAACCGTATGTGGTGGATGCGGTTATGAACCCCGCGCGATTGAAGACGCCGGTCGAGTACAGTCCCGCGACGCCGGAGCAAACGTGGTCGACGCGACTGGAGCTTTACTCCGAGGACCATCGACTGATTGACTGGCAGGGCAACCAGGTGCCTATCGTTCGATTTCGATTCGAACGTCGTCTACCGGATGGAACCGCTAAGACGTACACACGTAATCCCTGGCTCGGAGACGCGAATCCTGCCCGGATTGAGCGCACGATGATTGAGGTAGGCGCCTGCTTTCGAGTATTGAACTCCGGCGACGAATTCAATTCGACCGAAGAGGAAGACAAACCTCTTACCGTACTGATCGAACAACCGGGTTCGTTTTTCCGCTCCGTCTGCAAGAGGCGACGGACAGGGAAGCTCCGGTCTTACCCGTAACTGGCACGTCGTCAGGTGATACACTCGCTCGCTGGTGGGGAGCCAAAGGCGTCGTCCGGCAATTTCCGGCTGTCACGCCAGACTGAACGCTCGAGCTTTGGAACAGGCGGCAGATATGCGTATTTCAGCACTTGTCAGACCCTGTTTTCTATTGGGGCTCAAGCTGGTTTTCGGATCGGCCATGGTCATTGGGGTCATGGCGAACGGCATCAAGTTCGGCGGATGCTCGCCGAACACGCTCTGCATGGTGACCATGGAGTTCTACTCGATGCGATTGGATCTCTGGTCGGGTCTAGTAGCCCTGGTTGGCGCGGGGCTTTCACTCTCTGCGTTGAGAGACCTGCTCGCCGGCCTTGGACACATTGAAGTACTCGACCGCAACGCGGAATCCATTGCCGATATCAAATATTGCGACTACTGCTGATCGATTGTAAGCGCTTTTAAATCAATAAGATAAAAACAATAATTAGAGTAAAATCTAGAAAAACGAACTGCATTCCTTCTACGAACGTTTCCCGGCCAGGGTCGTTTTCTGAATGACGAACCATCTGATCCGCTCGATTGCCGCCGCTCACCTGATGCTGTTCCTCACGGCCTGTGGCGTGATGCCGCATCCGGAAGCCGTTCCGTCGATCTCCAGCGATCGAGCTACCGAGCTGGATAGTGCACTGGCGGACGTCGTGGCGCGGCACAAAATCAACACGGCCGCCGTTGCAGTTATCGAGAACGGAGCGGTGGTCTGGAGCAATCACTACGGGCTGCAATCCCCGGACGTCCCGGCGTCCGCCCAGACCCTGTACGACGTCGGCTCCATTACCAAGACCGTAGTCGCCGAGACCGTGCTGAGACTGGTGGCTGACGGCAAGCTGTCGCTTGACGAGTCGATGTCCGCGTACTGGCTCGATCCGGACCTCGAGGACGACCTACGCCATCAACTGCTTACGCCGCGCATGGCGCTATCCCATACCACGGGCTTCATGAACTGGCGTTTCTTTGCCGAGGGTCGAAAACTCGCGTTCATCAACGAACCCGGAACGCGTTTCGGCTACTCGGGCGAAGGGTTTGAGTATCTCGCCAGGTTTGTCGAGGCCAAGCTCGATCAGCCATTCGAGCAGCTGGCCCGACGCTATGTGTTCGAGCCATCCGGTGTCAGCAGCGCCGCAATGAGCGTTGACCCCGACAACTTTCCCTCTATCGCACAGGCGTTGGATTCCGAGGGCCAATTCCCCGGCTATTACTGCAGACCGGAAGGATGGTGCCGGGAAACAGGCGATTTCTCCGCGGCGGGGAGCATGGTAATCACCCTGGAGGGCCTTACCCGATTCGTGATTCGGACCATGCGCGGGGACGGCTTGACGCCGGAGCTCATGGCCGAGCGCAACACCTTGCACGCCGAGCAGGAAGCCATCGACTGCAGCCAGGTGCCCGAAGTGCTTTGCCCCGTCAGGGTCGGCTACGGACTGGGATGGAACATTGTCGAGCTCGAAAACGACAAGATCATTGGCCACCGCGGCTCTGACTGGTCCGTCGTGTCGTTGGCGTACTACTACGAAACCAGCCGGGATGGCCTCGTCGTCCTGTTCAACGCACCCAATCGTGCCGGCATTGCCGCGATGGTGGATACCCTGCAGCTGCTGGATCCTGATTCGCCCGAGCTGCACGGGTACATCGCTCGTCGAGCCCGCGCCGAAAACTGACACACCGAACTCCCTCTGTTCGGCCCGGTCTTTCTTGTTGAGGTCGGCCATCGGATACACTCTGGCCAGCATACTCACGACAGGCGAAGACAATGACGGGCAAAACCAAACTGGTACCGATTTTGACGGCGATATGGGCCTTGGGCGGATGCGATTCGGCGTCGACGGCCGCTCAGGAGCACGACGATATGGCCCATTCGGGCCCGGCCATGAATTTCCATCGCGTGAGTGCTCGGCTGGCAACGGGCGGACATGTTGTGGGCGACGGTATTGCGGCGCTCGAGAAACAGGGCGTCTCACTGGTCATCGACCTCCGCGACAAGCCGCCCGAAGGCCATGAGCAGCGTCTGGCCGCTGCAGGCATCCGCTACATCAACGTGCCGGTCGTCTGGAAAGCGCCGAAACCCGAGGACTTCACGGAGTTTGCTCGTCACATGTCGGCAAACGAAGGCGAGCATATTCTGGTGCAATGCCAGGCTAATTACCGGGCGTCCGCGATGACCTATGCTTATCGCGTAGCGAAGGACGGCGTGCCCGAAGCGGAGGCCCGCAAGGATCTCGAAGCCATCTGGACGCCCGAAGGCACGTGGGCGAGCTATATCGACGAGGTTATCGAGGCCAACGATTCCGGCAGTTGACCTTCCGGAAAATTTCCGGGCAAGCCCGGTGTCTCGCGAAACCGCCGTTTAGCGAGCGCCGTCATCGACCGGGCCATCGTCCAGATGGATACTGGGCCTTATGCGCCTCGCCGTCGTCATCTCGATACTCGCAATGCCGCTTGGTGTTTGGGCGGACAACGACTCATCGCCATCCGATGCAGAGATTCGTGAGTTCCTGATTCAGCAGTCGATAGCGGCCTATCGCGGGAACTGTCCCTGTCCTTACCACAGGGCCAGCAATGGGAGCCGCTGTGGCAAGCGCAGCGCCTACTCTCGCCCCGGCGGCGCTCGCCCGCTGTGTTATCCCGCTGACGTCTCCGACGCTATGGTTGAGCGCTACCGATCATCGAAGAGGCGTTGAGGGAGATTTGCGCCTGAAACGTAACAGGTAGTTCCGAGAAACATCAGCGGACGATCGTCTGCGTACCGGAGATTCGGGAGCGCAACTTCAAGGTGAGATGAAAATAGTAATATTTTTCATAAAGTTGAGAGAAATTTCTCGAAATCTTATAGCTGAAGTAAACCCCGCAAGAATGTCGTGGACGCCGGCTACCAAGGCTTGCCGCCTAACGCCAGACTGTTTCGGCAACGCGCAAGAAGTTCCCGCCGAGTACTTTCGAGATGTCGTCTGCGGAGTAACCGCGGTCCGCGAGCGCATCGGCGACCTCGAAAAAACGCGATGGCGGCAGGATATCGAGCCGGTCGTAACCATGCCCGTCCGGAAAGTAGGATTGCATCGAATTGAGCTCCGCGTTGAGCGCGCTGTTCGACGGCGCATAGTCAGAACTGAGCCCGACGTGATCGATGCCGACGAGATCAGCAACGTAGTCCACGTGCTCGGCCAGACGTTGCGGTGTTGCCGGCCCTTCGCCCAGGAAGATGTTCACGCCTGTCAGGCCAATGACGCCTCCCGTTTTTGCGCACTCGCGAATCAGCAGATCCGGAATGTTGCGCGGGTGATCGTGTAGCGACCGCGGGTTGGAGTGCGAGAACACGATGGGTTGCGAGCCGTGCTCCATGACTTCCAGAGCTGTGCGGTACCCGGTGTGACTGCAGCAAACGACCATGCCGACGCGGTTCATCTCCTCGACCACTCTTCGACCGAGATCGGTCAGGCCGGTGTCCCGGTCATGGCAACCACCGCCAATATCGTTGTTTCGGTTATACGCGATCAGCATCCAGCGCACGCCGAGATCGTAGATCAACTGGATCAGATCGAGCTGCGATTCGGCAATTTGCGCGCTCTCGATGTCGAAGACGACAGCCAGTTTTCCATGGCGTTTTGCCGCCTTCAGATCTTCGACGGACAGCGCAACCAAAAATGTCTCGGCGTTGCGTAACAAGTAGCGGCGCATCTGAGCAATCAGGCGGATCTGTTCGGTCCATTCCATCGGTCCGAACCCGGCGTTGATACTGACGACGTCGATGCCGGCCTCGTGCACTCGGTGTAGATGCTCAAGCTCAAGCAGGTTGTCGTCGAGCTTCATCGGCAGACAGAAATGGTTGTCCCAGACGAGAGCCCGGTGCCGACGTTCACCGACGGCCCTTGGTCGGAGTTGAGACGTTGTCATCCCTGCGACCCCAGCCACCAGGCGATACCGACACCCAGGAAATTGGCAATGACATAGCCGAAGACGCCGCACAGCAGGGCGGGGGTGATCAGCGTGTGCCAGCGGTTTCCGGCAGCCATGGCAGCCGCCGGGCCGGGGCCCAGCACGCAGGCATTCGAGCCTATGGCCAGTTCGGCAATACCTACGCCGAGCATTCTGCCGACGCTGGCGATTACGGCAAAATGCACGGCCAGGACAATGCCGGCAAACATCAGCAAGCTGACGGCGGAACCGGCCAGCCGAGATACGTCCGCGCCGGCGCCGATGACAAAAAAGAACAGGCTCATGAACAACATGCCGGTGCGAAACCCGCCACGCAGCGCACGGAAGCGGCCGGGCGCAATGTTTACGGCAATTACGCTCAGCAGCGTGATCCAGAGTATTGCGAACGCCGGGGCCCCCAGTTGCGTCGCCAGCCAGTGTCCGGCGGCACAGATTAGGCCACTGAAAACCAGCGGCGGTAACAAGCTGCCGGAATGGCTGTCTGCGGTGTCACGGGGCTCCGGACCGGCGGCGGATTGCTGAACCGGGGCACCGAAGTGACGTGCCACCCAACTCTGGCCCGCCAGAAAAGCCAGCAACACCAGATAAAGTGTTCCGGCCAGGTTGTCCGCGGCCAGTGCCGCGGCGAACAGCGCCGCATCGTTCAGCTCGGTCGCTTCGGCGACAGCGACAATGTTCATCGATCCACCAATGTAGGTGGCGGCGAACATGCCGGCCAGTTTGTCGCCGGACGAGCCGAGATCGACGGTCGCAAATGCTGCCGCTGTTCCGATCAATGTCCCGGCGGCGCCAATCATGAACGCAACCAGCGTGCGGCCGCCCTTACGGAATACGGTGGGCAGATCCGCCTCGACTAACATTAGCGGTATTGCCAGCGGGACCAGATAGGTGGTGATCAGCGTGTAGGCCGGCGCCTCGTGGGGAACCAGACCGGCGTTGGCGAGCACGACGCCGAGCACTATGACCCACACGACACTCGACAAATAGCGCCCGAAGCGCAGCTTCTCCAGACGTTCGCTGACGAAGACGACGCCCAGAGCGATCGCGAGCAGTGAAAAGGCGTCGCTCGCGGGGACCATCGGGAGTTCCATTGGTACCGCCGTCGCGAACTCAGCGCTCGATCCGTTCGAGTTCGTATACGCCTTCGGGCTGCAGCACTTGAAGACCCGTCACGCTATCCGTCTCCCTGACGAAGCGTACCCCGATCGACGGCACGTCACGCAGGTGGAAACCGCCGCCGAGCGCGGCGACGAGCGGCTGCTGACGCTGCCCGGGAATCTGCAACACCAACTGTTTGCCACTCAGCCCGATCGACCAGGTCTGATCCAGGAAGCGATAGTCGCCGACAAAGCGGACCAGGTAAGCCGGATCGGACATTGCGGCATCCGGCTGACGCTGGAACACGATAGGCCCTGTCAATGCTTCCAGGTTGATTTGTAGCCGCGCGAGCTGGCCATCGAGGTTGCGCAAGAACTGGAACCGCTTGTTTTCCAGGCCGTCGTCCTGCAAACGCGTCAGCTCCGAGTTGAAGACGTCGTAGTGCCAGTGGCGGAGATTGACTATCGCGTTGTTGTATTTGGCCGTCAGTGTGTCGCCATCGCCGCTGATCTCGACGTGGCCATAACCCGGATGGTGATAGGTGCCCGCGTAGTCTTCGAGTTTGTGCGTCGGCTTTGTGTGTGGCACCCGCAAGCCCTCCTGCTTTGCCTGCGCCTCCTCTCGCGCCTGTTCCTGCAGGTCGCGCCGCTCGAGCATCCGGCTAGCCCATTTCCTGGGCGCCAGGCCCAGCTGCCGATCCGCGATGTCCAGGCTCAGGTAGCCGGGTAGTGGGCTGCCTTCCATGTTCACCAGCACCACACTGCCGATATTTGCATCGGGGAAAAACGTCACACGCGCCGTGAACCCGTCGAGATTACCGCCGTGCTGGACTCGCCGGTGGCCGCGGTAGGAATCGACGAACCAGCCCATGCCGTACAGCGGGGCCGAGAACTCGGCGAATTCAGGTTCGGTGCCCAGCGGGATCTGTGGTGCCCGCATCTCCTTCAGGATTGCGCTGGCAACCACCCGCTGCGCGTCGAATGTACCGTCGCCGAGGTGCAGTTTCACCCAGTTCGCGAGCTCGCGGGCGCTGGAGTTGAGTGAGCCGGCAGGGCCCAGGGCATCGACGTTGCGAAACGGAATCTCGATGATCTGCTTTTGCTCGTCGAGCTTGTACGGCGTCGCATGGTTATCGTCGTCCTCCATGTCGATCACCGAGAAGTTCGTCCTCGTCATGTCGAGCGGGTTCAGAATCTCGTCCCGGGTGTAGTCCTCCCAGGTTTTCCCGCTGAAGCGCTCGATGATGTAGCCGGCCGTCAGGTACATAAGGTTGTTGTACTGCCAGCGCGCGCGCAACGCGGCATTCGCCTCGAGATATCGCAGACGCTCTACCAGATCTGCTCGGCTGAGATCGTCACTGCCGTACCACAACAGATCGTGACGCGGCAACCCGGTGCGGTGACTCAGCATGTCCCGGACCGAGACGGAATTCGTGCGCGGATCTTCAGCCAGCACGAATTCCGGCAGATAGCCGGACACCGCCTCGTCCCATTCGAACGCGCCGTTTTCGACCAGCATTCCGACGCCGAGACTCGTGAAGGCTTTCGTCGTAGAGGCGGCGACGAAGAGTGTGTCCGCCGTAACCGGCAGCGCGGTTTCGATGTTGCGCATGCCGTAACCGTCCAGCAGGGTCACCTCACCGTTATCGATGACGGCGACGGCCATGCCGGGAACACGCCACGCCTCCATACTCTGCTTAAGGTGAGTCTGAAGCTCGGTGTAGTCGGCCGCATTCGCCGGCGCGATCGAGGCCGCTGAGCAAAGAGTGAAAAGCGCCGTTACGGCGATCAGTAATGAACGAAGCATGCGCGGCACCTCGAAAACGATCACAAACAGAGGCGGCACGCTACGACAGCAATCAATTCAGTGTCAACAAATGTTGCGATAAGATAATATATCGCAACGTTTTAGTTGTCCGTGTTGCAACACACCGAATATCCCGAGGCCGCCGCTGGCAACCCGACGGCTCAACAAATCAGGAGGCTGATCGTGACCAAGGACTCAAAACCGACCGGCGAGGCGGCGGATGTCAAAGCGCCGAAGCGCACCGAACTGGAGAGACGTGTTGCGCAGTACTCAGAGAGCCTGAGCGCCACCCGGCGCAAACTGCTACAGCAGATTCTCAACGAACCCGACCAGACGTTTCATCTCTCGGCGAGGAAACTGGCGGCGCACCTGAGTGTCGACCCTGCAACCGTCGTGCGCACCGTGCGTGCACTTGGATACAGCGGTTTCAAGGCATTCAGCGAGGATATGCGTGCGCACTTCGTATCGCGCGTGACTCCGTATTCGGTATTGCGCATTGCCGCCGACGATTCGGGTACGACAGAAAGCCATGTACGGCAGAGTATTCGCCAGGACCTTGCGAATCTCAGCCAACTCAGCACTTTGAATTCGCCCGATACGATCATCGAAGTGGCGAAGCAAATCACACAGGCACGCCGGGTGTTGGTAGTGGGCCTGGATCTCGCGTTTACTATGTCTTACTGGCTCGCTTACAGCCTGACGGTGGTTGGCGTCTCGGCCGAAGCTCCGCAGGACCGGGCGATACTGCGCTATAAAACGCAGTTGCTGACCAGTGACGATCTGTTGTTTGGTATTACCTTTCGGCGCTGCATGAAGGATACCGTGAGCTCGGTCATTACCGCCGCTGAAAACGGTGTGCCGACGATTGCTCTGTCCGACTCCACGACCAACGCGATCGGTCGCCGAGCCGACATTACGTTGCTCTCCTCGATTGAGGGCCCGGTGATTTCCGGCTCCCAGATTGCACCGATGGGTGTCCTGAACGCCGTGATCGTGGCCTGCGCGCACTCCCGCGTGCGACGGACGCTGGACGTGCTCCGCTATACAAAGCAGGAGTACGAGAAAGGCGATCGCTGGTACGAATAGCCAGGCCGCGCGGCCGCGCAAACAGCATTGAGCGAGGGTGCAGAGGGGGCAACGCCTCGCGCCGGCTGTTGCATTTTGCTCGTTACGGATTGGCCGCCGGCCTATGAGCGGCAAAGGGCCAATCCACCGAAACGCTACAGCTAACGCAACGTTTGTTGATTTACGTTGCTATAACGCAACAATTGTTTGACTTCGCGCGAAAGTCGCGCGTTACTTCCGCCATCAATTCCATGCTCCTCAGTTGGGTTGAGAACGGAGAACAACGTAATGCGCCATCGCAACTCCATAGTTACGGCCCTGTTTGCGGGGCTCTGTGTCACCAACCTGCCGGCCGTCGCTCAACAGACCGGGGAGGACGCCAGCGCCGACCTGGAAGAGATTGTCGTGACGGGCTCCCGGTTGGTTCGCCCCGGGGCGGAGTCACCGATTCCAGTGACCGCTCTGGACGCCGCGGAAATCGACCTCTCGGGATCGACAAATCTCGTTTACATCGTCAACGAGCTACCGGCGCTCGGGCAAAACGGCGCCGATGCGAGAAACAACTTCCGCGGCCAGTCGGAAATCGGCACGAGTCTTCTGAACCTGCGCAGCCTCGGCGCCAACCGGACCCTGGTTGTCGTAAACGGCCGCCGTCACGTCGGCAGCGTGTCCGGTCAGTCGGCCGTCGACATCAACACGATACCCAGCGCCCTGATCGAGCGTGTAGAGGTCAGTACCGGGGGAGCTTCTGTCGCCTACGGCGCCGATGCCGTAACCGGTGTTGTCAACTTCGTACTGAAGGACAACTTTGAAGGTCTTCGCGTGGACGCGCGAACCGGCGCGTCTGAGGAGGGCGACGGCGAGAACATTTACTTCAGCGCGACAGGCGGGCGCAACTTCGCTAACGCACGCGGCAACGTCACGCTTAGCGTCACCTACGACGAACTCGAATCGATCCGCGGCACCGACAGAGACGTGGTCGCCCGCAACACGTTCTTCGGCATCAACCCGGCGGATACGGGTCCGGACGACGGCATACCCGCGCGGATTCTATTCGACGATGCTCTGATCAACGTTACCAATACCACCGGCGTGCTGTTCGGCGCGGTAACCGGTTCGATCGGACCGGGCGGCCTGGCCGCTTTCGACGCGGCGGGCAATTTTGTGCCCTTCGATTTCGGCACGCCTATTGGCGGCAGCTTTTCGCAAGGCGGTGACGGCTTCGACCTGGCAGAGGTCATCCAGATCCAGAATCCCGTCGAGCGGGTGCTGGTGGACGGACGTGCCAGCTTCAACTTTAGCCCGGAGCACCGCTATTTTCTGGAAGCGAAGTTCGCGCGGGTCGAGGCGACGAATACGGATCAGCCCACGGGTGACTTCTTCGCCTTTCTGGACGGGGACCGCAGTTCTTTCTTCCTGAGCGCCGACAATCCTTATCTGCCGTTCGGTGATCCGGAATTCGACGCCTTCTTCGCCACCAACACGATCCCCGGCGTGGGCCCGCTGGTGCTGTACTCGCGGTTCCATAGTGACCTCGGTTTGCGCCAGACCAACGCAGAGCGCGACCTGATCCGGGTGGCGACCGGGTTTGACGGCCAGCTGCCGTGGCTCGACACGCGCTACGAGGTCTATGCGCAGTACGGCCGTACGGATTTCGAAGTCACTCAACGAAACAATCGTAACTCGCGGCGCTTCGCGCTGGCAGTGGACGCCGTGACCGACACCAGCGGGGCGCCGGTGTGCAGGGCCACCCGCGACGCCGGCGGCCCGACCGGCGACGCGGACATCGACGAGTGCCTGCCGCTGAATATCTTCGGCTTCGGAAACTTCGACCCGGCGGCGCGGGATTACGTCCTGGCCGATCTGCAGGAGGAGGGCAAGCTGGAGCAGTCCGTTTTCAGCGCTGCGCTGACCGGAGTGCCATTCGCGCTGCCGGCCGGTGACGTGAGCTACGCTGCTGGCATTGAATGGCGGCGGGAGGAAAGTGAATTTCGACCCGATCCGCTGCAGATCAGCGGCAACAACTTCGACGGCCAGACACCACCCTTGTCCGGTGACTACGAAGTGTTTGAGGGGTACTTCGAGGTGCTTTTACCGCTGTTGGCCGAGCAGCCGTTCGCCCGGACCCTGAACCTCGAATTCGGAGCACGGGCGTCGGACTACGATACGGTGGGCAACACAGGCGCTTGGCGGGTCAATCTGGAATGGGCGCCGGTGCGGGACTTGAGGTTCCGCGCCGGCGTCGCGGAGGCCGTGCGCGCACCGAACATTGGCGAGCTGTTTCAGCAGCAGGATCAGACCTTCGCCGGCGTCGCCGATCCTTGCGACCAGGACAATGTGTCGCTCGGTCCGGATCCCAGCCGCCGGGCCGCCAACTGTGCGGCGCTGGGTGTTCCCACGGACTTCGACGATCCGCTCGCCAGCGTCACAAAACTGGTATTGACCGGCGGTAATCCCGATCTGGCGGAAGAGACGGCCGAGAGTCTAACGATCGGCGCCGTGTTCACACCGACGTCGTTGCCGGCGCTCACCGTGACGGTCGATTACTTCGATATCGAGATTGAAGACGCCGTGTTCGTCGAGTCGGCAGGGGCCATCGTGAGCAAGTGTGTGGACCTGTTCGAAACCGTGGACAACGACTTCTGTGCAGCAGTAACCCGGGACCCAACGACATCCGCGATCAGCAGCGTGCGGGCGCTGCCCCTGAACATCGGCGCACTCGAAGTCAGCGGCGTGGATTTCGAAATGGTCTACGGCCTGTCGCTCGGTGACGGCGCCTTGGGCGATCTCGATATTCGGTTGCTGGGCACCTGGCTGGATAAGCTCGACGTCATTCCTTCGGGCGACCCGGCCGAGATCGATCGCGACGCTGGCGAGGTCGGTGCACCCGAGTGGCGCGCGAACCTGTCGGCCACTTACAGCCGCGGACCGCTCAGCGTGAACTGGCGCCTGCGCTGGACCGATGCGTCGCAGTTCGACGTGCAGGACAACGACGCAGAGAACACTAACCCGGCCGGTTTCGGCAGCTTCGTCATGAACGATGCGCAGCTTCGCTACCGCTTTGGCAACGAGTCGCGGCACAGCGGCTACCTCGGTATCAACAACGTCTTCAACCGTGAGCCGCCGCGCGGCAGCCGGCAGCAAACCGGCGTTCAGAACACGCTCTACGACCCGGTAGGACGCTATTTCTATCTTGGCGCGTCGCTGAGCTTCTAGACAGAGTGAGCTTCCAGGCGGCGATCGCCGTCTGGCTGAACAGGAGGTTATCGTGAAGGAATCGAGTATTCGTACCGCGACGTCGCCGTGGCTCGTGGGCATCGCAAGCTTGTTAATTGCACAGGGCGGCGCAGCGCAGACAGCGCCAGCCGGCACAATGAAGGACTACTCGTCACCGGTCATCCGTAAGCTCGACCAGGCGCTGCTGCGCCTGGACCCGGGCGTCAACGGGGCGATGCCGGTGCAGGCGCGCCGGTCCGCCGAGAAGGCGGCCGCCCGCTTCTTCGGCATGCAGAACGGGACGGTCCTGGTCGAGGGGATCGCCGAGGGTAATGCAGCGGAACTCGCGCGCGCGCTCGAACGGCTCGGTTTGACCGACATGCACCAGCATGGCCGGCTGGTTTCCGGGCGGTTGCCCGTAACCGCCCTGGCTACGGCCGCCGAACATCCGGCACTCCGATTCCTGCGGCCGGTCTACCAGCCAGTCGCCAACATCGGCGCAGTGACCTCACAGGGGGATGCTGCCCAACGCTCGGACACGGCGCGCGCAAATTTCTCCGTGGACGGGAGCGGCGTGACGGTCGGCGTGATTTCGGTCAGCTACGACAATCAGTCCGGCGCCGCGGCCGGCGTTCTGGCCGGCGAGTTGCCCGGTGCGGGGAATCCGAACGGGTTCACGACGCCGGTCAACGTCCTGGCCGAGACCCCGCCGGCCGTCGCCGACAGCGACGAGGGCCGGGCGATGATGGAAATCATCCACGACGTGGCGCCCGGTGCGAGCCTGGCATTCCATTCGGGCTTTCTCGGTACCCCGGCGTTTGCCGAAGGCATCGGCGAACTCGCGCAGGCGGGCGCCGACATCATTGTCGATGACGTCGCGGTGCTGACGGACCCGTTTTTCCAGGACGGTGTGATTGCGCAGGCGATCGACGCCGTAACCGCACAGGGTGTAGCGTACATTTCGTCGGCCGGTAACTTCGGGCGTGAGTCGTACGAGAGCGAATTCCGCAGCGCCGGTGTGTTTACGATCCCCGGCCACGGCGACTACGAACTGCACGATTTCGATCCAGGTCCGGGTGTGGATGTGTTTCTTCGTCTGAACATACCGAGCAACGGTACGTTCACGCTCGGGCTGGTGCTGCAGTGGGACGACCCGTTTGCCTCGACCTGCGTCGGCTGCCCGGGCGCGGACACGGATTTGGACCTGTTCGTTTCCATTACGGACGGCCTGCTTCAGGGCATCCTCTGGGAATCCGTGGACAACAACATCGGCGGCGATGCCCTGGAAGTGATTCAGCAGATAGGGACGGTGGCTCCGGGTTCCGGTTATGCCGTTGTCGGGCGCGCCGTGGCTGCACCGGGTCCGAACCCCAACCCCGGGCGCATAAAAATGGTCAGTATCTTCGGTGGCTCGTTCGACGACCCGTTCGAGACCAACAGCCCGACGATCGTCGGCCATCTCAATGCGGCAACGGCGATTGCCACAGGCGCAACCGACTATCGCACCGTCCCTGCGCAGAAAGGCGCGGCGCCGCAGATCCAGTCATTCTCGTCCGCCGGCGGCACGCCGATCCTGTTCGACACAAACGGCGCGCCCATCTCACCGGTAGTGCGGCAGAAGCCCGATATCGTTGCGCCGGACAACGTCAACACGAGTTTCTTCGTTGCAGGTGTTGATCCGGATAACGACGGCATACCGAACTTCGACGGCACTTCGGCGGCCGCACCTCATGTCGGGGGAATCGCCGCTCTGATGCTGGAGGCCAGCGGAGGATTGTCGCCGGCTGCACTACGGACCGTGTTGGCCGGGACGGCCATCGATATGGACGACCCGTTCACCCCGGCTTTCGACAACGGCTACGACCCGGGTACCGGGTTCGGATTCGTGCAGGCCGACGACGCCGTGCAGGCGGTTAGCCCGCCGTGATGAAACGAACGCATAGATAGTCTGAAGCCGGCAATTCCGAGGTCGACGGCGCGTGGAGCACCATGATGTCATTATTGTCGGTGGCGGAATCGCCGGCGTATCGGCCGCGTACGAACTCGGCCGGGCCGGTGCCTCCGTGGCGCTACTCGAGCAGGAGTCGCAACCGGGTTATCACGCGACCGGCCGTTCCGCAGCGCATTTTGTACAGACATACGGCAACCCGATCGTTCAATCCTTGACCACAAGGAGCGACGTGTTCTTCAAGGCGCCGCCGTCCGGCTTCTGCGACGTCGGGCTGGTCGCCGATGATGGCGCACTGTTCGTCGCCAGCGAAGAGAGGGCGCACGTGCTCTCGGAACTGCGTTCGGCGTCTTTTCGCCCGGAGGCTGTGGTCATCATCGATCGTTATGAAGCGCTCGAACTCGTGCCGGTGCTGAGGCCATCGCAGGCGGCGGCGGCTCTGTACGAGCCGGGCGCCGGATCGATTGACGTACACGCGCTGATGCAGGGTTACGTACGCGGTATTCGGCGATCGGGTGGACGCTTGAGCAAGGGTGCCAGAGTCTGTGCTATCGGCAGAAGAAGCGGCCGCTGGGTCATCGATGCGGCAGGCACCGCTCTTACGGCACCGATACTGGTGAATGCGGCCGGCGCCTGGGCGGACAACGTGGCGCGGCTGGCGGGCGCACGGCCGCTCGGCCTCAAACCGATGCGTCGCACCATGGCCACACTGCCCATACCTTTGCAGGGCGGCGTACCGCGCTGGCCACTCGCAATGGACGTCGACGAGACCTGCTATTTCAAGCCGGACGCCGGGCGGCTGCTCGTCTCTCCGGCTGACGAATCTCCTGCCGAGGCCGGCGACTGTTATCCCGACGAGATGGACGTTGCGATCGCAATCGATCGCCTCGAACGGCTGACCACTATCGAAGTGGCGCGGCTCGACGCAAGCTGGGCAGGCCTCAGGACATTTGCGCTCGATCGAACGCCAGTGGTCGGCTTCGACGAAACGGTGGAAGGATTCTTCTGGTTGGCGGGGCAGGGCGGCTACGGAATACAGACCGCCCCCACCCTTGCCACCTTGACGGCGCAGCTCGTCCAGGATTTGCCCGCCGCACTCCCGGCCGAGACGGTCGAGTCTTTGTCTCCCGCTCGCTTCTCCGGGTAGCCTCTCAAGCAAACGGCGCAGATACCAGGAACCCGGCCACCTGCTGTTGTGTGGAGTACGCGACGTCTGGCAACGCCAGGCTATTTATCAGGGAAAACAGCCGGGAGAGTGGATGCGATAAACTGGCGATGTCATGCCAGCGACCGGACCTATCTTCGCCCGACATCAGCGTGCCATTGATCGATTAGTCGAGGCTTATCAGGACAACCATCGCTTCGTCGCGCTGATCATCGGCGGCTCGGTGGCGAAGGGTTGTGCACGCCCCGATTCCGACGTCGATTTTATGATCGTCGCGACCGACGAAGAGTTCGCGCGTCGCGACACCGCTGACGACCTGTTCATCAACCGCCGTGATCTCTGCGACTACGAAGGGGGCTTCGTCGACGGGAAGGTCATCGACTTCAAATATCTGCGGGACGTCGCCGCGTTCGGTAACGAACCCTCTCGCGCGGCGTTTCTGGGCGCCTTCACGGCGTTCTGTCACCGGCGGGAGGTGGACGACATCCTGCCCACGATCCCGGTCTACCCCGAGCGAGACCACGACCAGCGGATCAGGGCGTTC
Source organism: Woeseiaceae bacterium (assembly GCA_028289545.1). GTDB lineage: Bacteria > Pseudomonadota > Gammaproteobacteria > Steroidobacterales > Woeseiaceae > UBA1847. The sequence continues at coordinate 76,612 of JANQPG010000008.1, forward strand.
TATTCGATGGCGTTCGTCCAGAACTGGCTAATGGGCGAGGCCGCGAGGCATGACAATCCGTACACGATCCAGCGGGCCGCGTCGCAACTTGCGCTGTATGCCAGCCGACTGATCCTCGCTCACAACCGGGTTCTATTCCCGTACCACAAGTGGCTGACACGAGCCCTGGAGGACGTGCCGGACAAGCCTGCCGGATTTATGGCCTCGCTCGCCGCCCTCAATACCTCGCCCTCGGCCACTACGGCCGGACAGCTGTTCGAGGGGCTGCGCCGATTCCGGGACTGGGGCGTCAAGGACATCGATGCCTATATGTGGTTCATGCGTGAGGTCGAATGGGGCTGGCGCGGCGGGAAAGCGTCGCTGGAGGACCTCTAGACCCTTCTTTTTCGCGGATTGATAGCTGTGTCCTATCCTTTGCGACTAATTTGTCCTAAATTCGCATTTCACAGTCCTTCGTTGGTCGTTTTCAGGCAATGAATTCCTTGCTCATCACCCGGCGACTCGCCATCGTGCTGATACTCTCGCTTTGCGGGGCGTTTTTCTATGCGACCTACAACGCCATCGAGAATATCGTCGCCGAGCAGAGTCGGGTGCAGCAAGAGGCCGTATCCCCGGTCTACGAGCTCGTTCGGGACGAACTGCTGCGCCCCCTTTACATTGCCGAAACCTTCGCAAGCTCGATCGATTTTACGGTGGCAATGGATTCTCCCGATTTCGACGAGGAGCTGTTGCTTCGTCGTCTGCGGGACATGGAGGAGGATCTTGGCCTGACGTTCTTCTTCGCGAGCGAGCTCACCCGGAAGCAGTACCTTTCCAACGGCACGACGCTGGACCTGATCGAGGGCGAGGTGGCGTGGTACTTCGAAGCCCAGGAGCAGGGCAAAGACTTCATGGCGGACCTGGGGCAGGTGGGCGACGTGCACCTGTATTTCGACGTCAAAGTCTACGGCAGCGAGCGGGAGTTCCTGGGCTACGTTGGGGTGGGTATGCACCTTCAACAGTTCATCGACACGTTCGACCGATACAAGGCGCGTTACGGCTACGATTTTCTGTTCGTCAACGATCAAGACGAGATTATCCTGACGTCTCTACCGGAACTGGTGGTGACCGACGCGTACATCCCGAAGCTCGAATCACTGGAGTGGTTTGCGCACGGCGATGCGCCAGGCAGTCATGACAGTGAAATCATCCAGGTCGATGACGAGGACTTCCTGATCTCGGAATACGGCATCCAGGAGTTGGGCTGGCGTCTGCTGCTGCTCATACCTCTCGAGGCCAGGCAGGCGCAAACCACGCGGTCTTTTGTGATCAGCGCTGCCACCGCCGTGATCAGCGTGCTGCTGCTGGCGTTGACGATTTACTACCTGATGCTCTTGTACAAGCAAAACCTCGAGAAAAGAGCCGAAATCGACTCGCTGACCGGGCTGCCGAATCGGGCCTTCATTCAGCGCTACTACGACCAGATGCAACGTGACGGAGGCACGCTGTGCGCCATCATTATCGATCTCGATCGTTTCAAGAAGATCAACGACACGTATGGTCACGAAGCCGGCGATCGCGTACTCGAGGCGGCAGCCAGCGTCTTCAAGGAGGTCCTGCGCGACAAGGATATTGTCGGTCGCTGGGGTGGCGAGGAATTTGTCATGCTGCTGCCCGCAACATCGGTCGAAACCGGAATGGCCATTGCGGAAAGGGCCCGCAAGAGGCTGGAAAACCTCACGATTGAATTGCGGGAATCCAACGTCTCGATTACCGCAAGCTTTGGCGTCGCTTTTGGCCCGGCCAGCGATGAGTCGCTTGCCGATCTGATGGACAGGGCCGACAAGGTGCTCTACGAAGCCAAGGAAAACGGCCGTAACCAGGTCATGCTCTATAAAGAGGCAAGCTAGCGTCGCAGGGCGTGAAAGCGGCGTACGACCGATTTGCATGCCGGAGGCCGTTCGGTTATCCGGTTGGTCAACGATCCAGAGGTCACAGGACTGCTGACCGGGGCGAGTGTGGCGCTTGCCGACTAGGAACGGCGCTCCACAGACAGCAGAACCTTTTTCTGCTACCGTGAAGTCGTGTGACCTGCCGCGGTTTTGCGGCACACCCAAAGAACAACAACGTCGGTACATCTCGGGTGATGGGGGAAGATTTGATGGCCTTCAAGCCGGATCCTTGCGCCATCCTTGCGACCTGCAAGGACCCAATCCGTACGCGCAACGCAGCCGCACACCCGTCAACGGAATCAAAGAGGCATCCACTACAGGTCTCGTACCGGTGACCGATCCGCCGTTCAAGCGCGCGTTGTCGAGTGAATCGCGCTGGAAAACAACGGGGCCAGATCGGGCGCCGGGTGGCCTGGCAAGCGTAATACGCACGAGGACAGGGTAATGAGAACAGTACTTTTAGTGCACGGGATGGGCCAGATCACGGCGAAGGAGTTTCGCAAAAGGTTTGTCGATGCAGCGATCAAGAGCCTGCAACTGTACGATCTGAACGCCAAGTGGGACGCGGACAGTGAGCAGTTCGGCATCAACTACGAGGGCGCAAAGTGGGAGAAAACCAGGGTCGTCAGCTTCGGCTATAACGACTTCTTCGAAAGTCGCCGCATTGCCATCGGGGACCAGTCGAGATCAATTGCCGAACGACTGCAGTCCGTTGGAATGGCCGATATTCCGGTGCCGGGTCTTCTCACGAAGATAAATAACTTGAGCCTCAAGTTTGGCGAAGACAAATTTTTCCAGACACATTTTGGCGACGTCCTGATGTATGCCCTGACCACGGTGGGTGAACAGGTGCGGGTGAGTCTCGCAAGCATGATCACCGGGTTGATCGAGACGGGGACTGCGCCGGGAGACATCCAGATCGTCGCCCATTCGCTGGGGACGTCGGTGGTCCACGATACGCTTTCCAAGCTCAGCGCGGAGAATGAGGACAGGGAGGATTCCCAGCTCAATATCGTCACGCACAGGCTTGGCGGCGTCCATATGTTCGCCAACGTCAGCAATATTCTCGATTTCTACATCCCGACACTGGAGTCGTCGGTGAAACCGGGGAAGGGCGGCTGTATCAGCTACTACAACCAGTACAACAACAAGCTCGATCCATTCACTCGCGTGTCGCCGTTTCGCCCGGCCAACAACAAGAAGTGGGTAACCAAGACTGTCTACAGAAACAACTACATGGCAATCGACACGAACGACGTGACGGGCGGAAACGTACACGGTTTCGGTCACTACCTGCTGGATCCTAAAAACAGCAGCTGGTTTTTTGGCGATGCATTCAACGTGGACCTGCGCCTGGTCAGATCCGTTGCGGACGAAGCTTACGGACAGCTCACCTTGTCGAATGCGGCAAAAGAGGCGAAGGACGCGCTGAAGAACATCGATATCAAGAATGAGAAGTCGCTGAAGAACCTCGAGAAAGCGCTGAAGGCGCTCTCGGCGTTTGCGAAAAAGATCGGATCCGATCTCGAGTTTTGACGGGAGAAAGGGAATGACGAGCAAGACCACTCTTTTTGTCGCAGTCACAGCGGTGTTTGCTGTCACCGGCTGTGCATCAGTCGACCTGCAAAACCGCAGTGTCGTCTCGGCGGATACGATTCTTGAGATCAATAGCGCCTGTGGGTTGGACCGCGAGCTGCCAGGGAGGGAGCCGACTGCAAGCGACAAACAAAAAGCCGAGAACCGGAGGCAAGCCATAGCAGCGCTGCAGGAGATCCAGGTTTTCAAGGAACCGGCCCAGCTCGCTGTAAAGACACTCAACGACTATTGCACGGATGCCAGCAGGCAGGATGTGGATCTCTTTGAGCGTATCGAGGCTGTATCCAACAACCTGAAAGCTGTCGCCGACAGCCACGCGATCGAATGGTCGATTGAGGCGGACGAAGACAGCGGCGGCGAGGTGTCATTGTCATCACTGATCGATAGCGTCATGGCGGCGACCACACGCGGCGCCGAGATGCCGGCTCTGGGTTTCAGTCTTCCCCGGGTCAACGTCACGTTCGACGACTTCGTAACCACTCCCGAAGACGAGGCCGCGTGCACGCAGGTTACGAACGGCCTGCAGGCTGGAACAACGTGTGGCGAGTATCTCGAGGAATTTTACCGGGTCTACACGTCCGTTCAGGGACTGTATGCCAGCAGCGATGCCGCCGTTGCCGCCGCGACGCTGCGGCAGCTCGACCAGGAATGGGCGAAGTTTATGGACGAAACCGTCGACCAGACGCCGCTCGAGCTCTGGTGGAACGGCATCTGGTTTCGCAAAAAGTACAAAGGCGCCCGATCGTTCGTAAGGCCCCCGGAGTGGCAACAGGTGTTTCTCAAGCCGGTCGTAGCGGTCGATTGGAACGGGGAGGCGCCCGACGGCAGCGAAGTCAAGGAAGCGGCTGTACTGGACGTGTGGGGCATCAAGCGATGGAAGGAGAATCGCTGGTATGTGCCGGCGGGCGCGGCGATTCACATTGCGGCCTCCGATCGGCCAAACACCGACGATGTCGGATACGGGGTGTCCATCCACTTCACCGAAGCCAATACGATCGGATTGACGTCTTACGGTGGCGATCTGGGTGTCTTCCTGTCGTTTGACCTTTGGAAGAACGCAACGGACGAATACGACCGAGCAGAGGACAGAATCGAGAAATTTCGATCGGACGCCGACGAACTTCGCAGGCGAATCGACCAACTCGGCCAATAGAGGCTCGTCTGCCGAAAACGCCAGGACCCACAGATCAGGAAAACGAAAGCCACTCTTTCGAACAATTCGTTTTTCGTCCGGTATCGGGCGCTGCTAGATTCAATGAATCGCCGTGCCAACGACTACAACGAGACCATACGATGAAATTTCTCTCCGCGTCGAGCTTCACCGGCCAATCGGCGTGGGATGCGCTGCCGATTGCGAACATGCGGGGCATTACGACGCGACTACATTGGACCAACGAGCCGTATCGATGGCACGTGAACGACGGAGAGGAAGTGTTTGTCGTTCTCGACGGCAAAGTTGACATGTACTACAAACAGGACGGTGTCGAGAAGAGGCAGCGCATGCACGTGGGCGACATCTTTTTTGCAAGCATCGGTACCGAACACGTGGCACACCCGATTGATGAAGCGCGGGTGCTGGTCGTGGAGTCCGAAGGCAGTATCTAGTTGCGCTTCGGCCTGATGATAAACAGCAAACAAGCCATTGATCGCGGTTTTTGTGCGACAGGTACGATAATTTTCGGGCGATCGCTGCCATTATGTCGCACGAAACGGGCCGAAACGGCGAGTCGCCGACTCGGAAGGGCAGCGAAGCGATGACAATCAGCGATAACTACAAAGTTGTTACCACGGGACAAATCCTCGACGGATTTGACCCGGCCAACGTCCGGAAGCAACTCGTCTCGGCTTTGCGTCTACAACCCGACCAGGCGGAGCGCTTTTTCGAACGGCCTCGCGTCGTGAAGAAGGACGTGACGTGGGCCAGCGCGGACAAGATCTGCGACCAGCTTGCGAAGCTGGGCGTGGCGGCTGAGATACAAAGCCCCCCCGCACCTGCGCCCGCCGAGCCGAAGCCCGCATTGCAGGAGCAACCCGCCCTCGAGCTCGTCAAGGACGAGACTAATACATCGTCCGGTCAGAGCACGATCGAGTGCCCGAATTGTGGGCACGTGCAAGCCAAAGCGGAGCAATGCGAGAACTGCGGGGTCTGGTTTCACAAGTTCGAACCGGCGGCCGGGCTGACGCAGCCAGCGAGCGCGTCGACGGTGATACCCGCCGCTGCCGCCGTGCAGGCTACCGACGACAGCACCGTTGAATCCGTGACGACATCTGTGAGTTCTTCGGAGGAGAGCGTGCTCAACCCTGCCGCGATCGTCGCGGCGGCGGCTGCGGCGCTGATCGGCGCCTGGCTGTGGAGGTTTGCCGCGGTCAACTTCGGATACGAATTCGGTCTCATCGCGTGGGGAATCGGCGCCGCTGTCGGATTCGCTGCAGCGAGTGTGGGCTCTCGTGGAATGCAGGCCGGCGTCGTGTGCGCAGTCCTCGCACTCGGCTCGATCGTTGTGGGGAAGTACTGGGCGTACAGCGGTATCGTTGACCAGCTGCAGGAGGCGATCTCTGGCATCTCGCAATTCGACGAGGAGATGTACGACTATTTCGAAGAGGAGGTGGAGGACGCCCGCCTGCTGGTCAACGGCTCCGGCAGTGACGACTTTACCCGTCGCTTCATGGTGGAGCGAGGCTACACCGAAGCCACTAGTCCGGCTGGTGTCAGCGCGTACGAGCTCGCCGACTTTCGCGAATACGTGGAACCCGGGCTACGCGAGATGGCGAATAGCACACCGGACTTCGAGGAGTGGCGAGCGAACGGCGTTGAAGCGCTCGATCAGATCTCGCCCTGGGCAATGATGCGTGAGGATTTTGGGCTCTTCGACATCCTGTTTGCCTTTCTGGGCATTGGGACCGCATTCCGGCTTGGCAGCCGAATGGGGTGATCAACGGATTGCGTTCGATGGATAGAGGTCCCTATCACGAACGGTTACAGAAGCGTTGACGATAATCACTGGGGGTGACCTTAACGACGCGCTGGAATGAACGCCTCATCGAATCCGTGCTACCAAAGCCGCAACCTGCCGATATCTCATCTAGCGATTCATCCGATTCCTCAAGACGTCGACGCACCGCATCGATACGAAGTTGCTGCACAAACGCTGCGGGTGTTTGGCCAACTTCGTCCCGAAAGACACGCGAGAAGTTTCGGGGGCTCATGTTGATCCGTTCGGCCATTGCCTGAACGGACAAGTTCCCAGAGAGGTTGTCGGACGCCCATGCCACCAACTCATTGACGGTGTCTCGTTCAGCGCTCTGCGACTCGAGAGTCATGCTGAACTGAGACTGGCCGCCGGGGCGGCGCATGAAGACCACGAGGTGCCGGGCGCACTCCAATGCGACGGCTTGACCAAGGTCTTCCTCTACAAGCGATAGCGCAAGGTCGATTCCCGCGGTGACGCCGGCGGAGGTATAGACATCGCCGTCCTTCACGAAGATCGAGTCGGCCTGTACGTCAATCTGAGGAAAGCGGTCAGCCAGGTCGCTGGTACCGCTCCAGTGCGTCGTCGCTTTCTTGCCGTCCAATAAGCCCGCCGCTGCCAGAAAGAATGCACCGCCACATATCGAAACAACGCGTTGCGATCGTCGAGCCAAACGCTGAACGATCGCCAGGTACGGTTGTGGGGTATCAGCCATCCACGCTCGATCAGACGCCGGTACGATCAACGTGTCGATAGCCCCACGGAGATGCCTTGCTGATCGATGACCGACCATGGAGATCCCCCCGCCCGACGGAATGGTCGGAGACGTATCGGCGCTTACGAGCATCAGCTCGTACGGTGACGAATGGTCGCCGGCGAGTCGATTTGCGAGTGTAAATACTTCCCAGGGGCCAATCAGGTCGAGCAGCATAACCTGCGGGAACGACAGGAAAACGACACGGCGACTGCCGCGGTTCGATTCGTCGGGCCTGGATCCACTCATCATCGACTCACTACACTCTCGTATCGAATGGCCGTATTTGTCGGAACATTGTCATTTACGCCAATCGGGATGTCCAGCATCATCTCCGATCGGCGGGTGCGCAAAGGTGTTCTTTTGTTGACGTTCGGACAGAGTGAGACGAGATGAATTGGGCAAATACACGGCGGTCCCGAACTCGTTTGATGGGTAAGAGTGGGCCATCGAGATCGAAGTGGAAGAGGTATGTACCCGTATGAACACCAGAGGACGCCGTCTCTTGATCGCAATCTCAATCGTCGTTTTCTCAGCGCTCTATGTGGCGAGCTGGTACTGGTTGTACCCTGAGTAATTCGATGTCGAGATGCTTTTTGACAACAAATAATACGGCGGTATGACGGGTCTTCGGCGCGTAGCGATAGCGGAGGCCGTGACGCTGCTAGTGCTTTTCTGTGTCGCGATGCCTCTGAAGCATGTCTTTGGGGTGCCTCTCGCCGTGTCGATCGTAGGGCCGATTCACGGCTTGACCTTCATGGTGTTTCTCTGGTTCGTGATTCGCTCCTGGGCGGAGGAATCTATCAACGCGAAAGGTGCTTTTCGCCTGATTGTTGGAGCGTTTATCCCCATGGGTGGATTCTTTAACGAGCGTTGGCTCCGACGACGACAAATCGAGGCCGGACTCCGATGACCTACCTGCTCGCCAAAGCGGCGCACATCGTGTCTCTGTTTGTATGGATTGCCGGAATGGCAACGGTGGCGCTGTCCCTGAGACACCCTGTCTCCGCTTTCATGAAACCGCTGAAGACCTACGATCGAACCGTCACGACACCCGCGATGATTCTGGCGTGGGGGTTCGGACTCTTTCTGGCGGTACGAGGCGGCTGGTTTCCGCAGCCATGGCTCGTGATAAAGATTCTTTTAGTACTGATTCTTTCGGGCGTGCACGGCGCCTTGACGGGAAAGCTACGCCGGGCGGCAAACACGACCGACGGTGTTGTGGCGGGTGGACGCTGGTTTTTACCCATTGGACTGGCTCTCCTGAGCGGGATTGTGCTACTCGTGACGCTAAAGCCGTGACTGCTCGTCTGAGCGCCGCCTCAGTAGCCAGACGTTTGCCAAACTCAGTTCCCGACGAAACCGGATTCCCGCCAGTTTGGTGCTAACCACCATGAGCATCCACGGTGGGAGAAACACATGGCAAATCAACACCCAATCAAGCGGGTATCGCATCACACAAGCTATGGTGCACGGCGCGCCGGTGGGGGCGGCGGTGAAGGAAATTCGCGACTCGGCTGGATGACGAGGCGTGTGACCGGATACCCGCCGCCCTGATCTGCGTATTGACTACTCTCCCGAAGCCCTCTCGAATACGAGTTCGACCCGGCGGTTTTTCAAACGCCCCGTCTCGGTGGCATTGGACGCGGCCGGGGCGGCGTAGCCCACTCCAACGGAGCGCAACAAGCCGACGTTGGTGTCATGGTAGCGCTCCAGGTACCTGATAACAGCCTGTGCCCTGCGTTCCGACAGCTGCTGATTGTCTCCGAATCCGCCGACGTTGTCGGTATGGCCGACCACAAGGAATCGATCGTCAGAGTTGGCTCTCAGGAACTCGGCAATGGTCGCAAGGCTGTCTCTGGACTGGTCCGTCAGCTCGGCGCTGCCTGTTTCAAAGTAGATACCGTCGAGAGTGGCTGTGCCGGCTTGTGCAATATCACTGGCGATGCCTTCCGTTGTCAGTACCAGATCCTCGGTCTCCAGGTCGTCCAGCACGTAGGCGTCAACGGCGTACTGTACGATTTGCGATCGCGGCGATTTGCCGACCACGAGAATAACCCTTTGCGCATCCTTTTTGGCGCTCAGCATATTGACCGCTTCGCCGTTCAGGTTCGTAAATTCTCTGAACGACTGAAAGCGAGTACGGGCCTCGCCGGGGAAGAGTGTGCGCGGAAAAAAGAAGCCGCATGTATCCCGAGAGCCAACACACTCCCAATCAACAACAAAGCCGGCGTCTTGCAGACCGTCGGAAAACGACCGGAATACGCCCAGGACCGTAGCATTCAGTGCTTCTGGCACATCGTACACCACGGTTGTCCTCGGTCCGGCAACGACCACGCTATCGAACGCATTCCGGTCGGTCCGGGAGTTGGCGCTCAGCGGGAAGGCGCCTTCGTCGTAGCTCGTCGCTTCATATTGCACGATAACCGACCCGGGATAACGTCCAACGCCATCAATGTCGGAGGATCCGTCGGGCTCACTAGCGTATCCGGCAACGGCGTAAGTGAGCAGGAGAAACGGGACAAAGCAACGAGCTTTCATAGAAGGTTTCCGTAAAGTTAAGCCCAAAGCGTGGACTGTTGAGTGGTTACTGCGGGTAACGTGCCCGGCATTCTCTAGTACAGGGTGTCGCAACTGTTTATGCGACTATGCGCGATCAGCCTCTTTGCCAGCGTCGAACTTCTCGGTAAGCGCCCGAAACGCGGGTCCCCATCCACCGGAGACGTTCCTGCGGGCTTCATCGGTGGAGAGATTCCGATGGGTAAGCGTAAGGGCGGTGGACATTCCACTTGCGGCAAACACCACGTTAACCTCGGAGACCGGGCTATGCCGGATCGTTCCGGACTCGTCAGCCCATTCGTGACGCCATGTGAAACTCAATCGAGCATTTTCTTCGATGACCAGGTACTCCCCGCCAATCGCATTGTAGTGTTCTTTGCTGTTATCAAAAACGAATAGCCATGTACCGCCAACCCGCAGCTCGATGTCCGCCTTTTCGACGGAAAAGGGCTCATGTCCAAACCAGGATTTGATCTCTTCAGGATCCGTCCATGCCTTGAACACGCGAGCGGGTGATGCACTCAACAAGATTTCGCAGACGACTGGATCTTCGCCGAGCTTCGACTTCAAGAACGGATTCATGGGTCTGTTTCTTCAAGATGCTTCGCGAGATTGGCCAGGCTGTTCTCCCAGAATTTCTGGTAGTCGTTGAGCCATGTCCAGGCCGCCTTCATCGGCGCTCCGTGCAGACGGCAGTACCGCGTGCGGCCGCGTTTTGATACGGAAACCAGTCCGGCATCCGACAATACTTTGACATGTCGAGTCACGCCGGTTTGTGACATCTGAAAGGGCTCAGCGATGTCTTTGAGGGCGATCTCGCCCTCTGTGAGTCTCGCCAGAATGGCCCTTCGTGTGGGGTCGCCCAGGGCGGAGAAGGTTCTGTCTAGATTCAACGGATGGCGCCTCTCTGCGACGGTCAACAATATCGTTGACTATATTTACGGTCGATGCAATAGTCAACGCATCTGTTGACCATCTCTCGGCTGAGTAACTGATGGCGCCACTCTCTCGTTCCGCTGCGCGCGTTGTCGCAGGCGACGCTCAGTTCACCGTATCCGGCGTGCTTTTTGATCTTGTCCGCAAGCAAACTGTTTTTTGGCGACACGAGACCCTGGCGCCTGCTCGGCGAGCAGCGGTCAGCTTCGGCAGCTCTGCTAAAGGAAACCCGTTATGAGAAAGCTAGCAATCCTTACGTTTCAGACGCTCGATGGCGTCATGCAGGGCCCGTCCAGTCCCGATGAGGACCGCTCCGACGGCTTTGAGGCCGGGGGCTGGGCCAATCCATGGTGGGGGCCCGTGATGGAAGACGTGCGTAAGGTCGCGATGGCCGATCCTTACGACCTGCTGTTGGGTCGTAAGACGTATGAGCTGTTCGCCGCGCACTGGTCGTCCGATTCGACGGGCTCACCGGAAGGGAGGCGTATGAACGACGCCACGAAGTATGTCGTCACCCGGGGCAAACCGTCACATTCCTGGGATAACACCGTCGTTCTGTCTGGCGAAGCGGTCGAGTCCGTGCGTGACCTGAAGTCTGGCGATGGCCCGCTGCTCCAGGTGCATGGCAGCCGTGATCTCATCCAGACACTGCACAAGGAGGGCCTGATCGATGAGTATCGTCTTTGGACTTTCCCGATTGTCCTGGGTGAAGGTAAGCGACTGTTTTCGGATGACGCTGCGCCTACAGCTATGGATGTTGCCTCGCAAGCCGCTCTGGATTGCGGCGTGGTCCGAAGTGTTCTCGATCCGGCTTAGCCGTAGCGCCAAACGAGTACTCTCATGTGCATGAAGAAAACATTCCCCGCAGCAGTTGTACTGTTGCTGCCGTTCGCCACCGCTCACGCCAATGAACCGCCCGCGTACGAGATGCCGAGAACGCATGTGCTTCCCATAAAAGACAGCGCGACGGACAGACAGTACGAACTCTACGTCAAGTTGCCGGAGAACTATGGCGAGAGTGTGGACGTGAGCCATCCCGTGATCTATACGACAGACGCTGCCTGGCATATGGATATGTTGTCCGGGGCCACAGAGTATTTGATGCCGGACGCTATCGTCGTCGGAATCTCCTGGGAGAAGAGTCTCGACCCGGAGCGGGAGTACGCCAGCAGATTTCGGGATTACACCGTCGCTGAGTATTCGGATCCAGAGAGGCAAGCGAGATTTCAAGGCGGGCAGGCGAGCAATCATCTGCAGTTCATCCGCAACGAGGTGATCGGCTATGTGGAAGAAAACTACCAAGCGGACCCGGGCGAACGCACGTACTTCGGATATTCGCTGGGCGGAGCGTTCGGCGCTTACATCTTGCTGGCAAAACCGAATACGTTCGAGAGATACATCCTGGGCAGCCCGGCCATCGGTCCGTCGCGAGTCGAATACATGGACAATCTCGAAGCCGAAACGGTTGACGAAGCATCAAACCTACGGGTCGATGTTTTTGTGACCATTGGCGAACTGGAACAATCGAAGATGGGGATTACGGAGGACTTTGTCTCCGTGCTGAAGCGCAGGGCGGACAAAGGATGGGCCGTGACGGGACCTCTGGTTATTGAAGACGCCGATCACGCCGGCGCATTTCCCATGACGACGGTGCGTGCTGTGAAGTGGTTGTCGGAGCTAACGGAAGAGCAAGGCGCGCCAGGCTCCGATTAGGCCCTCCAGACCGCAGGAAGCGAAAGGAGGAACCGTCTACGCCTTCTCGTGTAAACCAAACACAATGCCTGTCGGGTCTTTGCAATTGCAGAACCTGCCAAAGCCGGGCTCGAAGGGGCCCGGCTCGCCGGCCTCACCTCCGGCTGCTCGGACCTTGTTCATGGCTTCTTCGAGGTTGTCGACAGCAAAGAAAACATAGATCTGTCGACTGGGATCATCGTCGTGAATGCCTACTCTCATTGTCGGGGTTTGGAACCATCCGTTTGATCTGTCCAGCTGTGTGTATGTCCACCCGAACACTTGAGTGAAGAATGCCGCGCTTTTTCCCGTACTTTTGCCTCCGATTTCCAGATAGCTTGGCGTGCTCATACCGTATCTTCCTCTTAAATCGCGCGAGAGTAGCGATTGCTGACTGCGGTGTATTGTACAAATCCGAACTGACCACAATCAGCGGTCGATGATGAGATGCTGTGCCTCTTGCTGACGAACTTGCCTCGGCGTCAATCCTGAGTACTTCCGGAAATCGCGGTACATGTGGCTTTGATCGTAGTAACCCGCTAATACGGCCACGTCTGATATCGACATTGCTTGATCCATCATGGTTTGGTACGCAAGAGAGAAGCGTGCAAGTTTCGCGCTCCGCGTGGGAGTGCAGCCGGTTGCCTGGGAGTACCGGGAAGAAAAGTGGCGTTCGCTCCATCCGAGGTCATTGGCGAGCGCCTTGATTGTCGTTTCGCTGCAAGTATTTGATAGTTGTTCCCAAGCCCAGAGTATTTCGCTCCTTGTACTGCGTGTTTTGTTTTTCAGCTTATGGCACAAGAATCGTATCACTGCCTCGGAGGCGAAACGTAAGTCCGGACTATTCGTTACCTCTTCAACAAGACTTCTTCCTAACGGACCAAACTCGTCAGCGATGTTCAGACAACTTGGCGACGATACGATGTCCCGGGTGAAGATCTCGGCTGCGAGCCAAGGTGGCAGAGTCACCTCCAGACACGTTCCACGGTCTTCATTGATTACTCGATGTGGACAACCCGATACGCCCACAAAGATCGCGCTGGACCGAAGAGAGGCCGTGCCTGACGCTGCGAACGTCCACGTGGAGCCGACTCCGAATATCATCGTGACAGAATCACTGACCGGCTCCACCCTCGAGGACGCGCCAGGGGTGTCCTTGGAGAACGTGTCAATCCGAACACCTAGTTCGCGGAGAGCTCTGGGGAGCTTCACAGCATGGGTTTGCCAGCGTTGAACCATGTCCTCAGCGTCTCACAACGAGTCGGGCAGCGCGAATCTTTGACGTTGAGGTCCGCTTCTGGCCAGTCTGGCCGCCGGTAACGAGTACTCTACGTCGGACACGCTCTGGCGTGTGACTTTCTTAATCTCACCGGAACACTGACGATCACCAGGAAAGGACGACGTCGATGAATCAGAATGAAAAAGCCAGGTACTTCTCGAGCTTGCACGTAGCCGGCAGCCCTTGCTTGTTGTACAACGTTTGGGATGCGGGCGGAGCGCAAGCAGTGGAAAAGGCGGGAGCCAGAGCCATCGCCACGGGCAGCTGGTCGATCGCAGCGGCGCACGGGTTTGAAGATGGCGAGGCGGCGTCACTCGACTTCGTCGAAAAGATCGTGGAGCGGATTTGTGCAAGCGTATCATTGCCCGTCACTGTCGACTTCGAGAGCGGATACGCCGAGGCTCCCGAGGATGTTGCGAAGAACGCCCGGCGCATCATCGAGTCCGGCGCAGTGGGCATCAACTTCGAAGATCAGATTATCGGACGCAGTGGGCTGTTCGACACGGCGGCTCAAAGCGATCGGATAGCAGCAATTCGTGAGTCGGCCAACGAGGCCGGTATTGATCTGTTTATCAACGCGCGCACAGACCTCTTTCTGCAGGCTGCGGCGGATCATCCTCTTGCGGAGCTGATCGACGCTGCGAAACAGAGAGCGGACGCCTATGAGAACGCAGGTGCAAGCGGCTTTTTTGCGCCAGGGCTCATAGAGGAAGGAGCCATTGGCGAGCTGTGCCAACACGTCGGACTGCCAGTGAACGTCATGATGATGGACGGCGCGCCGACGCTTGCCAGGCTGCGCGAACTTGCCGTCTCTCGCGTCAGCTACGGCCCTTTGCCATTCCTTTCGTTCATGGACACGTTCAGGGGACAGGCGGAGACCATCTATTCGAATGCAGCGCATGGCCGTTGAATCACGCCTGACTTGGGCTAATTCAACGGTTCTGCATACTCGCCGACCTGGAGGAGCTTCCTTCCAGGTCGACTGACCGCTACTGACGCAAGGTTAACATTCGTAGGGCGCGCGAAAAAGGTCGGAGCCTGCCATTGCGAGCAACTGGCTTCCGGGAGTATTTATTGAAGTCGCCGGGTGACAGCCTTACTGTTGTTCTTCGACGGTCAATTCGTACAAGCGTTCCGCCGTAACGTCCGGCGATGCGCTGTCGCTGTTGGCCATGACGACCACGCTAATATCGTTTTCGGCGTCGATGAGAATGTGTGACCGGTGTCCGGCGAACCACCCGCCATGTCGCGCAATGCTCGTACCATCGATCTCGTGAATCCCGAGTCCGTAGCTTCGGCTTGCAGCTTGTCGTGTAAGCATCTTCTCTCGTAAGGTCATCGACAGAACCGCGTCGTTGCCATGCCCCAGGAGAAATCGTGTGAGCTTGGACAGATCGAGTGCCGTTGACTGTATGCCAAAGGCGGGTGTCATGGCATCGGCATGGTGATATTCGCGGAGATGTCGAGCTCCAACACGTTGTCCCACTCCCGCAAAAGGCTTTTCCTCACTGGGAATGAGGCGCCCGATGGGCGTGTAGCCGCGCGAAATAGTGTCAGCCGGACCGCCCGTGCGCGTCGCCGTCATGTGCAGCGGTTGCAGAACCCGCGACTGTAGTACCTTGCCATAGCTTTCGCTCTCCACGGTTGCGGCCACCAGACCAAGCGTCGCGTAACCGATATTGGAGTAATGTTGCCGTTCGCCTGGCGGCGCTCGTAGCGAGGTTGTTCGCAGGTAACTACGGAGATCGGTCTGAGAGGGGAACTCGGCATGGAACCAATATCCAAAATCACCTTCGCGCGTCAGACCTGAAGTGTGGGTCAAAAGGTGTTCAACGGTGATGGGTCGGGCCCCGGCGATAGGGGTATCGAGGATGTCGGATGCGTTCGCGCCCAATGCCAGAGCGCGGTCTTCGACAAGCTTTAGTACCAGCGTCGCTGTCAATACCTTCGACAAGGACCCGCAATACAAAACCGTGTCGGCTGTCATCGCCCGGCGTGTTTCGATATCGGCGTAGCCACTCGCGCCGCTAAATACGATTCGATTGCCACGGGTCACAACGACACTGATTCCGGGAACTCCCTGTTCCTCGCGCACTTGTTCCAGCAGCGCCTGGTATGACGAATCGCTGGACGCTACCGCGGATGCGAGCAGCAGGGTGGCGGCTAGAGGTCCAATCACCGAAATACTCCGTGTCCTATGCAATTGAAGGGTCACCGACCTAACCGGCTTGCGTGTATCAGGTCAAGAACCGATGGAGCGACAACCTGACCTTCTGGCTTCGCATTCAGCCAGCTAACGGCCGCTTCGAGCTCTTCGCCGCGCAGTAACCAGTCTGTTCCGCGTTCCCGATCGCTCCATCGGCCAGCGTGTTCCGAGAGCCGCGTGTATTCCTTGATCCAGCCTTCATCCCGCGTCAGTGTATCTTCCAGTTGACGAATCTGTTCACGATCTGCGACGTCGAAAACGCCGGATGCCGGCAACAACTGCAGGTCGGAGATGTTAGCCGGCAGATTCTCGATCGCTACTTCGTCAATAACGACGGGTACCAAGCGCTTCTGGTGTGCCCGAACCTGGTCCAGTTCCCATTGGCACCATTTCGAGCCGATCGAATCCGGGCTGACCAGGAACACGATGACATCCGAGCGAGTGATTAGATATCGGAGAAACTCTTGCCACTCCTCACCGAACGGAAGATCGCTACTGTCGATGGCCACACTCATCCACTGGCCTTCGAGGCGATCTTTCAGGCGTTTGGCAGATTCCGCCTCACTTCGGGAGTAGCTAATGAACACACGCAACTTCCTGCCGCCGGCATCGTGATTGCGGAAGATGACGAACAGAACGGGTGTCAGCAGCATGGATAAAGCGACAACGAGCAAGAGTTGCTCCGCGATCTGTATGGGCAACACGCCGTTTGCGATGGAGAAGGAGAGCAGCACGAAACCGAACTCGCCAGCCTGAGCGAGGCCAAGGGCGACCAGCCAGCCGTCTTTGCCCTTGACGTTGAATGCGCGTGCAAGCCCGTACAGCACCGCTGCTTTAAGGGTGACCAGGCCGAGCGTCATCGCGACGATGCTGCCGAAATTCTCCGCCAGCAAGGCGAAGTTAATGCTCGCACCCACGGTGACAAAAAACAGGCCGAGGAGCAGGCCCTTGAAGGGCTCAATGTCGCTCTCCAGCTCGTGGCGATACTCGCTGTTCGCAAGAAGAACACCAGCCAGGAGCGTGCCGAGCGCCGGTGACAGGTCGACCAGCACCATCAGCGACGATACGCCGATGACGACCAGCAGCGCGACAGCGACAAAGAGTTCCGGCAGCCGTGTCTTTGCGACGGCGCGGAAGATCGGCCGAGCAAGGTAGCCACCCCCAATCACGACGAACGCGATTGCACCAAGCGCAACAAGCAATTGTTGCCAGGGCGCCATTCCGGCCGCCAGGCTCAGACCGGCAAGATCGTCGCCATCGGGGGCGACGTCCAACAGTTCCGGCATGGCCAGCAGCGGCAGGATAGCCAGCATTGGGATAACCGCGACGTCCTGAAACAGCAGTACATTCAAGCTGGCCTGGCCGCCGTCGGTCTTGATCAGACCCTTCTCGTTCAGGGTCGGAAGCACCATTGCTGTCGATGAGAGCGCCAGGACCATGCCGATCACAAGCGATACGTTCCACGGCTGTCCCAAAGCCATTGCGATTGCTGCGATAAGCAGAATCGAAACGCCGACCTGCAGTCCGCCAAGCCCCAAGAGGCGACTACGCTGCTGCCAGAGCATTCGCGGCTCGAGTTCCAGGCCGACGATAAACATTAGCAACACAACGCCGAACTCGGCGAAATGCTGGATGCTGACGACATCGACAGCCAGCAGAGCTAAAAGAGGGCTGATCGCGATGCCGGCGAGCAGATAGCCCAGCATGGACCCTAGCCCCAGGCGTGTCGTAATCGGCACTGCGATAACGCCGGCAATGAGGAACAGAGAAGCAAGGAGCAAGAAATCAGACATCGCCAGATCGCCTTGGGTCAGGACGCATCAGCATTCTGTACGAGGCCGGGACTCGGTGTCTACGGGGCGAGGGCGGCCGTGGGAGGAGAGGGTGGATCGCTCCGGTGAAATGGCCAGGTGGCTTGCCGGACAGCCGATAGCCACTATTGCGAACATTCTCGGGTTTGCGGATCAGGCGCATTTCTCAAGAGAGGTGAAAGCGCAAACCGGATATTCGCGGTCCGAGCATCGGTCCTGGACAGAATGTTGGAATTAGGAAATGGTTGAAGCAAATTTGAGTCGAGCGTCATATTCCTAGGGCGGTTCTAGATTCTTCCGTAGACTAGACCGAAAACCTGCTATTACCGGCGATCTTGGCGACGCGCTTGCCACGCAGGAAGAGTCTTTGGACCAAAAAGGTAGGGTGGGTAACCTCTTTGGTTCGTGTCAAAATCCAGTTTGTCGCTCATACCGAATTGGATGCCGATTACATGCTGACTCTCGAAGAAAGGAATCGAGCCGCAGTTGCACGAAGCAATCCTGAGGGGAAAAACCTCGGTTTACTGCAACCGGCGACGAACCGCAGCGGGGAGGGCGAACGATGAGCGATATCGGTCGATCGGATGACGTGGTGTACCGTCAACGGGCCCTGGAATTACGCGAGATGCTCACTTCCCTGAGTGACCACGATGTGCCCGTGCCGGGTATGACGCGGCGGGTCACCGATCTTCGTGCGCAGTTGCTCGCCGATGTGGGAATTCCACTCTCGACTTTTCGCGGTACGCTAAAACAGGTGCCTTCGGAGCTGCTCAACGAGATGGCGCGGAAGATAATGGACACCGTGTTCCCGACTTTCTCGGACACCGTAAAGTTCGATCCCGAGCAAGTACTGGAGAAGATGCGCCGCGACCTCGGCGACCAACACGGCGAATTGTTCGATGCTGTGGAAGATCATCTGGCCGGGGAGAAATCACGCGACGAGCGACAGGAGCGACGTTACGCAGGCGATCGCAATATGTCTCGTGGACGCTACTTCACGGTCTGCGACGACTCCGGGGGAGGCGACTCGCAGACGTTGTGCCGGGAACTGTTCGCTTACGTCAATTCATACGTACCGGGGTGGATCTTCGTCGGCGACCCCTGGGATTCCGAGTTGTACCAGAAGCTCGGCGGCGACAATGCTCCTGAAGAGATGCGTAACTGCGTCTACGTTTTCATGCTGGAGCCGCTTGACGACAGTGAACATGCGGCCTACCAGCAGGCATACATGCCCGTCCTCGAGCAACTCGCGAACCCGAATGGCCTCAAGATACTGCCGATACCCGTGCGCTGGTACGACGTCGAAATCCCCCTGGTGCTGGATTTGCGGCAGCCCGAGGCGCAGGACTGGCTCTTCCGGTTTTTCAGGGCCGGCGACGGCGCTGTGCTGGTCAAACCCACGGAACCGGCCCGGTCGTTTATCGATATGCTGCCGGCGCTGTACCACCCGTACCGCGGCGGATCGGGCGTCACCGCCGGTATCGGTTCTTGGCTCAGGACCATGGGCGTAAACGCGCTGGTGTATCCGTCGTCACGAAGCGATGCGTCGATTCAGGTCGATTCCGAAGGCGAGCTGATTTCAGCGCGCGGCTGGAACCTGATTGCCTATCTCGATGAAGCACCGACTGATCGACAGATACATGTCGATTCCAACCCATGGTACAGCTTTGAAGGCGCCGGCTACGAGGGCGTCGAAGTCCACCGGGCGGGCGGCTCCTGGCATCTCTCCGGCATCGAGAAGGGATATGACTGGACGCGCAAACTCATTCTGAATGCGCTGGAAGGCGGTCGAAAGCTGGCTGATTAGGAGGACACACGCCGCAACGAAGGCCCGCCGCCCGGTTTTAGCTCGAATCCGACCCGGGTAACCGTCACTGATGGTTTTCTTGACCTGGCGAGTTGTCGTCTCGCAAGTACGGCTCCGTTCCCATCCCGAATACCTGATCCTGTATCTCTCGTGCTCTGGCAACGTCTCGCTCTTCAACGACCGTCCACAGAAGTCCATCGGCTCTAATGGAGCGATAGGGTATTGACGCATCGTCAAGCTGCCCTCGAAACGCGGCTAAGTAGGCCGGGTTGATACTGAACGAGCGATTTTTCGGCAGGTACGTCTCCCAGATGCGAATGACGATCTCCGAGATATCTTCGACCCTTGCATAATCGGCTTCCAGGATGCCGGTTTCGGTAATTCTGTAATCAATCCCGCTGTTCTCGAACTCATCGATTGCAACCTCCCGGAGATCGGGAATGACCGCATTGACTGCAACGAAGTGGACGTCATCCGCCGGCTGACCACAGGCACACAGCAACACGGCAGCCAATGAGGAGGGACGTAGGTATCGCATACCTGCTGATCCGCCAGTTTGTGTCGAGATCCCTATATTCCAGCATCTCGACCTCCTGGTCCACACCAGCTACAACCAGGTGGTTCTCTACATATTAGACAAAGAACAGCGGCCATTCGGGATCCAGTCCCAATCTGACTCTCCCTACATCGGCTTGCATGGCTGGCTGCGCGACAATATGTCGAAGCATCGCGTGGAGGTCGCGCGCGGGCTTTTCGATCGGCGAGTCTTCATAGAGACCGGACGTACCGCTCAACTCGTGTAGCGTATCTACCGCTGACTTCGCCGCATTGATGACAAAGAAAACGGCGGCATAAAGATCAGTGCTCAATTCCTGGCTCGGCGTATTTTCTGCATCCGCGTGAGCCCATACGGCATGAGCCGCCGACTTCAATCGCTCCCTCGCGAGCGTCAGGGCTTCTCCGTGTTGCGCAATGGCGATTTGAAAGTCCTGTCGATCACGTGGATCCGGCATTGGCCCTGGGGTCACGGTGGTTCGCCCTCGATTCAGTGCATGATCAAAAACCGCCCGAGCCACACCCAGGATCTGCGCTGCAAAGATTGCCGATATGCACGCAAATATGGGTAGACGATCTGTCGGTCCTGTTACCAGGGACTCGTTCGCGAAAGAGAAGGTGCGGTGTGCGGGTACAACGGTATCTGCGATCTCGATATCGTTGCTGCCAGTGCCGCGCAGCCCACTGGAATGCCAGGTATCGATGATCTCGAACGAATCGCGGGGGATTGCAGCCATTACAATCTCCGGCGCACCCGATGCATCCACGACAGGTCGTCCGTCGACCAGTTTGCGACAGCTCAGCACGGCCCAGTCTGCCCCCGGGCTGCCCGACATGAGCGGCCAGCGTCCGCGAATGATGGCTTCGTCGTCCCGTGTATCAAGTTCGCCAGCGGGAATTGTCGACTGGCATATCAATTTGTCGCAGCCGGAGAACAACTCTTCCCTGAGAGCTTGAGGCATGAAACGCGCGTAAAACCCGATGAGTCCGGCATTCCAGATTACCCAGCTAACCGCTGCATCCTCATAGGCAATCGACTCATGGACCTTAAGCATGTCGGGCAGTGCTGTTCCGAGCCCACCGTGTGCAAGCGCAATCGGCATGCCCAACAGTCCACTGGCGCGAATAGCCTCGATGACCTGACTGGAAAGCTGCCTGTT
Organism: Woeseiaceae bacterium; assembly: GCA_028289545.1. Taxonomy (GTDB): domain Bacteria; phylum Pseudomonadota; class Gammaproteobacteria; order Steroidobacterales; family Woeseiaceae; genus UBA1847. Next base: position 97,906 of record JANQPG010000008.1, read on the forward strand.
CTTGTCGGCTTCGCGGCGGTGCGCCGCGACCATAGGCAGCAGCAGCTCCAGGGAGGCGGCAGGTTGTTGAGTCATTCTCAGTCTCCTCGATTCTGGGCTCATAAGCTCTCAGCTAGCCTGAAGGAAATCTACTACGAATTTCGAAGTTGATATTGTCGGCAGCCCCGGCACACTGAAACTATGAAAAGCAAATATGGACAGTACTGTCCGGTGTCGCTGGCGACCGAAATATTGGGGGAGCGCTGGACCATTCTCGTCGTTCTGGTTCTTGCTGATGGTTTTCACCGCTTCTCGGAGCTGGAACGCGCGTTGCCCAGGATCTCGGCGTCAACTTTGAGCGCGCGGCTGAAAAAGCTCGAAGACGCAGGCGTGATCGAGCGTCGCCCAGGTGAGAGCGGAGAAAAGTTCGTCTATTTCCTGACGCCGGCAGGTGACGAACTCGGCCAGATCGTCTTTGATCTTGGATTATGGGGGCATCGATGGGGGCGCGACCTGGTCACCGACGATCTCGATCCAGAACATCTCATCTGGAGCATGCACATGCGGATGAATACCGAGATTATGCCGGCGCAACGCACCACAATTGCTTTTGAGTTTGCGGACCAACCCGTCAAGAAACGATACTTCTGGATACTCGCAGAGAACAAAAAGGTACAAGCATGCCTCAAGCATCCTGGCTTTGATGAAGATCTGCGTGTGATCGCCAGGCTCAGATCGTTGACCTATGCCTGGAGAGGCTTCGTCTCACTACGCGACGAGATTTCAAAAGGAAGTATTCGAGTGCTCGGTCCTGCGAAGCTCGCAAGAGCATTTCCGGACTGGTTACTGGGAAGTATGTTGGCAAATCAGGAACGTATGTACCCGGGCCGCGAACGCGACCTGCAGCGGTCTTTTCGTGGGGAAATTAACTCATCGGCAGACTAGCGGGTTAATGTGCCGAAGGTCTTTTGGTATCACGAGGGATAACAACGGACGGATCGTAAGATTCGACTGGCATCTGCGTAGTAAAGGGTAGGGCGGCGCAACAATTTCTCTGGGGCGTTATTCTCCACTTATGAATAGTAGTTACGCTTAGGTTCATTGCGATGCCCTGCCTGATCGCGAGTACAATTCAGACGTGAAACTAGCCGAAGCCAGAATATTCGCGCTGTCGTTACCTGAGGCTGATGAGCAGCCACATTTCCAGTACAGCTCATTTCGGGTGAAAGGGAAGATATTTGCGACGGTGCCACCCGATAAGAATCACCTGAACGTTTTCGTTGACGATGAACGGTGCGAGTTAGCTTTGTCGATGTTTCCGGACGCGTACGAAAAGCTATGGTGGGGGAAAAAGGTTGTTGGAGTCACCGTACGTCTTTCTGAGGCTGACGTTTCCGACGTCCAGGATCTGCTGCACTCTGCGTGGAAGCGCAAAGCCCCAAAACGAGTTGTCGAGGCGAATTCGAAGTAACGCGGAGTCGTGGACCTGGCAATGCGCGTCATTGGTGCTCTGAGCGGCCGCTTCTGGCCGTAAGCAGCCATCCGGTTCTTTGATGCCTGGTGACCTCTACGGTATGCTTTTTAGCCGCTCTCTGCCTGGTGAGAGCGATTATGAATCGTCATCATGCGGCAGCTATTGCCGATCATGTTCCAATTCACGATAACGTCCTCAACAACAGCCAGCCCGTACCTGCAAGTGAATGTCGCGGTGTACCAGTGGCGCTCACTGGTGGTGCATGACGCTAGCCGGCCGTAGTCGTCTATTGGCTCGTTAAAATTGGTTGGGTTACAACTTGTGCTCGTATGGTTGACTACTCTCGTCTTGAAAGCATCGAACCTGTAAAGCTGATAGCTGTCCTTTTCGACGACGGCCGTGGGAGCACCCTGCATATCAAGAAACTCTTCGATCGGTGCGCCTATCCAGCTATTCATTGCTGGTGTATGAGAATCGATTTGCTGCTGCGAAGTCGCGCAGCCTGAGACCAGCGCGCTAGCTGCAAATAATACGACAAGCTTCTTGAGTATCATTTTCGTTAACCCCTGGACCGCCACTGTGTGAGCAAAGGTATCACTAAGTAGCTATTGAATTTGTTCAGGCACGAGATCGGTCGAGCCCACGATGCGGATTCTGTCGCTCAGGATATGGTAACTCATGTCGGTCCTCCAAATTCCAGGCAGAGAACCCCAGCCGTAACCCTTTGTTTCTATAGTGACAAGGCTCGCGAGACGACGAACTTTGAGGTGATAGTCATCACTCAATACTCAGCGCAACGCATCTTCTCGAATCAAACCTGTGCATACTCCCATAAGTGGCCCCCAATGACCGTCGCCGCCCAGTGCACCGGATTCATTGGAATCGGATAAATCGTAATATGAATTCACGGTTACGTGGTCAGTTATGTAGTGATTTGTGACGCGTAGCCGTGACTGACGAGACGACACGCGCAACAGTGCGAATCCTATACCATTCCGAGGGCACGCTATGTCGTCCAGCTATGTCGCGAACTTTCTAAACGCCGAACAACGCTTGGCCATGCAAGGCCACATCGACGACCACACGATGGACGACTTTGTCGACGAGTGCTACGAAGACGGCACTCTCTGTATTGGCGTCAGTACGGACGCCTGGGTCTACATGGCGTGCCGGGCCTATCTGCAGCACCATGGTTGCGTGACCATGGTCACCGCAACGCCCTTCGGTGAGCAGCTCTGGAAAAGTTGCGATTTTGTTGACCTGTACATCTCCGAAGACGAAGCAAGCAGTGTTCTGGAACGGCTTCATGCTCTTGCGTCACGCGGCGAGGATCCGATTCCTTTCATCCGGCAGCAGCTGGAGGCATTCGAGAAGCCCGGCTACGTCAAAGAGCTGGAATACGCGTCCGAAGACTACCTGGCATTCTTCGAGTCCTTCCAGCAACACGTGGCTTACGCGGCCGAAAACGACCTCAGCATCATTATCTTCTTGCCTTACTAGCCAAGACAACGAGCGCGGCTGTCGGTCCTCTAAATTCCAGGCAGAGAGTCCCAGCCGTAACCCTTTGGCCCAGGCGACATATTCAATCTGCCCGTGTTGCACCGACGGTATGTTAGCAGCCCGAAGATCTTGAATCGTTTGCGGACTCTCCGGATACAATAACCGTTGGGGTTTTTGATACATCAGAAGTCCACGATTCAACGGGATTGTGCTATGAAGATCTGGCTGATCATCATTATGGCGGCCTTTTTCGTCACGCTCGCGCTTCTCGCCGCGTGGCGACACCTCGACCGGAGGGCTGACGCGCACGCCTGGGACGAGCTACGAACGGATATCGGAGTCGTTAACGGCACCTATAATTCGGCGCTCGTGCAGGGGCTGCCCAAACCCGCTCAGCGCTATTTCAATTTCATGATCGACCCGGGTGCGCCGCTACACACCGTTGTTGAGTTGCAGATGATTGGAGAATTGGGACGAGGCACCAAAGCATCGCACCAGTACAGTCCAATGAGCGCACACCAAATTCTGGCGCCACCCCATGGCTTGGTGTGGCAAGTTGACACCGGACCATTGAGCGGTTCTGACGGTGCACTGCCGACACAGTCCTGGACTCGATTCTGGCTGTTCGGCCTGTTGCCGGTCGTTCGCGTCGGCGGTGCCGATCACCAGCGATCCGCTTTCGGCAGGGTAGTGGCTGAGGCCGCCTTCTGGGCTCCTGCAAGCCTTTTGCCGAGCAAGCACGTTTGTTGGGAGGCCGTTGACGATAGCACCGCACGTGCCATCGTCCGGTACGGCCCGTTTGAACAGGCCGTGGATATCACCGTGGACGAGGAGGGTGCGCCGAGCCGAGTGCTAATCCAGCGATGGAGCAATGAAAACGCCGACAAAGTGTATCGTGAGCAGCCTTTTGGCGGAGAGCTCTCCGCATTTGAGAGTCACGACGGATATCGGCTGCCAACTCGCGTCGAGGGCGGCAACCATTTCGGCACGGCTGATTATTTTCCATTCTTCAAGGCTGAAATCACCGACATCCGGTTTCCAGGGGAGGGGCGCTGAGCGGTGAACGCCATCGACATGAGCGCGATTGGGCTGCAGATACTCTTGCCGTTAGCGTTGATCGGTTGGCTGGCCTTCTCGCCATTGCGCAGTCGAATGGGATTCCTGTTGCAGGCGCTTGCGACCGGCCTTGCGCTGGTCGCGCTGTTACTGTCCGCAATCTGGATGGTTCCGCCATGGTGGACGCCTTTTGTCTATCTGGCGCTCTGGCTTCTGGCCGTTCTCGGCCGGAGCAGTGATCGATTGCGCGCGAACGGTTGGCTCCCACGAGGTGCCTCGGCTTGGATAGCAGTCGTGGGATTCATAGCCTTATCCGTGTTTGCGGGAAGTGTGGCCCTGTCGTCGCTGGATGGCAGAAATCCGCCGGTAGATGTGCGAGTCGTGAAACTCGCCTTTCCGTTGGGTCCGGGTCGGTATCTGGTTGCCCATGGCGGGGCATCGGCGACAATCAATGGGCACTTCCTGACCCTCCATCCAACGACAGAGCGTCAGCGCGCGTATCGAGGTCAGTCCTACGCCGTCGACCTCATCGAGATCGGGGCCTGGGGCCTACGCGCGTCGGGCTGGCGGCCCGCCGAGCCGGCTGCGTATGCGATTTTCGGCGACCCGGTGTTCACGCCTTGTGAAGGCACAGTCATAGCCGCTTCCGACGGAAGACCCGACATGCCGGTCCCAAAAACCGACACCTCCCGGCTGGAAGGCAATCACGTTGTGATTCGGTGCGGTGACGTTGCCGTATTGCTCGCGCACCTGCAGCAGGGTAGCGTCAGAGTCGGAGAGGGCGATACCCTGTCGGCCGGGCAGGCCGTGGGACGAGTTGGCAATAGCGGTCAATCGAACGAGCCTCATTTGCACGTCCATGTGCAGGCATTGCCGAAGCTCGGGTCGCTGTTTTCCGGCGAGCCGTTTTTTCTGACGTTTGATGGCGAGTTCCCGGTTAGAAATGATCGATTGACGTTCGATGCCAACCCAATCGAGCCCGAAAGCGCGGGTGAATCAGCCGATTGATGCCTGCGTGACGAAGGTCCAGCGCGTACACGAAATACCCCAGAGCGGCTATTAAGCAGGGCGTCGTTTAAGCCACGCCCTTAGGGGCTTTGACGGAGTGTATGGGTGGAACTACGGATTGATACGCCCCGGACACGGCGAAATACTTACCGTACGACATCCAAACTGTCTAGAACGGAGGATCTCATGGTTGCGCAATCAGAATCCCTCAGCCCTTCCATCAAAGCGGTGCATGAAATCACTACGGGATACGTTGAGCAGCACAAGGAACACCGTTATGGCACCTCGAAGCCGTTAATGTGGTGGGTGCTGACGTCCAGGAGCTGGGTCAGAGCGCCAATCACTGCATACGCGTTCGAGCACCGCGATGGCTTGGTTCTGTTCGATACTGGTGCAGACCCCGCCCTTGTTTCGGATCCGAACTACATCTCGTCGCCCATTGGTCGATTCATTCTCAAGAGAGTCTTTCGTTTCCATATTGGGCCGGAAGACGCGCTCGACAGGCAACTCGACGCAATCAACCTTAAGGCGGCAGATGTCAGCAAGGTCATCGTTTCGCATTTGCACTTCGATCACATCGGCGGCATTGCGCATGTACCACAGGCGGAACTACTCGTGAGCAAGGCGGACTGGCAGCGACTCAAAGCACCAAGTCCCGAGCAAGACTGGTTCCTGCGCGAGCACATCGAGTTGCCGGGGGCGAAGTGGCAAACCGTCGAATTCGTGCCGACCAGCGATCCGCTGTTCGCGCCTTTTGGCGAATGTTACGACTGCATGGGCGACGGATCGATGATTCTTTTACCTACGCCGGGCCATACGCCCGGCTCTATGTCACTACTGGTTCGAAGCATCGGGCTGCCGCCGCTTCTGTTTGTGGGTGATCTGACATACGAGCTTGAGCCACTGCACAACGATCAGGTCCCCGGGATTGGTGACGCCGACCAATTAACGGTCTCGTTTGCGAAGGTCCGCGAGCTAGAGGAAGCGATGCCAGACTTGGTAGTGGTCCCAAGCCACGATCCGTTTGCTTCTGGGAAGCTCGCGACAGCGCTCGGACGACACTGAAACCAACGCGGTCCATCCCCTCGGACAAGCTGAACTCCGCTAGGTCAACGCGTTGATTCTCTCAGCATATCGGCGGCAGGTCCGCCTCGCATTTATGCGCATAATGTATATTATGTTAAATAAAGGATGGACTGGCGATAGGCGCCCTAAGGGCGAGCCAGGGTCGCATCCTCCAGGGCAACGCCGCGGCCCGCTCGGTCAACCAGTCCTGCACGCAGGCGCGCTCCTCCTCGACGCTTCTTGATCACTACCGGCGATTCGGTCGACAAGAGATGTGCTTCCCCCCAATCCGCCAGTGCGGCAAGAGCCAATAGCAAATCGCGTCCTTTATCGGTAAGCACATACGCGTATCGCTGACGTTCACCAGGCTCACGGTAAGGCTCCCGATCGAGCAAACCGTGCGCAACCATGCGTTTCAGGCGCTGTGTCAGTACCGACCTCGGCGCGCCGAGATCACCGAGCATGTCGTCGAAACGAACGACGCCATAAGCGCACTCGCGCAGCACGAGCAATACCCACCGGTCGCCGACAATCTCGGCGGCCAGGGCCATTGGGCACTGGTCTATCGGCACCCAGGCCCTCCTGCGCATTGATTTTTGAGTATCTGAGTTTGACATACAGACTTAGCCCACGTTTAAATGCCTGAGTTCGTTTTTGAATACTAGCGTAGGCCGAACCGTCATGACCACAGACCTGACCAGCAAGGATGACCTGCAGGACTTCTGCGCCGACCAAATAGCCATAGAAGATGAGACCAAGACCGTCTGGGTCTCTGGAAATGGACCCGCCGTTATCCTCATGCCCGAAATGCCGGGCATCAGCCCTCATGTCCTGCGCTTCTCACGCTGGGTACGAGACGCCGGCTTTACAGTCTTTGTGCCCTCCTTGTTTGGCGTCGACGGGGCCGTTCCCTCCGCGACCGAGGCCGCCCGGGTGTTCCATCGCGCTTGTATCAGCAAAGAGTTCCACGCAATGGCGGGACACGGGGCCAGTCCGGTGACGAGCTGGCTCCGTGGCCTTGCCCGCCTCGCGCACGCTCGCTGTGGTGGGCCTGGCGTTGGAGCGATCGGCATGTGTTTTACGGGCAACTTCGCCCTGTCGATGATGCTCGAGCCCGCCGTGCTTGCGCCGGTTTTGTCGCAGCCTACCCTGCCTCTTGACGATCCAGCCGGAATCGAGAGTTCGGACGAAGAAGCGGCGCGGGTGCGCGCACGCCTGGAGGCCGAAGATCTGACGGTGCTGGGCTTTCGTTTCGAAGGCGACAGATTCTGTCAGGCGCAGCGCTTCAAACGTTACGAAGAATTGCTGGGCACCCGGTTTGACGGCCGAACGTTGCCCGACAACGCAGCCAATCGCCGCAACATTCCGCCGTTTTTCGAGGCACACGTGCCGTCAGCTCACAGCGTCCTCACAGTACACCTGGTTGACGAAACGGGTTCGCTAACGTTGCAGGCCCGCGATGAAGTTCTCAACCACCTGCGCCTACGACTCTTGTCCGAGGACGGATAACGCAGGTGATTCAGCGGTTCCGCAACGTGGGCGCGGCCGGTACGCCAGCCGGTACCGGCCGACCCTTACACGCAGCTAGTCGCTCATTCGCTTCCAGAATACGATCTTGTCGTCACCGCGCCCCCAGTAGTCCCTGATTGTGGCTTCCCGGGTGTAGCCACACTTTGAGTAGAACTCCCGCGTCAACGCGAACTCGTCCGTTCCGGAGGTTTCGACGATAAGGACACTGTCAGAGGAAAGGAAACCCTCGACGTAAGCCATCATCGAACGGCCTATCCCTTTCCCTTGCACCTCTGTCCTTACGGCGATCGCCAGCAGGTTCCAGGTACCCTCAGTCAGCGGTTCGGGACGCAGGTAGCCGAAGCCGACGACACCGTGACCGCCTTGTTCATGCACGAACCAATGATCACCGCTGTCGTGCTGTTTCAAAAAAGGTTCCATCATGTCGCCGAGCATGTCCGCCGGGAACAGTTGTGTGTCGACCAACACGTCAATGATTGCGGCTTTGTCAGCCGCCAACGCCTGTCTTGTTTGCATTGTATGGATTCCGTGGTTTCAGCCTCGGCTTTTTGCGAGGCGAGCGATGCCGCACGGCCCTTTCGGCGGGCCGCAATCCGGTAGATCAGCTAAAGCTGGGTCCGGTACGGGACCCTAACGTGCGGACATGAAACCTCCGGCTACTCGAGTCCCGATCGTAACCCGAGAGACCGCAAAGCCCAAAACGACCGGCGCGCAAGAAGTGGCCCTCCGCTCCGCAATAGACGACAATAAGTGGACCCCAGAGGACAGTGCACTGCAATCTGCAGTGCGTGAGGTTCCGACATGAGCTACGGGATTCAGCCTTTCGCCGTGTCAATCGATCGGATAACGGCATCGATCGAGGAAGCCCGGCGTTCATCGGGATTTCTACGTCGATTCTTTGGCCGCGAACACGATCTCGTGAAAGACATCAAGCGCCAGCAAGACGGTTACCTGCTTCAGCACGACGAACTCGAGGACGAACGGCCCGTGGAGTTGGCGCTCCGGGATTTGATCGCGGGCACGACACTCGATAAGGCCGACGGCGAATACCACGCATGGGCGCTCAAAGCGCTGTGCTGGTATTTGGGCGAGTTTCTCGACAATTCCGAATGGGCCACGATCCGATCGGTATGGTCTGACTACGTCGATCACGTCCTTGCCGAAGGTGGCGTGCCCGAAGACGCGCTGAGCATTCACCGCCATATCCTTTACCGGGGCGCGCCAATCTCCATCCCCGAACCCGCGGATTTTCCGTTCATGGGGTATCTGTCCCGAACCGAGATTGCGCCGGCCGCTGCCGCGCTGTCGCAGTGCGCGGTGCCTGAAGCCAATGAAGATGCCCGGTCTTCAATCGTGCAGATCGGCGGGTGGCTCGAACGCGCGCAGGAGAAAAACGTCGATCTGTTGTTCTTCTACCATTGAGCAAAACGGCCGCCTGCATGGCGACCAGAGGTCCGATCTTGAGCGACGATTAACTTTAAATCGGACTCCCCTGCTACGGCATCGTGCTCGAAAACTTACCGATCGGGCAACCGCCACCTACAATCCTCGCAAGAACGGCGTTAATGGCGGCGGTAGCGCGACAGCACCTCCGCCCAGGCCTTGCGCACTTCCGGCCGCTGCTTCGCATTATCAATCGCTTCCGAGAGATCCGCGTGATCCTCATCCGCGGGTTCGAATGCGACCTGGGCGGGTTGGAATTCATTCCGCTTCAGCACGCGTAGCCCCGCATCCTTGCCGAACGCGGTCAAATCGATATCGCTCGGTACCTCGTGAAACCGTATCTGTATCGTGCCTGTTGGTAGCACCTCGCTGCCGTATTCATCGCGGGTAGCAGGTTCAGCGCGCCCTACCCCTTTCAAATGGGCGCGCACCTCAACGAGGGCTTTTTCCGGTTCAGGATCACAACCATTCAGCTCGACCAACATCACTAATGCCGGCTCTCGAGCCATTACTCGGTGGGACACCAGCCCGAGCGGCTGAAGCGCCTCAACGAGCGCGGCTTCGTCGATACCGGAGACGGAGAACTCTTGAGCTTTGGTTTCTAATTGGCCGCCCATAAACAACAGGCTACTACGTTCTATTGACTCATCCGAGTTTTCCGGGCATAACATAATGAGCGTTTGTCGTCAAATAGTGACAAAGGGGAAGCGCCATGCCAAATCCGTTCATTTACGGCCGGAACCACGCAAAGTTCGAACTGGTCCCGCTCGGATTGAGTCAGGCCAGTGGTTTGGGTCGAAGTGCGATGCGATTCGACGTCTCTGGCAGCGAAGACAGTCCCCGTTATGCGAGTCTCGTTACCCGCGCAGCGATGCGTCATTTTGAGATGTATACCCCCCCGAAACCGACCGGGACAAAACCTACGGCTTTTCCCGCCGCGTTCAAAGACCAAACAGGGCGCTTGCGGATTGTCTACAAAGAAATTGTCCTGCGTTTTGCTCCGAGAACAGCCGCCAGGACGAGAAAGCAGCTTCTGGCGAAGTATGGGTTCAAAGAACGCGCGCGCAATGAATTTGCGAACGATCAAATCACGGTACATCACCCGGACAATAAATACTTTGGTGAGACGCTATTCGAGATCGCCAATGCCTGGGCCGATACAGACGAGATTCGTTTCGCCACACCCAACTTCGTGTCCGAGTACATACGCGACAAACTGCCCACCATCAAGGCAGTGCAGTGGCATCTACGCAATCAAGGCAAAAATGGTCAGACGAAAAACGAGGATGTCAGCATCCGAGAGGCTTGGGAGATAACCAGCGGCGATCCGGGGATCGTCGTGGCGGTCCTCGACGATGGAATCGACTTATCGCACCCGAATCTGCGCTATCGGATATTTCGCAACCCGGATCCGAACAACGCCAAAGACAAAGTCGGCCGTGATTTCTATTTGCCGAGCGACCACGATGAGCACTATGACCCGCGTCCTAAGGTGTTTACTTATCCGTACCATGTAATGCGCGGTAACGACATCCATGGCACGCCGTGTGCCGGTGTCATCGCCTCAGATGGTCGCGTGGGCGGCGTTCTGGGCGCAGCGCCCCGCTGCCGCATTTTGCCGGTCAAAGTTTTTCATGCAGACGACATGGCTAGCGATGCTGCCGTCGCCGATTCCATTCGCTATTCATCCCGCTTTGCCGACGTGGTCTCTTGTTCATGGAGCGGGTCGCCTAGCGTAGACATCGAACTTGCGCTCGAAGATGCAGGGATGACCCACGATGGACGGGGTGCGCCAGTATTCTGTGCTGCAGGGAACGATGGCTTTCCGGACTATGTGTCTTATCCGGCGGCGTTCGACGATGCCATCGCAGTGGGGGCCTCGACAGACATTCAGGGCTTGGCCAGCTACTCCAATCGCGGCCCCGAGATTTCGGTAGTCGCGCCGTCCAGCGGTGGAATACGGGGCATCTATACCACCGACGTCGCAATCCACAATCGCGGTTTCAACATCGGTCATACGTCGATGGGTGATGCAGGGGGATTGTTCACGAATGACTTCGGCGGGACGTCGTCGGCGACGCCACTTGCAGCTGCCGTCGGAGCGTTGTGTCTGTCGATCAATCCGGACCTCGATCGGACAGCGGTACGGACGATTCTGGAGGAGACTGCAGACAAGATTGGCGGCGGGTATGTCGACGAGCACAGCACCCAATTCGGCTATGGGCGCGTCAATGCAGGGCGCGCGGTAGAACGGGCTGCGGCTCTGGCATAGCATTCGGAAAAGGAAGTGATGCTATGAGTAATGGCGGTGACACCGTTGTCGAACATCCGACTTACCTTGAGCATATTCGACACTTCTTCGACGATTTCGACATTGTTCACATGTTACGTTTCGGCATCGACTTGGCGACGTATGAAGGGGTTAAGTTCAACGCCCTTCGGATTTTCATCCGCACCAACGAAGACACTATGCCGCCTGAGCCTGCTCGTCGATGGAGTGACGCGCGAAAAAAAACCTTCTACAACTGGCTACGCGACGAATGTCCTCGCGGCACCGCCACCCCCGTACGCCCTTCCCGACGTGCCGCTACCGTATCGCGCGTCCGCAAAGACATCGCTGCATTGAGCGAAGATGAGATCGCCTTACTCAAACAGGCGTTTCAAGGAATGATGGATCGCGACGACGACGATCCGCAAAGCTATTTTGCTATCGCAGGGCTCCACTGGTTACCCGGACCGGATGTCTATTGCCGCCACCACGAGAACGCCTACAACCCTTGGCACCGGGCCTATCTACAGGTTTTCGAAGATGCCCTACGCAGCGTCCCCGGCTGCGAGTCGGTCACGCTACCATACTGGGACATCACGGCTGAAGAGATACCCAGCGTTTTGTATGAAGCGCCATTTGATAGCTACACGATCAAGCCAGAGCTATGCCCGTTGGTTGGTCCCTGCTATGGGCCCAACTACGCGACTCGTCGCAATGATATATCGACCTTGCAGGATGAGATTAAGTCCTACGGTATCACCGCAAACATCGACGAAGCTCTCGGCCACTCGCATTGGGAGCGCTTCAATGGCTGGGACGCAGGCCGTACCCAAGACGGTATCATCCGCGCACATGACAACGGACACAACGCAGGTGGCCCCACACTTGCCAACCAGGACGTAGCTGCATTCGAGCCGCTATTTTGGTTTTTCCATGCCAACTGGGACCGGCTGTGGTGGAAATGGCAGGAGGATTACCAAGCAACTACACTAACTTCGTTCAAGAGCACCTTACTGTACGGTTCGAAGTGGCTAGACGACCCGGTGATCAACAAGATCCCACCGTTTAACTACACCACAGCACAGACTATCGACTTGGAATCGACGTTCGATGCCACCTACGTGCACCCATCCCCTGATCCCGTGCGAGCGGTGGTGCCTCGATTTGGTCGAATGTCTGCCGCACAACCGGTCGGGGTCTCTAAGGATCGTCTCTCTGTGCGTCTCAGTAGCGTAGATCGCCTCGCTATCCCAGGCAGTTTTGTCGTCAACCTATATGGAGGAGATCAGCTTCTTGGTCGTCAGGGCTTTTTTCAATCGACGCATCCCAAACACTGTGAGACCTGTCGTAAAAACGCGGTAGTTAGTTTCGATTTCGACATCAACTATGCCGAACTCGCTGATGAACCACTGCGGGCCGAGGTTTTGCTACGCAATCCGGATGGCACAACGTCGCCGTTCCCTCTGGCATTGTGCGGTAACCCCACACTGAACGTTCGGCTGTTGCTCGACTGACGGACGCATGGGTGGCCAGGGACTCGGTCCAAATTTCGTCTAACCCAGGTTGTTTGCGCCGAAACAGCGTACCGCCGTCTAGCTTCATGCGCTGCTCCACTCTCGCCGGGACCGCGACGGGAGCGACTATGGCAGAAGGTTCCGGTGCCTGGTACTTTCGGGGGCTACCGCCAATAACCGTTCGCAGCGGCGACCGTCTGGAAATTGATCGCCACAACTTGCGATGCCGCCGTGAGACTATCGGCGTTTTCAGCATAGTCCGCGCGTAATCGATTGCGCACTTCATCCGACGGCTGTGTGTATTTGACGCCCATCCTTGCGAGCTTGATGGCAAGCTCGAATCCGTCCTGTGCAGTATCTGTTTGTAGACTTTTCAACCATTTATTAGACATTTCTAAACCCTTTTAACAGTCTGTCGCCAGTCAGTTCCTCAATGCGGCAACATCGCCTGCCGTGACAAGAGGCGCGTTGTTGCCCCACTGGGTCCGCTCGTGATTGACGACCGCCGCCACTTCCTCGTCCGAGAGAATGCCGCCAAACGGCGGCATTGGGCCGGGATATGAAACCCCGTCGATCACTTTCCCGCTGAGGCCGTGGATGATGGCGTTGATGTGGTCCGTCGGATTCGGATCGAGTACCGCCGGATTATCGATCAGGGACGGGAAGACACCGGCCAGCCCGCCTCCCGCTATCTGATGGCAAGACGAACACGTGTTGCCGTAGACCTGCGCGCCCAGCTCCGCCCAGTCGGCCGCCGTCGCGCCCGTGTTGGTCGCAGCGACGGCTGCGTTGTTCGCAACGAGCGGCAAGGCATCGCGCTGCTCAAGCTCCAGGGCAACGTACCCGGCGCCCCAGGCAAAGATGCCGAGGAACAGGACCCAGGCCCACGTGGGTATCGGCGCGGGCGTCTCGATACGCGTCGGTTCGAACGTGTCGCCCGCCCTGGCGCCGTAGGCATTCGCCAGTAATGCCAGCTCACCGGCCACGGTATCGTTGTCGCGCAGCCCGTGCACGGCGATTGCGGGACCGTTCTGTACGGTAAACGGCACGCGGCGCTCGCTCGTCGCGCCGTCGCTGTCGACGGCCACGAGACGCAACTCGTGGCGACCGTCGCTCAGGATGCTCGTGTCCAGGTTAAACCTTTCCGGCGGTGTGATCGTTTGAAACGGCTCCGTGGCGTCATCTATATAAACGTCAATGCGCATCGGACACCTCCTCGTCGTTAAGGACGCGCCGCTTGATGTGCTCCGCGTTCCGTTCGCCTGGCCACAAGGTCAACAGCACCGCGCGATAGCAGGCGTAGATCAACGCCGCTGTTGCAAGGATCACAAACACGACGCCAAACAGGGAAATTTTCTCGGGCGAATCGAATCCGCAGAGCGCCGCGAGCAGGTCCACGTAGTATCGCAGCCGTTCCGTCATTGCGGCAGCTCCGTCTGCTTGAGCGACTGCAAATACCGTACGAGATCCAGAGCTTCTTCGGTGGCGACGACGGTCACACCTGCCGGTTTGTATCCGTCGGGCACCGGCACCACGACGTCCGCTGGCGTCGGCTCCGGTTTCTCTTCGAAGTACCACGGGTAGCTTGGCATGACGGAGGTCGGTACAACCGCACGCGGGTTGTAAAGATGAATCAGGTTCCAGGTTTCGCTCGGCTGCCGCTGTCCGACGTTGGCCAGATCAGGCCCGGTGCGCTGGGTGCCGAGCAATGGCGGATCCTCCAGTGCATAGTCGCCCGCAACGGAGCCCCGGCCGTACGGTGCGTCCACGGGCAGATCACGCACGAACTGCGTGTGGCAGACGGCACAACCTTCCTTGAGATAGAGCGCGCGGCCCCGCGCCACGGCACCCTCCGCCTGCGTAATGCCGGCACCAGGCGGCGCCTTCTCGACTTCGTAGGCGGGCAACACGGCGATGATAAGGCTCAATACAAGAAAGCCGCCGAATGCGACCGCCAACAGGCTGCGATGATCGGTGTGCAGGCTCATGCCGGCACCCCCTCTCCCGTCAGCAGTGCTTCGTCTCTCACGGGCCTCATGCGCCACAGGTTGACGAAGAACACGATGTGGCTCGCGACCATCATGAACCCTCCCACGGTACGCCAGAGCCACATCGGCGCGGCGGCATCGACGGAGGCAATAAACGACTCTCCCGCTACCCAGGACGCGCCCTGCAGCACACCGGCAATGGAGATTGCCGTGATGTACAGGCTGCCGCCAAGAAACGCGAGCCAGAAATGCAGGCTGATCGCGGCTGCGCTCGGCCCCCTGCCGGTTATTCGTGGTACCAGACCGTACAAAGCACCCCAGATTGCAAACGCCACAAAACCGTACATTGCAAGGTGAGAATGTCCAACCGTGAAGTTAGTGAAGTGCCAGTAGATGTTCGCTGAGCGAAAAGCCTCGATCGTGCCCTGGGTCGACGCCAGCGCGTAGCCCCATACACCGACAAGCAGGAAGATGAGCGGATAGCTTCGCCGCACCTTCGACCACGAGCCTCGGACGGTCAGAAAGAAGTTTCCCGTACCCGACCATACCGGCACCATCATGCCGACACTGAAGAGTATTGCCGTGGTTTGCAGCCACCACGGAACCGGGCTGAAAATGAAGTGATGAGCCCCGATCAGCGTATAAAACACCATGTTGGTCCAGAACCCGAGCACACCCAGCGCATACGAATAGATCGGCTTGCTCAGCATGCGCGGCAAGGCGTAATACAGGATGCCCAGGACCAGCGGTGTGAACCACATGCCGACGACCGTGTGCATGAAGTAGCCCTGAATGACGATGTTCCCCAGCCCGTCCTGATAGAACGGCAGGTAAGCAATCGTGTACAAAGTCGCCATCCAGCAAAGCGCTCCCAGGATGTACCAGTTCGATATGTAGACTTCCGGCGTCTTGCGCCGGGCAACGGTGGCGATCACCGAGGCGGCGATTGCCGCGAGCCCAAGCCCGTACACGAGCGCAATGGGCCAGATCAGCTCCCGATATTCCTGCGGCCCTCTGCTCACGCCGAGCGACAGCGAAATCACCGCCGCTACCAGCGCGGCATTCCACAGCCACATGCCGAGTCGTGCGGCCTGAGGCAGCGCCAGGTCGACTTTGGAAGTACGCGACACGACAAACAGTGCCAGCCCTACTGCGGCGAAAGACGACCACCCGAATAACGCAATGTTCGTGTGGATCGGGCGAATTCGACCGAACGACAACCACGGGTGTTCGAATACCTCCGGCCAGTAGAGCTTTGTCGCCGCAAGCAGTCCGTACAGCGTGCCGATCAGCAGCCAGACGCCGCTCCACCAAAAGAACCCGAACATGAGTCGCTGAGTGTCGATATCGAGCCCGGCTTGAGGCCGATCTGTGCGTGTTGCGCTCACGGCAAGTGCCCCCTGATTCGCTGCGCCGCTTCCGTAGCGCTCGCGGTGGAGGCGATGTGGGTGATCACCCGACCTCCCGGATCCACGAGATAGGCGACGCTCGTATGACGAGAAGGATCGTCGTCTGCTGCCGAGGATCGTCGGGCTCCGTAGGCTTTGAAACTCTCCGCAGCGCGCGCCAGCGCGTCGCGCGACCCGGTCAGTCCCACGAACCGGGGATGGAAGTGGGCGAGGTAGGACACAATGCGTTCGGCCGAGTCGCGATCCGGGTCGACCGTAATAAAGATCGGCAGGATGCGCTCTTCCTCCTGCTCGCGATCGAGTTCGTCGAGCGCCCGCGTGAGCTTTGCCATTTGTGTAGGGCAGACCTTCGGACAGCTGGTAAAGCCGAAATACACCAGCAGATGTTGGCCGTGGTACGTGTCTTCGGAGACGGACGCGCCCGTGTGATCCGTCAGAGAAAACCGGACCCGGGAATCGAAGTCATCGGAATGCAGAATGGCGAACGCCACGGTCGCCGCAATGACGGTGACGGCAACGGCAATGAGAAGGCCAAATTTAAGTGCGGGTGACGGCGTCATACTGAACTCCTGCCACGCTCACAAGGGTAGCCTATACCCCGTGTTTCGCCTGCCAATAACATAGCCGATCGTGCCACCATCGTCTCACCTCCCCGGCTCTTCGCTGAACTGTGTTGCGTATTTGTTTTCGACGCCTATCCAATCATCCGCATCCGGTGGCGGATCGCCTTTCTCGGTAATAACCGGCCACAGCGCCGAGTGTTTTGCGTTGATCGCAAGAAAGTGTTGTAGATCCCGCGGCAGTTCGTCGTCCGCCACGATCGCATCGACCGGGCACTCCGGAACACACAGTGTGCAGTCGATACACTCCTCGGGATCGATCACGAGCATGTTCTCGCCTTCGTGGAAGCAATCCACGGGGCACACCTCCACACAGTCCCCGAATTTGCAGCGAATACATTGATCCGTTACGACAAACGCCATCGTCGAAACCCCAGGGAACCGATGCGCCCTGCCCTCACGAGGTTGCCCACCTGTAGGAGCGTTCGGCGGACCCGCGAGATTCGCGTCGAGTCCCGAGCAGCACGCAACACGATGCGAGCGCAACGAGCAGCCCGGTTTTGGCGATCTCCATCGATACGTAGAGCAGGTGCACGTGAGAAGGCGGAACGCCGTAACCGGCAACAATGGCGGCGACACGATCGCTCAGCACCGGGAGAACGACAAACGCCTGCATGAAGGTGATTGCCAGCACGGAAACGGCGAGCCCGATCAAGGTAAGCCGTCGCCACGCGTACAGAACAAGGCCAAGTAGAACCAGAGCCAGACCCACTTCGATCGAGCAGAACAACTCGAACGTTGCTCGCCCAACGTCGAAAGCGGTCCGATCACCCAGACTGGGCGCAAGGAACTTGGCCGGCGTTGCGATAAAAGACACCCCGACAATCATGCCGGCCCACAAAACGGCGAACAGCGCGCCGAGCGCCCCAGCTGCGTTAAAACCGTTGTTCAGACGTTGTTCCATGCGATCGTCACCGCCGGTAAAGAAAGAGGTATTCAATATGCATGTTTAAGAGTAATCCAGCGGGCCTGAAAAAGCAATATTCAGAATACATGTTTAATTAACTATGCAAACTACCGCACTAACGCGGCCCGACCCGTGATTCCCGGCGGCTAGCCGATCAATCGGCGCAGTTGCTGCCGGTTTCGGGTCAAATCCTCCACCGTGTAGCGGTCCAGCACTGACAGGAAGGCGTCGGTTGCTTCGTTCAAGGCATCTTTGAGTATGCATTTGCGCGCCAGCGGGCAGGCATAGGCATCACAATCAACAACGTCCAGTGTTGCCTCCGTTGCGCGCACGACTTCGCCAACATTGATATCGGACGGCGATCTTGCCAACGAGATGCCCCCGCCACGCCCCCGAACCGAGTTCACGTAGCCAAGGCCAACCAGGTGATGAACTACTTTCATCAAGTGATTGCGCGACATGTTGTGACGCGAGGCAATGTCCGTGATCGTCCCGAGCACATCAGGCTCAAGCGCCAGATGCATGAGGACGCGAAGCGAAATGTCGGTGTGTTTGGTCAGCTGCATGAAACGTCCCGTAGCTCTTCAAAGGTCGCTTGATTTTAATAGAGGTATACTATATACATCTTTTCTGTTCCACAAGGCCTGACGCGTCGTTTTCCCGCGGCGCAGGGAGTGACGATGACGTTGCTGACACAAGCGCAGAACGACAAGCAATCCGGTAGAACGGAGCTGCCGCTGCTGGCACTGGGGTTCCGGCCTTTCTACCTTCTGGCCGCACTGTTCGCGGTCACCGCGCTGCCGTTGTGGATTATGGTCTATTCGGGAGTCGCGCAAATGGACGGCTATCTGATGGGCGCCGCCTGGCACAGTCATGAAATGCTGTTCGGCTTTGCGGCAGCGGTTATCGCCGGTTTCCTGCTCACGGCGGTCCGCAACTGGACTGGACTACCGACGTTGGCGGGTGCGCCGCTGGGGGCACTGGCGGCCATCTGGGTCTTCGCCCGGGTGTTATCGATCAGCGGACCGGGCGGGTTGGCCGCAGTAGTCGATACCACGTTTCTGCTGGCGCTGGGGCTGGCGATTGCCCTCCCAATCCGGCGGAGTGAAAACACCCGAAACCTGAAGATACTGGTTGTTGTGTGCGCGCTTGCGTCGCTCAATCTTGTTCAGCACTTCGCTTACCTCGGCAGTCTGCCCGCGAAGTGGGCGTCGGCTTCCACACAACTTGCGCTCGATCTGATTACCCTGTTGATGGCAATCGTGGGCGGCCGTGTCATCCCGGTGTTCACGGCAAACGCCGTGGTGCATGCAAGGCCGCAACGATTCCTGCCCCTGGAGTTCCTGTGTTTCGGCACGTTGTTGTTCATCCTCGCGGCGGACGCCGCTGCGGTCTGGCGATCCTTGCCGTCATGGTTATGGGTCTCGCTGCTCGCCGCAGCGGCGCTGGCACACGGCATCCGCCTCGCGCTGTGGCAGCCGCTCCGTACAAAGGGGAACGGGTTGCTGGCGATGCTGCCCCTGGCCTATGGATGGATAGCCGTAGCGCTCGCGCTGCGGGCACTCTCCTACCTTGAGGTGGTTCCGGCAACGGCGGCAACACACGCGCTGACAATCGGCGCAATGAGCTCGTTGATGCTTGCGATGATGATGCGCAGCGCCCTCGGCCACACGGGTCGGCCGCTGGTTGCGGGCCGCGCCGAGTACATTGCCTTCGCGCTCGTGCAGCTTGCAGCGGTCGTGCGCGTGCTCGGCGCAACCGTCACTGGGCTTCCGTACCGGGAGACGGCAGTTGTTGCTGGAGTCCTGTGGTCGCTGGCGTTTGCCGTTTTTTTGATTCGATACTGGCCAATACTGACCCGGCCGAGGATCGACGGCCGGCCCGGGTAGCGTCATCGCACGCCGCATGGCGGCACTGGAGAACTCGCTAATGGACCTGAACCAAGTCACCCTTCCATGCACCGACTACGCTGCATCCGTTACGTTCTACAAGCAACTGGGTGTGCTGCAGATCGTCGACAGCCCGCCGCGATATGCGCGATTCGAGACGCCGCACGGTACGACGTTCTCCATCCACCGTGTCGATCAGGCGCCCGACGGCGCAGGTTGTATTGTCTACTTCGAAGTGGACGACGTAGACGCAACCGTCGGGCAATTGGAACGCCGTGGGATCAAATTTGATGCACAACCCGTCGACCAGGAGTGGCTGTGGCGGGAAGCGTATCTTCGAGACCCTGCAGGAAACAGCTTGTGCATTTATCATGCGGGGCCAAATCGCCGATTCCCGCCCTGGAGGATTGAAACGTAATGGAACACCTCTATCCACCCATCGAACCCTACGCGATCGAAACGCTCAGCGTCTCGGAACTTCATACCCTTTCCTTCGAGCAGGTCGGCAACCCTGGCGGGCGCCCGGCTCTATTCCTGCACGGCGGCCCCGGCGTCGGCATCCATCCCGACTACCGGCGCTTCTTTGATCCCGAGCGCTACCGAGTCGTTTTGCTCGACCAGCGCGGGGCCGGCAAGAGCACGCCCCATGCGGAGATCCGGGACAATACAACCTGGGACATCGTCGACGACCTGGAGGCCCTGAGACAGCACCTGAATATTGAGGATTGGGTCGTCATGGGAGGAAGCTGGGGCAGCCTGCTGGCTCTGTGTTACGCCATTCGTCACCCGGAATCCGTGGCGAACATGATCATACGCGGAGTGTTTCTAGGCCGTCCGTGGGAGCTCGACTGGATCTACGGCCCAAAGGGTGCGGCGCACGTGTATCCCGACGAATGGCAGCGCTTCCATGACGCAATCGACGGTCGGCCCGATATTCTTACGGCCTATAACGAACTGCTCGGCAGCGACGATCCGGAGATTGCCCACCGGGCGGCGGCCGCCTGGTCGCGGTGGGAAGGCTCCATGAATGCGTTGTTTCCCAGCGAAGACGCGATGAACCTTCTCGTCAACGACCACACCTCGCTGTCCATCGCGAGGCTCGAGGCTCACTACGCGGCAAACGACTTCTTCCTGCCGGGCGACAACTATGTTCTCGACAACGCCGAAGCCATGGCCCAGATACCCTGCCGCATCATCCAGGGGCGCTACGACACGATCTGTCCGCCGCTGTCCGCCTGGGAACTTGCGCAGGCATTGCCAGGAGCCGACTTGAACATCGTCGCACAGGGCGCGCATTCACCGCTGGATACGGAAATGGCGAAGGCGTTGAGGTCGGCCGCGGACGAGTTGGGCCGCTAGACCGATCGGGTTGCCCCTCAGGTGGTTATTCCCGGTGTTCCCGACGCCACGCGCCATGCCGGCAGCGCGGCGATTGCGCCCCGCTGCCGGGTCTCGACCGTCACCGGTGTTGCGAGGATGTCATCCGCCGTTACGTTGACGTGAAGATACCCGTGATGCCGGTTGTCGAAGAATTGGCTCATACCGTTACCGGCGTGCAGGCGATGGAAACCATCGTATCGTTTCTGCCCGCCGCCGCTCGCGCTGATCGACGTTGTCACCAGTTCCGTAATGGCTGTGCTTCGGCTGCCGTTCGATGCGGGATACGTCCCGGCGTAGTAAGCGTGTATGTTTCCCGCAAACGAAACCAGATTCGGAACTTCTTGCTGGATCATGTGAGTAACCAGCCGGTCCCTGGCAGCCGCATAGTTGTCCCAGGCATCCGCCTCGTACTTTAACCCTTCGGCAGCATTCATCCTGATGGGCGCCATGACGGTCGTCTGCACAAGCCCGTTCCATCGGCACTGCGACTGCCCAAACCGATGCTGCAACCAACGTTCCTGGTCGTGACCCAGCAGGGAGCGATCCGGCAGGTGGACGTCTTCGCAGGGCTCGAAATGATTTTTCTCGTCCAGCTCGCAGACCGGCGGGTCGCGAAACTGCCGGACATCGAGGAAATTGAGTTCCAGCAGGTCCCCGATGATTCGGCGATCGCGCACCCCGCGGGTGGCGAGCAACTCGCGCTTCCTACGCGACAGCGGTGTGAACTCCGCAAACGCGCGCTGAGCCGCGGCCTTTCGTTGCGGGTACGTCTCTATCGGCAGCGGCTTGTTGTAGTGGGAAGGAAGGTAGTGATCCCTGCCCCAGTCGTTAACGACTTCGTGGTCATCCCAGATCTGCAGCCAGGGCAACTCGGCGCGGGCGCGCTGCAGATCGGGGTCGGAGCGGTACAGCCGATACAAGCTTCGATAGTCGTTCAACGTCACGGGTTCATCGACGGGGTGCGGTCGAACAGAGCCACCGGGGGTTTCGTAGATGTAGTCGCCCACGTGAACGACGAGGTCGGGGCGGCGCCCGGCAATATCCCGGTAGGCAGTAAAATAGCCGGCCGAATAGTCCTGGCACGACACCAGAGCGAACGTAAACTCGCCGCACGGGCGGCCGGGTTCAGGCAGGGTTTTTGTGCGGCCCAATGCGCTTAGTTGGCCTTCTGTCTCGAACCAGTACCAGTAGCCCGTCGCCGGCGACAAACCGTCGACATCGACGTGAACGCAGTAGTAGTGCTCAGCGTGTGCCAGGACCAAACCGGACTGGACAATCGTCCCCAATTCGTCGTCCGACGCAACAAACCACCGTACCGCGACGGGCCGCTGTTGGCCCGGCTCCCGGTTAACGGGCGGCGTATGAGTCCACAACACGACCGAGCCGTGCGTCGGATCGCCGGATGCAATTCCGGCGGGAAACGCCGTGTTCGAGGCGCGCGGCGCGTCCTCGCGAACGGCACACCCGGTCGTGGCCAGCACGCTCGCCAAAGCGCCGGCCACGAAGTCACGGCGCGATACGGGCATTAAAGACCTTTGTAAGTGAAGCTGATTCCGTAAGTTCGCGGCGGGCCGTAGAGTTCGCCGAGAGCGCCCTGGTTGCCGCGGATGCGGACAAAGTCTTCGTCAGCCACATTCTTTGCCCACAGGTCGGCGCGCCAGCGCCCTTCTCCCCAGATAAGTCCAATCCTTGCATTAATCAGGCTGTAGTCGTCGATCAGAAAATCGTCGATGTTGCTCGCGCCGCTGAAGTACTCGTCCTGGTAAGTGTAGCTGAGTGCGCCCGTCAGGCTCAGACTTTTATTCAGGCGTCCCTCGTAGTCGAGGGAAAAGGAATAGCTCAGCTCCGGCGATGTCGGCAGCTCGTTACCGGTGAAGTCCGCGCCCAGCGGAATGACAAAACTGTCGTACTCGGTATCCAGCGTGGCCAGTGTCGACGACACCCTCAACGCGCTCGTGACAGCCCATGAGAGCTCCAGCTCCGCCCCCCGCATTGTGGCTTCCGAGGCATTGAAGATACTGAAAAACGGCCCCGCGGGCGTAAAGAAGCCCTCGAGCTTGTCCTCGAACGACTGATCGAACAGGGTCAGGTTGGCCAGCAGGCGGCCATCCAGCCATTGTGTTTTTGCACCCAGTTCGTAAGCCGTAATTGTCTCCGGCTCGAATCCCAGCTCGATTGCCGTTGCATTGTTGGTTTCCGTATTGAAGCCACCGGCCGTAAAGCCTTCCGTCCAGCTCGCAAACAGCGTTACCGCATCTGTCGGGCGGTACGTCAGGGTCACGCGCGGCGTCAGCTCCGAGAAATCGTTTGACGGCGATACCACAAAGTTGTTGGCCGTGTTGTTGTTGTCGACGAATCGAACGCTGACGTCTTTGTCCTCGGTCGTGTAGCGCGCGCCGACGCCAAGGTCGAGCCTGTCACCAAGATGAAATGTCACCTGAGCGTAGGCCGCAAGGCTCTCAGTGTCCGCCGTCACGTTGAAGTTGCGGTCGACAAAACGCGCGTTCCCGCCGGCACCGAGGAGTATGTCCCCGACAAAACGATCGGTTTCTTCGCGATAGAAATAGAGTCCCGCCACATAGTCGAACGCCTCCGAGGGCTCGCTCAAGAAGCGAATCTCCTGTGAGAACGACTGAGGCTCGTCAACCTCGTCTTTCAGGAACTGCGTGCTCACGGAGGGCAAGCTGACGTCGCCGGAGCCCAGGCTGTAGACCTCGCGGGCATCGGAGCTGCGGTATGCCGTAATCGACTGGAGCTCCCCGCCTTCCAGCAGCCAGTCGAGGTGCGCCGAGATGCCGAAGATATCCCGCTCGTACGACTGCGGGGATCGAATTTCGGCCGTACGTATGTCGCCGTCGTTGCCGGTCGTATCGGAACCGTCATTGCTCGATATCAGCGATATGCTGCGCCCGCCGGTCTCGTCGGATGAGTAATCCGCCGCGATTCGCAGTTCCAGGGTATCCGACAAGGCGACGCGTACGCTGGATCTCAGGTTCAGCGACTCCAGAAACTCCAGATCCTGACCGTTGAAGCGATCGACGCCAAATGCGTCCCGATCTTTATAAGAGAGCGATATCTTGGCGGCGGCACCTTCGGATATTGGTCCCGACAGCAAGCCGGCGATTTCGACCAGGTTGAAGTTGCCGGTTCCCAGGCGAAATCGGACGTCCGAACTCTGAAAGTCCGGCTGCAGCGTACTGATCTGAATGGCGCCACCGGTGACGTTGCGGCCGAACAGTGTGCCCTGGGGTCCTCGCAGCACCGTAACCTGTTCGAGGTCGAACAGTTCAAAGGAGGACGCCGAATAGCGCGGAATGAACACACCGTCGAGAAATACGCCGACGGGTTTACCGGCACCGGCTTGAGAGAACGTATTGTTCGCGCCGCGCACCGCGATGATCGGCGAAGAATAGTTGAAGAAGGAACTCGCAAGTCCCGGCGTAAACCGCGCTATGTCGTCGATCTCGAGCAGGCGGTTCGCTTCGATCATGCCGCCGAGAAACGCCGTGCCGCTGACCGGTATGTCCTGCAGGTTCTGCTCGCGGATTTGCGCCGTTACGAGGATTTCCTCGATATAGGGCGTTGACGCTGTGAGCTCTTCGTCGTCGGCCTCAGCTGACAAGACCGGCCCGTTGCGACCGCTTCCTCGAGGCGCGTTGTCGCTCGAGGAATCCGCCTCCGTTCCGGGCGTAGCTTGGGATGCGGGCAGGTCTTCAATCGCGATCGTCCGTTCGTTCACGTAGCGATAGGTCAGCGATGTGCCGGTCAGAATGGTGTCCAGTGCCTCCACGGCGGATCGTCGACCGCGTACCCCTTTCGTCGCGAGGTTACGAGTCAGCTCCGAGGCGTACAGCACCTGCAGGCCGGTTGTCTTCGCAAACGATTCCAGCGCCGAGTCGAGGGTCTGCCGCGGAATATCGAATTCGAATGCCTGATCATCGCCGCCCTCACTTTGGGACCAGGCAAGCTTGGGTGCTCCAAGGAGCAGCATCAGGATGAGAACGGCTAAACGAATGAGCATGACTGAGTCCTTGTGGAATTTGTTGGTGTGTCTCCCGTTAACAAGGACTTTCTGGCACCTGTCATCGGGTACCGTTTCTCTCAAGAAATTTGTGAAGTTTTTGTGACGACCGTTACGGGGTCTCAAATCCATGGTCCGTACTTCGGACGATAATTCTGCTTCCGTCGCCACTCGTTTCGATGTGTACCGATTCGATGACTTCGAGTACTTCAAGGAACGAATCGATGTCATTCGAAAGAAAGATCCCCGAGAAGCGTTTGTTTCCGAGTTCATCGCCGTCGACTGTAAGTTGTTTCCGGTTGTAGCGATTGAACTCACTGGCAATGTCCGCCAGTCGCGTGCGGTGAAAGACCAGCTTGCGCTCTTTCCAGGCCACGACGTCGGCCACTTCCACAGACATGATATTTAGCCCGACATCGCTGACTTCCGATTGCTGACCGTCGGTCAGCAGAAGGGGCGCGCCAACCGAGCCAGAGCCGCCGGCGTTTGAGTGCTGTTGTTCGACCTGCACCCTGCCCTCTACGACGGTCACGAGAACACGATCGTCATGGCGGCGCACGTTGAATTCGGTGCCAATAACTGTGATCCGCGTATCGTCGACGGTTACGACAAACGGCCTCGCGGGGTCAGCGGCAACGCCAAAGAGGGCTTCGCCTGACAACAGCTCGACATTTCGTTCGGTATCCCGAACGTCCACACGCACGCTCGACTGGGTATTGAGCGTAATCAGCGATCCGTCCTGCAGCGTTACCGAACGTTGCTCACCAACGTCTGTGGTCAACACTTCGGCAGCCCGGCCCTGGTCGGGTAAGCCAATAGCCAACCATGCCCCAACGACGACAAACCCGGCGGCCGCCGCTGCGGCCCATCGCAAACGCGGAGACTTCCCGCGGTCTCTCGCTGCGCCGGTTGCAGCGATCCTTGCGCGATCGATCTCGACAACGTTGCCGATCGCCGCCAATGACTGCTCGTCGAGTTCACAGCGCACGTGTCCGAGAGACTCCCAGACGGCGAGGCACTCCAGAAACTCGTGAACATGCACTGGCGACTCGCGCAACCAGTCCGCAAACTGGGCAGACTCACGCCGTGTAAGCGTTCCGTCGTTGAGGCGGGTAAGCCAGGCGCTGGCAGCCTCCGTCGGGTCGACTGCTGATTCACGTTTCATCCCGCACCTCCTGCATGCCTTGACGACAACGGGCGATACCCTGCTGCAGATACTTCTTGACCATGCTCGCCGACACGCCGAGCTTGTCGGCAATCTCGCGATAGGTCAGCCCGTCACGGCGGTGCCACACCAAGGCCGCCCTGACGTTCGGGGGCAAGGTTCCCAGCACCTGCTCCAGGGTCTGCACCTCGCGCTGCTGGCCAAATCGCACCTCCGGTTCATCCGCCGCGTCGGCACGTTGCTCCGGCACGTCGCCCAGCGCCTCTGCCGCCCTCGACTTTTCTCGTAGACGGTGCTCATACGCCAGGTTGGCCGCAATGCGCATGAGGTACTGATCCGGCCGGCGTATGAACTCTGAACGGTCGAGTCGCAGCAGCCGCAGGAACGCCTCCTGCGAGAGATCTCTCGCGTCCTCGGGGTTCCGGATCCTGAAGCGCAGGAACCGCTCGACGTCCGTCGATTTGCTCTGAAAGAGCTCCCGTACAAATTGTCGATGGCGTCGTGACGACATACCGGCCAGCCGCTACCCGTTATGGAGTAAGACTGTGATGCTTACACAATCGGGTACCGCCGTGCCCAGATTCGGCGCTTTCCTTGAAGACTACCCCTCCACAGGGGTGTTTCCGCACCGACCGGCAGCTCACTGAATACGGCATGACGGCTAGGGTTCGAGTAGTGCCCCAAGCCCTTCCACGTTACCGAGCAGCTTGTCGAGATCCGCCGGCTCGGCATTGGTATCGAACGCCTGCGTACCGCTTGCGTCCCGGATCACAACGGCGATCGGCTCCAGCCGCACGAACAGCCAGAGCGCTGGGGCGCCGTCTTCCCGGTTGATGGCGAGGGATTCGACGACGACCACCCGCTGCCGATTGTCGTCTACGACGGTTCTTGCCCTGAGGGTGGCCATCAGGACCTCACGCTGCGCAAGCCACGCCAGATTACGGGCGAGGCCAGTAGGCCGAGCGAGATCGTGAGGATATGCAGGGGCACGAACTGGAATCTCCCCGAGCCTTCGCATTCGAAGCGGAGTTCGGCGAAGTCCGGCTCGATCACGACGGAGGCGTCTTTCAGGCCCGAAAGGAGCCCTGACACAGGGCCCATGACAGCCCAGAGCCGGCCCGTATCCGCAGGATCGCCGAGGCCTACGCGCGCCCGAAAACGCAGGTTCTCCTTGATGATCGAGCGCCACAAGTCGCCGACGAAACGGTAGAGTCGCCGACGGAACGGTCGTTGCCGCACGGCCGCAAGCATGTTTCGCGACTGACGTCGGTCGGGTTTTTTCCTGCGCCGTTTTCGGCCCGACGGTATCTCGCCGGTCAACGCTTCGTCATCCCGCTCCCCGACCGGAATTCGAGCCCGGACAAGCCCGAGCGCCCAGACGACAACCAATTCGTTTTCAATGCCGTCGGGCCACTCGACCGTGAATTCGAGTTCGACGGGAATCGCAAGCAGAGCAACGACGACAAGCAGCAGGATCGACAGACCTGTGAGCATGTCCCCAAGAAATCGCTAGTCGGCGCCGTTCCCGGACTTCTCGGTCATCGACCGGCCAACCGATTCCGCCACTTTCTCGAGCACCGATGCCGTGCCTGACTTGACCGGCTCGACAACCACACCGTCCTGGTTCACCACAACAAGCGCCACGGGTTTTACGCCGCCGCCGCCACCGGTACCGCCGCCCTGACCGCTGCCTTTGTCCGATTCCGATCCCTCGCCGCTGCCGACGCCAAATCCAAAACCAACGTTCACGAGCGGGATCAGTGTGTTGCCTTCGATATTCATGGGCTCGCCGACGACCGTTCTCGTGCTCAGCATTCGCTCGATTTCGCCCACGGTTTTATCGAAGAGATTCTCGATGTTCTGCATGATCGCTCTCCTCTCAAGGTGATCCGATTGTCTCCAAACTTTAGGTATACGCCGCGCCATGCGCAGCGTAAATACGGGCATGCCGCAGCCGAGTGTG
Source organism: Woeseiaceae bacterium (assembly GCA_028289545.1). Classification (GTDB taxonomy): domain Bacteria; phylum Pseudomonadota; class Gammaproteobacteria; order Steroidobacterales; family Woeseiaceae; genus UBA1847. The sequence continues at coordinate 126,086 of JANQPG010000008.1, forward strand.
GCTTGCGCGCGGTCGCTTCGCCGATCCAGGTTTGGCGCTGAACGGCAACCTTGCCAAGGCTCAGCGTACGACTGACGCTATGGCCTCCCGCAAGGCAACGTCTCGAGGATCGGGTTCGAAACCCGACGCGATCCGGTTGGTGACGTAGCCGTATCCCAGGCCAATGCCCGGATCGGCGTAACCGAGCGAACCTCCGGCACCGGGAAAACCAAATGCGTCCTTCCGTCCGAATGCAAAGTCCCCGAAGGACTTCATGAAGCCAAGCCCGTATTGGGCTTCGCACTTCAGGACCTCGTCATAAAAGCCTCGCTCGGGGGCTGCGGCAGGCGCTCGCAGAGCGGCCAGCGTTGCCGGGCTTATGCCCAGCTCGGCGCCGCCCGTGGCAAAGGCGCCGTACGCCCTTGCTACGGCGCGTGCAGTGCCCACGCCGCCGCCGGCGGGTATTTCGAGATCGCGGGGGTAAATCCGCGCTTTGTCCAGGGTCACGCCAGAGCCTGGATTGACGATGCAGGCGCGAAAAGTGGCGGACCATGGATTAAGCGCTGCAAGCATTACCGGCAACGGCAATCCTGCGATGGACTCCAGAAAACCCGCCTGCTCGAGGGTCGCAAGCCGCTCGTTGGGAACATCCGCTGACAGACCAATGTGGAAATCGATACCGAGCGGTTCGCCGATTTCTTCCCTGAAGAATACGCCCAGACTCCGGTGCTTGGGATCGATTCGACGGAGGAGTTCGCCTTCGTAAAAGCCCAGCGATATGAAGTGATAGGCGTTCCGAGTGCCGGGCGGCCACTGCGGCTTCTCGTCTTGCATGATCCCCGCCAATCGAACGGGATCGGCAATGACGGCTCTGTCGATCTTCTGGTGAAACGCATGCAGGCCCGCCTGATGCGACAAGAGCTGGCGGACCGTAACCTCTTCCTTGCCGTTCCGCGCGAACTCCGGCCAATACCGGGCAACGCGCTCCTCGTAGTCGATCCAGCCACGAGAATGCGCCAGCGCGAGAGTCATAGCCGACATACCCTTTGTCAGTGAGTAGACCAGCACCATGGTGTCTTCTTCCCAGGGCGCACCACTCGCCGCCTCGCGAACCCCTCCCCAGAGATCGACAACCCTTTCGCCGTTCAGATAAACGCAGCAGGCGCCGCCCAGCTCTTTTCGCCTGCTGAAGTTTTCGACGAATGCGGACCGCACGGGCTCAAAACCCGAGCGCACATCGCCATAGACGACTATATCCGCTGACCGATGCACCGTTCGCTCACCAAAACGCCCCGCAAGCTCGACCCGTTGTCAACTTGCCGCCCGCCTTCGGATAGTCCTCATACCGGATAATTCCCGACTCCACTATGTTCGACTGCATCCGCGTCCAGGGAGCCTTGCGTTGAAAGACAATCACCCGAATATCTCTCTTCTGGAGAAAGTCGATCCGAAAAACATTGCCCGATCGGCCGACGTGTTTGCGGAAGACGTGGTTTTCCACTTCTTCAACCCGCAGCTGCCCGACATCCAGGGTGACTACGTCGGGATAGAGGGTCTCGAGCAGTTCTTCGCGAGGATGGCCGAGGTTACCAAAGGCACGTTCAGCGTCAGGCCGGTCGCTGCGAAAGCCGTCGGCGACGAGCTGCTGGTTATGCATACGGAAAACACAATGAGCCTTCCGGGAGAGGACGTAAAAACCCAGGTTGTCCTTGTCTGGCGCGTCGTCGATGGCCGCATCAGGGAAGTCTGGGACATACCGTCCGTTTACACGTAGGGCCAGCCTCGGGAATATGCCCACGAAAACTACTGGCGAGCGGCGATTCGAATGCCGTCGTCGACGGTTTCACCGGGATAAACGACAACGAGCTCGTCCTGGCTGAGCCCGGACACAATCTGCGCTTCGCTCGACGTTCGATGCCCGACATCCACGACCCGGCGAACCGCTTTGCCTTTCTCACTGACGAACAGCGCCCAGTCACCGCCGTTTCGAAACAGCGCGGTTAGCGGTACCTTGAGCACCTCGTCGGCCTGCCAGAGAACCACACGCACATCTACCTGGTAGCCGTGCCCGAGCGTCTGCCACTCCTCGTGCGGGCTCACGATATCCAGCACGACGTTTACCCGCTGCTCTTCAATCCCTAAGGCCGACACTTTTGTGAACCCGAAGGGCTCCACGCGGCGCACGCGGGCCTCCAGGAGACCCTCGCCGCCCCAGTTCTCGATTAGCGCGTCGTTCCCGGCAGTTACCTTGACGGCATCCGTCGACAACAGGTCGACCACAATCTCCAGCCGCCCCGGGTTGCCGACGTCGATGAGGTCCTCTCCGGCACGCACAAAACCGGCGGATTCCCGGTGGACCCGTAGAACCTGTCCATCCACTGGAGACGTGATGTTGACGCACTCGCAATCCGATCGCCGAGACGTCATCTCCGACGGGGACATGAGGTGAGCGCGGGCACGCGCCAGTTCATACCGACGCACTTCCATGTTGGCCTGAGCTGCACCCATTGCCGCCCTGCTCGTTTCGAACGCCCGTTCGCTGGCCTCGCGGTCACGCTCGGATATCGTGCCGTTTTTCGCAAGCTCCGACGCCCTTTGCAGCTCGGATTCAGCGAATTTCAGCTCAGCCTCCGCTCTCTCGAGCTCGGACTCGGCCAGGGATTCGGCGGAAATGGCGGCGTTTAACTGCGCCTCTGCCTCAGCCTCTGTTCGCGGATCGAGAAGCCCGGAAGCCACCGGTTCGATCTCTGCAACAATCGTCTGGCCCGCATCGACGGCGTCCCCGGGTTCGGACTCGATGCGACGCAGGCGTCCGGTGATGGGCGCCGATATGACGAAGACGTCTACCACGCGAGTTTCGCCTTCGTCGCCGACGGTCAGGATCATGGGACCCATTGCGGCAGGTTCGAGGTCCACAGCCAGCGCGCGCGGCCAAAACGCAAAAACCAGGCCGAGCAAAACCAGCGCAGATATCGAAGCCCATATGGAGACTCGCTTGTTGAGTGTGATCATTTGCCTTACTCCCGCGTCTTGAGCACAGCAATGAGGTCGAGGCGATCGACCCGGCGTTTCATAGCAATGGCGGACGCCGCGCAGGCCGCTAACAGCACGACGAGCGCAACTCCGTAGGTTGAAGGGCGAATCAGCACCGGCAGGCGCATCAACTCGGTCTGAAAGCCGCTCGTATTGACGAACATGGCGGTGAGAGCCAGCCCAAGCAGGCAACCGATTGGCAATGCAACACAAACCAGCAACATGGTCTCACCCAGCAAAATGTACAGGGCGTCGCCGCGCGAAAATCCCAGCACGCGGAGCGTTGCAAGTTCGCGTCCTCGTTCCGAAAGGCCGATGCGCTGAGCGTTGTAGGTCACGCCAAATCCCAGCGCAAACGAGAATGCGCTGAAGAAACCGACAAAAATCATCAGGCTGCCGGCGACGGTCTCATGGAAGTTCGATACGGCGACAGCCTTGATCCCAACGGTCGAAACGGCAGGAAGATTCTTGAGGGTTGCCAGCAGCTCGTTCTGGCTCTCATCGTCGACCCAGGTGTTGACGTACTGGGTGACGGGTCGGTCGCCGATGAGCCGGTTCAGGACGTCGATATCCATGTAGGCAAACATTCCGATATACGAATCGTGTGTGTCCGCTACCGTAAGCGTCTCGACCGGCCGCCGCCCCTCCAGCACCCGTACCTCAAAATCGTCGCCAATACCGAGGGCCAGTTTTTCGGCCAATCGGGATGTCAACACGACGCCATCCGCTGGAACGGGCACGGCGCCACGCTCGACGTCGTAGATCTTCGTCAGTTGCGCGTCCCGGGACACGCCTTGCAACGCGCCGCGATGGCGGCGGTGACCCGACACGAGGTCGGCCGACACAGCCCGCGTCGGCTCCACAGCCAGCACACCTGGCAGCCGCTGGACTTCGTTTAGAACCACCGATGATTTCGGATCGTTAAAACCCAGTGAAATATGTTCCCGCTGCAGCTCCTCGAAGTGGGTATTGGCAATCGCATCCACGGCGTCGACGAAGTACAGCGATAAAATCATCATGGCGATAGCGCCGGCAAACCCGCCTGCCGTAACGACCGCCCGTGCAGGCCATCGCACGATTTGCCGCACTACGATGCGAGTGGGTTCGTCGAGCACCGCAAGGCACTTCCGTAACCACGCAGAGCCCTGGCGAAAGGACGCGGGAGCCGGTGGCCGCATCGCGACAACCGGGGGCAATCCGGCCGCCTGCCGCACGGCGCGTGCCGTGGCCAGCAGACCTACCGCCAGACTAACGACAGCCCCGATGACAAAGGCGGACACTCCGGGGCGGTAGATCAGCATTGGAAAATTGAGGGTTTCAGCGTAGTTGCCCGTACTTATCCTACCGAGCACGGCGCCGAGCAGCCAACCCAGAACGACGCCGAGTACCGTGATCGCCATGACGAACTTGGTGTAGTGCCAGCCGACCTCCCGGTTGCTGTACCCGAACGCTTTCATCAGGCCGATCTCGCTTCGCTCCGTGATGATCAATCGGGTGAGTACGGTATTGGTGAGGAACGCCGCCACCAGCAGGAAGATTGTCGGCAGGATTCGCGCCGACGCCTGGTTTTGCTTCAACTCGTTTTCTACGAACCAGGCCGAGAGGTGGTCACTACGGTCAACGGCCCCGGTAGTGCCGTAGGGCGCCAGCAGATTGTCCAGCGCCTGGATCGTTTGTTTTGTGTCGGTCCCCCGCAGCACCGTCAGCGACAGATCGTTAAAGGCACCGTCGTAGTCGTACGCTGCCTCCAGCGCTTTGCGTCCCATCCACAGAATGCCGTAGCGCTTCTTGTCCGGTATCAGTGCAAACGGAGCGATGACGTAGATGAACTCCGGCGACATTGCCGTACCGACGATTCTCAGGGTGCGCTTGTTGTCGTTGACGATCGCCTGGATGGTATCGCCCAGTACGAGTCCGTGTGCCTCGGCGAACGACTCGTTGATCACCACCTCGTCCGGCCGACCAGGCTCTACCAGCCGCCCGCTTCGCAGTATCAGGCGGTTCAGATTCGGCTGCCTCCCCTCGGGGAGGGACACCAGTCGCCCCATCAGCGGCTCCGCGAAACTCTCGACGTCAAGTATTGCCTGCATTGAGATACGGAGCTGGGTGCTCTGCACGCCCTCGAGCGACCGGATGCGCTCGTCCAGGTGCAATGGCGCCCGTTTTACTGTTGCGAAAACGTGCGCGAACCGATAGCGCTCGTAATAGGCGTCCGAGGTTACCCGCAACGCCTCATGGGTGGATAGCGCCATGACCAGCAAGGCGACCCCTGACGCGATCACCAACGCGATCGAAACCACCTGGCCTTTTAGCCTCCAGAGGTCTCGCAGCAACTTCTTATCCAGCGCCAGTAACATTGCCGTCACCAGGTCAGCTGCCGCGCGGGCGTGCGCTCGGCGTTCTGCTCGATACTGACAATTCTGCCGTCCGCGAGGCTAATGACGCGGTCCGCCATGCCGGCTGTCACGGAGTTGTGGGTGATAATGGCGGTCGCCGTACCCAGTTCGCGATTCACCGTCTCGATCGCCTCCAGAACCACGACGCCGGTTTCGCTGTCGAGCGCCCCCGTCGGTTCGTCGCAGAGCAGAATCGCAGGCTGTTTGGCGATGGCCCGCGCGATTGCAATTCGTTGTTGCTCACCGCCGGATAATTGCGCCGGGAAATGGTCGACCCGATCGCCAAGGCCGACAATACCCAGAGCATCAACCGGATCGAGCGGCTCTTTCGCAATCTCCGTCACCAGGGCAACGTTCTCTCGGGCGGTCAAACTGGCGATGAGATTGTAGAACTGGAAGACGAAGCCTACGTAGTCCCGTCTGTAGCGCGTTAGCGTCGCCTCGTCGGTCGCCGTGATGTCCTGATCGCGGAAAAACACGCTGCCCGATGTCGGCGTATCGAGGCCCCCGAGCAGGTTGAGCAACGTCGATTTGCCGCTTCCGGATGCACCGAGCAGGACAACCATCTCGCCCGGAAAAAGATCGATGTCCACATCGATCAGCGCCTTGACCTCGATTTCTCCGGTTCGGTAAATCTTGGTGAGGCCACTCCCGCTAAGGGCTGGCTTGAGTGGACTTGTTGTTTGTGTAGACACAACCATGGGCTTGTAGAAACACCGTTCCATCCCCGCGGGTCGAACGCAATCGGGGCAAATACATACCACTCCATCGGTAGGCAGGCGGCAACCAGACTCGGTACGATCCGGCTTCCCTACGTTCGAGGATCCGTACATGACGCAAGCCATCCATCGTCTGAATCCGCCCACCCTCCCCGATTCGACCGCCCTCGGTTACTCGCAAATCACAACGGTTGAACCGGGCCGTATGGCCTACATTTCGGGGCAGGTTGCATCGCGGCCGGGTGGAGAGCCTGTGCCGGAAGATCTCGCCGCACAGGCGAGGATTGTTGCGGAAAACGCCAGAGCGGCGCTCGACGCCGTCGGCGCGACACCTGAAGATATTGTGATTGCGCGTATTTATATGACAGACCTGAACGATCAGACGCTGGAACAGGCATTTCCGGCAATACTCGAACTGTTCGCGGGGGCGGAGCCTTGTGTTACGGGGATTGGCGTGGCGGCCCTGGCCGGCCCCGATTTGAAGATCGAAATGGAGATGACGGTCCGACTGCCCGATTAGGGTGCACGACGGTCATGGGGATGTCTCGTTAGCCCGGGCAGCAGCACCGGCCAGGTGCACTTTCGATGCTTCTATGGGGGCCAAGAATCGTGCACGATGACCCCTGGGATACCCCTCGCATGAGACCAACCGTTGACAACCGCTGAAAACCCGCCGCTGACGGCGCCAAGAGGCCCCGGCAAGTACGCCCTGCTCTTCATATTCATTACCGTCACGCTAAACATGATCGGTTTCGGCGTCATCATGCCCGTGATGCCAAAACTCATCATGGACGTAACCGGTGAGGATCTGGCGAACGCGGCTCAGTGGGGCGGCTATCTGTCGCTCGTCTACGCGCTCATGCAGTTCATCATGATGCCCATCATCGGCGGACTGTCGGATCGCTTCGGCCGGCGACCGGTGTTGCTGCTATCGATGGCGGCATACTCACTGGACTTCCTGATCATGGCCATTGCACCGGCCATCGGCATTATTCTGGTCGCCCGGGTGCTCGCGGGCGCGTTTGCAGCCACCTTCTCGACGGCCAACGCCTACATTGCCGATATCTCGCCTCCCGAGAAACGCGCGGCGAACTTTGGTCTCGTGGGTGCCGCGTTTGGGCTCGGGTTTATCATTGGCCCCGGCATCGGCGGTTTGCTCGGAGACCAGTTCGGGCCGCGGGCCCCGTTCTATTTTGTCGCCGCGCTGGGCGCCGTGAATCTCGTTTTTGGTTTTTTTGCCCTACCCGAAACGCTCGCTAAAGAGAACCGTCGCCCCTTCGAATGGAAGCGCGCCAACGCCTTCGGCAGCTTCAAGCAGTTTGCCAAATACCCGATCATGCTGCCGATTGCCGGCGTGCTGTTCCTGTCACAGCTGGCACGCTGGACCTACCCGTCCGTGTGGTCCTATTTCGCCGAAGAGAAGTTCGCCTGGACCCCGGGTCTGATCGGCGCCTCGCTGATGTTTGTCGGCTTCATGTCGGCGGTCGTTCAGGGCGGACTCAGCCGGATCATCATTCCGCGCCTGGGTGAGCGGGCGACGGCCATCCTCGCAGTCTGCCTGACGGCCGTGGCTTACGTCGGGTTTGCCTCGGCCAATGCCGGGTGGATGATCTACGCCATTATTGCGGTATCGGCACTCGGCGACCTGGGTCAACCCGCGCTGCAGGGCATCATGTCGCGCACCATGCCGGCCGATGCTCAGGGTGAGCTGCAAGGCGCCATCGGCGCCGTCACGAGTGTGTCGATGATCCTCGGGCCTCCGCTCATGACGCAGATCTTCGCGGCGTTCTCGTCGCCGGGCGAGCCGTTTTTGATTGGCGACATGACGTTGCTGCCCGAGGGTGCGCCTTTCTACTTCCCTGGCGCGCCGTTTGCATTTTCGGCCGTGCTGGAGGTCTTTGCCCTGATTATGCTGTTTGTTGCGTTCCGACGAATCGTGCGGCCGCGTGAGAGCGCACCCGGCGCATAACGGCCAAAAGCTGTTCGCTAGTCCCGGCCACCCGCCGCAAACTCGATGGCCTGCTCGAGCCGATCATCACCCCAGAACAGTTCGTCACCGACGAGCATCGACGGCGCCCCGAAGATTCCGGCCGACTCGGCCTCTTCGGTCTGCTCGCGCAGCCGAAGCTTCGCCGCACCCGACGTGGCCTGCGCAATCACTTGGTCAACGTCGGCGCGTGGGACGGGCAGGCATTGCGCCACGACAGCCGGGTCCCCGATATCCTCGTCGTGCTCGAAGTTGGCGCGATACACGGCCTTGACGAACGCCGGGCACCAGTCCTGGTCGGCATGCTCGCAGGCAATACGCGAGGCGAGCAGCCCGTTTCTCGGAAACTGGCTCGGTTTGCGAAACGCAAGGCCGTAGCGGGCACAGATTCGCTCGAGATCCCGCCACATGTATCGGCCTTTTGCCGAATACAGGTTGAACGGCGAATCCTCCCAACCGTGCTTGCGGAAAATCGGGCCCAGCAGAAAGGGCCGCCACTGTATCGAGACACCGTGGCTAGCAGCCAGGGATCCGATGCGCATCGCTGAAGGATAGGAATAGGTGCTCGCAAATTCGAACCAGAAGGACACTGTCATCGTTGCGGCGAATCTCCGTGTGTCGGGCAAACTGTCGAAGGCGTAACGCCGGGATTATCTCACGAAAGACGCGTCTGCGTCCGACGCCTGAACGGCGCCGCACTTCTATGCGCCGCTGCATGCGGGTATGCTTAAGCCGTGTGAACGAGCGACGGCACGTTGTGCATACAATGGTATTGCAACGATCAGGTAATATGACGACCGGCAGGCGCCACGACGACCGGACATCGCTCGTCTCCCCAAGACCCGTCCCAGATAGACAGGTACGTCTTTGAGCGGCCTCCTCGCTCTGCTTGACGACGTAGCGGCCATTGCCAAGGTGGCTGCGGCGTCTGTCGACGACGTCATTGGCCAGGCTGCGAAAGCCGGTGCCAAGGCTGCCGGCGCCGTGATCGACGACGCCGCTGTCACGCCCAAGTACCTGCACGGTTTCGAGGCCAGTCGCGAGCTGCCGATCGTCTGGCGTATTGCGAAGGGTTCGATTCGAAACAAGCTCCTGATCCTGCTACCGGCCGGGATGCTGCTGTCAATTTTTGCCCCGTGGGCAATCAACCCGCTGCTGATGCTTGGCGGGGCCTATTTATGCTTCGAGGGCGCCGAGAAGGTCTTTCACACGCTGTTTCCGCACGGTGACAAACATGTCGAGGCGGATCTCGATGTCGGTAGCCCCGTGCATCTCGAAGAAAAACGTGTGGCCGGCGCTATCAAGACGGACTTCATCCTCTCAGCCGAAATCATGACGATTGCGCTTGCCGCGATCCCCGGCGACAACCTCTGGCTGCAGGCGGCAACGCTTGCCGTCGTCGCCATTGGAATCACTGTGGCGGTGTACGGCGGAGTCGCTCTGATCGTAAAAGCCGATGATATGGGCCTGTTGATGGCGCAGAGCGGACGCCTGAGTGTCACCCGCTCCGCCGGCCGGGGTATTGTGCGCGGTATGCCGCGATTTCTTGTCATCCTTTCGACGGTGGGAACAGCCGCCATGCTCTGGGTCGGCGGCTCCATTGTGATTCACGGCATGGAGGGTCTCGGACTGACCTGGTTCGGGCAGTGGATCCACGACTGGGCCGCTGCCGCGGGTCACGCCGTCAGCGCAGCCGAGGGCACGGTACAGTGGATTGTCAAAGCGACACTCGACGGGATTTTTGGCCTGGGTCTTGGCCTGCTGCTGATCCCGTTCGTCACGCGCATTCTTGCGCCTCTTATGAACACGATCAGGAAGCAGCCGGATGAAGCGGCTGAGTCCCGGTAGCCTGGTGCACGCGGCTTTGTGATGAAGAAGCTGTTGTGGTTACTGCTGGGTCTCGGCCTCGCCGTCGGCGCCTACTATTCGTTCAAGCTGCTGCCGCTTGTGACGACCGATAACACCGGCAACGAAAAAGTGGTGCTCCTGCACGGGCTTGGCCGCAGCGAAATGGCCATGCTGCAGCTGGAAAGTGCGCTGACGGCAGCCGGGTTCGACGTTCACAGCGTGGGTTATCCGTCGATGGACGAGGCGCCGGCTACGCTGCTCAAAACCGTGGCCGACAAGATCGAGACCTGCTGCACCGACAGCAAGCAGACTGTCCATTTTGTCGGGCACTCGCTCGGCGGCCTGTTGATTCGTGCCTACCTTGCCGATCACGAGCAACAGAACATGGGCCGTGTGGTTTTGCTCGGTTCGCCGAACAAAGGCAGCGAGCTGGCTGACGTCGAAGACACGGAAACACTCCCGACGCGGCTGCTCGAAATGGCGGGTCCGACTGCAAAAGCCCTGCGCACCGGCCCGAGCGGTTTCCCGGCTTCCCTGCCGCCGCCGCACTACCCCGTCGGCATCATTGCGGGCACCCGCGACAATCGCCTGGCCAACGAATGGTTGCCGATCCCGAACGATGGACTGGTCAGCGTCGACAGCGCGCGTCTCAACGGCATGGACGACTTCGTGAGTTTCGATGTCACCCACTGGGATCTGCGCAGCGACCCGCGGGTCGCCGAACAGGTAGTGGCTTTCCTCGAGGATGGGCGTTTTGAACACTAACTGTCGAATCCGAGCACTGCGCCGCCGGAGCGACAGCGGTACCGGTCGATGGAGATAGTGTTCGAACCGGCAACCCCCGCAACGTTACAGGACATCAAGACCCTGTTGGAGCGCGCTAAGCTGCCCGTCGACGATCTCGAGAGCGCTGAGGTCAGTCTTCTCGTGGCCACGATAGACGGGGACTTCGCCGGCGCTATCGGTATCGAAACCTACGGATCGACAGCGCTGCTGCGCTCTCTGGTCGTTCGCCCCGGGCGGCAAAACGGAGGATTGGGCAGGCAGCTGGTCGAACACCTCGAAAACCGGGCCAAGGCAGCGGGCACGACCGACATGTTTCTTTTGACCGAGACCGCAGCGGGCTATTTCCGAGCGCTTGGCTACGCGCTCATGGCTCGCGACCAGGTTCCGGAGGCGATCCGCGCGACCCGTCAATTCTCGTCGCTGTGTCCGGACACCGCCGATCTGCTGCACAAAACGCTATAGCACGTCGCGAGTCCGGTTACCGGACGCTTACAGACGTCTGAAAGGTCCACCGCGCAGTCGATAACCGTGACCGGCAACGGTCTCGACGGTATGAGCGTGTGCACCCATCTTTTTCCTGAGCGCCGTCATCAATACGTCGACTTTGTTGGACCCCGCAATCGGTGTTTTCCAGACATGCTCGAGTAGCTCGTCGCGGGTCACGACCGTGCCACCGTGTTGAACCAGGTAGTGCATCACCCCGTATTCGAGGGCCGTCAATCCGATGACACCGCCGTCGATCACGAGGGTACGGTTGGCCGTATCGAGATGAACACCGGCGTCTTCAGCTGCCGATTGACCTTGTGACGATGAGCCGCCGGACAGAAACGCAATGGCCGATCTCAACACAGCGTCTTTGTCCCCGAACCACGGCGGATGAGCGCGCCCCTCAAACGTCACGAGCTCCGCGCCCGGCAGGGACACGGCGAGGCGCCGACCCGCCTCACACGGTATGGCACGATCGCCGCTGCGGTGCAGGATGAGCACCTCGTTACTCACGTTCGAAATCGTATCGGTGGCGTCCATTTCGTAAGTCAGCTCGAGCAGGTCCGCTGCCGTCTGCGGCGAAGTCGAGACGCGCTGCTGCCGGCTCAGCGCGTCCACGTCCTGCCTGGACGCGCCGGGCAAAAAGATATCGGCTAGCGCGCGCGAGCCGGCGCCCCAGTGAGCCCGTACGAGCGCCACAACCGCGGCACGCACTTCCGGGGTTGCGATGTCCCTACCGGAGAGGTATCCGCCATAGACGCAGATCTTGCCGACCTTTGAAGGATTCTCCGCCGCATAGGTCATCGAAACGGGGCAACCGCAGGAAAACGCAAGCAACGACACCCGGGATTCGCGTGCGGCAGTGTCGATTACCGTTGCGAGCAAGTCGATTTCGGATTCGAGACTTCTCGGCGCCACGTTGCGATCGCTGAGTCCCACCCCCGGCCGATCATAGCGAATCACGCGAAAGTGCTTCCCCAGTTCCTGCAGGAAGTCTCGGAAGGCGGGCTGATCCCAATCCTTGTCGACGTGGCTGATCCACCAGGCTGGCAACACCAGCTCCGGCCCATCGCCGTGCACGGTGTACGCCACGCGATTGCCCTCCGCGTCCGTAAGGTAGCGCACAACCGGTCGGGCAACGCTAGTGTCTGAATCCATCGCGTCTGCGTCCATCGGCGCGGAACCTCACACAATTCTCATGCATTTCTAACGTCAATCTCAGGACGACGGCCTCGAATCCCGGCACTGTTCGCTGCCTCTGATTCGCACCACCCGGAGTTCTCGAGATGAAACGGCCCGACACCGGCTGCGTCGAGACAGCTGTCGCGACGAGCAATTCCATCATAGTCGAACACAAAGCCCTTTACACCGCGGACGGTGTCGCCCTGACCGCTACGACATACGGCGGCTCAGAGCCGGCCGACATGACGGTCCTCATGCTGCCGGGTATTGGCGTACCGCAACGCGCCTTCCGCCACGTTGCCACTTGGTTCGCCGAAAGGCGCGCACGGTGCGTGACGGTCGACTATCGGGGCATGGGTGACTCTCGTACGCCCGGCGGAGTCGCAACGGCAAGCTTATCGACGTGGGCCAGGAACGACGCGGTCACCGCACTGGAGTACGCGGAATCCTCATGGTCGGAGCCCGTGATGCTCCTGGGCCATAGTTTTGGCGGGCAAATCGTCGGCCTTGCGGAGGCGTTTCAGCGAGTCCGCGCCGCTGTGTTCATCGGCTCGCAATTCGGACAGCCCCGCCATTGGGACGGCTGGCAGCGTTTTGGACTCGCGAGCTACTGGTTCCTGATCCTTCCGACTCTGTGCGCCCTCTTCAGGGAGCTACCTTCCTGGAGCGGTCCCGCGGGGCGGCTGCCGCGCGGAGTCGCTCGCGAATGGTCCCGTTGGGGCCGCAGCCGCGACTGGTATCTGTCGTCGCAACCGGAGGCGGAAGTGCTGTTGCGCAGGTTCTCCGCGCCGCTCATGGCCTACAGCATCCGTGATGACAGCATTGCACCGCCCCGCGCCGTCTCGGCGCTGCTCGAACGCTTCTCCGTGACCGAAGCCGAGCGCAGAGACGTGACACCGGACGAACTGGGCCTGACCCGTATCGGTCACGTTGGCCTGCTGCGCCCCTCGAAGGAAACCAGGCCGGTCTGGCAGGAGATGCTGAGTTTTCTACGCAGCTACGCCGCCGCCGATTGCGGTCATACCCACCTTGCACCCCAGTCGGCATGAGAACTGCCGCCTGCATAAAGAGAGCGACATGAAAATCTACGAAGACTACATACTCCCGACCCTGCTCGATTGCCTTTGCGGTATGAGCGACATCACCGAGCAGCGGCAACGGGCCGTGCCTGGCGCGAGAGGAACGGTTCTGGAGATCGGTATGGGAACCGGCCTCAATCTTCCCTACTACGACGAACGCCGGGTCGACAAGGTGATTGGCCTCGACCCTTCGGTGGCGAGTTTCCGCAAGGCGCTTAAGCGCTCAGCGACTCGGCCATTTCCCGTCGAGTATCTCGGTCTCCGCGGTGAAGACATCCCTTTGCCCGACGACAGTATGGACTCCATAGTGCTGACGTACACCCTGTGCAGCATTACACAGCCGCACCAGGCGCTCGCTGAAATGCGCCGTGTGCTGAAACCGGGCGGAAAGCTGATCTTCTGCGAACACGGTAAGTCTTCCGGCGAACGCGTTTATCGCTGGCAGCGCCGTGTGACCCCTGTCTGGAAGCGCCTGGTCGGAGGCTGTCACCTGGATCGTGACATCCCGGGCTTGATCAACTCCGCCGGATTCCGCGTGGCGGAAATGGACAGCGGCTATATCAACGAATCGAGACTGTTGAGGCTTGCGGCGTTCCAGTATCGGGGCGTGGCAGTCATTGCATGAGCAGAACAGCGGGAATACTGTCGTCCGGGCTGGTCGTTTGCGTTGCGCTATTCGCGAGCGGCTACTTCTGGCTACTGTACGCACCGCATCCCGCTGTTCCCGCGCATACGCTGGTCGAAACCACGCTACACGTCGACGGCCGCCCGCGCCGATATGCCCTGTACGTACCGAGTGAGCTCGACAGTCCCGCGCCCCTGCTGATGGTGTTGCACGGGTCCACGGGTGACGCGGCAACCATTCGCCGCCGCAGCGGCTATCGATTTGAGCATCTCGCGCAGCGGATCGGCGCAGTCGTCGCCTATCCGGAAGGCACCGGCGGCTACTGGAACGGCTGCCGCAAAGCGGCAACACATGCGGCGCAGCTGACCAACGTAGACGATGTCCGTTTCCTCAAGACACTCGTCGGCGAACTAACGAGCTCCGGGCTCGTCGACGCGACACGGGTTTACGCAGCCGGTTACTCGAACGGCGGACACATGGCGTACCGGCTCGCGGTCGAAGCACCGGACCTCGTGGCCGGCATCGCCGCGTTTGCGGCGAGCTTCCCCACCAAGAGCAATTTCGACTGCTATGCGGCTGGCGTTCCGGTAAAGGTCCTCATCGTCAACGGCACCCATGATCCTCTGAACCCGTTCGAAGGTGGAGAGGTATCGCTCTTCGGGTTTCGAAGCCTTGGCCTGGTCCTGTCCTCACAAGACAGCGCCGGCTACTTCGCTTCGTTGTATTCCGCCTCGGGCAGCCCGCTCGAAACGACCAGCACTCGAACGCCTCCGGCCACCATTAGCGAATGGCAACGGGACGGCTCACCAGAGGTATCACTCGTTGCGATCGAGGGTGGCGGTCACACGATTCCCCAGCCGACCTATCGGTTCCCCCGCCTTCTCGGCAGTACGCTCGAGTCGGACGACGTTATCGACTACCTGTGGTGTTTTCTGGACGGCGCGCAGTGCCACGCCGGTGATTCGGCCTTCAGCGACAGTGGGGCTTCGAAGCCGCATCCCGAAGGCTAGCGGCAGCTCACAGCGCCATCGGGTGTCCAGGTGCGTACTCGACCAGGTCCCAGAGATTTCCGTAGAGGTCTTCGAAGACGGCGACCGTGCCGTACTCCGCCGTCAACGGTTCGCGAACGAACTTCACACCCCTGGAGCGCAGCGCTTCGTAGTCGCGCTGAAAATCGTCGGTCGCGAGGAACAGCCATACCCTGCCGCCCGACTGATTGCCGATAAATGTGGCCTGCTCTTCCGAGGCAGCGCGAGCCAGGAGCAGGCTCGTCGAGGAACCTGCGCCGGGAGGCGTCACAACGACCCAGCGTTTGTCCTGCTCGGGTTGATAGGTATCTTCGACGAGCTCGAAGCCCAGTGTGCGCGTGTAAAACTCGATCGCCTCGTCGTAGTCACGAACGACCAGCGCAACGTGCGCAATCGCCTGCTTTATGCCCTTCATTACCGCACCCGGTCAGTCTGTCAGAGATGTTTGCTACGGCCGTCCGCGTGCCCCGCGCAGCCGGTTAACGACCGGGGACGACGCATAGACGTCGATGAGCTCGGCGTAGTCCGCCGGGTCCGGTACTGTAAATGCCGACGCCGCGGAGAACTCGGGCCAACCCGACTTGAGACCGGCCAGTACCGCAGCGCTCTCCTGGGATCGCTTGAGCAATCGCTGCCGCAGCTGCTGGCACAGGTCTTTTGCGCGGGCTGCACAGACCACCGGACCAAACGGTATTGCCGTAGACCGCCAGAGTTCGCGCACCTCGGTATGCTGCTCACTCTCCCGCAATTCGAGATAGACCCGGGTTGCCAGCACCCCGATGCCTGCGTGTTCGCCCGCAACGCGCTCGAATACAGCCTGATGGCTGCCCGTGAACTCCAGGGCCAGCGCATCGGCATCTTCCCCCAGCACTTGTCGCAGCTCACTTCGCGCCAGGAGCGATCCTGATGCCGAATCGGGCCACACCATGTAAAGGCGTGGCGGCGCTGAGTCGCCGCCGAGTTCCGCCAACTCGCGAATGGGTGAACTGTCGGCCGCGACAATACTGCTGGTGTAGAGACTGCCTGAATCAGCCGACGGTTCATTGGCGGTCACCGACGGCACCACCATGTCCATGAGCCCGTCGGGTTCACTTCTCATGGCCAGGTAGCCGACCAGGTTCGGTATCGCAACGTCAACCTGGCCCGCCGCAATCCACTCTGCAAGCTGTGTCGGCGACTCGGCAAGCCGAATCGCGGCAGGGCCGCCGCCCAGCTCTCCTGCCAGTTCAGCCAGGGGCGTAACAGCGGCCAGCCGATCTCGCCCCGGATACTCGTAGGTCGCCACGACAACCCCGGTTTCGATCGAAAGTTCGGATACCGCGCTCCCCGGCAGAAACGGCAAAAACAACACTGCTGCGATGAACAGCCCGCAGAAGCGATACCGAGCAACAGTTTTGATGGTGTTTCCCCTGCCGAATGGCGGCTTTCGACAATGCGGCGTGCATCATACCGTGATTGGGCTATCGGCGAGGGCGTTGGCCTCCTAGGCGCGACACGGTGTTGCTCACCGGTTGACATCACCAACTTGTTATATAACACTTTAGTTATGCACCAGCTCAGCAGCAACGCCGCGACGGGCAACCTCGACAGCCTGTTTTCGGCACTTGCCGACCCCACGCGCCGGGCCATCCTCTCCCGCCTCGTGGAAGGCCAGGCCTCGGTCACCGAGTTGGCTGCTCCCTTTGAGATGAGTCAGCCAGCCATTTCCAGACACCTCAAGGTACTGGAACGTGCCGGACTCATCGAGCGCGATGTCGACGAACAGCGTCGTCCGGCCCGCCTGACGGCCCGCAACATGGCCGCCGCCGTCGATTGGCTGAACCAGTTCCGCGCCTTCTGGAGCGGCAGTTTCGAACAACTCGATCGTGTACTGATCGATCTACAACAAACCAGCAACAAGGAATCCGACCATGAGTGACCTGCCCGAATACGTAACAGACCGCATCTTCGACGCGCCGCGCGAACTGGTCTGGAAAACCTGGACGGATCCGGAATTGCTCGCCCGCTGGTACGGCCCGAACATAGAGACCGTCATTCACAAGTTTGAACTCAAGCCCGGCGGCGAGTGGCTCAACGAGATGAAATGGGGCGGCAAATCGGACTTGAGCAAGATGACCTTTACCGAAGTGGTGCCCCAGGAAAGGCTGGTCTGGCGGCAGTCGTCCTGCGACGCGGACTGGAACGCCGTCGCCAATCCCATGATGCCCGACTGGCCGCGCGTCATATTGACCACCGTGACGTTCGAGGACCAGGGAGAACAGACCAAAGTGAGACTTGTATGGTCACCGGTCGACGCCAGCGAGGCCGAAATTGCCTGTTTCTCGGCGGCCGTCGACAACATGGGCAAGGGATGGGGCAGCGGATTCGACATTATCGACAGCATTCTTCAGGAGTTGCAGAGCGCGAGCTGAGGACCCCGCGCCCTCTTCTTCCGGAAAAAGGCCGGCCGGACCCTTCAGGCGATCCGGCCGGCCACGAGCAGCGTCCCTAAGCTAACGAGTCGCGGCTTTGCACACTCACACTGCGGGATTGCTGCTTGAGCCCAATAACGAGAATTGGGCTATTGCGCTTTCTTGTAGGCCGCGAACTCCTCCTTGCTCAGCTTGCCGTCGCCGTTCTTGTCGAGTTCCGTGAAACGCTCGAGCAGTTTCATGTCGGCCTGCACTTCGAATGCGCTCAACGCGCCGTCACGATCCGTATCCAGCTTGTCGAAGTCGGCCTTGCCTTCCTTGCCCTGCATTTCACTGGCGCCGACAGCGCCTGCCATCAGACCAAGGACGGCCAAACCCATTACGCTCATTGCTTTCATTTCGCTCCTCCTTTCGTAGTTAACGTTGACATACAGATGTATCGAGCCAGGGGGAGGCTCAACTGCACAGGAGCAAGCAGCGTGCCAACCGAAGAGTTCTCTCGCTGCAGCAAGGACTTGCGAGGCACATGGCGACGACCGTGCAACCAGACGGCACTCCGGGCGCACAAACCGGCGTTAATCTGTCGGCGGAACGCGACGTAACGCTATGGAACCATTCCGCGTGAAGCCGCACACCGGGCGTCGCCTCCGTGGACAGAGGTCCCGCCCGACGTAGGCAATTGGCGACAAATGAGTACCGGAACGGTATTTAGCCAGGAGTCCGCATATACGACGCCGCGGCCAGGGAGGTCACACAGGCTTTCTTTTGAGAGAGCGCGGAGACTACGCAAGCCAGCCGAATACGCCGCCGGTCAGCAATCCGTACAAGAGCGCATCAAACAGGTTCTTGGCGGTCAGCGACCAGGGCCTGCCGAACCAGATGCTGTCCTGAATGAATGCAACGCCGTGCGCGACAAACGCCACCGTGCCGGCAATACGAAACGCTTCGAGGTACTCCCCGCCGGGGCCAAGCGTCCGGCTGACGAAGTACGCGCAAAGCATGCCGATAAACAGGTAGTAGATGAAAGTCTTGGCGAGCTTGGGCCCCATTGTCGGCAACCCGTTCGGGATAACGGTAATGAACGCCTGCGGCCCGTCGGTGCACTTTTTCTGAAACTCGGGGTCCTTGAAATCCTCCGGGCCCTTGCCGAACGGCAGCATGTAGTAGCCCGGCCGACTACCCTTCAGCGCGTTGCGCACGGCGTCTTCGTGCTCGACCGGCGCAAGGTCGGTCTTGTGCCAGGGGAACACCATCCACACCAGCGCACTGAATACAAATACGATAACGGCCGATACCACGATCGGCAGCCACAGAGCCGCAATAGTCATTGTTCTTCCCCCTCGTTTGAACCCGCCGCCGTTGCGGCGGTCTTTTTGTTGTCGTTCCCGCGAGTGTGTCTGTGAAGACGCACGTGTTCAAGCACATGGAGTACCATTCCGCCATGCGTCCCGCTCCCATTGCACTGTTTGCAGCGCTGGTACCGACCATTGGCGTCGCCGCCGCTTTTGTCCTGAGCGCACAAACCGGCTACATCCATTCGTGCAACCCCTTTCTCGATGGCTGCGCGTCGATCAGCGCAACCGGGCGGCAAATGCCGGGCGCAATGGCCTTTCGCGCGGTGCAGTTGCCTCACGCCGCTGTGCTCGCGGCGCTGTGGCTGCTGTCGGTGGCCTGGCTGCGCTCGATTGACGCGATTTCACCTTCGACCGCTCGCTGGGTGCTGATCTGCGGCATCACAGGCGCCGTAGCGCTGGTCATCTACGTCACATTCCTCGGCACCAAGACGCCCATTTACTCCTTCATGCGACGCTTCGGAATCTACTTCTATTTTCTGGGCACCGCTCTCGCGCAGGTCATCGTCGCGTTTCGAGTGCGCGCAACACGTCCGGAGCTGGGGCTATCGGGACTGGGAAGGGTATTGCTACTGTTTTCCGGCTTGCCGTTTCTGCTCGGTATCGCCAACCTGGTCTTCAAGGCCGTGCTCGACGATCCGGACGCCACGGAGAATCGCATCGAGTGGCTCGCGGCCCTCAGCATGCAGGCGTATTTTGTGGTGTTGTACGTTGCCTGGCGTCGCTCGGAGTTTCGCCTGAGCGCACAGAGCGGCCGCTAAGCCCGGGACCGTTCGGTAAAGTCGCCTCAGTTCTTGGCCGTGCCGGCCTCTTTGGGGGGATCGGCCGATTCGGGTTCCTCGTTGGCGCCTTCCGGGCTCTCGTCCTGCGGCACGGAATAGTCGAGTACACCGGTGGCGATCAGATCGGTCGACGCCTGGGCGATCGACAGCTCGGTCTCCACTTCCCGAAGTTTCGCTTCCGATTTGACGTTTTCCGTGGCCCTTTCCGTGAGTTCGGACCGGAGCTCGCGTGTTTTGGCCACCGAGTCCTTGAGGTCGCGCTTCAGTTCCTCGACGCGGGATTGCTGGTGGCTGATCACGTTGTCGCGTTTCTCGATGCTGTCGTTGGCGTCGTCGAGTTCCCGTTCGGTCCTCTCGAGCTTGTCGCGCGCGTGAGTGGCATCGGTCTGAGCGACCCGCAGCTCAGCCTCCAGGGCACGAATGCGGTCGTCCCGCGGATCGCGGCGCTTGGCCCTGAGTCGGTCGCTCATACGCACGCTGATCGACGATAGCACCCAGCCCAGGAGGAACGCCCCCAGGGTAAACAAGATGAGATTTTTGGGAATCTCGATGAACATCCGGCCAAGCTTATGTCTGTCGTTTCTGTAAGGAAGGGCAGAGTTCTCAGTTAGCCACCCCCCGCCGATAGCACTGTCGCTTTATGGCGACGCTATGTCAAATGGACTATCTGCTATTTTGAGAGGGAAAACAGCAAATTACAGGACAGTTATCACAGTTTGGCGGTCCCGCCGGCGACTCAGCCCCTGAGAAAAGCGGCGGTCTTGTCCGGAAAATCGGTGAACAGGCCGTCGACGCGCAGCTCTTCCACAAAAAAGCGCATGAGCGCGTCGAAATCCCCGAAACCGGGCGGCAAGGCGTCGGCCCTGAAGGTATACGGGTGAACGGCGAGCCCGGCGGCCTGCGCGTGCGCAGCGATGCCGGTGGAGACGGGGCAGCCGTCGACCGCCTGTAACTCGTAAAGCTGATTCAGCCAGGGGCCGATCCCGTCCACAAAACCTGCCAGGTCGCCAAGTCCGTCGCGCGTGAGCATGGCTGCATAGTCGCTGCCCGACTCGTTCCACGAAGGATCTGCAATCAGCTGAATCAGCTTGAGATCCGACTGTAGATCGCTCCGAATGCGGAAGGTCTCATCGCGATCGAAACACTGCAGGAAGACGTTATCGCCGCGCGCGCGGTAGCCGAATGTTTCCAGTATCCCGAGGGTCAGCGCGCTGAGATCGACACCTTCCTGGTGGTGCCACGCCGGCGCCTTGATTTCAGGGTAGATGCCGACCTGCCGGCCGCTGGCCGTGTTCAGGCCCTGAATCATGCTCAGCTCTTCTTCGAAGGTATGGACCCGGAATTGTCCCGATCCAGCGGGGAAGCGCCCGGGAAACACGGCATTGCCTTTGGCATCGACTCGTTCCGTGACGTTGAGGGTACGTATCTCTTCAAGATCCAGATCACGCGCGTAGAAGCGTCCATCCTCCCGGACCCGCCCGGGAAATCGCACGGCTACGTCGGTCACGCGATCGAGATGAATGTCGTGGCTGACAATGACGCGGTCGTCGCGAGTCGCCACCAGGTCCTGCTCCAGGTAGTCGGCCCCCTGTCCGTAGGCAAGCGCCTTGGCAGGCAGCGTGTGCTCGGGCAGATACCCGCTTGCGCCGCGATGCGCAATGACCAGCGTGTTAGACTTCACCTAAGGTTAACCACTTAAGCAACTGTTATTATTAATCTTTTATCTCACCCTTTTCATCGAAGCCTGGAAAATCAATCACTTCCCAGCGCGCCGTGTCTTCGTTACGCGCCTGACGCTTCAGGGCATCGACGAGCTCCCGCGAGTTCCATTCGATGTGCTCTTTGCAGCGGCGGATCAATTCCGGCGGTGTTTCCGATACCTGCCCAAACGGGCGAATGACGATCATCGGAATCTTGTTGGCGTCTGCCACGTCCATCATGAAATTTACGAGCTCGGTTTGCCGTTCGTACAGATCGGGCATCACGAACATGGCTTCGGACAGCTTTATCTGCGCAATTAACTCGTCCTTGATGTCATCCATCCCGCCGCCCGGCGCCACGTCGGGCCGGCTGACGTTCAGATAGTAGAAGCGGTCGACCGACTCCAGGAACTCGAACACCCGAAGATAGCTCTCCGATTCGCTGAACCCGTGGCTCACGAACACCCGGATCGGGTTATTCTCAGACATGCGCCGTCCTCCCCTTTTTTTGCGCCGCGACACCAATTCTATCCAATCGACAAGGGCCAAGACAGGGCGGCTCGAGAACGGTTTGCAAGCCCCAAGCGGTGCGGTATCGTTGCCGGATCGAAGTCTGTGCCTCATTCGCCGACCGGATTCGTGGAGCTTTGATGCGACTCCTGCTGTACAACATCAAGTACGCGGTTGGGGATGGCGCCAGCCTCCGCATGCCCCTTCCCGCTGCCAACTATGTGCTCGGCAACCAGAGCGTCCTGCCGGAGCTTGCCGGTTTCATTCGCGGCGTCGATCCGGACATCGTGGGCCTGGTCGAGGTCGATACCGGGTCCATCCGTAGCCGGATGATCAATCAGGCCGAGAAGCTGGCTCAAGACCTCGGTATGAACACTTCCTACGAGACCAAGTACGCGGAAAACTCGATCAACCAGATCCTGCCGATCGTCCGCAAACAGGGCAATGCGTTCATGGCCGCCCAGCGAGTGCACGGCGAGCGTTTTCACTACTTCGACACGGGCATAAAACGCCTGATCATCGAACTCGAAATGGCGGACTTCGCCGTATTTCTCGTCCATCTGTCGCTCAAATACCGTCACAGGCACCTTCAGCTTCGGCACCTCTACGACCTCATTGAAGCTACCGAGAAACCGGTCATCGTGGCCGGCGATTTCAACACCTTCTGGGGAGAAAACGAGATCTACCTGTTTATGAAAGCGGCCGGGCTGCGCTCCGCGAACACGGAGAACCTGCCAACCTATCCGAGCCGCTCGCCACGCCGGCAGCTTGATTTTGTCCTATATCAGGACGGCATCGACGTCACCGGTTTTTCGATTCCCGACGTCCGCCTTTCCGATCACCTGCCGCTCGTGTGCGATTTCGAGATACGTTAAGTCACGAGTTTGTGCCTCCCGGCCGACAACCCCGGATCACACTCATCAGAGAAGAGAACAGACCTTAATGAGCTACGAGAACTGGAGACTGGACACCGACGACAACGGCGTCGCCTGGCTGTGCATCGACAAACCAGGAAGCAGCGCCAACACGCTGTCGGCGGACGTGCTGCGCGAACTCAACGAGGTGCTGGAGCAGCTCGAAGCGGCGCTACCGAAGGGCCTGGTCGTGTATTCCGGAAAAGACCGGGGCTTCATCATGGGCGCTGACATCAAGGAATTCACGCGCATTCAAAGCGAACGGGAAGCTTATGACCTGATTCGCCAGGGGCAGAGCGTTATGGACCGGATCGAAGCGCTGGGCTGCCCGACAGTCGCCGTGATCAACGGTTTTTGCCTGGGTGGCGGCCTCGAGTTGGCCATGGCCTGCGACTACCGCCTCGCCTATCGCGGCAACAAAAAGATTCTGGGCCTGCCGGAGGTCCAGCTCGGCATCCATCCCGGCTTTGGCGGAACGGTGCGCGCCGTGCAGCTTGCCGGGGTCCGTCCGGCAATGCAGCTCATGCTGACCGGCGGACCTGTCCGCCCCGACAAAGCCAAACGAATCGGCATTGTCGACGAACTCACCGACGCAGGAAGCTGGAAGAAGGATGCCGAGGCGCTGATCCGCAGCACGCCGCCGAAACAGCGGGCACCGTTTGTCGAGCGCGTGCTCGGAGCAGCGCCGGTGCGGCCGTTCATCAGGAACGTACTGTTGAAGCAGGTCCAGCGCAAAGCAAAAAAGGCGCACTACCCCGCCCCGTACGCCATGATCGACCTGTGGGCGAAGCTCGGTGCATCGCCCCAAACGGGGTATGAGGCCGAAGCCCTGTCGATGGCAAAGCTGGTAGTCACGTCAACCTCGCGCAACCTGGTGCGCGTGTTCTTCCTGCAGGACGGACTCAAGTCCCAGGGCGACAAATCCACGGCGCCACCGCAACACGTACACGTCGTCGGCGCCGGCGTCATGGGCGGGGACATTGCGGCATGGTGTGCACTGCGCGGCATGACCGTCACCTTGCAGGACCGTGAGCAGAAATACATTGATCCGGCGCTGGAGCGCGCAGCGACGCTTTTCGAAAAACGAATTCGCGACACAGCCGATCGCAACGAAGCCCACGAGCGCCTGAAGGCGGACGTGCCGGGCGAAGGTGCTCGAAACGCCGATCTGATCATCGAGGCAATTTTCGAGAACCTCGAGGCGAAGCAGGCATTGTACAAAGATTTGCAGGCGAAAATGAAACCCGGCGCAATGCTCGCCACCAACACCTCGAGCATACCGCTCGAGGAGCTGCGCACTGTACTCGACGAACCGCGGCGGTTCATTGGGTTGCACTTCTTTAACCCGGTGGCCATGTTGCCGCTGGTCGAGATCATACGCTGCGAAGACACCGAACAGTCCGCCCTCGACCTGGGATTTGCGTTTACCCGCAAGATCTCGAAACTGCCGCTCGAGTGCGCCAGCGCACCCGGCTTTGTCGTCAATCGCATTCTCGCGCCGTACATGGCGGAGGCCATGGCGCTCATCGAGGAAGGCGTGCCGCTCAAGCTAATCGACAAAGCGGCCGAAAACTTCGGTATGCCGATGGGGCCTGTCGAGCTGGTCGACAGCGTCGGCATCGACGTGGCGCTGGGCGTGTCGAAAGTGCTGGGTGAAGCCATGCAGCGCCCGGTCCCGGCGCGCCTGAGCGAGATGGTCGAGGACGGCAAACTGGGCCGAAAATCAGGAAAAGGCTTCTACGAATGGCAGGACGGCAAGGCGCTCAAACCCGAAGCATCCGGCAAGGCTCCGGACGATATCGAGGACCGTCTGATTCTGCCAATGGTGAACGAAGCCGTTGCCTGCCTCGCCGATGGCGTCGTGTCCGATGCCGACAAGCTCGACGCGGGCGTTATTTTTGGTACGGGCTTTGCGCCGTTCCGCGGCGGGCCGCTGCACTATGCGAAAGAGCGCGGGATAGCCGACGTGACGGCCACGCTCGAGCGTCTCAGCGCCGCCCATGGCGAGCGGTTTCGGCCGCATACAGGCTTTGCCGACCTGTAGTCCGCAGCGGTCAGTTTTTTTCCGGGAAAACTGTGCGCCGCTTCACGCTGGAGACGCTCCGCGGTTCCAGAAGTTGTTGAATTACGGGTAGAATGCTTCCGCCTCCGGGGTTTATGTGAAAACCTTGAGGCTCGAGAAATCCAATAAATCGCAGGAACGGACGTGTCGCATGACGGATGAGCAGAAAATTACGGAACTGCTCAAGCGCTTTTCTCCACTGGACGGCCTAAAAAGAGACAATCTGCTGGCTCTCGCACGCAAGGTCCAGATTCGCGAGCTGTCGCCCGGACAGCTGCTCTTCAAGGAAGGCGATACCGAGAAACGCACGTTTTACGTCGTCACGGGCACGCTGGAACTGACCGATCAGGACAAAGCGGTCGGCACGGTCGAAGGCGGCACCCAGCTCGCCCGCAACCCCGTCGCGCCTGTGTATCCGCGCCGTGTATCGGCAAAAGCCAAAGACCGCGTGCAGTTCATCTCCATCGACTCGGACCTGCTCGACGTCATGCTGACCTGGGACCAGACCGGCACCTACGAAGTGTCGGAACTGCAGGGAACGCAGGACGAGAGCAACGACGACTGGATGACCATGCTGCTGCAGGCAAAAGCCTTCCACAAGATTCCGCCCGCCAACATTCAGGCGATCTTCATGCGCATGCAGCAGATCAACTACAAGTCGGGCGACGTCATCCTCAAGCAGGGCGCGGAAGGCGACTATTTCTATGTACTCACCCGCGGCAAGGCGCTGGTTACTCGCGAGACGCCATTGAGCAAGGACGGCATCAAGCTGGCCGAGCTGCAGGTGGGCGATACGTTCGGCGAGGAGGCGTTGATCTCCGACGCCAAGCGCAACGCAACGGTAACCATGCTGGCGGACGGCGCCGTCATGCGGCTCGGCAAGGACGACTTCAAAACGCTCCTGAATGAGCCGATGCTGGACTGGGTGAGCCGCGACAAGGCGGAACAGATCGTCGCCGGCGGCGGGCAGTGGCTGGACGTCCGGCTGCCGAGCGAGTTTGAAAACCAGCACCTCGACAACGCGCTGAATATCCCGCTGTATTTTATTCGGCTCAAGATCAACACGCTCGATAAGAGCCGCAACTACGTCGTATGCTGCGATACCGGGCGCCGCAGCTCAGCCGGCGCCTATATTCTGAGTGAGCGGGGCTACAACGCCTACGTGCTGCAGGGCGGAATCAACGCTGACAGCGGTTGACGGCGCCGACGGCCAGTGGGAACTCTACCGTTAGCTCGCCGGGCATGAACGACCAGTAGCCAACGACCGGGGGCGAACTACATCGTATGGGTGGGTTTGTCCCCGCCCAGCGCTCCCGCAAGATAATTCTCGATCTTCTTCTGAGTGTTGCCCTGGTCCTGGTCGCTAAACTGGACTCCGATGCCGGCCGTGCGCTTGCCCTGCGCGCCTTTGGGCGTCATCCATATGACGGTCCCTGCGACGGGGATTTTTTCGTCCTCGCCCATCAGGTTCAGCAACATAAAAACCTCGTCACCGAGCCGATATGAGCTGTTGGTGGGAATAAACAGCCCGCCATTGACGACATACGGCATGTACGCCAGATACAGCGCACTCTTGTCCTTGATCGTCAGCGTCAGTAAGCCCGGTTTACTCATGTTGCCTCGAGTCTTGAAGATCTGTTTTCAGCTCACGGCGTACAGATCCGCTAGCGTGGTTTCGGCCCCGTTCCGCAAACGGCTCAACGCCCCTGCCCAGTCAATCAGCAGGCCCTCAAAGGCAACCTGCGCGTTGAAGGCCCCCTGAGGTCGGCTGCGGAGCCGATTGATTATGTCTTGATAGCAGAACAGGTTTCGGGTGTCCATGCGCTGCAGCACACTCTCGTCGATCCCGCTGCCGGCAGCCGATCGGCCTTCGGCAACGGCCTCCCTGGCCGCCGCACCGACGGTTCGCGCCAACCATTCAAGCACCTCGAAGGGGTCCTCCTTCGCCCATCGCGTCGCAACCTCGACGGGCGAAACGCGCCGCCCGCCGACGTCGTTCAGGTCGCGAAGCAAGGCGGCATTGCGCTCGATCGCCGCATCCATTTCGAGGGCTGCAATCGGCGCGCCGCCCGCGGCCTCGAGAGCCGGCGCCCAGTCGCGATCCGCGTGCCGCCGCAGCCATGCGTCAACTGTCCGCTCGTCCGGCGGCCGAAAGTCGATACGCTGGCAACGGCTCACGATCGTGGCCGGCAGCCGCCCCATGCGATCGACGACAAGTACCAGGAGCGCGTCACCTTGCGGCTCTTCCAGCGTTTTGAGCAGGCTGTTCGCCGCCGCTGCGTTCATTAGATCGGCCGGCTCCAGCACCGCCGTCTTGCCGCCACCCTCGTAGCTCGTCAGCGACAGATCCGCTACCAGGGCGCGTATTTGATCGATGGCGATGCCCTGCTTGTCTTCCGGGCGCGAGACCCAGTAGACATCGGGATGTTCGGGCACGGTATATGGATATTCGGGCAATTCCCCAGCTTCCCCCGGAAGCGCGCGCCGGGCGGCAATCCAGGCCGCCGCCGAACGTTTCCCCAGGCCCCGGGGGCCCGATAGCATCACCGCGTGCGGCGGCCGGCCGGCCTCCAGCCGCTGCTGCCAGCCCTCGGTGAACTCGCGTAACCAATCGAGCTGCAAAATTTATTTCCTTTCAGAGGCTTATAAAGCTTATTTAAAGTGCTTAAGTATATGCTGTCCGGCGGACTCGACCGCCTTTTCCACCACGTCCAGCGTGCCGCTCGCGTCGATAACAATAAACCGCTCCGGCTCTGCTGCCGCAAGGTCCAGATACCGCTGCCGCACCCGTGCAAAGAACTCGAGCGCTTCCGACTCGAACCGGTCTTTTGCGCCCCGGCGGCCGGCCCTCGCCAGGCCCACCTCCGGCGGTGCATCGAGCAGTAGCGTAAGGTCCGGTTTCACCCCGTCCAGGGCGAACTCGGCAAGACTCTCAATCGCGTCGTCCGGCAGGCCTCGACCGCCTCCCTGATACGCCCGGCTCGCGTCGACAAAACGATCGGAGATCACCCATACGCCGCTGTCGAGAGCGGGCCGGATCCGGTTGGCAACGTGCAATGCGCGGGAGGCGAAAACCAGCAGCAGCTCGGCAGCCTCCGGCATGGGCTCCTCACCGTGTTCGATCAGCAGCTCGCGAATGGCTTCCGCCGTCGGGGTGCCACCCGGTTCGCGGGTCACGTCGACGGCATGGCCGGCGTGTTCCAGGAGGGCGGCAAGGCGACGAATGTGAGTGGACTTGCCTACGCCTTCAATCCCCTCCACGGTAATGAAGCGACCTCGCGTACGTGCGTCCGTCACTGGGATCTGTTCCTTCGCCGCAGGCGCTCCAGGTACACCTGCACTGCCGCGTCGTGCTGTTCTTTGGTGTCGGAAAACGCATGGCTGCCGTCACCCAGGCCGGTTGCCACAAAAAACAGCGCCGTTCCGTCCGTGGGGTTGAGCGCGGCCTCGATGGCTGCGCGTCCGGCCATGGCAATCGGGCTCGGCGGCAAGCCTCCGCGCGTGTACGTGTTATACGGCGTGTCCGTGCGCAGATCCCGCCGCGTCAGGTTGCCGTTGAAATCCGGTCCGATGCCGTAGATGACGGTCGGGTCGGTCTGCAGGCGCATGCGTCGATTGAGCCGGCGAACAAACACGCCGGCGATCTCCGCTCGCTCGTCGGCCTTGGCGGTTTCCTTCTCGATGATGGATGCCAGGGTCAATGCCTCGTAAGGCGTTTTGAGCGGCAGGTCCGGCGCTCGCTGCAGCCACGCTTCTTCCAGCGTCTCCTGCAGCAATTCGTGCGCCTGCTTCAGCAGGTCGCGGTCGCTACTGTTGGCAGGGAAACGATAGGTCTCCGGCAGAAAGAGCCCCTCCGGGTTGTCGGTATCGCTGCCCAATTCCTGAAGAAACTGCGGCCAGTCTTGCTCTTCCAGAGTCGACTCGAGCCGCGGTTCGGACTCCAGCGCCGCCAGCAGCTCCCAGCGATTCCACCCTTCGACAATCGTGAAGGAGTACAGGACGACGTCACCGCTGACAAATTGTTGAAGCAACGCCTCGGGCGTCGTGCCGGCCTCTATGTGGTACTCACCGGCCTGCACGCGTTCGGCATATCTCCCCAGCCGCGCCTGCAGCTTGAACCAGTCGGGGTGCTCGAGCACGCCGAGCGCCTCGAGCTCGGCGGCAACGCCGGAGAAGGACTCGCCGCTGGCGATCGTGAAGTCGATACCATCGTCCGGCACGGTCAGCGGCGTATGCAGGAACGAGCGATAGGACAGAGCAAGCGCAATGGCCGCCGCAACCGTCAGGGCAATCAGCAGCATGAGCGCCTGGCCGGCGCGCCTCAGCATGTGATCTCCGCGTAGCCTCTTTGCCGCAAGCTATCCATGAGTCCGCGCGTAACCGGACCGGCCGGCAGGTACTTGCCCGACTGTCCCGCAACGGTCGGAAGATCGTCATGCGGCTGCTCGATCGACGTGACGGGCACAACCCCAAACTGGCTATTGCACAGGAACACCTCGTCCGCGGCAGAGAGAACCTGATGACCGATCGCCGTAATCTCCACGATCGAGCCGCCCTCCTCCGCGATCTCGAGCACCAGGCGACGCATGACGCCGGCCACGCCTGACTGCGATAAATCGGGTGTCATGAGCCGCTCGCCCCGGACGATGAAAACGTTGCTCATGGTACCGCAGATCAGCTGCTCTTCCGTATCGAAACACAGACCTTCGAACACCGTTGACGAGTGCCACTCGGCACGCGCCAGGACCTGCTCGAGCCGGTTCAGCGTCTTGAGTCCGGCAAGCTGCGGCTGGCGGGCCAGGCGCGTGCTGCATATTCGCACTCGGCATCCTTCGCTGTACAGCCGCGGGTCGAGCGGGGCTGCCGAAAAGACGCCGGTGTATACGTTTGCCGTTGCCCCGGACCGCGCATAGCCGCGCGGAGATCGCCCTGCCGTTACCACGAGTCTCGCGAGCGCAAACTCCAGGTCGAGCATTGTGTTGGACAGCGCCGCGCCCAGTGATTCGGCGAGGCCGTCTGCTCCAGGCGCTGCAATACCCATACGGCGGCAGCCCGTGCTCAAACGCTCGAGATGCCGGGTGAGCAGCCGAGGTTTGCCGTCACGGATCGCAATGGTTTCGAACAAACCGTCGCCATAAAGCCATGCGCGATCGTCGACGGGGATTCCGGTGATCGCCTTGTCCTGGAAATACCACTCGCTCATGTCAGGAACACCCGCAAGAGTCCTTTCGCCTTGGCCCGCGTCTCGGCGAGTTCGGCGTCGGGAACGGAATCCGCCACGATACCGGAGCCCGCCCGAAAGCAAGCCTCGCGACCGGACAGCACAATCGACCGGATCAGGATATTGAGATCCAGTGTGCCGTCTCGGTTCAGGTAACCGAATGAGCCGGTATACGCACCGCGAACGCTGGACTCCAGTTCAGCGATAATTTCCATGCACCGCACCTTTGGACAACCCGTGATCGTCCCGCCGGGAAACACGGCCGCTATGATACGGCCCGGCGTCGCGTCGTCGCGGAGCTCGCCGCGGATGTTCGACACGATATGGTGCACGTGCGCATAACTCTCGAGCACCATCATTTCGTCGACTTCGACGCTGCCCGGTTTGCAGAGGCGCCCGAGGTCATTGCGTTCGAGATCGATGAGCATGACGTGCTCGGCGCGTTCCTTGGCGTTCTCGATGAGCTCTCGTCGCAGTGCGTCGTCTTTAGCCGCGTCGTCGGAGCGCGGCCTCGTCCCGGCAATCGGTCGCGTGCTGATCTCGCGTCCTCTGACGCGGACCAGGCGTTCGGGCGAAGATGACACCACGCTCGTCTCTCCCCAACGCAGTAGCCCCGCAAAGGGTGCGGGGTTCGCGCTTGCAAGCCGGCGAAACAGCTCGCCGCCGCTCACGGGCGCATCGGTCTCGACCCGCCATTGTCGCGACAGGTTCGCCTGGTAGATGTCGCCGTCGGCAATGTAGCGCTTTGCTGCCGTGACGGCGTTGAGGAACGCCTCCGGCGGCTCCTCGTGAATACTCGTGACGACGATTGGCGGGCTCTCCGGGGCGACAACGCTCACACTTGCAATGTCGTTTCTCACCTCTTCCGGATCAATGTCCGCTTCGGCCTCGATAACCAGCGAAACCGCCCCCGAATCGAGATCCCTGATCAGGGCTGCCGGACAGCGCACGGCAAACGCACGCGGCAACAGCGGGTCCGCCTCGAGCGACAGGCTCGGCTCGATCTCTGCCGCAAGTTCATAACCCAAATACAAGAACCATCCGCCTCGAAACGGCAGCGTGCTGCTCGACGGCGGTTGCCGATCCTTTTGAAAGGCAGCGTCCAGCGTCTCGAGGAACCGCTCGGCGCCATGTTCCCCGAACGAGGGGGCGGTCAATTCGATTGACTCCCCGGGGAATGCAAACAGGATTTCGACGCGACCGAGTTTCGCCGAAACGGCGGTGCTCTTGAGCAGAAACGGATAGCGTTCGGGCTTGAGCTCGTGAAGCCGCAAAAACTCGGGGACTTCCCGGCTTGCCGTGGTCAACGGCAGCACCCGCGGTTCAGTCACGCCGTCGCTCCGTGTCGCTGGCCGGGGCGTGATTCAATCCAGTCGGCGGAAAACCAGACTGGCGTTTGTGCCACCAAAGCCGAAGGAATTGGACATGACTGTCTCTACCTTTGCGTCGCGGGCGGTGTTGGCTACGTAGTCGAGATCGCAGGCCGGATCCTGCTCATCGAGATTGATTGTCGGCGGCACGACCTGTTGCTCGATCGCCTTCAGCGCGAAGATGGCCTCGACAACACCTGCCGCGCCCAGCAGATGACCGGTCACGGACTTGGTCGAGCTGACCAGCAGGCTATCCGCCGCCGCACCAAACGTGCGCCGAATCCCCACGGTCTCACCAATATCGCCAACCGGCGTCGACGTTCCGTGTGCGTTCAGGTAGTCGACTTCGGATGCGTCGATGGAGGCGTCGCGTAACGCCGCGGACATGCACTTGCGAGCGCCTTCGCCGTCTTCGGGCGGAGACGTTATGTGATAGGCGTCGCCGCTCATGCCGAAACCGATTAATTCGGCGAAAATTGTCGCACCGCGCGCCTTTGCGTGTTCGAGTTCCTCGAGCACAACGCAGCCCGCGCCGTTGCTCAGGACAAAACCGTCCCGGGAAACGTCGAACGGCCGGCTCGCGGCGGCGGGATCGTCGTTGCGCGTCGACATTGCCTTTGCCGAGCAGAACCCGGCCATCGCCAAAGGCGTCGTCGCGTATTCGGAACCGCCCGCCAGCATGACGTCGGCATCGCCATGCGCCACGCTGCGACCGGCAATGCCGATGCAGTGCGTGGAGGTAGCGCACGCCGTTACGATGGAGATGTTCGGACCGGTCAGATTCTTGAGGATGCTGACTTGTCCCGACGTCATGTTGATGATCGAGCCGGGAATAAAGAACGGCGACACGCGCCGCGGGCCGCCGCTCAAGAGTTTGTCGTGATTGTCCTCGATGTAGCGGATGCCGCCGATCCCCGCGCCCATCGCAACGCCGATGCGATCGTTGTTATCGTCGGTAACCGCAAGCCCCGAGTGTTCGAGAGCGTCGAACGCAGCCGCCACGCCGTAGTGTATGAACGGGTCGTTCTTACGCTGATCTTTCTTGCTCAGGTACGCATCGGCATCGAAGCCGCTGACCTGGCCGGCAATTTGCGTCGCAAACGTGCTGGCATCGAAATCGTCGATCCTCGTAATTCCGGACACGCCGTCGCGCACATTCTGCCAGGCCGTATCCACGGTACTACCGACCGGAGACACGATACCGAGGCCAGTGACAACAACGCGACGGAGTTTCAAGGCAGGTCCAGGTTAGATGGATGTGGAGTATGCGCGGAGGCGCTACGTCGAGTGGCGGCGCAGCGGACGCTGCGCCGCGCGGTAATCAGCTTTCTTTCGAACGAGCCGTGACAAAGTCGATCGCCTGTTGAACAGTCGTGATCTTCTCCGCTTCCTCGTCGGGGATCTCCGTCTCGAACTCTTCTTCGAGCGCCATGACCAGCTCGACCGTGTCCAGCGAGTCGGCACCGAGATCGTCAACAAACGATGCATCATTGGTCACTTCGTCTTCCTTGACACCAAGCTGCTCGGCAACGATTCCCTTGACTTGTTCTTCAATACTACTCATGTGCTTGCTTCTCCTGGGAAGGCAAAAAAAATAGGTCGACGTACGCTTCATCACGCGGGGCAATAAACGCCCCGAGCCGTAACACGCACGCAGAGTAGAGCGCGCGCATGTGCTTAATGCCGCCGCCCAGATGTCCCTAAGTTATTGATATTTCACGATCCTTCCAAATCGTGTGCGGTATTGTAAGTGAATCTATTAAGTCAATCTACTCGCGACAAGCCGAAAAATTGCGGCTTTTGGCGCTCAGTCCATGAGCATGCCGCCGTTGACGTGTAGCGTTTCGCCCGTAATGTACGCCGCCGCGGGCGAAGCGAGGAACACAACCGCACTTGCAATGTCCGCGCCGTCCCCGAGCCGCCCCAGCGGCACCTGCCCAAGCATCGCCTGCCGCTGTTCCTCCGGCAGCACACGGGTCATGTCCGTATCGATGAAACCCGGCGCGACGACGTTGACCGTGACGTTCCGGGAGCCGATTTCCCGCGCCAGCGATTTCGAGAATCCAATGATACCGGCTTTCGCTGCCGCGTAATTCGACTGTCCGGCGTTACCCATGACGCCGATGACTGATGCAATGTTGACGATACGTCCGCGTTTGGCTTTCATCATGCCGCGCAGACAGGCTTTCGACAGACGGTAGACGCCCGACAGGTTTGTCGAAATGACGTCGTCCCATTCGTCGGCTTTCATGCGCATGAGCAGGTTGTCGCGTGTAATACCCGCGTTGTTCACGAGAATGGTAGGCGCACCTTCCTTCTCCTGAATGTCTTTCAGCGCGTCCGTCACCGAACTGTCGTCTGCAATGTTCAGTACTACTCCACGACCGCCCTCTCCCAGCGCGTCCGATATGCCCGCTGCGCCGCCTTCGCTGGTCGCGGTGCCCACCACCGTTGCGCCCGCTTCGAGCAGTGCTTTTGCGATTTCCGCGCCAATACCGCGGGAGGCGCCGGTGACCAATGCGGTTTCACCCTTGAGGGTTTGTCGATCGAATACCATGTCATTCCTCGTTGATGTTCTTGTGTTCCACGCACCGCAACGGGCGCGTGCGGGACGGTCTGTCCTGCCTCAGTTAAGGGCGGCTTCGAGCCCGCTTTTCGAATCCAGGGTCGCAACCGGCACCTTGCGATCAATGCGCCGCTGCAGACCTGCGAGAACTTTGCCGGGACCACATTCGACAACCCGGTCGACGCCAGCGTCGATGATAGCGCCGCTGGTCCGCACCCACTGCACAGGGCTGTACACCTGCCGCGACAGGCGATCGCGAATCCCGTCGGCATCGGCGTACTCAAGCGCATCGGTGGCGCCGATGGCCGTGATCTGCGGAGGCGACACGGCAACGTCCGCCAAAGACTCTGCCAGCGTCTTGCCGGCCTCACGCATCAGGCTCGAGTGCGACGGCACGCTCACGGGAAGCGGGATGGCGCGGCGCGCTCCAACCGCCTTGGCGGCTTCGATCGCCCTCGCGACGGCTGCCGCGTGGCCGGCAATCACGACCTGACCCGGCGCGTTGAAGTTGACGGCTTCCACAACCTCGCCATTGGCCACATCCGCGCACACCTGCATGAGCGCCTCGTCGTCGAGGCCAAGCACCGCCGCCATTGCACCGTCGCCGGCGGGTACGGCCGTCTGCATGAGTTCCGCACGACGTTTAACGACGCGCATGGCGTCGGCAAAAGCGATACAGCCCGCGGCAACCAGTGCCGAGTACTCGCCGAGACTGTGCCCCGCGACGACTTTGGGCTGCGCGCCGCCGGCGGCAACAAAGGCGCGATAGGCGGACACGCCCGCCGCAAGCATGGCAGGCTGGGTCACCGTCGTTTGATCGACCTGCTCGGAGGGCCCCTGCTGCACGAGCACCCACAAATCGAAACCCAGCACGTCGGACGCTTCCGCCCAGGTCTCCCGGACTTCCGGATAGGCCTCCGCGAGATCGGCCTGCATACCGACCGACTGCGAACCCTGCCCCGGAAAAACAAATGCATCCACCATCACACCCCCCGCAGCTTATGTGAAGATATCGAAATGGCCGCGGATTATAGACGGGCCCGGCCCGTAACACGAACCAGCACGACCAGCACACCCGCGAGCAGACCGCCGAGTGCCCCATAAAGGTGTGCGTCGACCACCACTGGCCCGCCGGCGGCTTCTTCTGAGCCGGGCAGCGCGCCGTACCATTGCTCGAAGACGAGTTTGGCGATGAGGACGGCCCCGAGCAGCAGCGCATCCATGCGCCGCCCTCTCGGCATGCCGCATATGCCGGCGGCCAGCCAGCCATGCAGCAACCCCGACAGGCCGACATACCAGCTGAGCCGCGGCGACCACCACCAGAGCCCGGCGTCTACGCTCAGCACGACAGCGAGCGACACGAGCAGCCAGCCGCGCCAACGAAACGCCTGACCCACGAGCATCCAGACGAGGACAACGCCAGCGACGTTCAGCGCGGCATGGGTGCCGCTCAGATGTACAAAGTGCCCGCTCACCAGCCGCCAGTAGTCGCCGTTCGAAATCGCGGCCCGCTCGAATCTCAGCACCTCCGTGAAGCCCGGACCCGCCCACCAGAGCAGACCCGCCAACATCGCGATCAGGAGCGCAGGCAGCAGCGATAGGAAACCCTTCCGCGCCGCAACGTGCCAATGACTTAACCCCATGTTTGCTATACTGACGTTTAATTCGAGAGGGCGTCAATTTCGACGCCGAAAGCGGCTGCGGCGTACTCGCAGCCTCATCGCAATCACTCTGGAGATAACGCGCGTGACTGGGACAACTGGGACGACAGGAACGGCCGGGACTGTCAGGCTTAACAAGACCACCCATCGGCAGCGGGGCTTTACGCTGATCGAAATCATGGTTGTCGTGATCATCATCGGCATACTCGCTGCCATTGTAGCGCCGAACGTCATTGGCAATGTCGACAAGGCCAACGTGACCAAAGCCAAAAGCGAGATCAGAGCAATGGAATCCGCGCTCAAGCTATATCGCCTCGACAACTTCGCCTATCCGACAACCGAGCAAGGTCTCGAGGCCCTGATCAAAAAGCCCAACGACCCCAATATCCGCAACTGGAACCCTGGCGGCTACATGGAGCGCAGCAGCATTCCGTTGGACCCGTGGGGCAACCCCTATCAGTACCTCAATCCGGGCAACAACGGCGCAATCGACGTGTACTCATTCGGCGCCGACGGGCGTCCCGGCGGCGAAGAGAATAACGCCGACATCGGAAACTGGGACCTGAACTGACGCCGGCCGCACAGCGGGCAGACGGTAATGCACGCTCCCCATCGACAAACCGGCTTCACGCTGTTCGAAGTGCTTGTGGTCGTGTTCATCATTGCCGTCATTGCAGGCACCGCCGTACTGTCGCTCGGCGTGCTCGGCGATGATCGCGATGTCGACCGGGAAGCAAACCGGGCAATGACACTGTTTGCCGTGGCCAAGGACGAAGCCATGCTGCAGGGTCGCGAGTTCGGCATCGAGTTCCAGCGCGGAGGCTATCGCTTTGTCGAGTTCGATACCGAAACCGAACAGTGGTTCGACGTGCCGGGCGACGACGACTTGTTGCGGACCTACACGCTGCCCGAAAGTATGGAACTCGAACTCTACCTCGACGGCCAGGCGGTCAAACTCGAAAACGCGCTGGCCGAACTCGCCGTTGCGGACGACGACGATCCACCCGACTCCGACACGGACTACTCACCGCACGTATTCCTCTACTCCAGTGGCGACATGACCCCGTTCGAGCTGCACGTGCTGCGTCCGGCAGACGATGCGCGAATACGCTTCGAAATCGATCTGCTCGGCAACGCCCGCTACCTCGAGGAGGACGAGTTTTGATCGCGCGTCGCAATGCCAGCAACGGCCGCCGCGGCCCTCAGTCAGGACTGACGCTGATCGAGGTCATGGTATCGCTGGTGGTCATCAGCCTGGCGCTCACGGCCGCCGCCGTCAGTCTGGGGCAAGTCATCAGCAGCACCAACAGCATGCGCGATCGCACTTACGCCAGCTGGATCGGGCAGAACCGCCTGGCCGAGCTCCGCCTGTCCGGGGAGCTGCCGGACACCGGACGCACGAACGGCGAGGTCCAGTACGCGGGCGTCGACTGGCGCTGGGAAACCAACATCTCCGAAACGGGGGTCGAAAACCTGCTGCGAATCGACGTTTCGGTCATTGCCCCCGAGCGCGAGGATCCCGCATGGACCGTCACGGGCTTTATCGGCGAGCCCGTCATTCCCGGCCAGGCGAATCGCGCCTGGGCGAGCAACAGGCGCGACCGGGGTGACCGACAGTGAAGCGGCTCCGCGGACTGACGCTCATCGAAATGCTGGTTGCCGTCTTCGTGTTTGCGGTCCTGGCAACCCTTACCTACCAGGCCCTCGCTCGTTCGCTGGAAAACTCCGAATTTCTGACCGCCAGCATGAACCGCGTTCAGGACATACAGCTGGCCATGCGTTTTCTGGAATCCGATCTGCTGCAGACGGCGCCGAGACCCGTTCGCGACGAACTGGGCGAGCAGCTGATGCCCGCGATTCAGTCGGACGCATCCTCACAGTTTGCGCTCGAAGTCACGCGCGGCGGATGGAGCAACCCGGCTGGTTTGCCGCGCTCCACCCAGCAACGTATCGCCTATCAACTCGTTGATGGAGAGCTGTCCCGATATCACTGGTACGTGCTCGACCGCACGTTCTCGAACGAGCCGATCCAGACCGTGCTACTGGGTGATGTCGACGCCATCCTGTTTCGTTATCTCCGGCCGAACGGCGAATGGGTGGAGCAATGGCCGCCCGTTGCGGGCGCGACCGGGGTGAATCCCCAGAACCGTCCCCGCGCCGTCGAGATTGTGCTGTCGCTCGCCGACGAAGGTGAGATCACGCGGATTGTCGAGGTTGCTCCGTGAACGTGCGAAGCCGGTTAAAGGGTCGCCCACCGAAGGCTTTGCGGCGGCAACGCGGGGTGGCGCTGATTACCGCCATGCTGATCGCCACACTGGTGGCCATTACGGCCTACTCTTTGTCTTTCGACGCCGGCATGGAGGCCCGCCGCACGACGTCATTGCTGTATCGGGATCAGGCAGTGCAGGTTGCGCTGGGCGCGGAAAGCTGGATTGCCTCGATACTGGCTGACGATCTCGCGAACTCCGATACCGATCATCTGGGCGAAATCTGGGCCAGCGAACTGCCCGGGCTACCGATCGACGGCGGCACGGTCAGCGGCGAGATTACGGATCTGCAAGGGCGCTTCAATATCAACAATCTCGTCGACAGCAACGGTCAGGTCGACGAGCTTGCCCTGCAGCAATTCGAGCGGCTTTTGGCGAGCCTCGACATCGACCCGCGTTTTGCCGGCATCGCGGCGGATTGGGTGGACACCGACCGCGACGCGTCGTTTCCGAACGGCGCCGAAGATGGCATCTACACGGGGCTGACGCCACCGTACCGGCCGCCGAATCAACCGCTGTCGAGCGTCAGCGAGCTGGCCGCTCTCGACGGCATGGAGCGGCAGATCCTGCGTGTGCTGGAACCGCATGTCACTGCCCTGCCCGGGCGAACTGAAATCAACGTCAACACGGCCACGTTTGCCGTCCTGCAGTCGCTGGACGAGAACCTGACCGCAAGCGACGTCGAAGGGCTAATCTCGGAGCGCGAATCGGGCGGATTTCCGGACTACCAGAACACCTTCGCGACCTTGGTAACCGACGAAACGCTCACCGAACTCGACGAAAGCACGCGCTATTTTCAATTGAAGGTCGTCGTGCAGATTGCTACCGTGCGTATCACTTTGTACAGCATGCTCGAGCGTACGGCGCAGGGCGATGTTGTCCCGATTCTGCGCAGCCTCGGCACCGTTTAATCCCTGACACCGGAACATAGCTACACCCATGGCCGATTTTCTCGTCATCAAGCTCCCTCTATCCGACGCCGATGTCGCACGCTGGATCGTCGCCGATGGAAACGGCACGGTAAAAACCCAGGTGACGACGGGTACGCTCACCGAGGCGCACGCGGCGGCTCCGGAGCTGCCCGTAATCGTTCTGGCGCCCGGCGGCGATGTCGCCACGATGAACGTCGATCTGCCGATCAGGTCCGGCGCCAAGCTACGTGCTGCCGTGCCGTTCGCACTGGAAGACCAGCTGGCGACGGATATTGACGATCTGCATTTTGCCACGGGCGCACACCGCGAGAGCGGCCTGCTACCGGTCGCCGTCGTAGACCGGCAGGCGTTGGATGGCTGGCTTGAACGTTTACAGGATGCCGGCATTCATCCCTACCGCATCGTGGCCGACTACCACGGCGTGCAGCGGGTACCCAACACTATCAGCATGTTCGCAACCAGCACCGCCGTCATGCTCAATGATGGCGGCGACCTCGAGTTTGCGATCGAAGGTGTCCAGCCCAGCGACGCGTTGGGATTCGCGGGCCTGCTCGAGGAAGCCCAGCCTGCCGACACGACGGAGCCGGAATCCGATCCGGCGAGCGACGACGAGCCGGCACAGGCCGCGGCCCGGCACCTGGTGGCCTGGTGTGATGCGGGAGCAGCCGAGGCGTATCAGCACGACTTCAACGCCCTGCGCAGCGAACTCTCGAGCGTCGACGTGCATCTCATGGACGATGACGGGTTCACGAGGCTTGCCGCAACGATTGCCGCGGGCGCGGGCATCAACCTGCTGCAGGGGCCCTACGGCAAGAAAACGGAAATCGCCGGTGTCTTGCGGCCCTGGCGAATCGCCGCCGGCCTGCTTGTCGGCGCGCTGTTGATCGGCCTTGCCGGCAAGGGCGTCGACTACGTCCAGCTGGCGCGGCAGCAAGCCGCCCTGGAGCAACAATACTCGGCGCTTTATCAGCAACTCACGGGCGACAGCCGGACACCTGCCGACCCGATGGGCACTGCCGACTCGCTGATGCGCCAGCTGAGCGGCAACAGCGGCAACACCCGGCAGGTATTCCTGCCGTCCCTCATGGAACTCGCAACGGCCGTAAGCCAGCATCGAGAAGCCACCGTCGAGGCAATCAGCTATCGAGCCGGCGTCATAGACATCCGCCTGACCGCGCCGGACGTCGCCACGCTCGACAAGATCCAGCAACTCGTCGGCGACTCCGGTCGCTTCAGCGCATCCATTCAGGCCACCAATCAGGACGAGGACGGCAGGGTCAACAGCCGCATCCAGATCCGGGAGACCGGCGCATGAAAGACTGGTTCGAAACGCTGGCGCCGCGCGAGCGCATCATGGTGGCCGTATGCGCCGTTGTCGTTGTGTTTGCCGTCCTCTGGTTCCTGATCTGGACGCCGCTCGACAACCGCCACAACGCCATGCGGGAAAACGTGGGTGACTGGGAGAGCGGTCTGGCCACGCTACAGCGAGTAGCGGAACTGCGTGGATCGGGTGCCGCCGGTCGGCAAAGTAACGTACCGATCAGCAACCAGACACCCGTGGTCGTGGTCGACACCACGCTGCGCGCGCGCAACCTGCTGAGCGCCATGCGCCGCAGCCAGCCCACGACCAGCACAGGCATTCGGGTCGAGTTCGAGGATGTCGCTTTCGACTCCCTGGTTCTGTGGCTCGGGGACCTCAGCAGTCGCCACGCCATGCACGTACAGGCCGGCAGCCTGTCGGTCGCTGCTCGCGCGGAACCCGGCCGCGTCAACGCAACGCTTACGCTGGAGCGCCAGCGCTGATGCAACAACGCTTTTTGTGGCTTGCCGGAGTACTGGCCTGCCTGATCGGTATCGTCACCCTCGTACCTGCACGCTTTGTTTATCACGTCGCCGCGCCGCCGGAACTCTCGCTTGCCGATATCTCCGGTACCGTCTGGAGCGGCCGTGCCGAACATGCCAGCGTCGCGGGCGTCTACCTGCGTGACCTCCACTGGCGGACACGCCCGCTCTCACTTCTGACCGGCAAACTCACGGCCGACGTGTCGGCGGAACCCGTTTCAGGTTTCATCGAGGGTCGCTTCAGCGTTTCGGCCGGCGGCAAACTCGGCATCAGTGACCTCACTGCATCTATTGGCCTTGCCGCACTCGCCGAAGCCTTGCAGATGGGGCGTGTTGACGGGAGCGCAAACCTGCAAATCGTGCGCCTGGAGCTCGAGGAAGGACTGCCAACAACAGCCGTCGGTCGTGTAGAGGTCGCCAATCTCCTGGTCGCCGACATTCACAGGCAGGCGCCGCTCGGTGGCTACCGCGCGGACTTCTTCACGGAGGACACGGGCGTCACGGCAAGCGTCGAGGATACCGATGGGGTTTTCGACGTAGCCGGTCGCTTCGATATCGGTGCTGATCGGAGCTACCGTTTCATTGCTAAATTGTCTGCGAAGGCTGCTGCCGACGAGTCGCTTACGCGGCAACTGCGTTTTCTCGGCACACCGGATGACAACGGTCAGTACGAGCTCCGCCTGGAAGGACAGCTCTAGCCGCGCTAGTGGGCTGCCCACTAAACATCGACATCGACAAAACGCCCCAGTAACGGAAAGTACAGCGCACAACGTGCCGGTACTCCGGCGTACGCCTCGTACAGTGTCTTGTAGCGTTCCAGCTGATCACGATATCGGCGACTCTGTTCCCCGATAAAACCGTCGAGATCACCGCCTTCGTGGCTGCTGGTCTTGTAGTCGACGATCCAGTGGGTATCGCCATCGACACGGACGCGATCGATAACGCCGGTCACGAGCTCGCCGTCGACGACGCCCGTCAGCGACAGTTCGGCGTGGCCGCGCCCTTCTACGAGCCAACGCCCCCGCTCGTCGCTCTGCATAATCTCGAGTGCGCGCTGCACTCGTCCGGCAACGTCAGCGCGCGCGTCGGACTCCAGCTCAAGTTCGTTCAACCACGCATCGAGATAGGCGCGGCCGGCAGGCTGGGAAAACTCATCGAGTCGAACCTGCCCAAGCGCTACGCGCTGTAGCCATCGATGCACGAGCGTGCCGGCAAACCGCGCCTCCGAACCGACCCAGTCGTAGCTCACTTCGGCAGGAAGAGCCGGCGTGGATCGCTGACCTTGCCCCGGCAAGGCGGCAAACGCCGGCAGCTCCCAGGGTTGGTCGAAACGCCGAAGTTGCGGTTCCACGAGCACACTGTCCTCGTCGCGATCAGGAGTTTCGGGTTCAGTCAGAGCCGCTTCAAAATCGTCGGCGAGGCCAGGCCAGAGCAAACCGAGGAGACTCCTCGGATCGGCGCCCGCCGGCTCCCCGGTGTTG
This sequence comes from Woeseiaceae bacterium, assembly GCA_028289545.1. Classification (GTDB taxonomy): domain Bacteria; phylum Pseudomonadota; class Gammaproteobacteria; order Steroidobacterales; family Woeseiaceae; genus UBA1847. Next base: position 168,305 of record JANQPG010000008.1, read on the forward strand.
GCATCGACCCTCAGGTTGCCGACGAGATGCAGGGTTTTTCTCGCGCGCGTACAGGCGACGTACAACAAACGGGCCGTCTCCAGCCGGTCGCGCTGTGTTGCGATCGTACGTATGTACTGGTGTACCGCGTCTTTTTCGGTTTCAGCCTTTGGCGCGACGGGCGCAAGCAACCTCCGCGTCTGCCCCACCGATCCCGGAAGCTCGAACCAGCTCATGACCTCACTACCCGCAACGCGGGCGGTGCGCCCCAGCCCGTAGAGCACAACATGATCGAACTCGAGCCCCTTCGATTTGTGCATCGTCATAATGCTCAAGCGACTGTCCGCGGCGCTGGAAACGCGTTCCTGATCGAGCTCCGCCTCGAGTTCGGCCACGTCGTCGAGTGTTCCGGAACGCTCCATGCGACCGATGACGTCGAGCAGGCGGTAGGCGTTGTCGATGGCGTCGGGTGCGCCGGCAATCGCAGGCCCTCCGAGCATCAGCCAGACGCGTTCGACGACATCACGCAGACACTCGAAACGTCGGGGCTTGCGCAGTTCGGCCAGGGCCGGTCGAGCGCGTTCCAGCAGACGCCGACCCTCATTGCTGAGCGCCGCGCGGCGCTCAGAGTCTTCGATCAACTCCCAGACGCCGGCGGTTGCGTCGTTCTTGACCAGGGCGTGCAGATCCAGCCAGTTGAGCCCTATCCAGGGAGATCGGAGCAGCGCAAGCCACGCCTGACGGTCGGCCGGGTGCACGGCAGCCCTCGTCAGCGCCAACAGTTCGATCACTTCCGGCAGGTCCGTCAGGCGATCAATGTCCACGGCGCGATACGAGATCCCGATCTCACGCAGCGCCGCGAGGAGTTCCGGCAGCACGGTGCGGCCGCGAACCAACACCGCAACGGACTCGTTCGGGTGCGACTCGAGCAGGTCGCGAACCAGGGCGCAGGCCTTTTCGGCTTCGCCGAGGCGGCTGCTGCCGCTGCTTGCGTGCAAATGTACGCTGCCGTAACCGCGGCACGGCTCCGCGCTAACCGCGCTCGCATAACTGACGGCCGCAGTGACCGGGTTGTCCTCGGCAGGGAACACCGAAGGAAACACCGTGTTGTACCAATCGACGAGTCCCCCGCCGGAACGGAAGTTGCGCCGCAAGGTGAGCGGCGTCAGCGCAACGTCGCCTATTCCCTGGTTGCGGGCCGCGAGAAACTGGGTCACCTCGGCGTTGCGAAAGCGGTACACCGACTGCATCGGATCGCCGACGCAAAACAGCGTCCGGCCGTCGCCTTTGCTGAACCCCCGTGTCAGCGCACGAATGAGTTCGTACTGCGCGAGCGACGTATCCTGCATCTCGTCGACCAGCAGGTGCTTGATCTGGTGATCGAGCAGCAGCATGAGATCGCTGGGTTGCTCGGCGGTGCCAAGCGCTTCGCCCGCCGCCTGCGCAATTTCCACGAAGTCCGTCATCGAGCGCCGGGCAAACAGCAGGCGCAGCTCGGCAACGGCCAGCGGCAACACCTTGATCAACGCCACCAGCACGGCCCACTGACCATCGTCGTAGCGCTCCGGCGGCAAACTGCGCATGCCGTTGAGGGCAGACCGAAACCCCGGATCGCGATCGAACTCTTCCATGAGCTCGAACAGCTCGGCCTTCTCGGCTTTCGCATCGGGCGGAAAGCCTTCCCCCTTGGTGAGCCGGGCACGCCAGCTGCCGCTTTTGGTCAACAGCAACTCGGCAACGCCGCACCAGCCGGGGACGTCGCTCGGCGGCCCAGCAAGGCGGCAGATCGGATGGTCGTCGCGACCCTGCTCCGCCAATCGCAAAGCCGCAAACGCGCCGAGCGATGCGAGACGCTCGAAGCGCTCCGGCGGAACACGCTTTTGAAGTCTCTCCAGTTCGCCGTCGGAAACGCTCTTCAGATTGGCCTCGAGCGACCCCCTGAGCTCGGAAAACTCGCGTTCGTCCAGCTGACCGCTGCCGACGAGCGGCATCCACTGATCGCGGCGCCCCAGCATGTCCGCCAAATAGCCGACGTATTGTCCCGTGTCGTTGTCGAGATGCAGGAGCAGGCGTTCGATGGAGTCGCGGTAGGCGTTGTCGCCGACAATCCATTCGAGCGTCGCGGCCGCCGCCTCGCGGTACAGCGAACGCAGCGCCGCCTCGTCGGCTACAGCGTTACCGGCGACGTTGGCCGCGGCAGTCACCGGCAGCATTCGGCTGAGCGACGCATTGAGACTGTCGAGGGTCTGAATACGCAGACGCTGTGGGTGACTGCGAATATGCCAGCTCTTCCCGGCATCGCGGCTCAGCACCTGTCTCGCTGCGCGATGGGTAATGCGTTCGTGCGGCTTGAGCGTCTCTTCGTCCTGCCCCTCGGCGGCGCGCGCAAGCGACGCCATTACGCGGGTTCGCATTTCGGCGGCCGCCTTACGGGTAAACGTAATCGCGACCACCTCCTCGGGTAGATCAACCGTTGCCAGCAAACCGAGGTAACGTTGAATCAGCAGCTCCGTCTTCCCCGAACCCGCCGGGGCCTGAACGATGAAGGAACGCTCCGGGTCGAGCGCATCGCGCCGCGCCTCTTCATCAGCCAGTTCGAGTGCTCTAGCGGACACTGCGAACCAACTCCTGGTAACGGCTCAACAAGGCAAGCGGGCGCGCATCACGCGCGCTCTGCGCGCGGTTGATCCGAACGTCACCGCGGGCAAGTCCCGCGGCCGCTTCCGCCACCGTTTCTACCCAGCCTTTGAGCGTCTCGGCAAAATCTGCATCGCCGCTCAGGTGCACGCCCACCCCGTCGATGCCAACGTCGCGGCTATCGACGTTCACGAGGCCAAGATCGCTCACGGAAGCCGCCTGCGCCGCGGCATAGACGACAAGCTGATAGTCGACCGGTTCTCCCTTGACCGCAAACCGTTTCCGCGCGCCCGTCTTGTAGTCGAGTATCAGCAATGAACCATCCGCCGACTCGTCGACCCGATCGTGACGCAACGACAGGTTCAGTCCCCAGAGGCGCCCGTCCTCGCGGCCTTCCACGCTCGACACACGAAACGGGGGGCGCTCGGCGTCCAGCTTTACGACCCGCTCGAGCAGAGTGCGCATGCGCCGCTCTTCGAGATCGAACAGCCGCTCGAGTGTGCTGCCGGCTGCTACCCGATGACGCGCAATCGCGCGGCGACTGGCGTCGCGCAGTCGGGCTTCGAGATCGTCGCCGAGCCAGGCGCGAACCTGTCCCTGCGTGGGCAGGGTTGCATACAGGTGAAACAGCGCCTCGTGCAGCAGGTTGCCGCGCAACTGAGGCGTCAGACCTTCGGCAAACGGGCCTACGCGGCGAATACCCAGGCGCCCGCTCGCAAAAGCGGCAAACGGCTCCCTGAGCTGCCAATCGATGGTACCCGCGCCGCCGCGAATCGCCTCGTCATCGGCGACGGGTGGTACGGGATCGTCCGCTACCGGCACGACGCGACACAGCTGACTCAATGCCGTTGCGTGCCAACCCGGATCTTCGCCGGCGGACGCATCCTCCCGCACCGCCGGAAGCGTCGTCACAGCCTGCTCGCTGTCGCCGTCGACAGCGGCATAACTGCCTGTAACCGCCGCTGCACTACCGCTCAAACGCTCCAACACCCGCAGCGCAAACGCCCGGGTGTCGTCCGGGGTCGCGTCGGGCAGCCCGTAGCCCGTGCGGATCGCGCGCGCAATCAGCGGCGTCGGTCGACCCGGTGGCGGCCAACTGGCCGCGTCGAGCCCGGTGATGGTCAGCGCATCGAATTCGAGACCCGCGGCCTCCAGCGGACCGAGGACCGTTACCGCCGCGCCGGTGTCCTCGGGTTGAAACACGGCATCCGCCGCAAGCTGTCGGACGCGGGCTGCGGCCTCACCCAGCGTGCATACGCCAATCACGCGCCTCAGTTCGGCGAACTCGTTGAGCAGATCGCGCCAGCGGTTGACGAGCTGTTGCTCGTCGCTCGTCAACGACAGAGCGCCCGGCCAACCGAGCGTCCTCAGCGCGGCGTCGAAAACGCTCGCCCACCCACCTGGCGTTGCCCGCTGCGGCTGCTCACGCAGCAGTGCATCGAGCGCTTTCAGACGTTCGAAGAAGTCTTCGGTATCCGGATCCTTTGCGAGTCGCCCCAGTACGCGAATTACGCGCACCGGCGTCCACTCCCGCGAGGCAATTTCCCGGAGCGAAAGCTCGAGGCGAGCCCTGGCATCCGAACGTTCGACGCCGATTGTGCTGCTGCGCAGCAGCACGCCCAGCTGGCGGCTGGTCAGCGCGCCGCCGAGCCAGCGCAGCACGAGCAACGCCACCGAGATCGCAGGGTAGCTATCCAGAGTCGCTCCGAGCGACACGTTGACGGCAGCCTGCGCCCCACCCCCTTCAGTCTGCCAGCCCGGCGTCAGGCCCTCGCGGATCAGGCGCGCCGCAGCATCTCGATGTTTTTCGAGCCCGCTGACCACGACGGCCAGTCGCTGCTCGGGATCCCGACTGAGCACGTCCCGAGCCCAGTGCCCGGCCGCTCGCCACTCGGCCTCGCGGTCGGGGCAAGCACGCGTCGGGATGGGTGCAGCGGCGGGCTGAGTCCGCCTGGATAGCCGGCAGCCGTGCTTCTCGAGGCTGGCAAACAGTCTGTCGGCAGCCGGCGTCAATCGATCGAAGCCGGCAACGACGAGGCTCGCCGGCACGGCCAGCTGGCCGCGCTCGGCCAAGTCGGTTATCCGCGCCGTCAGCGATGCCTCGTCGACCCAACCCTCCGTGTCCAGCGCCTCGAGGTAGCGCCGTAGTGCGCGCGCGAAAACGCCTTGATCGCGGTTTTCGGCTTGCTCCAGCAGCTCCGCCAACGGCACTTCGAAAGCGGCGGCCATCGACCAGGCCTGCTCGGAGGCGCGAACCAGCGCGGCGAGATTTTCCGGCGCCTCGCCCAACTCGGAGGACAGGCAGCGCTCCCACAGCACTCTGGCCTGCGCCTGACTCAGGCAAGACGCTTGCGGCCCGCTTGCCGACGCCGACAGTGTTTTTAGCCAGCGGCGAAAGGGAACAATTTCAGGGGTTGCCCAGGCGGCGCTCCCGGCCGCCAACATGCTGCCTGCGTAATCCGCCGACAGCGAGCGGGCCAGTCTCCGGTTAGCGGTAACGACAACGGCGCCTTCGCTGACCGCGGGTACAAGCCAGCGGTACACGACGTCAGGGTCCTGACCGGCAAGTTCTAGGCATGCTGCACGAGCAGATCGTCGACACGGTCGAAGACGCGATGCAGAGTCTCGCTATCGGGCAGCGTCGTGATCCGGAAGTGATCCGTGTAAGGCGTATTGAAGCTGCTGCCGGGCGCGACGAGCACATGCTGCTTTTCCAGCAGTTCCTGGGCAAACGCACGATCGTCGAGTTTACCGGCAAAACGCTTGTCGAGCCGGACGAACGCGTACATCGCCCCCATGGGTGCTACCACACTAAGGTAGGGACTGCCGGCGATGCGTTCGATGATCGTTTGCCTCGACTGATACAGTCTGCCGCCGGGGTTCACGAGACCCTCGATGCTTTGGAAGCCGCCGAGCGCCGTCTGCACGGCCCACTGGGCCGGGACGTTGGAGCAAAGCCTCAGCGCCGACAACAGCTCCATGGCGTGTATGTAGTCGCGCACACGTTCAGTATCGCCGCTGAACACGCACCAACCCACTCGATAGCCGCAGGCTCGGTACACTTTCGAGAGTCCCGATAGCGTAATGCACGGAACGTCGCGAGCGATGGTTGCCATCGGCACGAACTCCGCGTCATCGTAGACCATCTGGTCGTAGATCTCGTCCGCCATGACCACAAGGCCCTTTTCCGCGGCCAGAGCGGCAATGGCCGTCAGCGTTTCGCGCGGATACACGGCCCCGCTGGGGTTGTTCGGGTTGATGACGACAATGGCCCTCGTCCGGCTGTTGACCATACCGGCAAGCGCCTCGAGATCGGGCTGAAAGCCGAGTTCCGGTGGGCACGGATAAAAGCGCGCGACTCCGCCGTTGAGCGTTACCGCAGCCGACCAGAGCGGATAGTCCGGGCTGGGAACAAGTACCTCGTCTCCCGGATTCAAGAGCGCACGCAGCGATAGATCGATCAGTTCGCTGACGCCGTTGCCAATAAACACGTCGTCCGCCGTCACATTGTCTACATCGCGGTTCTGCTGCTGCATCACCACAGCTTCGCGCGCCGGAAAAATGCCTTTCTGGTGACAGTACGGTTCGGCCTGCCCGAGGTTTTCGATCATGGCCAGGCGCATCGTCTCCGGAGTGCGGAAACCAAACAACCCGGGGTTGCCGATGTTGAGCGAGATGATCTCGTAGCCGCGCTTCTCGAGTTCGAAGGCGCGGTGCGCCAGGGAGCCGCGGATCTCGTATTTGACGTCCGCGAGTGCGCGGCTCGTTGCTATGCCTGTGTTCATGCGTCTCTCGTACTGCGGCGCGCAGTGCTGCTTAAGTCGCCGGATCGTCGACCGGGGCGCAGAATACCGCAAGCGTGTCGCGCCAGCGACCGACGCACAAGTAACCAGGCAATAAAAAACCCGACCAGCCGGTTCGGCTGGTCGGGTGGGTCCGCACGGAGATTGCGGATTGCTTAAACCAGGCGCTGCTGAATCCAGCGTCTAGTCGAGCTCTTCCACCTCTGCACCGTTTTCGCCTGGTGCGGGTGCTGTTGTTCGTGGGTCCGCCTGAGTCTCTGGACTTCGGCGTTCCATCAGTGACGCGATACCCGATTCGGAAACCCTGAAAACCGAGTCCACACGTACCTTTTCGACCATTACTCCGTTCCGGATGACCAACTCGCCTGATCCGGAGCAGATTCGACCGCCGCGGCCGACGAAGCTCAGTCTGTCAGCGTGGCGCAGACTCCGCGCCGGCCTCGCCAGCAAAAGCTGATACTGGCGCTGGTGGTGGGCCCAAATGATCAGGCTCGCGTCATCCAATATCCGATAGTCTCGAACACTGGCCACCGAGATGCAATCCGAAACGTCGTCCCGTGCCCCCGAGCCGCCGTCCGCTGCCGGCTCACCCTGCCCTGCACAAGCTAATAATCCACTTGATATAAGAAATATAATCGATTGTTTATAATAGGTTTTATTGAGCAATCCCGGTGCTGTACATAACCGTCCCATCGTGTTCCCCCGGCCTGTGAACGCGCCTCACCCGTAGGGTCTTTGGCGCATTAAGTTCACGATGGTTCCGCAGCCCATCGCGATGCCATCAGGTATCGGTGAGCGTCGCCACGGTCCGCTCCGGATCGCGTATCCACTCGCTGAAAGAGCCAACGTACACGGCAGGCGCCCTCAGACCCGCGTATTCCGCCGCAAGCGCGAGATGGCATGCGGTTACGCCCGACCCGCACATGACGCCCCAGGGCGCTTCCAGGTCCCCCTGAAGGCGAGAGGCGAAAAGCTCTCGCAGCTCGGCGGGGCTTTTGAGCAGCCCAGTGCCGTCGAGCGTCTCGCTGAAAGGCAGATTGGTCGTGCCGGGGATATGGCCCGCAACCGGATCGATCGGCTCCTGCTCCCCTCGGAAACGGGACGCATCTCGCGCGTCCAGGAGTCGCTGCCGTGAAAAGCCGGGGTCGCTGACCGTTTCGGTTGTAACCACCCAGTCGCTGCGCGGCGCGCCCTCGAACTGTGCGGAGCTTGGCCTCGGCGCCTCCGTCTCCAGAGGCAGCTTTGCCGCGATCCAGGCGTCGATGCCGCCGTCCAGAACGGCAACCCGGGGATGCCCCAGCCAACGCAACAGCCACCAAGCGCGTGCCGCGATGGCGCCACTGGCCGCATCGTAAACGACGACCCGCGTTCCCTGGCCAATACCCCACTCCGAAAAACGCCGCGCCATCCGGTCCGCATCCGGCAGCGGGTGGCGGCCCGTCATGGGCGATACGGCGGCGGCCAGATCGCGATCCAGGTCGGCGTAATGCGCGCCGGGAATGTGCGACACCTCCCAAGCGCGGCGGCCCGCGGTCGGATCCTTAAGATCGAAGCGGCAATCGAGAACAACCAGGTCCTCGAACCCAATCTCCGCCGCAAGCTCTGCGGCGGCTATTACGACGCTCTCGCGCTCGGACATGCCGGGAAACTCCTCGGGACGGATTGCCGACTCTTGTACACCTCGGGTCGCTCGGAGACAATACCTGGCCGCCGAGAGGCGCCACGCCCTCGCAGCAACCTTCCCGAAGTCCGGAGAAACAATCACGTGGAAAAAATACTAGTGGGCCTGAAGCGCGTCGTGGACTACAACGTGCGCGTCAGGGTCAAGAACGACGGCAGTGGCGTCGAAACCGACGGCGTCAAAATGAGCATCAATCCCTTCGACGAGATTGCGCTCGAAGAAGCTCTGCGCATCAAGGAGCGCGGCGAGGCCAGCGAGGTCATCGTCATTTCGATGGGTTCGCAGGACGCTCAGCAGCAGCTCCGCACGGGCCTGGCCATGGGAGCTGACCGCGCCATACTGGTCGAAACGCCAGAGTCCGTCGATCCGCTCAGCCGCGCGCGTGTACTGCTGTCGATCATCGAACGCGAATCGCCCGATCTTGTCCTGCTCGGCAAGCAGGCCATCGACGACGACAACAACCAGATGGGGCAAATGCTCGCTGCACTTTGGAGCCGTCCGCAGGCGACGTTTGCCTCGAACATTACGTTCCAGAACGGCGCGGCAACGGTCACCCGGGAAGTCGACGCCGGCCTTGAGACCATCGAGGTGGATCTGCCGGCGGTCATCACGACGGACTTGAGGCTCAACGAACCACGCTACGTAAAATTGCCGGACATCATGAAAGCGAAGAAGAAGCCGCTGGACACCGTTGCCGTTGCCGACCTCGGTATCGACGGCGCCCCCGCAATCTCGGAAACGGCGTTTGCTCCGCCGGCTCAGCGCGAGAAAGGCATTATGGTCGACGACGTCGCCAGTCTCGTCGCGGCCCTGAAAGACAAAGGACTCATCTGATGGCCAACGTACTGCTGGTTGCCGAGCATGACGGCGACACACTGAATCCGAGTACCGCAAAATGTGCCCGCTGCGCAGCCGATATCGACGGCGCTGAGCTGCACGTTGTCGTGTTCGCCGCGGACCCTTCAGCCGTTGCCGAACAGGCTGCCGCACTCGACGGCGTCACCAAGGTCGTCACGATCGCTCACGCCGTACACGCTCACGCTCTTGCCGCGGCGATCGCCCCGCAGCTGGTCGAACTCGCCGCGGACTACGATTACGTGCTGGGACCATCGACAACGTTTGGCAAGGATCTGATGCCGCGGGTAGCGGCGCTGCTCGGCGTCAACCAGATCAGCGACATCATGAGCGTCGAAGCGCCCATGGTCTTCAAGCGACCAATCTACGCCGGCAACGCCATCGTCACCGTTGAGGCGCCGGCCGGCAGCAAGGTGGTGGCCACGGTCCGCACGGCCTCTTACCGGGCCGTCGGTTCGGAGAACGCCGCCGCAACGATCGAAAGCGTCGAACCCGCCGCCGAGATCCCCGGCCACACACGCTTTGTCGAACTCCAGACCGGCGCGTCCGACCGACCGGATCTGCAGACGGCGGCGCGCGTCGTGTCGGGAGGCCGGGCGCTTGCGAGTTCAGAGAACTTCGACATCATCTACAAGCTGGCGGACACCATGGGCGCCGGCGTCGGCGCATCCCGCGCCGCCGTCGATGCGGGCTACGTCCCCAACGAGATGCAGGTCGGCCAGACGGGCAAGATCATTGCGCCCGATCTCTACCTCGCGATCGGCATCTCGGGCGCCATCCAGCACCTGACGGGCATCAAAGACGCGGGCACGATCGTCGCCATCAACAAGGACGAGGAAGCGCCTATTTTCGAGGTGGCGGACATTGGCCTCGTCGGCGATCTGTTCAGCGTCGTGCCAGAACTCACCGAAGCACTCTCCTAGCCGCAGCGCGGCTACGAGACGTCGAGCCGACAGCGGCTGATCGCGCCGAAGCGCGGTCAGTCGCTCCACTCGGGTACGCGACCGGGCGTATGCGGCGCACCCAGCCGCTCGAGTTCCGTTTCCAGCGTTCTCAAGTCCGTCTCGATGGCCCTGAGGCGCGCGAGCGCATCACGAAACTCTCCGGCCGCCACGTCGTACGATTCCTCGTACATGGCGGGCACGTCCGAGCGCACGTTCAGGAGCAGGCCGTAGACAACCCCGGCGCGCTGAGTGATGGACCAGGGTACGGGCTCGTTCCGGGAGGACACGGTGCGATCGCCGTCGAGCAGAACGAGCAGTTCGTCAAGACGATCCTCGACGGCGCGCAGCCTCTGCTCAAGGTCTTCACCCGCGGCGGGTGTCCGCGGAATCGCAACCTTCAAATGATCGACGCGCCGGTTCAGCTCTCCGGCCAACGCGTTTGCGCCGGAAACCGCGCGATACAGCTCGCCGGCCTTCTTCTGAAATGCCAGCACGGCAGCCGGCTGGGTACTCGTCTCGGGTCCCTGCGGCATCGACTTGACCGCAAAGGCTTCCGGGCCGGTCAGCTCGGTCAGTTCGCCGTCCCGACGCACAGCCAGAGTGACGGTATAGCGGCCCGGCGCGACGAGCGGCCCTTGCGGATCGCTTGCCCACGGCACCCGGAATCCCGGCGGCGCCAGGTTCACCGGATCGATCGGCGGCCAGCGAAGATCCCAGGCGGTGCGGTGCAGGCCTGCAGAGGCCTCACCCTGTACCTGGCGAACCACCTCACCGTTGCTGTCGCGTACGATGAGCAGAACGGCGGGATCTTCCTCGCGGTCTTCCGAGCGCAATGCATCCCATGAAGGGTACGGTGTGTCCCCGCCCGCCTTCTCGACCTCGATCTCGGCTTTACGGCGGGTGTCACGAGCCGTTTCGAAACCTTCCGCGAGCCGATAGGTAAATACGGCGCCGAACGGCGGATTCGGCGCTGTGTAGAAGTTGGCGCCAAGAAAGCCTTTCTCACCCACCCCGAAACGGTCGCCGACAACGTAAGACCAGGCGTCGCGCACGCCGAACAGGTGGCTCGCTTCGAGGTCACCCGCTTTGGTGCGCAACGGAGAGTAGTCGTCGAGAATGTAGATTCCGCGTCCGAAGGTGCCGACGACGAGATCGTTCTCGCGACGCTGGATCTCAATGTCTCGAACGGAAATTGTCGGAAAGTTGGTCTTCAGCCGATGCCAGGATGCACCGCCGTCCTGAGTGAAGAACACGCCGAACTCGGTGCCGACAAACAGCAGATCCGGGTCGACGTGATCTTCGACAATCGTATGCGCCGAGCCGCGTTCCGGGAGATCACCCGATATCAGCGACCAGCTGCGCCCGCGGTTCTCCGTCTTGAGGACGTACGGTTTGTGATCGCCGCGCTTGTGATTGTCGATCGTTGCATAAGCCACGTCCGAATCGTGCAGCGACGCAACGGCATCCTCGATGAGCGACATGTCCGGCACGCCGCGGAACGTATCGACTCGGCGCCAGTTTTGCCCACCGTCTTCAGTCACGTTCATGACGCCGTCATCGGTACCTACGTAGATGAGACCCTCGACGAGCGTGCTTTCGGACAACGCAATCGCGGCGCCGTAGATCGACGTCGAGTCGTTCTTGGCGATCGTGTCGACGCTCCATACGCGGCCCATCACCTCCAGTGCATTCCGGTCGAGCTGGCGGGTCAGGTCCGGGCTGACCGCCCGCCAACTGTTGCCGCGGTCGTCGGAGCGAAAGAGCTTCTCGGCGGCGTAGTAAAGGCGCTTGCTGTTGTGCGGGCTGACAAGCAACGGCGTGTTCCAGTTCCACTTGTAGTTGTTTTCGCCGCTGCCCGGATGCGGCACGATGAAGAGCCGCTCTCCACTGGTCTTGTCGTAGCGCGCAAGGCCGCCGTACTGATACTGCGTATAGATGATGTTCGGGTCTTCCGGATCGAACTGCGGTTCGTAGCCGTCACCGAACAGGATCAGATTCCAGTCGCCGTTGGTGATGCCGTGACGCAGCGTCGTGCGCGACGGTGCGCACAGCGAATTGTTGTCCTGGGTGCCGCCGCAAACGTTGTAAAACGGTTCCGCGTAATCTGGCTGAATGCGATAGAACTGCACAATGGGCAGGTTGCCGATGTGCCGCCAGTTGGCGCCCGAATCGAAACTCTCGTATATGCCGCCGTCTCCGCCGATGATGAGATGCGCTGAGTTGTCCGGGTCGATCCAGAGCGCGTGATCGTCGACATGACGATGCTCGATGCCAAGTTGGGTCCAGGAACGGCCGCCGTCTTCCGAAACGTGGGTGAACGTATCCAGCGAATAGACTCGCTCCGGATTGCCAGGATCGACGACGAGCTCGTTGTAGTACTGCGGACTCGTCGTCATGTGATCCGAACGCTTTTCCCAATTGAGCCCAAAATCGGCCGAGTGGTAGATGCCGCGCTCCTCGTCGCTGGCTTCGATGATCGCGTAGATCCGGTCCGGCTCGTCCGCGACGCCGGCCAGCCCGATCCGGCCCATGTTGTCCTGGGGCAAGCCGGCCGAGATCTCGGTCCAGGTTGCGCCACCGTCGGTCGTCCGGTGAATTCCGCTGCCGGGACCGCCGTTGATCAGTGTCCAGACGTGCCGGCGTCGCTGATAGCTCGACGCCACGATACGATCGCTGTCGCGAGGATCGACAAAGAACTCGTTGATACCCGTGTCTTCGTCAATCGTCAGTATGGGCGCCCAGGTTGCGCCGCCGTCGGTGGTTTTGAACAGTCCGCGGTCGCCTCCGGAGTTCCAGAGCGGGCCCTGCGCGGCGACAAGCACCGTGTCCGGGTCCTCGGGGTCGATCCAGATCTGGCTGATGTGACCGGAGTCGGCCAGCCCGACGTTTGCCCACGTCTTACCGCCGTCGACCGACTTGTATACGCCGTCACCAAAGCCGACGCTGCGCTGAGAATTGTTCTCGCCGGTGCCTACCCAGACGATCTGGGGGTTCGAAGGGTCGAGTTCCACGACGCCCAGCGCGTACGAGCCCTCGCCGTCGAACAACGGCGTCCACGTCGTGCCGTTATTCTCCGTCTTGAACAAGCCGCCAGAGGAAACCGCCGTGTAATACACGTGTTTGTGTTCTGGGTGAAACGCAAAATCCGAGATGCGACCTGACGTCAGTGCGGGACCGATGGTCCTGAGCGGCAGGCTCGCCAAAGGGTGTTCGTCCGCTGCGAAAACTGGCGCTGCAAGGAGACTCAGGCCAACGGCGACGCACGCCGGCCACAAACGAATGGGCTGATTCATGACGATTCCTGGCTGTTGTTGTTGCGTGGGCTCCGGGGATATCGGAGAGCGCGTTCTTGTTTCAAGAACCAAAACACGACTCTAACACACGCCCGAGGTGCTACCTCAACGGCGAAGAGCGTACTTCTGAAGTCACCGATCAGGCCGGCACAAAAAAGGCCGGCGACTGGCCGGCCTTTCTGAATCCAGGTCTTCGCAACGAGACCTCAGAGCTTCTCGAGAATCGCCTCGGCGCTGCTGACTTCGAAGCTGCCCGGCGCTTCCACCGCAACGTGCGTGGCCACGCCGTCGTCGACAATAATCGCAAAACGCTCACCGCGCAGACCCATGCCAAACCCGGTTGCATCCAGCTCCAGGCCGAGGGACTTGACGTATTCGCCGTTGCCGTCAGCGAGCATCACGACGTTGTCCTCGACGCCGCGGTCTTTGCCCCAGGCGTGCATGACGAAGACGTCATTGACTGCCGTGCAGGCAATCGTGTCTACACCTTTTGCCCGAAGGGCGTCTGCGTGATCCACAAATCCCGGCAGATGATTGTTCGAACAGGTCGGCGTAAACGCGCCCGGCACCGAAAACAAAACGACTTTCTTACCCGTAAACAGGTCGTCCGTCGACATTGCGCCAGGGCCGCTGTCGGTCATCGTGCCGAAGACTCCGGCCGGCATTTTTTCTCCTGCTTGAATCGCCATCTGCTGTTTCTCCAGTCTTTTAAGGGTTGTGATTTTTTCGAGCCCAGGCTTTGCAGCTGCGAATGGTCTTCTTCAATAGTCGTTTTCAGCCACGTGCACTACCAGCCCGTCAAGTTCGTCGCTGACCTCTATTTGACAGGTCAGGCGGCTCGTCGGGCGGCGCTCAAAGGCGGCATCGAGCATGGAGTCCTCCATGTCGTCCATCGCCGGCAGCTTGTCCTTCCAGGCTTCGTCAATGTAGCTGTGACAGGTCGCGCACGCACAGGCGCCGCCACACTCGGCAACAATGCCGTCGATGTTGTTGTTGATTGCGCCTTCCATGATCGAGTAGCCGTTTTCGACTTCGGTTTCATGGCGCTCGCCGTCGGCAGTGACGTAGACAATCCTGGGCATTAAACGTATATCCGCGTTGCAATGGGGGCAAAATAGTAGGGGCGCTGACCCCGCGGGTCAACGCCCCTTTTAGACTAGGTGCTTTCCGAGGGAAACGGCAGCGGTATCAGGGCGCGCGGCCGGATCTCGCCCGCCGCTCTTCCACTTCCTGGCGCTTCTTCTCGGCGGCCCGCCGCGCTTCTCGAATGGCCTCGTTGCGCGCGATCTCCGCGTCGATCACCGTAATCCACTGGTTTGCGACGCGACGCGACCGCGTCGTTCTCGCGGCCTGGCGGAACGCACTCTTGGCGTCGTTGTACTCCTTCAGGTTGTACAAGCACATACCCAGAGAAATCTGCGCGTTATCGGGGCTCTTGAGCCCGCCCTTGCGCAGCCCGTTGCGGACGGCCGCGACACAATCCGAGTGCTCACCGATGTTGAGGTACGAATTGCCGAGCCTGACGTCCAGCTCGCCATCGGTGCTGCGTGCCGCGGCTTCTCGCAAGGCCGGAATTGCCTTGGCGTCTTCCTGCGACAACATCCACGCCTGCGACAGCAGCCGGTAATTCTTGGCGTCTTGACTGACCCGACCCGACTCCATTTCTTTTTCCAGGAGAGTAGCGGCCTTGTACGGCACCTCGCGCTGCAGGTAGAGCTGCGCCATCGTGACGAACTCCGTTTCCTTCTCGAGCAGCCCCTGGGTGTGCGCCGCGTCGTAGGCGGCAATCAGGTTCTGATCTTCTCCGAGCTCGGTATAAGCGCCGGCGAGCTGGAACCAGTAGCGTTTTTTCGGCCAGTTGGCGAGCAGGATCTTGTGAACGTCACGTACCTTCGCGTAGTTCTCGTCCTGGAAGTAAGCGAAGCTCAGCAGGATGTACCAGTCTTCCTTGATCGGGTTGCCGCGATTCGTAGCCACCTGCATGGCGTTTTCGATCGGCTCAATCATTTCCTTGAAGCGCTGCAGCTGATACAGCGCCTGCGCGCGCAGGATAAACGGCTCGGGCGCCGGATTGGTCTCCATGACGAACCACTTGTCGAGCGTCGTCAGCGCCTGCTGGTACTGCTCTTCCATCGTGTACAGCTGCGCGAGCGTGTAGGTCGTCTGCTTGAGCATCTGCGGCTCGAGGCTGGGGATCGCAACCATGCGCTCGTAGGAGCGGATCGCGTTGGGAATGTCTTCCATGTTGTAGTAGATGAATCCCAGGTAGTTCAGGACGTTTGCCTGCTCGTACTCGGTCAGCTTGTCGGGGTTGTACAGGCGGTTGGCAATACGTAGCGCGCCCGCGTTGTCCTTCGCATCGACCAGTTCCTGGGCTTTCTGCAGCTGGTCGTAGACCTCTTTACTGACGGCCTGCGCCTGCTTGGTCTTGGTGTTGTCCTGCTCTTCCTGAGCGTAGGCCGCACCACCGGCAAACAGGAGCAGACTTAACAACACCGCGGCCGACTTCAGCATCAATTGGCCATTGAATTGGCCACTAAATTGGCGATAGGTCTTCATGCAGATGTTTCCTTATTCAAACTGTGGGATCCCGCCACAACAGTGTGATCTAGCCTTCGATCTTAAACGTAATGCGCGTTTTTACGTTGGGTACGTCGACCGGAACGCCGTCGACAACCCTGGGTTTGTACTTGAATTTCAGCACCGCGCGAATGGCCGCGCGTTCGAACAGGCTGCTGGTCGACTGAATGACAACCGGATCCTTGACCGTGCCTGCCGTCGTCACCGTAAACGAGAGATCCACATAGCCCTCGAGCCCGCGCGACAGCGCACGCGCCGGGTACACCGGAGCGACTCGAACGATGGGCAGGTAGTCGCCCTCGGCAATGTTCATGCCTCCCGGACCGCCAATGTTGGTATCGGCAGTCACCGTGGGCGCCGATATCGCGATAGAAGGCGCGTCCGGATCGATGTTATCGATGTCCTGAGGCGGCGTTTCCGGAGGCGTTTCCGGTGGTTTCGGCGGCTTTTCGGGGGTGAAATCCTCGACGTTCAGCGATTCATTGCGCTTCACGCGCACAAATTCGAGCTGAGCCCGCTCTCGCGGTTTCGTCAGCGCCTGTTTTCCGGTCACGATCAGGATGTTCATGATGAACAACAGGCTAATCGTAACGACAACACCTACGGCAACGGAAAATGCGTATCGGCCGATCATGTATGCACTCCTTAAAGCTTGCGGGCTTCCCGCCGGGCACGCAAAGCTGGACTCAGTCTTTGACCGGGTTCCAGCCCCACAGTTCCTCCATCAGTCGTTGATGGAGGCAATGGCGACGTTGGTCACGCCGACCTGCTTCGCCGCCTCCATGACGGCCACCAGTTTTTCGTGGGTCGAATTCTCGTCAGCCTGGATGACAATCGAGCCTCGTGGGTTCTCGAGATGCAGCTTTTCGATGGCTTCTCGAAGCCCCCGCGGCTCCACTTCCCTGCGGTCGATCCAGATTTCGTCATTCGCGCTGATAGCGATCAGGATGGCGGCATCTTCCTGCCGCTCCGCCGTAAACGCATCGGGACGATTGACGTCGATACCCGCCTCCTTGATGAACGAAGCGGTCACGATGAAGAAGATCAGCATGATGAACACGACGTCCAGCATGGGCGTCAGGTTGATCTCATTGTCTTCTTCAGCTGCCTGCTGTTGTTTTCGCATGTTGCTAAAGTCCTCTCATGAGGCGGCACACGCTGCCACCCCGGAATTACCGATTGCTAGCCCGTACTGTCGGCGATCGAGATGCTGTACACCCCGGCCTGCCGGGACGCATCCATGATCTGCACCAGCAACTTGTTCGTCGACCGCTTGTGCGCCTGAATCACGACCGACCCTTGCGGGTTCTCGGCGTGCAGACGTTCGATATTCGCGCGCACGGCGCGCGGATCGATAAGCCGGCGATCGATGAATATGTCGTCGTTGGCGTCGATGACCACAAGGATATTGGCGTCCTCGGGCTTGGTTTCGGTGGTTGGCGCGTCCGGACGGTTGACGTCCAGGCCCACTTCCTTGATGAAGGACGCGGTGACGATGAAGAAGATGAGCATGATGAACACGACGTCGAGCATCGGCGTCAGGTTGATCTCATTTTCCTCGTCGTCGCCGCCAAGCTGCACTTGATGTTTGCGCATGAGCTTGCCTCTTAGTGAT
>JANQPG010000011.1 GCA_028289545.1 Woeseiaceae bacterium
ATGACCAACCCGGCCTGCTCGAGAACCTTCAGGTGTTTCATGACCGCGAATCGCGAGAACTCGAAATGTCCGCAAAGTTCGCCCGTGGTCATCGACCCCTCCCTCAGGAGATCCAGCATGGCGCGCCTCGACGGATCGTTCATAGCGCCCCAAACGGCGTCGTCTTCCCCGGCGGAGCTGCTGGATTCCGAAGGTTGTGTCCTCATAGGTGACTAAATGGTCACATATTAGAGCCCGTTTCGCAAGCGGGGAGCGATTACTCCTTAAGTGACTGAAAAGTTTTAGAAACTGCGCCCCAGCTCTTGCAGAGGAATCGGCTCTTCCGGCGTCGAACCCAACACGTCCAGGCCGAGCGACCACCAGCCCACGTCGATCCACGCCCCATGTTTCCGCCCGGCCGCCGGGAACACGCCGATCGGTGCAAAACCCAGGCGTTCGTGCAGCGCGACACTCGCCGGGTTGGGCAGCGCAATGCCGGCGTAGGCCATGCGATAACCCTGTTGCCTCAACCGCGAGAACAGGTTTTCGTAGAGCCTTGCCCCAAGTCGCTGCCGGCGCCACGTTTTGCCCACGTACACGCTGACCTCACACGACCACCGGTAGGCGTGCCGGGCGCGAAAGGCAGTCGCATAGGCATAGCCGGCAAGCTCCCCTTGCTCCTCCGCCACGATCCAGGGCCAACGCTCGAGCGTGTTTTCGATCCGGCGGGTCATTTCGGCAAGACTGGGGACCTGCTCCTCGAACGAGACGATCGTATCGCTGACCAGCGGCGCGTAGATGTCGAGCACGCCGGGTGCGTCGCGCGGCTCAGCCAGCCTCAGGTGCACTGCGTCTCCACGGTCTGTCATTACGGAACCTCGGATCTTGCGAAAGCGGCGTCGGAAAGGCCAAGACTATACGAGAACAGGTTGACGCACCCCGTACCACAACGCCTGCGGGCGCCCTGGCCGGTCGTCGCGCGACCAGAACCGGGCCCGCCCTATTTCCCGCAATATTCGCTCTCTGCGGCTCATAGATATCCGTTCGAGGATTGACAGCGCCGAATGAGGTCACCATGATGCTGGTAAGTCCTGCGGGACACGAGGGGTGCACGATGACGCGAGACGAGTTCATTGCAGCCTGGCCCGGCGCATCGCCGGAGGCGCGTTTCACCCGTTTTGTCGACTGGATCACCGAGGCAATCTCGAGCGTCGACGACCTGATTCCCGACTTCTCCGTTGTGACTGACCCCGCAACGCCTTCAGTCGCACAGCTCGGCGGCGCCGCTTTCTCGATCAACCCTGACATTTTTACAGACGCTGACGACGACCGCGCGCTCGACGCCGGGGACGCTATCATCGGCTCGCTCTTCCACCTTGCCATGCAGAACTACGAAAAAAAGCTCAAGGAGAAGAAAGAGTACGAAAAAGACGCTCGCAAGGAACGTGAGAAGCGCTGGGAGAAGCTGCTCAAGGATTCCAAGCCGAAAGCCAAGGATCCCATGTCGATCTACTATGAAATCTATGTGAAGCCGATCGAGGAACTCGAAAAAGGATCGGGCTAGGAGGAGTCAGACATGCCGTTCAAGGCGCTTTCCGAGCCGCAAAAGGCTGCGCTCACCGTATTGCAAACCGCACGCACGACGCGGGACCGCGCCGAGCTATCCCGTCATCTCGCGAAAACTCGCCTGCACTTTCTCGAACTGGCGCGCCCGTTACTGGACGGCGACCCATGGTTGCTGGCGGAAAGCGAGAAAGTCCAGGCTGCCTATCGCGCGCACCACGCGGAGGCGTCGGGCTTCGAATACGATCGATTGGCTCAAGCCTTGTTCTGGATTGACGAAACCGAAACGCTACTGAGCGACGCGGCGCTGACGCTGTTGGGAGACTCGAAGGATGGCTGACCAAACCGTGGGCGTCGCGCCGGCGGGCGTTGCGCTCGTATCCGATGCCGACTACGCCGCGACGGCGACGACGTTTATCCGATCCGCCGTCCACTACTGTCACTGCATGCTGTTCATCGTCGACACCGACCCGGCCGAAGACGGAAATCTGCTGGTCGACGGCCTGCTGCACCAACTCGCCGCCCTCGCCTGGCAAGGCACGGACACCAAGCTCCTGATCGGCGGCTCGAGAGACAATACCCGTATACGGGACGTCTGCCTCGCTTCGCGCGCACGCGCGCAATCGCTCGGGGTACCCACGCGCCTCGTTGCTGCAACTGCGCAGCGATCCGTGCATACCAAGATGCTGGTATCCGATACCCGCTGTTTGCTCGGCTCGCACAACTGGTCCCCGGGCGCACTGGGCGGACAGCGACAAGACAGCGTGCTGGTCGAAAACGCCGAACTGGCAGCCTACATGGCGTCGCGTTTTCAGGAGCGCTGGGCAACCGGTCAGGAGGATGGCTTCGATGTTCTTGGTTGACTGGCAAACCATCGCGACGGACGACGCACTCGATCGACTGCGAAACCTTGCGGGCTCGGGCGATCAGCCGTCGAACCAGGCGCTGCGACCCATCGTCTCGGCCGTGTTAGCGAGCGCCGGGGGATTGCCGGTGTCGCCAAGCGAATGGAGTAAAGCCGAGTGCACGAGTGCCTGCGTGCGTCTACTGCACGAGGCAACCGGCGCCATCCTCAGGCGCCGCTACGGCGCAAGGTCCGCGCTGCCGGGTTGCGATCTGGCTGCGGGCGGTGCGGGACTGGACCGTTTGCTGACGCTCAAGGAGCGCGTGCCCGTGAATCGCGCCAGCGAAGCGGCGCTCGAACCCCTGCCCGTGCTCGGTCCGGTGACGGCCGGACGGTCCATCGAGTCCCGGCGGCGTGAAGGCGCTTTTGGGGCGCCGGCCGACATTGCGGAACGTGTTGTCGGCGTCAACACGTCCGGCGCCGAGCGGCTCTCACTCATGCTGGACTTCTCCGAGCATGCGGTATCCGCGTCTTACGACGGCGACTTTGACGCCGATTTTGGCCGTCTGCTGAAACGGCAGTCGGCGGGCGATGCCGCCGGTCGACTGCTCGATGCCCTGGAGACGCTGGCGTCGTTTACGGCAAGCGAACCGCATCCCTTTACGCGACTGGGCAAGCAGCGCGCCGATCTGCCGCAACCCGCCGATTCGCTGCCCGCCGATGCACCCGCAAAAAGCGTCGAGATTCTCGAAGACGAGTCCTACCTGCCGCGTATCGAGGCGCTGCTCGGAGGAGCCACCAAAAGCATCGACGTGGCCATGTTTTTCATGAGCCTGACGAGCGCACAGCACCCGACAAACAGGCTGTTGAAGCAGCTGGCTGATGCGCACGACAACGGACGAACGGTCCGGGTGTTGCTCGATCGAGACAGTGACGACGACCCCTACGGGTCTCGCACGATCAATGCGCCCGCCATTACATTCCTGAAGAACAGCGGAGTGCCAGTGCGCACCGATACCACGGATAACCTGCTGCACTCCAAGTTTGTCGTCATCGATGGCGCGCAAGCCGTTGTCGGTTCACACAACTGGACTTCGGGTTCGTACTTCCGTTATCACGACACCTCGTTGGCCATCGACAGCGAAGGTTTCGCCGGCGCCCTGAAGGCCCGCTTCGACAAACTATGGCAGGCCGGCACCGAACCATAGAGCACCCCGCAACCCCGCATTCCTGAAGCGGGCCGCGGCGCATCCGCCCGCTGCCGCCTGGCCGCACGCGCCCGTTCCGGCCATCCCGCTTGCACTTGCGCTCTATTTATGCAATTACTATACAAGTCCTTGTATAAATTGTGTATCGCGCATCAGCATCATGACTAGGTTCGACTATCAGCCACACGGCGCCGCATTTTTTGACCGGCACCTGCACAAACTTCGGGAACTCATTACGTTGCAGAGTGACGAGCTGTTCAGCGCGCTGGGCATTTCTGCGCCCTCGCCGGCCGTGTCGACCCTGTTGTATCTGCTTGCCAACGGCAGCGCCAGTATCGCGCGCCTCTCCGACGACCTCGGTTATTCGCATCAGCTCATCAGCCAGCGTCTTACGCAGCTTTCCGACATGGGCTTTATCGAGCGCTCGGCGGATCCCCGCGACAAGCGCAAGAAGCTCATCAAGTTGACGCGTCGCGGTCGAAACGAAGCGCAGCGCGTCGACGACGCTCTACCGAAGATCGCAAAAGCAATCGAAGGCGTATTCGACGAAATTGAATCCGACGTACAGGCGTCCGTCAGGGCGATGCGGGCAGCGCTGCAGCGCAAATCCATTGTTGAGCGGGTGTAGCTATGTTGTTTACTGTGTTGCATAACTTCTTGTCTTTCTTTGAGCGGCCCCGGTGCTGCGCGGCCGTCTATCTGTTTTTCGTGGGTGGGATCGCTTTTGCGGCGTCGTCAAACGCCCTCGCCGCTACTCAGCAAAACGCGGATGAGCAGTTTGCCGCTCAGGAATGGTCGGCAGCGGCAACAGCTTATCGGGCGCTGCTCGACGACGATGCCGGCAACGCCACCAACCGCTTCCGGCTGGCGCGTGCTCTGCATGAACTCGGCGAACTGAACACCGCGCAAGTGGCTTACCAGAAGGCGCTCGACGCCGGCTACGCTCGCGAGCCGCAATTGCGCTATCACCTGGCCAGGCTGCTGGCGACCGAGGGCCGGTTGGATTCGGCGCTCATCGAACTCGAGCGGCTCGCCGAGCTTGGCGCGCCGAGCGGCCGGGTGATTGCGACAACCGGCGAATTCTTGTTACTCCAGGACGACTCTCAGTACGGCCCGCGATTTGCTCAGGTCGTCGAAACACTCACCCCCTGCACCGCACCCGAGTACCGTCACTTCGATTTCTGGCTCGGCGAGTGGGAGGTCACCGCCGCGGGCAGCGCCGGGGTGATCGCTTCCAGCCGAATCCTCTCAGCGCAGGACGGCTGCGCGGTAACGGAACACTACACGGCCGGGAGCTTCACGGGCATGAGCCTCAATTTCTACGACTCAACCACGGGCCAATGGCACCAATCCTGGATGTCCAACGGCGGCGGCGCAGTCCACCTGGCGGGTGGGCTGAACGCAGCCGGCGCCATGGAGCTGGCGGACGCCGACTTGCCCGTAAGCGAAGCGTCCGGGACCGTCAACAAGGTGACGTGGACACCGCGCGAGGACGGCTCGGTGCGCCAGCTTTGGGAGCAGTCGAGCGATAAGGGAGAAAACTGGGCCGTTGTATTCGACGGCATTTACACGCGGAGGTAAGCCAAATGCACATTCATGCCCTCCTTTGCCGCGGCACTACCGTCGCTGCCATGCTGTTTGCGTTTTCTGCGCACGCCGAGCCGCCACAAAGCTGGAACACCGTGCTCGACACCGAAGTCAGGCCTCCGTGGAACGAAGACCGGCATCGGCAATTCGATTTCTGGATCGGCGAGTGGCAAATGCAGTGGCGGCGCCAGCAACCCGGCGCGTTCTATCACGACAGCTCGGGCACCTGGACACGGCAGCATGTGTTTCCGGCGTTGGGCGGCAAAGCGCTGATCGAGATTGCCTGGAACCGCGACGCACCCGAGACGCCGAGTCAGCGCGGTATGTCGATTCGCTATTACAACGAAACCACAAAGCGATGGGTCATGGCGCAGAGCTGGCCGAACCCCAACGGCGGCAGCACAGGATTTGTCGATCAGCTCACCGGCAGCCAGTACCTCGGCCGTCACAGCCTGTATTCCGTCGTGCAGCTCCCGCAAGCGGACGGCGAGCCGAAAACGGAGCACCGGCGCTACGATTTCAGCGACATACGACCCGAAAAGAACTTTCGCTGGCAGGGGTCCAATACGGCCGACGAGGGAGCCACCTGGTACACGTGGTATCAGGTCGACGCACACTATCTCCGACCGCTCGATACGCTGGCTGATGCGGATGACTCGCTGCCGGGGATGCACAACAAACAGCTGTGCGCGGACACGCCGCAGCGGCGGCTCGATGTCCTTGCCGGCGTTTGGTGGAATGAGGTCGGCAACGGGCAAGGCGATTCGCCAGCCGTCCGGTTTACCGCCGGCGAAATACTCGATGGCTGCGGCCTGCTGGCCGTGCTGGACGTCGACGATGAAAAGAGACTAATGACCTTCGGCTACCTGTCGAGGTTTGATCGCCACGTCATGATGCTGCTCGACAGTCGTCCCGGTAGCCCACACCGCTACTTCGTCGCGACCGCATCAGAGGACAACCTGGTCTTCGAAGACGCGCCGGGACTCGCAATCGCTGATGAATTTGCCCCGTACCTCACGAACCAGGCGTTCGACACCCAGAGCGCGCTCACACGGATTGTCGTGAACACCTCGAACGCCAATCAGCTACTGATCGAAGAACAGCGCCGACCATCCGAGTCGGACGACTGGATTCGCGAACGGGGCTTTCGCCTTCGCCGCGATTCGAGTCCCCCGGCTGACTGAGAGTCGCAGATGAAGCCAGCGGTTGCTGGGGAGATCTCCGGAGAATGCCGGCGATGGTGGGCGAACGCTCACCACCGCCGGACTTGTCAGCACAATCGACCGGTATCGATCAAAGGCTGTGTCGATACGACAGGTACATGAAACGGCCGAGGAAATCGTAGGTATTCGAATCGGAGGTCGCCAGGAAACCGTTGAAAATGACGGACGGTTCCTCGTCGAACAGATTCTGAATGCCCAGGGTCAGCTGACTCTGCTTGCCGCGATCCCGCGCGAAGTCGAAGCTCAGCTGAACGTCGTTCTGCCAGTTGTCGTCGACCTTGCGGCTTACGGCACCCGTAGCCGAGCAGTCGTTGTCTTCACACTCGCGAAAGCCATCGATCCAGCGAACGTTGTAGTTCGCGCTCCAGGGACCGCGGTTCCAACGAACGTTGGCGTTGACCTTGTTCTCCGCAAAAACACCCAGATCGTAAACACCAAGACCGTTAACGCGGCGACCGCCACCCTGGCGTTCCGTATACTCGTCCAGGTAGGCATAGTCGATCGAGTAGTTGAATCCGCCGAAGCGAGTATCGTGAGCGTAGGTGAAGGTCACGTCGATACCGGAAGCGTCGACGCCGCCAATGTTGGTGTTGCGATCGTCGATGTCGTCAAGGAAGCCCGTTTCCGTTCTCGAGACTCTTTCGCAGTACTGGCGATTCTCCAGGCCCTGGTTGTAGCAGCTGCTCAGAATGACGCTGGCCGTAATGGGCTGTATCGAGTCGTCTATCTTGATGTTCCACGCATCCACCGTAACGGCGGCGCCGTCGAGCCATTTCGGCTGATACACGAGACCCAGCGTCCACGTATCGGCTTCCTCCGGCTGCAGTTCCGCATTGCCGCCAAGCGTTGCGCGAAGCTGATCGCGGTTGTCGCCGTAGTCGTCCGGCAGACCGTCAGCCGAGCACGTAGCCTGTTGAGATGGCGTGCGCGGCTCTTCCGACGTGTCGCAGGGATCCGTTACGTTCGGGAAGTCGTCCGAACTACCCAGGAACAGCTCGGGGATCGTCGGCGCCCGAAAAGCTTGCGATACCGTGCCGCGCAAGGTCAGCGAGTCGGTGACGTCCCAGATCAGTCCGATCTTGCCGTTGGTCGTATCACCGAAGTTGCTGTAATCGGAATAGCGAACCGCGGCGGTAGCCTGTAGCCCGTCGAATACCGGCACGCCCATTTCGGCGTACACATCGACGACTTCGTAACCACCCTCGGTCGTCTCCGCCTTGTTGCCGGTCGTATCGCCGGAGTTGGTGATCGGATCCGGTGTGTTGGAACCGTCTTCCTCGCGGTACTCGGCGCCGAACGCCAGGCCAAGCGGACCCGCAGGTAATTCGGCAACTGTACCCGCGAGGTTGAACGCGACCGTTTTCTGCGTTGCCACCAGATCGTCAACCCCAGTGTACGAAATCCACGCGAGCTGATCGTCGGTAATCGGGCGACCGTTGAAACCGCCGAACAGATCGAGCGGCACACAGTCCGCCGAACCGGGGTTTGTGGCAGTACCACAGCGCAGATCACCGTCTTCGTCGACAAAACTCGGCCCGATTGCCTCAATGACGCGGCTGCGAACGAAGCGACCCTCGTTCACCGAGACGCCCTGGGTGCGCCCGTAGTTCAGGTACGCATCCCAGCTCCAGCCCGAAAAGGCGCCGGTCTCGATGTCGCCGCGAAGCCCTGCGACGGCACGATACGTATCGATGTCCTGACGGAAAAAGCGGTTGGACGCTTCGACGAAGCGGCGCCGAACGTCGGTAAAGTCGCGACCGAACGGATTGTAGAAGTTGTCCGCAGAGACCGTAATACCTTCGGAAATCGTAAACAGAGGGGTCGGGGCAAGCAACTGCTCCGACTGCCGGTTGATGTAGCTGCCTTCGATGTACAGTTCGACGCTGTCGGTAACGTCGTAATGCCCGGCGCCGTAGATGTTCCAGCGCTTCTGCGGGGTCAGCAGGTAGTTCTCCGGCTGGTAGTTGTAGAAGTCGCCGGTGCCAACGTCGGATGTTCCGCCGAGGTTGAAGTCGCGCCAGCCGGCCGTCGGGTCGTTGTAGAACAACGGTATCGACAACGTCGACCCGTCGACGAGCGCCTGCCACGCCTCGTTGCCTCGATCGTCGGGGTTTCTGTCCCAGATTGCACCCTGCGGCGGCGCCGTGCTACCGGCCTCGGTAAACGAGCCGTCGTTGGCTACCCAGTCGTAGTCCTTGTCGAAACGGCTGAACGACCGGTCGCCGGCCATGATGGGTTCCTGCTCGTAGAAGCCGGTGGACAACATCATGCTGCCGCGATCGGAGGTCACGCCCATCGTCAGGTTGATATCGACAATCTCACCGTCGGACTCACCGGACTGGCCGGTAAAGGCGTTTAGCTCGATGCCTTCGAGTTCCGTCTTGGTGATGATGTTGACGACGCCGGCAATGGCGTCGGAACCGTAAACGGCAGAAGCGCCGTCCTTCACGACCTCCACGCGCTCGACGACCGACAGCGGAATAGCGTTGAGGTCGACCGACCAGTTCGTGCCCGTCGACGCCAGCACGTGCCTCCGGCCGTTGACGAGCACCAGTGTGCGCGCCGCGCCAATACCGCGAAGGTTCACGCGCGTCGTGCCGTCACCGCCGTTGTTGGCCTGCACGTTGATACCGTTTGCGTTGACCGTGAGATCCTGAAGCACGTCACCAATGGAGACATTGCCCGTAACCTTGATCGCCTCGGCATCCAGAACCGTGACGGGCGCTGAGCCCGACAGATTGGCGTTCCTGATGCGCGATCCGGTCACGAGGATCTCTTCGAGCTCACCGTCGTCGGCTGCTGCGTCGCCTTGCGCGTTCGCGTCAATCGACAGCATGTTCCCAACCAACAGACATCCGCTCGCCAACATGGCGGCGCGTAACACTCGACGTTCGGGCACGTACCGGCGCGTTCCCCCGCGGCCGTGCCTGTGTCTTTCCCTTGTCATTCCTAACACTCCCCTGAAAGTTTGCATAACGAATGCGCTGCCGACGCGGCAGAGCAGGACGCCATTCAGCCATCGGTGTGGGAGTAACCACAGACATGAAGGGGTGGTTGACGGTTTGTTATTGCATCGCTACGCGCGCGGTTATCACCAAACCCAGCGCGGGTGATCACCACAACGGGTGACACGACGGAGTCGTGTCTGATTTGTTGTGCTGTGTGGACCTGAACTTCTCGAAACACTATCGTTTCAAAAAGACTGTATTCGCAGGGGTTTGCGGCGGCGCAAACAGCCAAGCGCGCGCCAGCGGTCTTGCAGCTCTCAAAGGGAGCGAACGATTCAAGCGGACGATTCAAGCCGTGTTCATGGGACAAGTGGCCGCCTGCTGACGGGCGACCCGCGTTCGCGATTCGTTTTCGTCGCGCGACAAACAGGCAGTGAGCGCGGGCTATCGATTCACTCTTGCTGCGCCGCCTCGCGCCTGGCGGCACGCTGTTGATAGCGGGCGTAGGCAGCCTTGTAGCGCTGGATCGTGTTTTCGAAGTCGCTCGACAACTTCAGTCGCCACTGGCCGTCGCGCTTCACGTAGGTATCCACAGACACCTCGCTGTACTCACCGCCGGGGCCGTCTGCATACGTGCGCACGACCACGTGCGCGAGCTCGCTGCCCTCGTCGACCTGACCGAGGTATTCGGCGCGCATACCGCTCACATTCGCTCGCCGTACGGCGGCAGCCGAAGTCGCGAGGAAACCCGCAAAGAACTCTGCATCGGAAAGCTTGTCCACGCTCGCCTGAGAGGCCCATGCGCCGAACATGCGCTCGTACAGCTGCAGGCGGAATTCATCGGGGGCCTCCTTCAGGAAGGCAAACGCCTCGCGGACGGCCTTCAGATCTTCGGGGTCGTGCATCCTGGCGACGGCTTCATAGTTCTCGTAATCCAGAAGCTCGAAATAGTTGACCGTCATGCGCTCCAGTTCATTCGCAACAGCGCACAACGGCAGGGCCAGCATGACGACGAGCATAACGGTAGTGCGATACATGGGAAGTCTCCGTAGTGTCTCTTCGGACCATTGACTCAGGTAATTGGCGTCGCGGCGCAACCGAAGCTCAGCACCTGTGCCAACGCAGCGGCTTCGAATTTTCGCGCTCGATAACGCGTTTAGCCTCGAGATCGAGCTGAACGGTTTTGGACCACCAGGTCACTTTCTTTCCTCCCGGAAAGACGGCGTCGTCGAGCAGCCTTCGAACGGCATCACAAAGTTCGGCATGCGTCATGCCCGGAGAAGAGTCCGGTAGCACCTCGAGTATTGCGGAGCGCATCTCGGTGTATTTCGCCGCATTGACACGCGAAGTCTGCCCCGGAACGTTGACGTTCTCCACCTCGATTTTGTCGTTTTTCGACGCCGTCATTAGCCGCCACCCCGTATCGACCGGCTGTGCCAGGCAACGATCTTAGACGGAAGACTTCGGCAAGTCAGCCGTTTCGGTCGTCGGTCAGTCGCGCTCGCGGCCGGCGAGGTTTTTGAGCTTGCGGCGCGCCCGCGCACGCCAATTCCCGGACAGGACGGGAAGCTCGGCCAGCGCCGCCAGCGCCTTCGAATCGCGGCTGTCGCCGAGCAGCAGCCCCGATACAGTGAGCACCGTCCAGCCAGGATAAGGCCGGTCGATGAGTTCGATCGAATCCCCCACGCGAACGCGCCCCGGTTCGAGTACGCGATAGTACCAGCCTCCCCTCCCGGTCCGGAGTACTTCGCGAACCATCGTGGGAGCGCCGAAACGGTGACCGAGTTTCCAGCATGGCTGTCGCCCCTGGCTGACTTCGACCGTAGCCGTTCCCATCAAAAAACGATCACCGACGCAAACCCGGTTTTCGGTCAGGTCAAACGTGGAGAGATTTTCACCGAACGCACCCGGCTCAAGCAGGTGTTCGATAAGTCCGGGTTGTTCGGCACGCCAATCCGAATAGTGATCGCGGGCATAGTGCAGTATCGCCTTGTCGACACCGCCGTGGTGTTTACGATCGGCCTGCTCGTCGCCCGTGATGCCGAGCGTGTCGACAGCCACCGGTCCCGTGACCGCATGCTTCCGATACGCGCTCGGCTCACCGCTTGGCCCGAAGGCACGAACCCGACCGACCCGGATCTGCTCTATCCGCGCTTTCATGCGTCCTTCACTCCGTCGTCCTCACTCCGTCGTCCTTGTGTCCTCGCGCGAATCGCCCGGCACGCAGCCCGTATCGCTGCAGTACCCGGCGCCGCTATCGTGCGCTGCGGGGATCTCGTCCAAGTTTGCCGCCAAACCGTCCGCCGGCGAACGCTCGACGAGATGCATGATCTCGGCGCCAAGCTGCATATCGCCGGGGCGACCAAAGTGCGAAGCCGCCAGGTGCCCATCAGCGTCGATCAACACGGTCGACGGTGTTCCTCTCAGAGCGTAGGCCGTCATCGTCCGCGGAATGTCGCCCAAGCCCGGCGCATCAGCGCCGACGGGAAACGTAATCCGGTTCTCGTGCAGAAACGCCTCCAGCACGTCACGCCGATCCTGCGCGGCGTGGTGCTCGAATACGCTATGCAACCCGAGCACAACGACATCGTCTCGGCTGAAGGTCTCCGCGATGCGCATGGCCTGTGGCAGACCGTGGTGCACGCAGCCCGGACACAACAGTTGGAACGCCTCGATGACAACGACGCGTCCCCGCAGGGATTCGAGGGTGATTGGCGTATCGGTATTCAGCCAGTAGCTCACTTCGAGTTCGGGAGCTTTAGCAAACGCGGTCATCTCGAACCTCCTCTGGACCAGTAGTCATTTGCGGCCGCGATCGTCTGAAAATGGATGGCGATGACCTGGCTTGACGCAATCAGGCTATCGGCGTCGCTGGCATAAGCCGGTCGCAGCCTCTTGAGTATCTCGACGTCGGGCTGCACTGCCTTTACGCCGAGCCGCGACAGCCTGATGGCGAGTTCGAAGCCCTCGTGCGGACTGCCTGCGATCAGGCTGGTCGGAAAATCGGCAGCCCCGGCATTGGTGTTTGCATGCATAACGGTATCCTCCGTAACCGTGATCAAAAGGCCCGTTGCCAACCGAATGTCAGCGTCCAGTCCGTTTCGAGTTGAGGACCGTTGAGATCCTGATAAAAGGGTTTTCGCCACTCGAACGCGAAGCGGTTTCCGGCAAGCGCGCCGCGGGCAAACTGATAGTTGAGGCCCAACCCCAGCTCCAGTCCGGAGCCTCCATAGTTGTTGGGATTGGCGGTCTGTACCGGCGCGACAATCTGCTCGTCCAGCCCGTCGATACTGTCCTCCGTCCAGCCGGACAAGCGGACCGACGTGCTTACGCTGTTTGACCAGTCGTAGGCCATCCAGCCCGTAAGGTCGGCGCGGTCGCCCAACGCGTAGCCCTCGTCGTTGCGCTCCGTGCGCAGCGTGGCAGTCCCCTGTGCGCCCCAGTTCCAGGACACGGCGCGACCGAGATAGGTGATTCCTGCTACGGCGTCGACCGTACCGGAGCCCAGCTGCATGGCGTAAGGTAACCGCAGAACGGGCCCCGTATCGGCCGGCGTCAGGACATCATCGCGTTTGGTGATGCTCCCGGTCGGCAGGTTCACACCGAGGTTCAGATGCAAGTCATGCACTCGACCTCGGGCAAGTCCAATCAATGCCGTGATTCTGGTGTCGCCAAGACCCTCCGACGCGCTCGTAAAAGTACCCAAACGATCCGTCCCGTCCGGGCCCGCAAACGTAATATGGTCCATCGTGTTGCGCACATAGTGGGTCATCGCCATGAGGGTCACCCGATCGGATGGCGCGTACATGAGTCCCAGCATGTGCATGTCCATCGTCATTGCGGTGGGCACGACGCGCAGCGTTCCCGGCTGCATGGGCTGCCCCGCGAAACGATTCGGGAAGCGCGTGACAATGTCTTCGGGACTCAGGCCCTCCGTACCATCGCGCGTCCCACGCATGTCCATTCGCATGTAGCGGTACGAGAACATCCACTCGCCCGTTCCATGCCGGTGGTCACCCATAACGCCGATGGGAGCATGCCCACCGGCGTGTATGTGATGAGCATGGTGCTCGTGCGCTGAGCCGCCTGTTTCGGCCGCCGATATGTGGACCGGTGTCGACAAGCCCAGCGCCAGCAACACGCCCAGCGATGGCCAAAAACCCATGTTGTTGGGTTTCATTGCTCTGCTCGAACGCGGCCGGGCAGGCTCAAGTCGCCCGACGCGACGTCATGGACGCCGGTTACACAGAGCAAGGGGGCTTCGCCGTTCACGTTGACCTGAAGTTCCGCCGTCACCGCATCGAACGCAACCGCTTCGGCATTGGCCACCGGAACGGTGATGCGCGCCTGACGCCCGTCGAGAATTGGGCTCATGCCGGGGCTGTCGAGCGCTATCGGGAAGTACGGCGCCGTTGCCGGCAACAGATCAACACCCGGCGAGACATCACGCACCTTGAGCCCTGCCCCGCAGGCATCCGCTTCCACGAGTACTACCCAATGTGAGTGCCAGTCGGCGCCGTCGTTAGCCGGATCTCCGTCCCCGTTTTCGTCGTACAACGGTGTGTCGTCGAAGTCGGGATGCGCCGTAATCGCCAGCGCGAGAATGCCCGAGGCCTTGTCAAAACCCACCGTTGAAGGATCCAGCGCCGTGGGCCAGACGTAAGCCTCGACCTTCGCGCCCTTCAACTGGCCAATCGGAACCGGCTTAACACTTCCGGCGGCACCGGCGACCTCCATCATGAAGGTCGTTAGACGGCCGTCGGTTGTCGCCTCTGCCGTCGTAATGTCGAACGCAGGGGTGGCGTTCTTGTCGACACCGCTCTTGATGCCGTGCGCTCCGGCGGCCTGCGCCAGGCCCAGGGCCAGGGCCAGAAGAGACAGTATGGTCAGGCGTTTCATTGTGATCTCCTTGGTTGTCAATATTGGTTTGTCTATATAGTTTCGAGTCGAAACTAATAAGCACCCTACTCCCGTTTTCTTCGGTTTGCAAGACTAGTTTTGAGTCGATACCATTAGCGCATGGACAAAAAGGACACAGGGCGCACGGCAGTACTGCTGGAGCGCGTCGGACGCCTCATCAACCAGGAGGCGCATGCTGACGGCTTGCAGCCCGTGCAGTGGGAAGCCTTGCGCTATCTCGACCGCGCAAACCGGTTTTCGAGAACGGCGGCGGCACTCACCGCGTATCTCGGACTGACTAAAGGCACGGTGTCGCAAACGCTGAAAGCGCTCGAGGGCAAAGCGTTGATTCGCAAGCAACAGGACAAGAAAGACCGCCGAAGCAATCACCTCGTCCTTACGGCTCGCGGCCGGCGGCAACTCGACAGAGATCCGCTGGCCGCAACGGCCAGCGCGCTCGACAGCTTGCCGAAGCCGACGCAGCGCGCGCTTGCGGCAGGTCTATCGGAATTTCTGAACAGCAGGCTCGATGCGCAGCAGCGGCAGCCGTTTGGGCAGTGCAGCGACTGCCAGTACTTCGCGCGCAAGCACCAGGACGGAAACCCGCACTACTGCCAGCTACTGAAGGAGCGTCTCAACGCCGCCGACTCGAAAGCCATCTGTTTCGAGCAAAGGCCCGCCGACTAGCGCCCTTTCTTACCGGTTCACCGCGGTGTCCAGTCGTGGGGACAAATGCTCCACCAGAAAATCGAGCAGCGCACGGAGTTTGGGCGTTGCTCCACGGTGACTGAGATAAAGAGCAGAGACAGGCGCGGGATGTGCGGACCATGAGGGCAGAACTGGCAGCAGTGGCGGTGCTCCCGGCCCCTGCGCCAGGTACGGCGGCAGCATCGCAATACCCAGCCCCGACGCGGCGAGGTGCCTGATGCTGCCGAAGTCGTTCGCGCATGCACGTGCCGTAACCTTCAGTGTGACCGAGCGACCCGGCCCTCTCAGGCGCCATTGACCGCCCCGGCCCGAATCGTTCATTACCAGCAGATCGTGCTCCGGCAACGCCTCCGGCGAGTCCGGCTCGCCGGTCCGGGCAAGGTATTCGCGACTGGCATATAGTCCGGGCGTAACGCAGCCCAGGGAACGCTGTATCAGGCTGCTCGCCTCGAGTTTGCCGACCCGAATCGCCACGTCGATGCCTTCCTCCAGCAAATCGACTCGCCGGTTGCTCTGCTCCAGCGTGATCTGAATCTCCGGATAAGCCCGCAGAAACTCGCCCAGCAAAGGCGTTAGCAGACCTTGCCCGATATCCCACGGGGCGCTGATCCGAACTTCTCCTCTGGGTATTTCGACCAGGCTGTGTACCGCAACGTCGGCCTGTTCAGCCTCCGCCTTGATGCGCTCACAGAAGCCGAGGTACAGCTCTCCGGCTTCGGTGAGGCGCAGGCTTCGCGTCGTGCGCTCCAGCAATCGCAAACCCAGCGAGTCTTCCAGCATGGCGATGCGTCGGCTGACGGTCGACTTCGGGATCTCCAGCCGTTCCGCCGCCGCGGTAAAACTGTGTGCTTCCGCAACGCTAGCAAACAGCCCCATATCGTTGAGATTCTGCACGATCGTATGCCTCGATTGTCTCGTTTTTGGGATAGTGTTTCCAATATAGCGTATTTATCGCTATTTCGAGACAAATTAACGTAGGCAGGGCCAACACCGTTACCGAGGAGATTTGCCATGACTGCCTACTGCATCTGGGACAACGTCGAAGTCACCGATCCCAACAAACTCGAGCAATACAAACAGGGTGTACTGCCTGTTGTCGAAAAATACGGCGGCCGCTACCTCGTGGTTGGCGGCGCGTTCGACGTTGTCGAGGGAAGCTGGCCGCTCACGTATCCGGTCATCATCGAGTTCCCCAGTCTCGAGGCCGCGCATCGTTGGTACGGTTCGGATGACTACGCTGATTGGAAAAAGCTGCGGCAGAGCGCATCGATGGCCAACGCGGTGTTCATCGAAGGATTGCCGGTCAACGCCGACGCGGCATAACGCCAACCAACGCACGGCGACTCCCCGGGGGCGGCCCCCCCTGGGAGTCAATTACCGCCGGACCGGCAATTCAGAACGTAAAGATCAACTTGCCGTTGACTCCGCTTGCACTGCGGTTGCTCGACTCGTCAGCGTCGTAGCTCAGCGAGAAACGCAGGTTGCCGCTGGTTGCGCGTAGCCCGACGCCAAAGATGCCGTGAGTACGATCCAGATCGGCCTCATTGCCCATGCCCGCCACGCCGACCGGGCCGCCGGCCAGGCGGCCGATGCTCGTCGTATTGGGGTCGCTAATGTAGTGCTGCAGACCAACGCGACCAAACACTTCCCAGTTGACGTCGTTCGCGAACAGCGAACCGGTGGACACTTCCACCGAAGGCGTCACCCAGAAATAGTTATCCGAGCGGCCGTCGACAACGAGGTTTTGCTCGGCGGCGCCAATCTCGGACAGAGCGTTGCCCTTGAGATGCGCGTAGCCGAAGTCGACGCCACTCTCAAAGCGGTAGCGGCCGATGTCGCGACGGTCGACAAAGCCGATGAGGCCGCTCAGAAATACGACATCAGTGTCCGCTTCGGCAAGGTAACTCTCGGTGACGTCCAGCAATCGCTGCGTTTCATAACTCGACTGGCCGAGCGCCGCCTGCAGCACCATGGCCCGGTTGTTGCGCATCGGCAGCTCGCCAATGGCACTCAGCTGCCAGGACCGGCCACGTGTGACCCAACGCTCTTCGAAACCGGAGAAGTCCGTGTCGTCGAGCGCAAAACCGACGCCCCACACGCTGTCGTCAGGCCGGCGGTACTGCCAGCCGAAGGCATAACGGCGACCGTCACCCTCCACTTCGGGTGAGCCGAGACCTCCGTCCCTGTCCATATCCTGCACGTCGTAGCGCAGCCACAGGCATTCGTCTTCGTCTTCGCTGGCGTAAGCGTCGCCAACGTCACAGCGCTCGCGCACGTTGCGCAAGAAACTCTGGGCGCCGGCCAGGGTTTGCGCCTGCTGCTCGGCATAGATCTCGGGGCTCAGCTGAGTCATGACGTTCCGGTACTCCTCGAGATCGCCGATCGCGACGAGCCTGATGACCGTATCGGCCAGTTCCTCGGTGCTGCCCGCCAGCTGCACCCGGTTGAAGTAGTCGCCCGTGCTCGTGCGGTTGTCGCCGAGGCCCGTCGGTGAAAAATCCACCGCGTAGGCAAGATCCAGGGCATTTGCCGATTCGAGGAGGTCGTAGGTCACGACCACGGACGGGGCCGTCACGAAGTTGATGCCGCTGTTGGTGTACCCGGCACCGCTGCCGAACAGCGTCCTCGTAAACTCGCCCGGCAATATCACTTGAGTGTTCAGCAGGCTCAATATCACGTCGCCCGCCGTATCTACGCTGCCCGTCGCAGTCACTGCATCGAGCGAATCGCTCAGGAAATCCAGCTCCGTCTCGAACACACCCGATGCAGTCTGCACGAAGCTGCCGTTGAGCGCCGTGGCCTGCGCGAAGTTGCGGCCGCCCGGCGCGAGTGTACCGGCATTCGTCAGCAGGCCGTCGACACTGCCGAGATCGACCGTTGCACCCGATTCGAACAGCGCGTCGAGTTCGTTGTTGACCGCGTTGCTGCCGCCCCCGAGATCGAGATTGCCGACGAGTTCTCCCTCGTTCTGGATCGTGTCGTTACCCGCGCCGGCCCGTATCGCGAGGCCGTCGATGCCGTCCATCGTCGTGATGAGGCCGCGGTTGATGACAGTGTTGTCTGCTATTCCGTCCATCGTGATTGCGGTCCCGCCAATGCCGCCAACTAGCGAGCGGTCAGCCGACAGCGAGATACGAATGTCGCCGCTGCCCTGGCTGCCGAGGCTTTGTGCAATCACGGCGTTGGAGCCTTCACCCATCGCAAAGATATCGCCGGCAATTTCCAGATCGATCGAGTCGCCGGCGCCCGTTCCGCCGGCACTGCCGAAGAAGGCACCGTCGACAAAACCACCGCCGCCGCCGAGACTTTGCGCAATGACGCCGTTGGCGCTGCTGCCCTCGGTAACGATGTCTCTCAAGAATATGGCGGTAATCGCGCCGCCGTCTCCCGAGTTATCGGTCGAAAACTGCACAGCCGCGGGTGCAAGGTCCGTAAACACGGCGCCGCCACCGCCGCCGATGGATTGCAAAAGTACACCGTGCGACCGGTCGCCGGCCGTGTTGACGCTGTCGCGGACGAACAGGTCGATATCGCCCCCGTCACCGGAGGCGCCGTTGCTGCCGCCCAGAGTAACGGTCAGGTTTTCGGCGCCTTGTACGCGTGCTTCACCGCCACCGCTACCGATGCTCTGCAGTATCAATCCGGACGACAGGTTACCGGCTGTTGCGATGCCGCCGTTGTGGTTCAGTGCGACGTCGCCGCCGTTCAGCATGCTGCCGCCGTTGCTGCCGAGCGTAATGGCCGTGGCGCCGAGGAAAGCGGCCATAGGCTGCGGGGCGTTCGCGTCGCTGGTTGTCGTTGCCGGATCGGGTTCGTCGAAATCGAACGCGAGAGACAGACTTCCGCCGCCACCGCCGACACTCGAGACGAACAAGCCGTGCGAGAGATCACCTTCGGTAACGACGTTGCCGTTCTGCGCATGATCGATCAGCCCCCCCGATTCGTTGCTGCCGTTGGTGCCGCCCAATCGGTATGACAGCTCGCCCAGAAGTGCACTGTCACCGCTGAAGGCATAGTTGGCGCGACCGCCGCCGCCACCCACCGACTGCAGGGCCACCCCGTGGCTGTTCTGTCCCATCGACAAGATGTCGCCGTCATGACGACTGTCGAGGTCGCCGCCAGCATTGTTTTGACCGTCGAGGCCGCCCAGTTCGACGTCGACATCAATCGCCGCAACCTCTTCGTCGGTCGCTTCCGCAATACCGAGATTGACGTCGACCGTCGCTGAGCCGCCACCGCCGCCGACCGCCATCGAGCCGTTGCCCGCGCCGTTGTCGCCAAATACGCCGAACGTGCCCGTATTGTTAATCGTCACGTTGCCGGCGTTCGTATCCTGCTGCTCCTCGCCGCCGATCCTGAGTTCCAGCACCGGGATTTCTTCGAACGGCAATATGTCGCCGACATCGGGTATCTCCGGTAAATCCGCGCCGAAAATGCCCGCAATTGTCTCGAACTTGCTGATCGTCGTACCGCCACCGCCGTTGATGCTGTCAGCCTTGATCGCCTGCGCACCGTCGCCGAACACCGAGATATCGCCGCTGTGGTTCACGGTCACTTCGCCGCCCAGGCCGCCGTCGCCGCCCAGAGCACCAACGATCTTTTTCACGGCGCCGGCAACGAACTTGTTGCTGTTGCCACCCTGAACCCAGCCCGTGTTGCCACCGCCGCCGCCGATGCTCTGCGCGAACACGCCGTGCGCGTTTTCGCCGCGGGTCACAATCTGTCCGCTGTTGTTGACGACTACCGTGCCGGCATCGCCGCCGTTACCGCCGACGCCACCGACAGACAGCATCCTGTCGCTGCTCTTGGAGGCACCCGAATTCGACGCCTTCTTGGCCGAGCCAATGACCTTGTTGATCACGAGCACCATGCCGCCGTTGCCGCCGCCACCGCCGATACTCTGAGCGAAGACGCCGTGCGCGTTTTCGCCGGTCGTGTCGATCAGCGCGTCGTTGTCGACCGTGACGTCGCCGGCAATGCCCCCGTCGCCGCCAAATCCGCCGACGTTGAGGCTCATCAGCGTGGCGTTGCGGCCGCTCGTATTGTTGTCCTGGGCAAAACGGCCATTGATGATCGAGCTGCCGTTGCCGCCACCGCCGCCAATGCTTTGCGCCAGGATGCCGTAGGAGTCGTCTCCTTCGGTCACGATCATGCCGCCGCTTCCATCTGCCGCTGCGCGGTTGGCAACCGTTACATCGCCGGCAACAGCACCGTCGCCGCCTTCTCCGCCGATGTTCATCGTTGCCGTGCGCGACGAGCGGCTGCCGGTTTCCCGCGAGATATCGAGATTGACGATCAACCCGGCGTTGCCGCCACCGCCCGCAATACTCTGCGCGCGTATGCCGGCCGACTCGCGGCCCGTCGTCATGATGGCGCCCTCATTCGTAACGTCGACGTTTGCACTGGTGCCGCCCGAACCGCCTGCGCCACCGATGCCCACGGTCATCGCATTATTGCGGCCGTTGCCGGCCAGCGTGCCGTTGACGACAATACCGCCGTCGCCGCCGCCACCGCCGATGCTCTGCGCCGAAACGCCCGTCGATTCGTCGCCGGTCGTGGCGATCACGCCGCGATTGGTTACCGAGACCGCAGCACCCGCGGCGCCCGTGCCGCCGCTGCCACCGACGGAGACGCCCAGGCTGTTGTTGCCGTTGCCCGATGCGCCGCCTGCCTGGATGGCAATCTGTCCCGCGTAGCCGCCCGTGCCGCCGCCACCGCCGATACTCTGCGCGTAGACGCCGTGCGCCCTGTCGCCGTCGGTGACAATCGTCGCACCGCTGTCGACCGACACTTCGCCGGCAACACCGCCGTCGCC
This sequence comes from Woeseiaceae bacterium, assembly GCA_028289545.1. Classification (GTDB taxonomy): domain Bacteria; phylum Pseudomonadota; class Gammaproteobacteria; order Steroidobacterales; family Woeseiaceae; genus UBA1847. The sequence goes on from JANQPG010000011.1 coordinate 20,775, forward strand.
GCCGCTGCCGCCGACGCCGACTCGCAACGAACTCGTTTCGCGGAACACGATGTTTGTCGCCGCGCCGCCGATACCGCCGCCGCCGCCCACGCTTTGTGCGTGAATGCCGTGCGCCTCCAGACCTGCGGTCATGACCGTGCCGCCGAGGGTTACGTTCACGTTGCCCGCGCGGCCGCCCATACCACCTTCAAGGCCAACCGAAACGTTCACTCCGGTGGAGCGTGCCGATTCGCCTTCGCCGCTGGAGCTCGAGAAACCCACCGACGTTGCGCCGCTCTTACCGCCCGCATTACCCACGCTTTGTGCGAGCACGCCCACGGCGCGATCACCCTCCGTGGTGAGCGTGCCGTCGGCGTCGACGGTTACGTCGCCGCCAACACCGCCGGTGCCGCCGACCCGGCCAATCGCAATATTGAGCGCGTTGCTGGAGCCCAGGCTGGTCGCCATGTTCATGGCGGCGTTGCCGCCTCCTCCGCCTACGCTCTGCGCGAAGATCGCCATCGAATCGTCGCCGACTGTCGCAATGTCGCCGCTGTGAGTGACGTCGACTTCGCCGCCGTCGCCGCCGTCACCTGGCGCTCCGCCGATGGCCAGATTGAAAGCCGTGGATTTCTTGTTGAATCCAGCCGCCGCGTTGATGTTCGCGTTGCCACCGCCGCCGCCAACCGACTGAGCCATGATGGCTACGCTCTGGCGTCCGTCCGTAACGATGTCGCCGGTGTGGTTGACCGTCGTCAACATGCCGTTGCCCGGATCACCGCCGGCGCCACCAATCGTAATCATTGCCGAGACCGGCTCGTCGTCAGTCGCGACACCGCTCAGCGCAAACTGTAAATTCAGGCCGGCATTGCCGCCCCCGCCGCCGATGCTCTGTGCGGTCAGGCCGTTTGCCTGGTCGCCGCGCGTCCGCAGGAGCGTTGCGTTGTTCGTTCCGCGGGTCACGCTGACCTCACCCGCGTCACCGCCGCCTCCGCCGGACGCACCGACGTTCAGCGCAATAGGATTGCCGCGCGTTGCCACGCCGGAGATGTTCGCGCCGCCATTGCCGCCGCCACCGCCGACACTCTGAGCAAGAATGCCGTTGGCGCGATCGCCGAAGCGCGTGAAGTCGTCGCCAGCCTCATCGAGTTCGGCCAGCGCAACGCCGCTAACGTCAATGACGCCGTCGCTGTTTAGCACCACATTGCCGGCGTCCGCTCCAAGGCCACCGGAGCCGCCCACACCGACAACGCCCGCGAAACCTTCACCCGCCGCGAGGTTGCCCGAAACATTCAGCGCACCGTTGCCGCCGCCGCCCGCAACACTTTGAGCCAGCACGCCAATCGAATTGACGCCGTCGACCAGAACGTCGCCGGTCTGAGTAAGATTGACGTTGCCGGATTCGTTGCCTGCCCCGCCGGCGCCACCCATGCCGAACACAACAGAGGGAAGGTCGGAATCGCGGTTGACCTGCAGGCCGCCGCTAATGTTGATGCCGCCGTTACCGCCGCCACCACCAACGCTTTGCGCAACGATGCCGCGAGCCGCTTCACCCTGTGCCGAAACCTGCCCAACCGCAACCGTGGCATTGACGTTCCCGGCCGTTCCGCCACCGCCGCCGGAACCGCCGACGCCTACTGTGACCGCACCGTCGGAGACAATCCCGGCCGACACGTTGATGCCACCGTTACCGCCGCCACCGCCGACCGACTGGGCTATCACTGCGGCGCGTGAGTCTCCAATCGAGACGACGTCGTCCGCCGCAACATCGAGACCTACGTCGCCCGCGTTGCCGCCCGTGCCGCCAAAACCGCCGACGCCCAGCGTCACGGCGTTCCCCGTACCACTTGAGCCGCCCGGAGTGAACGCAATACCCGCCGATACGTTGATGCCGCCATTGCCCCCCGAACCGCCGACGCTCTGTGCCACGATGCCGTTCGAACCACCGCTAATGATACGCCGCTCGAGGCCGTCGATCGTTTCGGTGGTTTCTGATTCGAAACCCGTCGCAATCACGTCGCCGCTGACGTTGGCTGTTACGTTGCCGGCGTTACCGCCGCCGGCGCCAAAGCCTCCCAGGCCCAACGCAGCCGATAACGCCGTGCCGTTGCTGCTGCCGGCAATCGCGCCCGATACGTTGAGACCACCGTTACCGCCGCCGCCGCCGATACTCTGCGCAACCACACCGTCCGCGCCGGAACCCATTGTGCGGGTCAGCCCGCTGCGCGTAAGCATTACATCGCCGCTTTCACCGGCTCCGCCGCCGAAGCCGCCAATGCCCAGCGAGGCCGAACCCGACGCCTGGCGACTCAGGTTCACCGCGCCCGACACATTGAGACCACCGTTGCCGCCGCCGCCGCCGAGACTCTGCGCCATGACGCCAAATGCGTCGCTGCCGGTCGTCACGACGTCACCCGTAATCGTGCCCGTCACCATGGCGGCATCGCCACCGCCGCCGCCAAAACCGCCCACACCGGCGGCAATTGTGCCGCCGCCGTTGTTTGCAATCGTCGCGCCGCCCGTAACGTTGATACCGCCGTTGCCGCCGCCGCCACCCAGGCTTTGCAGCAGCGCACCGTAGGCGTCGTCGCCGGAGGTCGTGATGTTGCCCGCAAACGTACCGTCCACGATGTCGCTGTCACCGGCGCCGCCGCCGAAGCCACCGACCCCGACACCCACGGTTCCCGCACCGGAACCCGACGCGGTGAGACCGGCCGTCACGTTCATGCCGCCGTTGCCGCCACCCCCGCCGAGGCTCTGCACCAGCAGACCGCCGGAGTTGTTGCCCTCCGTGACGATGTTGCCCGTGACGTTGGCGCCGGCCGAGCCGGCGTCACCGCCGCCCCCGCCAGAACCGCCTATGCCAACGCCGACGTTGCCGCTGCCCGAACTCGTTGCCGAGATTGTGCCCGTGACATTGAACGCGCCGTTGCCGCCGCCACCGCCGATCGACTGGCTGACAATCGCCGCCGCGTCGCTGCCGGCCGTCATGACATCACCCGTCACCGTTGTGCTGACTGCCTCCGACGTACCGCCGCCGTCACCCGATCCACCGACGCCGACGCCGACCGTGCCCGCTCCGCTCCCGGCGATGGTGAGCCCCGCGGTGACGTTGAAGCCGCCGTTGCCGCCGCCGCCGCCGAGCGACTGGGTCAGCACGCCGCCGGCACCGTCACCCAGCGTCGTTACGTTGCCGACAACCGTGCTGTCGGCCGTGCCGGCATTGCCGCCACCGCCGCCCGAGCCGCCAACACCAACCCCAATGTTGCCGCCGCCGGAACTCGTCGCCGAGAGGCTGCCGGTAACATTGAAGCCGCCGTTGCCGCCGCCACCGCCAACCGACTGAGTGGTGACGCCAACGGAATCGCTGCCCACGGTTACGACGTCCCCGGTCACGCTGCTGTTTGCCGCTACCGCGTTACCGGCGGAGTCGCCGGACCCGCCAACGCCAACACCCACGGTGCCGCCGCCGCTACCCGAGATCGTGACGGTACCGGTGACGTTGAAGCCGCCGTTGCCGCCGCCACCGCCCAGCGATTGGGTCATTACGCCGCCGGCGCGCTCACCCAGGGTCGTGACGTTGCCGACCAGCGTCGTGTCCGCCGTACCGGCATTGCCGCCGCTGCCGCCCGAACCGCCGATGCCGACACCCACGTTGCCGCTGCCCGAACTCGTCGCGGACACGCTGCCGGTAATGTTGAATGCGCCGTTACCGCCACCGCCGCCGATCGACTGGGTAACAACACCGAAAGAATCGCTGCCGCTGGTGCCGACGTCGCCGGTGATCGTGTTATCGACCGCGTCCGAACTGCCGCCACTGCCGCCCGAGCCGCCGATACCGACCGCAACGGAACCGCCCCCGCCGCCTGAAATGCCGATCGATCCGCTGACGTTGAAGCCACCGTTGCCGCCACCGCCGCCCAGGGACTGCGCAAGTACGCCGTCCGCCGCGTCACCCGCCGTGACTACGTTGCCCGTTACGGTGTTCATCACGGTTCCGGAACCGCCTCCGGCGCCACCTGCGCCGCCGATGCCGACGCTGATCGCACCGCCGCCGCTGCCCGAACCGTCGATCGCACCCGTGACGTTGAACGCACCGTTGCCGCCGCCGCCGCCCAGCGACTGAGCGACGATACCGGTTGCCGCCTCGCCTTCGGTCACGACGTTGCCTGTCAGGGTCGACTCGACGTTGCCGCCCGTGCCGCCGCCAGCACCGCTGCCACCAATGCCGACACCCACGGTGCCGCTGCCCGTACCGCCGATGCTAATGCCTGCGGAGACGTTGAAGCCGCCGTTGCCGCCACCGCCGCCGACACTCTGCGCCAGCAGGCCGTTGGAGTTGTCACCGAAGGTCATGAGATCGCCGCGAACGATGCTCTCTACAAACTCACCGTCGCCGCCGCCGGCCCCGCTGCCGCCGATACCGACACCCACGGCGACGCTGCCGGTGCCGGCGCCGCTGCCCGACACGCTGACGTTGAAGCCGCCGTTGCCGCCGCCGCCACCGACCGATTGGGCAACTACCGCCGTCGAGTCCTCACCCATCGTCATGACGTTGTTGTCGACGGTCAGACCGACCGTCGATGCGTTGCTACCTGCGCCACCGCTGCCGCCGAGACCGACACCCACGGCGCCGCTGCCCGTACCGGCACCGCTCAACGCCACGCTGACATTGAAGCCGCCGTTGCCGCCACCGCCGCCGACCGATTGAGCAACAATGCCGCTTGAACGATCGCCCTCGGTTACCACATCACCCGACGTCGACGCCGTGACTTCGCCGCCCGTCGCGCCCGTGCCGCCCGTGCCGCCGAGGCCGACGCTCACGGCGCCGGCGCCGGTGCCACCGGCCGCAAGGGTGCCGGTCACGTTGAATCCGCCGTTGCCGCCGCCGCCGCCGACGGACTGCGCTACGAAGCCGCTCGAGTTATCGCCGCGGGTCGTAATCATGCCCTCGGACGATGCATTCACCAGACCGCCACTTGCGCCTGAGCCGCCCGATCCGCCCAGACCCACACCCACGGTTCCCGCACCCGTGCCGGCTCCGGCAATGCCGGCCGACACGCTGAAACCGCCGTTACCGCCGCCACCACCGACGGACTGGGCAAGTATCCCCGTGGAGTTGTCGCCCGAGGTATCGACGTCCGATTCGAGATCGGCGCGAACTTCGCCGCCGCTACCGCCCGAACCGCCGCTGCCGCCGAGGCCAATGGTCACTGCACCCGCGCCCGTGCCAGCGCCCGCCGCGCCTACCGCGACGGCATAACCGCCGTTGCCGCCACCGCCGCCCACGGATTGCACAACAATACCCGTCGAGCTTTCACCGCTGGTCGTGACGGTGCCTTCGCGCGTTGCGAGAACGACGTTACCGCCCGAATTGCCGGTACCCGCGCTGCCGCCGATACCCAGAGATACGCTGCCCGCCGCTGCGCCGCCAACCGACAGGGAACCGGTGACCGATCCGCCGCCGTTGCCGCCACCGCCGCCGACCGACTGCACGAGCATCCCGGTGGAAGCGTCACCTTCTGTAGTAACGTTACCTTGAGTGCCGACCGACACCTCGCCGCCGGCGCCACCTCCCGCACCGCTGCCGCCAACACCTGCGGCAACAGCTACGCCGACGCCATCGCTACCGGCAACCGCTATGGAGACGGCCTGTCCGCCATTCCCGCCGCCGCCACCAACGCTCTGCGCCAGAAGCCCGGTCGAGCGATCACCCGTCGTGAGAATGGTGCCGTCGAGGCCCACTTCGGTCAGGTTGTCATCTGCGTCGAACGTACCGACCCGGACTTCGCCGCCTTCACCGCCGCCGCCGCCGTCGCCGCCAACACCGACGCTCACCGAGGCCGATACGCCGGGTCCAATGGAACCGGCCACGCTAACAGCATAGCCGCCGTTGCCGCCGCCACCGCCAACGCTCTGCAACATCACTGCGGTCGAGTCCTCGCCGACCGTTTCGATGACGCTCACTCCGCCGGCGCCGGGCGACATCGTGACGAGACCGCCGTCGCCGCCGGCACCGCCCTGGCCACCCACCGCAACCGATAACGCGCCGAACGCACCCGCGGAAACAGACACCGAGCCGCCGCCGTTACCGCCACCGCCGCCGACGGACTGTGCAAACAGGCCGGCGGATCGATCGCCTTCCGTGCGAACAACAGAGGCAGCACCGTCGCTGCTGCCCTGCAACGTGACTTCGACGTTCCCGCCGTCGCCGCCGTTACCGCCTGAACCGCCAATTCCTACGCTGACGAACGGGCCGCCGGCGTTACCGCTGCCGCCGTTGCCGCCGCCGCCGCCGACGGATTGGGTGAAGATAGCCGATGCGTCGTCACCCTCCGTCGTAATGCTGCCCCCCTGCGTAACCCGAACGATCCCGCCGTTTCCGCCAGCGCCGCCGCGCCCGCCGACCGCAATCAGGCCGCCGGTATTGCCGCCGTCGCCGCCGCCACCACCAATACTCTGGGCCACGATGCCGCGTGCGCCTGCACCGCGGGTGATGATCGACCCGAAGTTCCGCGCCACGACTTCACCGCCGTTGCCGGCCCTGCCGCCGCTGCCCCCGATGGCTACCAGGCCGCCGTTGCCGGAAGCCGCTCCTGCGCTGCCGCCGACCGACTGGACGAAGATCCCGTCGGAGCCCTGACCGAAGGTTGAAATGACGCCCGATGCGTTGTTGAACGCCTGCACGCGCCCGGCACTGCCGCCGCCCGAGCCCGCACCGCCAATCGAGATGAGTCCACCACCCCCACCGCCGGAACCGCCACCACCGCCGATGCTCTGTGCAAACATGCCGCGTGAAAAACGGCCGGCCGTTACGATCTCACCGTTGTTGATCACATCGACTGCACCGCCGTTGCCGCCGTTATCCGCGCTGCCCAGCAACGTGACGAGCAGATTGCCGCCGGTTCCGGCCGAGCCACCCGAACCGCCGACGCTCTGCGCAAAAATGCCGTGGCTGAAATCACCGAAGGTATTGATCGTGCCGCTGCTTTCGTTGGTGATCGATACACCGCCGCCGCTGCCCCCGAAACCGCCGTCTCCGGACTCGCCGACGAGTCCCCATTGCGAACCGCCGTTGCCGCCGTTGTTGCTGACGCTCAGGCCGTAGATACCGAATGCGCCTTCGCCTGTCGTGATCACATCGCCGAAATTACGGACCGTTACGCTGCCGCCGTCGCTCGACTTGCCGCCCGTGCCACCACCCGGCGCCGCGAACCCGGAGCCGCCGTCGCCTGCCGCGCCACTGCGGCTGTAGGCAAAGATCCCGTGCAGACCCGTTCCTGACGTCGCTACCTGGACGCCATTGTTGTTGGTCACGTTCACCACGCCGCCACGGCCGCCGTTGCCGCCGTCGCGACCGCTCCAGAACGACAGGTAGGAATCACCGCCCTGGCCGCCGCGGCCGCCGCGGCTCGCGGCCAAAATGCCGAAGCGTGTAGCGGTGTTGACGTTCGTGCTGTTGTCGACGGTTACGCTCGGACCGGTAGCGCCGTCGCCGCCGGCGCGCGGCGGCACGACGAGCGCGCCGTCACGCCCGTTGCTGCCGTTCCGGCCCGTTCGGACCCGGATGACGCCATTGATGCCGGACTCGATTTCCGGAGGAGTCAGCGCACCCTCCTCGTCCTCGCTGACGAACTCATCCTGAAACTGCATGTTTGTCAGACCGGTTCCCAGCTCCGCCGTCGGGCCGCCCGGCGGATCCGCGTCCAGCAGTACCGTGTCAGCCGTCGCACCGGGACCGACAATCTCGAAAGCCAGCGGCGGAGTATCGTCGTTATAGATGAACTCGCCGATATCCTTGACCAGGAAATAGTAGCCGTCCGCCGTTTGCACAAAAGCCGTCTCGCCGGCCGTTGGCGTACCGGCCGGGTCTTGCCGAAGGTCGATGACCGTCGTCGTCATACCGGTGATCGGATTGGTGACGACCTGCCCCACTGTGGACGTGTCGGAGGGCTCCGGCGGAGGCGGAGGTGGTGGCGGCGGAGGCGATTGCGCAAAACCTGTGGACGGCGCCGCCAGCAAGCCCACGGTAACCAACAGCGCGGCAGTGAAACGGAACAATCGGAACACACCGCTGCAAACGTTCCGGGACACTAGGGTGTAAAGGAAAAACTGCCGGTTCATTGGACGCTCCTCGCGCAACGACACGTGTACAAGATGGTGTACTTCTTGACTAACGCATACCGCAAGGTGGCAAGAGATCAGGACATTGCACACGCGGCCCAGTGCCGTTGCATTGCACCGCGCCGTCCAGTACCGGTTTCAAACCGTCAGGCCAAACTCTCCCCACCTTTTTGTCGGGTCTCATATCCGCTAGCGAAAAGGCGCTCTGGATTTGCCCAACATTCTTACGCTGCCTGCCAGCAGAGTAGGCGCACGAAGCCGACAGCTGTGTTCGGTATCGTGCTTGATCGCTCCCGCAACCACGTAATGGCGAATGAAATATCGTGGTTTATTCGTGTGTTGTCATTGTTTGTTAAATAACATTGCACGATTCTGATGCCGAATTCCAGAGCTACACTCAATGCTTGGCAGTTGCTCAATAGTCGCAAGTCATTGCGGCGCGGATGCGCCCTGCACTCAGCACGCAAAGCGCGGCGCTGCTTGTCGTTGCTGAACTCTGCGTTCAGCGCAACATGTTGTGCTTACGTTCGACGGACGCGCTTCAGTCACTCATGCTGTTGTGCGTTTGGCCGGATGTCGTTGCGTACCTCGCGGTGCTAAACGCATCTCCGAGCAGCGCCATCATAGAGATGCAAAAAGTCGGGCGGCGTCCGACGGTAGGTAACGGAGACACGAAAAATGCGCAAACTCGTCAAAGCGGGCTGCTGCATGGTGCTGACAGCAGCAACCACATCGGCGGCACAAACCGATAGCAGCGGAACCGACACAAAACAGCTATTGCTCGAGCGCATTGCGGAAGCAGCAACGGCAGAGCTGATCGAAACCGGCGTGCCGTCTCTGCAGATCGCCATCGGTTTTGACGGCGAGGTTGTCTTCGAGGGCGCCTACGGGCTGGCCGACGTCGAAAACGACGTTGCCGCGACGACGCGAACCCGATACCGCACGGCATCGATCTCCAAGTGGATGACCGCAGCCGCCGCATTGCGGCTGACAGAACGCGGCAAACTGGATATCGATGCGCCGATCCAGCGCTACTGCCCGGAGTTCCCCGGAAAACGCTGGACGATCACAACCCGTCATCTGCTTACCCACACGTCCGGCATTCGTCATTACGCCGACTACGAGGCCGAACTCGAGAGGGCAGAAACAGAAGAACAGCGCGCCGATATCGAGCGACGTCGCAATCGGGACAAACTCGGGGAGTACACGCGCTATACCGACGTCGTCTCCCCGCTCGAAAACTTCATGGACGACCCCCTGGAATTCGAGCCGGGTTCCGCCTGGCGATATACGTCGCTGGGCTACCGGGTGCTGGGCTGCGTGATTCAGGGAGCTGCAGGAGAGAGCTACCGCGACACCGTGCGCGAGATCGTAGTCGACGCTGCCGGAATGACAGATACGGTCGCGGACGATGCATGGCGAATTATCCCGCAGAGGGCGCAGGGATACCGGATGAGCGGAGACGAGCCGCTCCGTCGCGCGGACATGCGGGACGTCAGCGAGAACCTGCCGGCCGGCGGTCACCTCGCCACGGCGACCGACCTCGTCGCGTTTGCGCTGGCGTTCAGGGCAGGCGCGGTCGTGTCGAACCCCTATCGGGATCTCATGTCGCGGCCGCTGACGGCCCCGACCGATCCGGCGGCCGAGGCACCCTCCTGGCGCGATGCGATCCCGTCGGAGCGCAAATACGGCTACGGCGTCATGTTCTTCCCGGATAGGGGCCGCTGGTGGTACGGACATACCGGCCGACAGGCGGGCGCGTCTGCCATTGTCATGCAGGCGCCGGACAGCGACCTGACGATTGCCGTCATGACCAACGCCAAAGGCTGGAGGGGGTTCATCAGCTTCAGCGGCGCTTTGAGAGCCATCGCGGAGGACACGCTGCAGGACGCCAAGTGATGCGTCGTTCAGCGCGGTTGATCTTGTAAACGAGACCGGAGAACATGCCGCGATCCGCCGGCAAACTTTCCAGTGGCGCTGACAATGACGTTCGATTTACAACCCACCCTCCGCGGCCAGAGAATCACGGTCCGGCCAATCGCCGAAGACGATTGGAACGAACTGTTCGCCGCCGCGGCCGACCCGGAGATCTGGGCACAGCACCCCGCGTCGGACCGCTATCTGGAAGACGTCTTCCGGCAGTACTTCGACGAGGCCCTCGAGTCGGGTTCCGCGTTCGTGTTTGTCGATCGAGAGCGTGAACTGATCGTCGGTTCGAGCCGATACCATGGCCTCGATACCGCCACCAGCGAGATCGAGATCGGCTGGACGTTCCTGGCCCGCGACTACTGGGGCGGCAGCTACAACAGGGAAATCAAAGCGCTGATGCTGTCGCATGCATTCCGGTACGTGGACACGGTCGTTCTCTGGATTGGTGTCGACAACGTCCGCTCCCGACGCGCCACGGAGAAGCTGGGTGCCGTATTGCGAGACGGCGGGCACCGGCATCGCGAGGGCACCGACATGCCCCATGTCGTGTACGAAATCCGGCGAAGTCACTGGCGGCCGCCGGAGGAATAGACACGCGCAATAGTCGCGTACTGGAAACGTGTAGAATCGGCGGCGCCTTGCTATTCGAACACCACAAGATATTCGGACAGACACAAGACACTCTGACAGGCGCGAGATGTGAAACTCCAGGAATTGCAAACACCGGCGCTGTTGCTATCGCTCGACCGCTTCGAAAAAAACGTCGCCCGCATGAACGAGCGCGCCGATTTCCTGCGCGTGTACCTGCGCCCGCACCTGAAGACCTGCAAATCCGTCGACGCGGCGCGACGCATACTGGGCGATCTCTGGTCGAGCGCGTCCGTATCGACGCTGGCTGAAACAACCGCATTTTTTGAAGCGGGTATCCTCGACCTGCGCTACACGGCGCCGTTTTCGCCCGAGAAACTGGTGCCCGTAGCGCCGCTCGTCCAGCAGGGCCTGCACTTCGAGATACTGGTCGGCGATCTCGACAACGCCGCGGCCATCGGCGAGCAGGCAGAGCGGCTCTCAGTGCCCGTACACGCGCTGATCGAGGTTGACGTCGACGGCTACCGCGGCGGCGTATCGCCCGCGACCCCGGAGTTCCGGCAGCTGGCCGAACTGCTCGACTCTCACGAGTATCTGCAGCTCCGCGGCCTCTACAGCTACGGCGGGGGTACGTACAAGCTTGCCGACAAGGCCGAGCGCGTTGCGCTGGTCGAGCGTCACCGCAGCGCGCTGGTCGACGCCGCCGGCGAGCTGCGGGCAAGTGGCCACGCCTGTCCCAGCCTGGGAATCGGCTCGTCGCCCGCACTCCACGATGCGGAGAGTTACTCGGAAGTCGACGAAGCCTGCGCCGGCGTCTACGTGTTTCAGGATCTTGCGCAACGCGGCATTGGCGTCGCGACACTCGACGATATTGCGGTGTCGGTGCTGGCCACCGTTGTGCAGCACCTGCCCACTTCGGGCCGAACCTACATCGACGCCGGCGCATTGGCGCTCGCCCAGGATCGCAGCACCGCCGGCCAGGCCGAGGATCAGGGTTACGGACTGGTCTGCGACGCGGAAACCCTCGAACCGCTCGGCGACGGCGACGTGATCGTGGCTTCCGTCAGTCAGGAGCACGGACTCGTGCAGCGTCGTAACGGCTCAGCGGTCCCCGCCGGGATACTGGCGCCCGGCATGCGCGTTCGCGTGCTACCGAACCATGTCTGCATGACCGCCAACGCCTATTTGGGCTACCACGTCGTCAGCGAAGACCGGATCGAAGCCTGGTGGCCGCGGATCAACGGATGGAGCCCCTCCTCTACGGACTGACAATCGCCAGGCCGCCGCTGCGGTCGATGAAGCGCCGGAGCATCGCCCGGTCGCGGTCCGATAAATCGGCGTCCTGAGCCAATTCCCAGGCGAGATCCGGGTCGGACCTCATAATGCGCATAACGCGCGTGCGTTTCGCGGCGGTACGTCGTTGCGGGTCTGCGATCGACGCGATCAATGCATCGTGCTGCGCGTCGTATGTTTCGGCCGTCGACAGCATGGCAATGACGGCCGCATCCCGGAGCGGCCCGGCTCCCTGTTGCCGAACCCAGGCCGATATCGCCAACGGATCGTCCACCGCCCATCCCCGATAGATTTCTCTCGCTTTCGTGAACTGCAACTCGGGATCAGTGATGCCCGCCAGGCGCTGCTCCAACTCCACGCCGGTCATGCCGCTTTCGTAGACGACGGTTTCGGCCAGTATCCTGTCACGGGCTTCGGGGGACTCGAGCTGCGCCGCTATACTGAGCGCAAGGTCAGGGTCGCTTTTGGCCGCACGAGAAGCAATCGTCACCTGCAGCTCCTCGTAGTCCGGCTCCGCCTCGAAGCGCCGCGCAAACGTGAGCGCCTCGTCGAGGCTGCCGCGCTCCACGAATGCCCTGGCGATTTGCCGCCGCCATTGCCGTTGCGATCTCGTGTCGAGCCTGTGCAGGTTGGCGATCGCCGACTGAATATCGTGGCGTATCATCATGTCGCGGGCGTTGCCGAGCAGCGTTGCTCTGGATTCGCTGTCCTGACCCAGTATCCAGTCAAGCGCCGCTTCCGGATTCGATCGTGACCACTGCATCACGAGCGTCTTTTCCATCTGCGCCCGCCGGCGCGGATCGGCGATCTGCTGAATGAGATTCTGCGCGAGCGTGACGTCCTGAGCTGCGATCTCGAAGAACACGGAATTCAGTAGATCGCGGCCGCCCGCCGTGGGCGGTTGCGCCAATGCCTCTTCGAATGCCAGCGACGGCTGACTGCCCGCCACTGCGCTGAGAACACGCGCGAGCAGACTCATTCCGCGCGTTCCCGGATCCTCGTTGTCCTTGGCCCAGGCTATGGCAGCCAGCGGATCGGCCTGCGAGAATTCTTCGATAAAGATCGACAGCATCATGACGTAGTTGCCCTCCTGCCGGGATCTCTCGAGAAACGACTTGGCCAAATCGAGATCCTCGACGACCAACAGCTGCAGCGCTCGACTAACTTCGGCGCCCGTCGGCTTCTGGCCGCCCACGACCAGGAACTCCTCCAGCAAAGCCGCCGGGTTCTGTTCGACAAGCCGCAGCCTGACGGCAGCCGTCAGCTGCTGCCGGTCGCCGGCAGACAAGAGACCATCGGGAAGCACCAGCGCTTCGGCCAGCTGCGCCGGCGACAAGTATTCCGCAATCCACGCAATCGCCTCGCGGCGCTCGAGCGGGCTTGTCAGAAGACTCACGTAGGCGAGTGCCTCGGCAAGGCCCCGGTCAACAAGTCCGGTTATGTGGCGCCGCAGCATTTCGCGCGAGGGCGGGACACCCAACCTGGCTTCTACCTCATCCGCCTCGGGGCTATCCAAATCGCCGGCTGCAGTATAAAGGCCCTCCGCGGCCGCGTAACGCTCCGACAAGGATTGCGTCGCGGCTGCGGTAAGAGCGGCCCTGAAGTTGCTCTCTCCCCAGGCCCGCCAAACCCGAAAAGACAACTGCCTGTCGTAGGGAGGCTCCAGGGACGAAAGCAGGGAGAGGGCCAGCTCCGGATCGAGTTCGATCGAACGTAACAAGACCATTTCCAGCGCTTCGACGCGCCGCGACACAGGACCAATGCGGCCGGCTTCTGCAAAGTACTGCTCGAGCTCCTCTACGCTGGCATTCGCCGTGAGCTGCGCCAGGGCCAGTCTGCGGGCAGACAGGCTCGGCAAACGCGCGGCATCGACAAAGCCGATCGCATTGTCGGAAGCAGCTACGCCCCGTTCCGAACCGGAACTGTCGGAACGCGAGGCGACCTCGGTCGAATCCGCAAACCAGGAAGACGTCGACGGAGAATCCTCGCGGCCTTTGCCTGCCAGTAAGCCTCCCAGAACCGCGCCAAGCAGCAGCCCTAGCAGCACTGCCGGCCAGCCGCTTCGTAACTTTGCAGAAAATGTTCTTTGCACAGCGCTGCCTCCCTACGCTGGCTCGCCGCCCGGTTTTTTGCTTATCTTAAGTACAGACGCAATACCGCCGAAAGACCTCCTGTCGACAATCTCGGCAAGCGCTACCCGATCCGGCTGTCCACGCAGTCAGGGCCTCGATCGAAGGCCCTCGATCACTGACGTACTGACCCAGCGGATGTCCTCGTTGCTGGTATAGAACAGGTAGCGGCCGTCGCGGCTCACGAACGGACAGAGTTCATGATGTTCGCTGTTGATGGCCGGACCCATCGACACCGCTTCGCTCCATTGACCGTCGTCATCCCTGAACGCAATGTAGAGATCGCCTCTGCCCAAACCGCCGCGGCGGCTCGCACCGAAGATCACGTAGCTGCCGTCTCTCGCAATAAAGGGATCTGCTTCGTAGGCGCCCGTGTTGACCGTGCCGGGTAGGCGTTTCGGCGGCTCATAACCGCCTTCGTCTCTCGGAGCCGCCACGTACAGGTCGTAGTCGCCCGGGCGTTCGCGTCCATGATTGGAAGCAAACGCAATGTGCCCGTCGTCCGTGAACGACACGTAGTACTCATTTCCCGCTGTATTCACAGGGGCACCAAGGTTGACCGGCTCCGACCAGTCGCTGCCGCGCCGGTCGACGTACCAGATATCGAAGTCCACGGGTTTACTGTCTCCGTCCCGTGACTTGTTGGAGATGAAATAGAGCCTCGATCCGTCGAGCGACAGCATTGGGTCGCCGAACGTAAACACGGGATCGCTCAGCACGACAGAGGGCGCGCTCCATTCACCGTTGTCGAAACGGGTCATGCGAATTTCAGCGCGCTCTCCTACGTTCACCCCGAAGAACATCTCGAGGCCGTCCGTCGAAAACGCCGAGCCGTATTCGAACTGGCCCTCGCGGCTGACGCGACCGGAGGCAAAAACGGCGGGGTCGGCGCCTGGCGGCTCCTCGCCCAGATACGCATCCCGATTTCCGTCGAGCAGCCCGCGACGCACAAACTCCGCGCGCAGCGCCGCCTCGTCTTCAAAGGCGCTCACAAGCCGCCGCGCGGACGCGCCTTCTGTATGTGCAATCGCCGCGACTCTTCCCTGGTTGAGAAACAGCGTGTCGGGCTCGCGCTCGTTCAGCGGATCGGCGTAAGCCGCCTCGGCCGGAATGATCTCCCACCCTGTATCCCTCAGGGCCGTGACCAGATCGTCGACAAACAGCGCCGCAAGGTCGTTCTCGTGCAGGAGCAATACGTGCTTTGGCGAGCGCCCGAGCGTCCGCACCGCAAGCGCGTCGTAGAATTCGACGGCGTGCAGCAGCGTATCCACGTAGGCATCGCGCCACTCCGGCGTATCGACGCGTCCCCCGGCCGCGGCCACCTCGTTGGCGAGCGCCTGCATGTACCAGTCGTAGTTGTCGACGGTGACATAGCCGTTCGTGAGACCGCGCTCGGCCAGCCCGTCGCGAATAGCGTCACGGCGCGATTCGGGACGTCCCTCGTGCAGGAAGGGAAACCGAAAGTAAGCGCGGAAGCCCGGTAACTCGCGCAGCGTTTGCTCCGCGCGGTCGAGATCCTTCAGAAAATCGGCAGCGGCCGTGCGATTCGCCGACTCGTGGCTGTGCGAGTGGTTGGCAATTCGATGCCCTGCCGCTGCGTAGCGCTGAAGCCGCTCGTAGCCCGCGTCGCCGTGCGCAACCAGATTCTCCGTCGTGACGAAGAACATTGCGCCTTCGACGCCGGCGCGATCGAGCGCAGCAACAAGCTCACTCGTACGCGCGTCACCCGTAAACACCGGGCCGTCGCCGCGCGGAGCGTCATCGAAGCTCAAGGCGATCTGTCGCCGCTCGCCCGCGTCGGCGCCCGCCGCAAAACAGCCGAGCGCAAACGCCAGGGCAATACCCACCGGGAGCAACGCTGTTTTCATAGACACTACTAACTCTTCCGCTGGAGAAACTTGAGTCCCGACCAGTCGTCATCCACAGCGCAGACTTTCACGTCCACCCAGTTGAGCGGGAGGATAACGTCGCGCAGCTGATCCTCGGTTAGATCCTTGAACAGCGCGGACGACTTCTTGGGCCAGGACACCCACAACATGCCGCCGGGTACGACGCAGTCGAGGGCACGTTTGATCTGCCGGTCGAGCGCTCTGCGATTCGGGCAAAACAAATGAACGACATCGGCCGACTTTGCGCGCTGCATGAAACGCACATCGGTCGCTCCCGCCACGAGTTCGGGATAGTGCAGTGGCGCGCCGATGAGCTGGTAACGCATGCCCGGCCTGAGCCCGAGTTTCTGAAACAGCGGTTTGCCTGAGTAGCCGTGTGTGGCCCCGTTTTTTGTCATTCTATCCTGTCGTACTCCACTCGCATGAACTCCTGCCACCCGCTCTCGCGAAGCGACCAGTCCACAACCTCCAGTGTCGCCGGCGCGCTCAGCCGATAGCGCGTCCGGCCTTGCTCCATCCCCGCCGTGCCCCAGTGGGTCGTGAGAGCGAGATTGCCCCAGCTCGCCGCCAATGGAAAGAGCGCGCCTCCGCTATCGACCCAGTAACCCCTCAAACGCGAATCGAGAACCCGCTTGTAGACACCCTGGCCGGCGAACAGAACACGATCGTCGGCCACGCTGACGATCGTGTAGTCCACGGTCAGCTGTGATCCGTGCAGCCCTTCCGCCCAGCGCAAAGTACATCGCGCCGGAGTGCCCCATGCATTGCAGTCCGCACGCCAGAGGCCGATAAGATCGCGGGGTCCGTACGTCGCGAGTTCGTGTTCGTCCGAAACCGCCGAATCCGTCGGTATCGCCGCGATGACCGTCGCTGCAAACACCAGGGCCATCAGCTTCAAGAGGACAGCTCCTGCTGTTCCCGCTCGACCGGCAGGCGTCGATATTCGCCCTCGAACACCGTCATTGCCGTTCCGTCCGGCAGGTGCACCTGCATGCTGTTGGTCATACGTTCCGGGTCTGAATAATCCGCCGTGATGACCTGCCGGACACCACCCTCTCCGGTATGTGCAACCTCGATGCGAAAGCCGTCGAACGAACCGGTGTAAATCTGCGGATCACCTTCCGAGGGCATCCACGACAGAACGGCCGCGCCGCCGGCATCGAAACGGAACAGCGTTTCGCAGCGCATGCCCACTTCACCGTTTGAGACTTGCTCGTAGTCGGCTCGCATGCCGCTGCCACCAAGTACCCGCGAGTTGTTGAAGCGCCCCGTTGCCGTCATGGACTGCCCTTCGGAAGGGTCGATCACGATGTGCTCATCCCCTTCGAAGCGCCCCTGCATACGCTCGAGCAATGTATCGATGTCCGTGTTTTCCGCCATGCCCGCCTCCCCTGGTTATCTGTTTTCAATATCGGAAGCCCGTCTTACAGGCTGAATACAATCCATGTCCCAGTACGCCATCCCGCGCGGCCTGGGGTCGTTGTAATAGCGCTCCACGGCGGGTCCGTCTCCGGGCACCCATTCTCCGGGGGGCATGAACACCCGCCCAAGGTAGTCCCATGCGGAGACAAACGCCTCGTAACCGCCCCGACAGCTCACTATTGCTGCCTCAGTCGCTGGCAACGTGCGCACGACAACATCGCCGGATGCCTGTGTGCCCGCATCAACCTCGTAGGCAAGCTCGTAACGGTACTCCGCCGCCGGCGTCTCATAATTGCTGTCGTAGCTCAGACCCATCATTGTCCGCTCATCACGCAACTGTCCCCTGTCGACAAGCCATTTCTCGAGCGAATCGAAGCCGCGCTTCAAACGTTCGGGTTCTGTCGCGTCCCTCACCATGAGCACCGCCACCCGCCGTTGTTCGAGACGCTCGATGCGGACTTTCCATTCCCGGGCAGTGGGTGTCGGCAGGAACGCGGGCGTGTCACAACCAGGCCCCAGAGTACCGGTCTCCGCGACAGCAACTTGACGATTCTTATCGAATTGCCGTCCAAGGTTGAGCGGAGTCGAACGATCCCAGCGACTCGGCGGCAGCCCGAACGCGCGCTTGAACGAACGCGTGAAGTCGGAACTCTCGGAGTAACCGGCTTCGTGTGCAATGCGCGTACACGTCCATTCCGTGTGCGCGCGCATGAGACCGCATGCGTATTCGAGACGGATGCGGCGCACGAACGCGCCGAAGGTCTCACCCTGGACATGGGCGAACAACTGATGCAGCCGAATGGGCGACAGTGCCGATTGCGCCGCCGCTTCCTCGAGCGAGACCAGGCGCTTCGGGTCGCGCCTGACGGCAATACGCGCGCGCTCGACGGCGGCGAGCGCGCGCTCCCGGGTGCTCTGCCTCACGGGTCAGGCAGTGGCGAGCTCTCTTTCGTACAGCGCTTCCGTTTCGGCATGCCGAATCCAGAAGTCACGTACAGCCCGCCCGTCCAGCAGATCGCCGAGCAGATCGAAGTGGGTGTGCCAGCCAGCCGCGGCGCCCAGTTTGAAATCGTCGGAAACGAGGTTTTCATGGATCAGGCGGAGCTCGGTCCCTTCCGAAACGGACTTGAGTGTAATCGAAACCCTGGTGCTCATGCCGTCTTCGCGCTCTGGCCACGAGAACGACAGGTGCTCCGGCGGCTCCCAGGCGAGCACTTCGCCCTCGAAGCGGATGGCTTCGGCGCAGTCACCCCTATTCGGCGGCGGCGATGCCGACAGCCGACTGTGATCGAAGTCAAACACGATCTTGCCGCCGACACGCGGTTCGACGTCACCGCCGCAAAACCACTTGCGGCGATGCTCATCTTCGACAAGGTGTGCCCACACCGTATCGACCGGCGCGCGGAACACCCGCACGAACGTGAGCTTGCCGTCCCCGTTCAAACTTCCCAATTCATTCATCCCCATACTCCTCAATGGCCTCCTCCAGGAGGTCGAGACGTTCGTTCCAGAACTCGGTGTACGTCTTGAGCCATTGCTCGGCCTTTGTCAGCCGGGCGGGCTTGAGCGTGCATATGCGAGTTCGACCTTTCTTCCGCCGCTGGACGAGGCGGGCCGACTCCAGAACCCCAATGTGCTTGGATGCGCCGGCAAAACTCATGTCGAGCGGCAACGCCAGCTCACCGACACTTTTTGGCCCCTCTCTCAAAGCGGCGAGGATCTGCCGTCTTGCCGGGTCCGCCAGCGCATGGAATACCGCGTTCAGCTCTGCGTTTTGTTCAACCATATGGTTTAATAACACGGCCCCGAAAATTATTCAACCAGTTAGTTGAATTTCTGCGACCGCACGTGGGAAGGCGGCGCGCCGACCGTGTATGGTGATGCCGCCGAGACAGTCGGCGACGACCGCAACTGGCAGCCAGGAGAACAGCAAACATGCCCAAACGCCGCGTGGTGCTCTCTTGGAGCAGCGGAAAAGATTCAGCCTGGTGCCTGCAGAGGTTGCGGCAGGACCCGGAAGTGGAGCTCGTGGGTTTGCTGACAACCTTCAATGCCGAGGCGGATCGCGTCGCAATGCACGCCGTTCGTCGTGAACTCGTGATCCGTCAGGCCGCTCTCGCGAATCTGCCGCTGTTTGCCGTCGAGCTGTCCTGGCCCTGTCCTAACGGCGCGTACGAACGGGCTACACACGAAGCCGTCGCCATGCTCAAGAGTGAATACGGCGTCGAGGCGATGGCGTTCGGCGATCTCTTCCTCGAAGATATTCGCGAATACCGGGAGCGGCTGTTCACCGACGCCGATCTCGACACCCTGTTTCCGCTGTGGGGTCTGAATACCGCCGAGCTGGCCACGGACATGATCGAAAGCGGCCTCGAAGCCGTCATTACCTGCGTAGACCCGGCACAGTGTCCAGCCGACATCGTGGGCAAAGCGTATACAAAGAGTTTGCTCGATGCCCTACCGGACGGCGTGGACCCCTGTGGTGAAAACGGCGAGTTTCACACGCTGGTTCATGCGGGCCCAATGTTCTCGGGTTCCATTGCGCTGGTGGCCGGAGAACGGATCGAGCGGGACGGCTTCGCGTTTGCGGACTTCGCCGTCGCCACCGGCTGATTCGCTGGAATCTCCCCGGCCGCAGCGATTGCCTAGTCTTCAACGCGCACTGGGCTCACGAAACCGTCGGGTTTGATCGCCAGCACCGAACACTCGACCCGCTTCAGGATCTCCTCGGCCGTATTGCCGATAAAAAAGCCCGGAATGCCCACTCGTCCGACCGTGCCCATGACAACCACATCAGCGTCGAGCTCGTTCACGACGCGAGGCACTTCGGTCTTCGGGTCACCCTTCGACAAGTGCATCTGGGCCGATTCGTCGTAGCGAGCGTCGAGACCGCCGCCGCTGGCGTCGATCAGCTCCCGAAGCCAGCGGCGGCGCCGGTCGCGTTCCTCCTCTACCAGCGCATCGACCGCGGCTTTATCGAGGCCGGAGCGCGGCGATCTCAGGAACGGCTCGTGCGGCACACGCCACACGTGTACCCAATGCCGCTCGGCCGAGTGCCGTGCCGCCAGCGATGACGCGAGTTCGGCAATCGCTTCGTTGAGCGCGTCCGACGCGGGTTCGTCCGGTTCAAAGTCGACGGCGGCAAGCACCCGCTTGCACGGCAGCCGGCCGCCGGATCGAACCATCCAAACCGGGCACGGACATTTACGCAGGATATGCATGTCGGTGCTGCTCAGCGGCCTCAGCGGCGCCGACTGATCGCCGACCGCCTTGACGAGCAGGTCGTGCCCGTCGCGCTGAACCGTCCGCAGAATCTCGATAAAGCGGCGCCCCGTCAGGACTTTCGACTCAACCTGCGCTGCGCCGGATTGCAGCGCCATAGCCTTGAAGCGCGCCAGAACCTCCAGGCGCTCACCGACGACCAGCTTGATGAGTTCATCGGGAAGCGCCGCCGTGATCGCCATCTGCAGATCGGCAGGCAAGCGGTCGACGACATCGACAATGGTCAGGCTCGCCTGATTGTCGGCCGCAAGCAGGGCTGCCTCGTTGAGGGCCGCCGAGTTGTCGGCATCCGGGTCGACAGCAAACAGAATCTTCTTGAAACGATGCATGGCCATCGCGGGTTGGCACCTCATTGAACGGGCGGTTAATGTTGGCGAAGCAAGCGTCGACAGTAGCAAACGCAAGCCCCGCGCCACCATAAGAGATAACCGAATACGTCTCGGCGACTCAGCTATCTGTGCGCGTCTTTGCGCAGACGCATCGCCATCTCACGCTTCTCGTCCGTGTCCGCCGTGTGCTCGTAGCGCGGGTCGTTGGTCCTGCGCTCGAGTTCCGTCAAGTGCGGGGGACCGAAGCCCCAGTCGCTGCCGGCCGACCTCGGAACGACGTGCAGGTGAAAATGCGGCACCTCCTGGCCGCTGCCGACGCCGTTGTTCTGGTACAGCAACAGTCCATCCGGGGACAGCGTGTCCATCAACACGTCGGCGGCGCGGCGAGCGGCAATCAGAACGGCCGACAGTTCGTCTTTGTTGAGATCGAGCAGGGTCGGCGCATGACGCCGGGGAAAGACGATCGACTGCCCGCGCTCGTACTGTCGGCCGTTGAGCATCGTCATCGTCAGCTCGTCCTCGGCCCACAGCGCCCAGTGCCCGTCTCCGCCGCGCTGAACCTCGCAGAAATAACAGTGCGACACCTCCGGCAATTCGAGTCTCATACAGTGTTTGTCCTCGAGCAGCCTGGAAACAACATCGCCAAAAACGGAAGATGGGCGCTCAGCGAACCACGCGGGCGCCCTCTACGCCGACGGGTATCCGCCAGACCTTGCCGCCTTTGCCACGGGAAAAGGTACTCGTCACGTACAGGGACTGACGGTCGAACGCCCCCTCCCCGAACACGAGGCTGCCGGCGCCCGGCACACCCTCGGCGACGAGCTCAGTGACCTCGGACCGCGGATCGTAACGCCAGATCTTGGCCTCGCGATTCGCGGCGATGTACACACGGCCTTCCGCATCCATGGCCAGGCCGTCCGGCATGGACGCGGGTCCCGTCGTTGCCACGAGTTTGGCATCGCGAAACGGCTTGCCGTCCTCGAGGCGCAGTGCCCAGAGCCGATTGACGCCAACGACCGGGCGTATGTTCGAGAACATTTGCGCCACGTACAGCGTCGACTCGTCGAGCGACATGACCATTCCGTTCGGATGGCTTACGGCCGTCGTAAACAAGCGCACGTCGCCGTCAGTCACTCGATATATGTCCGCGGTCGCATCGTCCGAAACCAGGTAAGAACCGTCGCGGAGGACGAGGATGAAATTGGGATCGCCAATACCGCGAGCGTCCGCCCGTTTCCGCCCATCGTCCGGTGAGATGCGCCACACGATGCCGTCGTCGTTTCGATCGTGTCGGAACGCGTTGGTGGGGCCAAAATCCGCCACCAGCAAATCGCGCTCGCCAATACCGGCCACGCCCAGGTTCGAATCGAGCTCCGCAAGCTGTCTCGAACTCCCGTCCGGCAGCACTTCCCAGAACGCGCGGTTGCAGGTAACAAAGAGGCGCCCCTCGCCGTTGAACGAGATTCCCTCGCAGCCCGTAAACGGTTCGTCCGCAAACAGGATGGGCGTGACGGGCAGCGACACCTCCTCTTCTGCAGCGGCGACGTCCAGCGCGCCCGTACACAGCAGCACACAAGCAAACACGAACACGGCGACGGGCCGGCGCAACGCCGCCTGTCCGCACACCGATACTGAACACCCGTAAGAAAGTTGCATGACGTCCCCCTCCGGCGCTTCCGCGAGCTGTTATTGTGTCGTCCGGCATCGACGAGTCGTATATGATGCCTGAACGGCGCGTCTCGCGCGTTGCAGATCGGCAGTCCGGCGTCGATCTGCAAGCGGCCACCAACGGCCCGCCTTTCTTCTATGTTGCAGCACACGGGGACTGAAAGTGGAAACACTTGCGGCAGACCTGCGCCAAATGCGGCGCACGCCACTACACGAATCGCACGTCGACGCGATTCGGGAAGCCGGAGAGATCGTCGAGTTCGCCGAGGGCGAAATGGTGGCTCGCGTCGGCGAGCCGGCAGACCGTTTCGTTTATTTGCTGGAGGGCGAAGTCGAGGTTGTGCACCCGTTTACCGGCGAACGCTACCTGCCGACTTCTCTCGGGCCCACACAGTTCGCCGGAGAAATTGCGTTTCTCAACGGCGGAGCGAACACGCTCGGTCTACGCGCTGCTCAACACACCCGCGCCATTGTCGTGCCCCGCGAGGACATGCTGAAGCTCATGTCGCGTATTCCCGAGATGAGCGACATCATCATGACGGTCTACGCAGCGCGCCGCCGACGGCAGCTCGAGGACGAGGACAGCAGCCTGACGCTCATTGGCGCGGATGTCGATCGCAACGTCCGCAATATTGCGGCGTTTGCGTCCCGTAATCGTATCCCGTTCCGCTCGATCGACATCGAAACGCCCGAGGCGCACGACAAGGCCGTGCGCTGCGCTATTCCGCTCGACAAACCTGCCGTGATTTTTGGCGCCGATACCGTGCTGGAGGACCCCTGCCCCGCCAGCGTTGCGAGGCTGCTCGGTCTCGACCTGGCGCTCGACAAGGACGAACTCGTCGACGTACTGATCGTGGGTGGCGGCCCATCGGGTGTGGCCGCCGGCGTCTACGCAGGTGCGGAGGGCTTGAGCGCGCTGGTCGTCGAAGAGACGGCGATAGGCGGACAGGCCGGCACATCCTCACGCATCGAGAACTACATGGGTTTTCCGACCGGCATCTCGGGCGCTGATCTGGTCTGGCGCGGCGAAATCCAGGCCATGAAATTCGGCACCCGGTTTGCCATGCCTCGTCGTGTCGAGGCGCTGCGACGTGAAGACGACGGGTTGTTTGTCGCCACGCTGGACGACGACGTCGAAGTCAGGGCCCGCTCCGTACTCGTAGCCACGGGCGTTCAATACCGGCGCCTGCCGTGGGAACGGCTGGAAGATTTCGAAGGCGCCGGCGTCTATTACGCCGCCACGGAAACGGAAGCCCGGTTCTGCCAGGATACCGAGGTCGTCGTCATCGGCGGCGGCAATTCGGCCGGTCAGGCGGCGATGTATCTCAGCCGGACAGCCAATCACGTGCACGTGCTGGTCCGCGGCAAAAGTCTCGCGAGGTCGATGTCGGACTACCTGCTCAGCAGGCTGGAGGCTGACCCGAGTATCTCGATTCATTTTCAGACCGAGGTGGCGACCCTGCACGGCGACGAGACACTTCAGCAACTGACCCTCATCGACAAGGCTGCTGGTCGTGAGCGTCAGATCGACAGCCGCGCCCTCTTTGTCATGGTGGGCGCGGCACCCAACACGGACTGGATCTCCGATCTTGCTGAACTCGACGGCAACGGGTTTGTGCTGACGGGCGAAGACGCCGGCAAGAACTCACCCTACGCAACGTCCTGCGAGGGCTTGTTTGCGGTCGGCGACGTGCGCGCCGGATCCGTTAAACGAGTCGCATCCTCCGTCGGCGAGGGCTCCGTGGTGATTTCGCAGATCTGGTCTTACCTCAACGATTCGAGCGCGCGCGGCTAGCCGCTCAGCTCAGGCATCGGTGTCAGCGTCCGATGCCGCGCGCCCTCGCCGGCCAGGACCCAGCAGCTGGTCGAAGCGACTTGCAAAAGCCGATAACTCGTTCCAATCGGTGTACTCACGTTCGATCGTCAGATCCGGCCAGCCGCTCTCCTCGAGCTCGCTCCTGAAGCGCCGCTGCGCAAAACGCAGGATCCAGCGCCAGGGCCGGCTGAAGCGCGAGTAACGGAGCGCACCCGCCACCAGCTCGACACGATCCGGCCGCCACCCGGTCGAATCGAGAAAACGCTGCGCCTGCGTTTTGGCCGCCTTTCCGGCGACCTCGTTCAGTGCCGCGGCCGACAGGCTGACCGAAACGAACGCGCTTGGCCTGCTGTTCAGCACACGGCGGTGGCGTTTAACGAACGCCGCAACCCGGCGCCCATGCTCGCCCGCGTGAACCGATGCGGCAACGATCACGGCATCGTGGCTTTCAGGGCGACCGGCAAACCGGCCAGCCAGCGACGTGGCCAGCACCCGATGGCCCATAGCATCCAGCGCACCGGACAAGTGCGCCACGACGCGCGCGGTCTGTCCTTCGCGAGTCGAAAACACGATCAGGATGCTGGCCATCTACCTACCCTGCTTTCATCACGACGGCAAACTCCGCCGCATCGGCGTCATAGGGACCGCCCGACACGTCACCGAGGACATCTTCAATCTCCAGGCCGGCGGCGCGCGCTTCGTCACCGAGCGAGTCCGGCGAGAAATACTGAAGCCAATTGTAAATCTCTCGCCGCCGGTGCCTCTCGACGATTGTGTACTTGTCCAGGCCGACCTTCTCATCGTCGTAATGGACGCTCGACACACAGCCGAAGTACGGCTCAGCCGACCAGAACCCGTCCAGCAGGTTCTCCTCGCAGATAGCGCCTTCCCGTTTGCCCTGGAATTTGTCGGTAAACGCCCGAAGCGAATACACGTCGAGCAACACGCGTCCGCGATCGGACAGCAACCCTGAAAACTTTGTCAACAGCGCCGCGCGCTGCGACGGCGCCAGCGCAGAAAAATCACACATGATCATTGTGATGAGGTCGAACGCACCTTCGAGATCATGCTCCAGGTAATCCGCCTCGATGTACTCGACGGACAAGCCTTCCCGCCCGGCATGGCCTCGAGCATAGCCGATAGACAGCGGAGAAAAGTCGATCCCGTGAACCTCGGCGCCGGTGCGCGCAAGGCGAGCAGTGTACAGGCCGGGGCCGCAGCCGAAGTCGACAACCCGGCTTTCGGCCGACAGCGCAAAACGGTCCGTCATCCAGCGGGCGGCGGCGTCGATGAAACCCGTGCGTCGGGACGCCACGTCGTTATCTCCGTCCAGATGAAAAGCCAGCATCTGCTTCGACATATGCTCGTCGGTCCATAGCGCTTTTGTCGTGCAGACGGAAAACGGGCGGGGTTTGTCGAGGACGGATTGGAAGAAGGCAAATGCCGACGCCGGTTCTGTTTTTTTCATGATCTGACGAGCAATGCGGGCAGGCGCCGTAGCCTCCAGAGCTGTTTTGTCCAACAGTATATCCGTACCACCGTACGAACCTGTAGCGTAGCAGCCCGTCAGCACCAACGGCCATAGGCAGATCACGCAACCCCGCCACCGAAGCCGGTGGGTCTCTTGAGGTCTGCTAAAGTGTGACCGTTCAAAATCGAAGATGTCCGCCATGCCTACGAAACTCAACATGCCGTCGTCGCTACGGCAGCTCACACCGCTTACCCTGCTGCTCCTCACCGCATGCGGCTCCTCGACCGACCGCGAGGTACCCGACGATACAACCGGGGTCCGCGGCACGGACGGTGTCGACATCCACTACAGCGTGACCGGCAGCGGTGAGACAAGCCTGGTGTTCGTGCACGGCTGGTCCTGCGAAAGCGGCTACTGGTCCGAGCAGATTGACTCGTTTGCCGACCGCTACGAGGTCATTACTCTCGACCTCGCCGGCCACGGCCAATCCGGGTCGAACCGCGAAGACTGGAGCGTCGAGGCTTTCGGCAACGACGTTGCCGCCGTGGTCGACGCAACAGCAAGCGGACCCGTTGTGCTCATCGGTCACTCGATGGGCGGCCCCGTCGTGCTGGAAGCCGCACGCCAACTTGGGGAACGGGTTCCTCTGATTGTTGCCGTAGACACCCTGCAGGCGCCGGGGCAACCCGCGTACAGCGAGGAGGAATCGCGCAGGCTGTGGGCGCCGTTTGCGGACGACTTTGCCGTCGCCACCGAAGGCTTTGTGCGCCAGCGGTTTTTCCTGCCGGATTCGCCGGCGGAACTCGTGGATCGCGTGAGCACGGACATGGCGGCAGCCGATCCGCACGTTGCGCTCGAAGCCGGACACGGTTTGACCACCTACAGTGCTGCCGACGGTTTGCGTGCCGTGGCGGACATTCCGCTGGTACTCATCAACGCCGCCTACGTGCCGACCGACACCGAAACGCTCGCCTCGCTGCACCCGAAGTCGAGAGTGGAACTCATCGAAGGGGTTGGGCATTTCCCGATGCTCGAAGCCCCCGCCGAGTTCAACGCGGTGCTCGATAACGTGCTGTCGGCCGAGCTTCGCTGACGAGGGCACGCGCAATGCCGTGAAGGGCGATTGGTGACATATGTCACCCGACTCTTGTGACAAGCTGCAGTTACCGGCTGCGAGCGGCAACCGCATCATGAAACGGTAGACCATTGCAGAAGGAATACCCATCATGAATCGACTTGTCAGAACAGCCGGTGTCGTCGTGTTGGCGCTGCTCGCCGAACACGCAAATGCGGCCGTCACCGAGGATACGATCAACGCAAGCTACTACAGAAGCGACGTGGCCGCGCTCGAGGCTCTGCGCAAGGAACTCGACGTCAGCGGCCCGGTCGACGCTACGCTGGCCGGCTACCTCGACTGGCGGCTCGCCAGCGTGCTCGTCGGCAATGGCGACGAGAAAGCGGCGGACGCCGCGCTCGAACGCGGACAGCGCACGCTCGAAGCCCTCGTGGCCAAGGAGCCCGACAACGCCGAAGCGTGGGCTCTGCTTTCCGGTACGCTCGGCATGCGGATCGGCATTCAGCCCATGACGCGCGGATTGCGTTACGGGCGATCGGCGAACCGTGCAATGAACAAGGCACTCGAACTCGAGCCCGGCAATCCCCGTGTGCTGCTGATCGACGGTATCGGAAAACTCAATACACCATCCATGTTCGGCGGTAGCCGAAAGACAGCGATGCAGCAGTTCGACGCTGCGCTTGCCGCAATCCGCGCGAACGGCCCTGGCCGCTACAGTTGGGGTGAAGCCGACGTTCATGTTTGGCGAGGCATAGCCGAGCGCTACGCAAGGAATCGCGACGCCGCACGAGCGGCGTTCGATCGCGCGCTCGAGATCGTCCCCAACTACGAATGGGCAAGGTACTTACGTGACCGCCTCGACACCGTCTGAGGCGCCATTGCCGCAAGCTGCCCGCGACCGACCGTCGCGGGCATTTGCGTTGACGTTTGCCCTGCCGTGGCTTCTGTTTACGGCGTTCTTTTTCGTCAAGTTCTTCTACACGACACCGCCGCTGTGGGAAATTGTGCTGTCGGCCGCCGTCATGCTCGTATTCCTGCTCTGTTACTACCTGGCTTTCAACAACTACCATCGGCCACGCTCCCTGCGCGCGCCGTCTTTTGTCATGCTCGGTCTGGGTGTGCTGATGGCGCCAATCAATCCCGGCGCCAACGTGTTCTTTTCGTACCCTGCCTGGTTCCTGGGTCGGGCCTATCCGCCGCGGCGGGCGCTCATGGCCATTGCAGCCGCCTTGTTGCTGGTCGTCGTGCTCACGCTGTCGTTCGACCTGGGCATCAATTTTTTCCTGCCGGCGCTGCTGCTCACCGCCGGGCTCGGCCTGATGAGCCTGGCCTCGAGGCGCTTCGAGGAAACTCAGCGAGCGCTTCGCAACAGCCGCGAAGAGGCGGAACACCTGGGGCGTATTGCCGAGCGCGAACGCATTGCCCGGGACCTGCACGACACGATCGGCCACCGGCTGTCGCTGATTGCGCTGAAGAGCGAACTGGCGGCGGGACTTGCTCGGGACGCGGACCCCAACGCCGCGGACGAAATACTGGCCGTCAACCGCATCGCGCGGGAATCGCTGACCGAGATTCGCGCTACCCTTTCCGGCTACTGGGAGCTTTCACTGGAGGCCGAACTAAAGTCTCTGCGGGCATCGCTCAAGGAAGCCGGCATCCGTGATGATTCGCGCGTTGCCCCCATGGATTTACCGCCGCACATCGAAACCGCATTGGCGATGTGCCTGCGTGAAGCGGTCACCAACACGATTCGTCACGCCGAAGCCAACTCCTGTCGCATCGATGTCCATATCGACGGGCCGACGGTCGTCGCCGTCGTTGCCGACAACGGCGGCGCAGCCGACATCCAGCCTGGCCGCGGGCTGACCGGCATGCGGCAGCGAGTGGAGCAGATGTCGGGTAGCCTCGACATCGAATGCGGCCAGGGTGAGACGCGGCTTTTGATACGCCTGCCGTTGCGCTCGGGGGGCGCCGCATGAGGATTCTGCGCCTGTTCCTCGTAGAGGATCAGGCGATGATTCTGGGTGCGCTCAGCGCATTACTCGACCGCGAACCGGACCTCGAAATTGCGGGGACATCCACGTCGGCCGAAGGCGCCCTTGAGCAGATCCCGCAACTCGACGTCGATGTTGTACTCACGGACATCGAACTGCCGGCTGCTTCGGGAATCGAGCTTGCCGAAAAACTGCGCGAACTCGGTGTCGAGGCGGCGATCGTCATGCTGACGACGTTTGCGCGCAGTGGTTACTTCGAGCGCTCGATGCAAGCTGGGGCGTCCGCCTACGTATTGAAGGATTCGTCCGCCAACGAATTGGCCGGTACGATACGCCGGGTTGCGAAAGGGGAACAGGTTGTGGACGCGGAACTGGTCGCCGCCTCCTGGGCAAGCCCGAACCCATTGAGCCGGCGCGAACAGCAATGCCTGCGGCTCGCCGGCGACGGCCTCTCCAACAGCGAAATTGCCGCCAGCGTCTTCCTGAGTGAAGGGACGGTTCGCAACTACCTGTCGGCGGCGCTGCAGAAACTCAACGCGGGGAACCGCACCGAAGCAGCCCGGCTCGCCCGGCAAAAAGGCTGGATCTAGCAGCGGTCACAAGACCGCTTTTTACCCCTACCACACCGCGGCGCTTCTCGACTGTCTGAGCATCTGCAGATACTGTTCGCGCAACGCCGGGTCGATATCGGCTTCGCTGAGCAGCCGCTCAGCCCTGACCGGATCGTTCCTGTAGATCTGCATGGCGTAGCTGGCGATCGCCTGTGAGCGCAGCGCCGGGTTACCAATGCTGTCAAAAACTTGCATGGCCGACTGCGGATCCGCTGCACCCAGCGCGGTTGCGCTCGACGCGGCGATGGTGTCGCGCTCCGCTCCCGCCGGCAAGGTGTTCAAGAACTGCAGGGCGCGGGCCGGATCGTTCGCAAACCAGCCCTGGACAATCAAGGCACGCGTCTGGCTGCGGGCCTCGTCGTCGGCAATCCCATCGGACAAACGCAAGGCCTTGTCGGGGTCGTCGGCCGCAATGCGTTGCGCAATGAGCCCGACGACCTGATCGTGCTGTTGGCCACGCGGCATTCCTTGCAGCACTGCGATGGCTCGATCAGGGTCGGATGCCGCAAGGCTGGTGACCGCCTGTATCTTCAGCGCATCGTACTGGGGTTGTCCCCGATAGCGTTCGACAAACGCCATTGCTTCGTCGTAAGAACGACGCTGACCCAAAGCACTGGCGATCGACGACGCAAGCCCCACCGCGACGGGCTCGTCGAGGCCCGGCAGCAGGGATATCGCGGCATCGATGTCCGTACGCAGCAACGAAGTCGCCATCTGCTGCAAAACCTGACGACGTTCGTGCTCGGGGAGGCCAGACTGCCATGCCATCGCCCCGTCCAGGTCTATGGTTGCCCATCGCGTGGCAATGTGCTGCAGCGCCTGACGTCGATGGCTGGTTTTGTCCAACATCGCCAGCAACGTCGAGGCCTTCTCCGGATCGGCGTTGGCCGCCGATTGCACAATCGCGGCCACGGCGCGATCGCGCACTATGCGGTTGCCGATCAGCTCGGCCTCGACCAGGGCCAGGTCCGGATTGCTGCGCGCGAGCTGCGTGAGCACACCGACCATTACGAGTTGTCCCGGTGAGTCATCACGCGCCCTGACCCATTCGAGTGTCGCTTCGGGATCGACTTCAACCAGCAAGGACGCAACGGACTGTAGAGCCTGCTTACGCCGTTCGCCATCGAATTCGTCGACAATCGCCCGCGCTCTTTCGGGATCCTGTCTCGCAAGCTGACCGATCGCAGCGATCACCTCGTCGAGCCTCCGCTGCTGTCCTAGCTGCCCGGATGCCTGGAGCGCTGACAAAACCGTTTCGGGATCGTTTTGCAACATACGGTAGCGGACCATGGTGAGAAATTGCCTGCCGAGCGCCGCGGACCCGAACAGATCGGCGACAGCCTGAGCGCTTTCCTGGCCGTCTCTGGCCAATCGCCCGCTCAGGCTGGTCGCGAACGCCTGCACGGCGCGTCGCTGCTCGGACGACGTTTTGAGCGACTCGATGTAACCCACGGCCGTGGACGGCGAGTCCTCCGCAAGCCACGCTACCCGTTGCGAGATGACCTCGAGCGACGCTCGTGCCCCCAGGGCGTCGAGGATCGCATCGTCACGAACCGGATCGATCTGCCGCAGCGAGCGGTACAGCGCCTGCGCAACACGATGCCGTCGTGGTCCCGACGTCTCGCTAGCCGCCTCCAGCGCGGCGTCAAAATCGAGCCGCGCCCACGCGATCCACACCTGACGCTCATGCGGGTAAGGTCCCGCGAGCAACGGGCTGGCGGCTATCGCAACCGCCGAGCGCGGGTCCAGCTCCGTCAGCCTCGCAAGCAGAATGCCGACCGCATAGTTCCGGTCCTGGTGCTCCCGGATACGTGCGGCCTGGTAGATCAGATCCTGCAGCTCGCTCGCGCTCGAACGGCCCGCGAGGGCGTACAGGGCCTCGGTTTCCGCGAAATCGGTCGGCAGCGCCAGCGTGTCTTCGATCGTGCGGATGGACGAAAACTGCGCCTTTCGTAAGGTTTCGACAGCTTCGGCCGTCACGTTGTCCTTGTCGACGAGATCCCGCGGAGGCGGATTTTCAGCAAATCGGCCCTCTTCGAGCAACAAACCCGAATCCTGGCGCGACAGGCCATAGCCTGCGGCAGCCCCGAGCACCACGCCCAGACTTAGAACCAGCACTGTTTTCTTCATGCCCCACTCCCGAAGAATCGACCGCTGCACCGATCGAGCGACGATAGGCCGAGGCCAGGATCCTCAGGCCAAGCCGTCGGCGGCCGTGTAAGCAAAGCCCGGCCGGCGCGGTCGGACCGCACCGCTAACGAGCTTTTGCGCAAGGTCGCCCAATGCCAGGCAGCGTCCCCAGTATGTACCCGCAGAAATCCCCAGAGCGCGGAATACACGTCGCTGCCTCAGCAGAACCGAAGCCGCGGACACCGCAAGCACGCAGCGCCAAACCCACAGCGGCCGGGTCGACTCGGCGGACAAGCAGACTACGTGAGAGCGAAACTCGACGTGCGTCCGCTTTTCCCGAGCAATCTCCGCAAGCCAGGACTGCACACGGCTTGCCGGCAGGCTCGCGGCCAGACTCATGTAGTATGCCGTCGATACCACGTCCTCCGCGAGCGCTCGCCACGCCCCAAACGCTTCAACCCCAGCGCTTTTCGACCCCGGAAACCGGAAAGAGTTTGGCTGCTCAAGCTCGCCGCCGAGCAGACGGACGGCGATGGCCAGCAGATGGCTGTGCCGGCGGTTTTCGTTATTGAGCGCTGCCAAGGCGGCTACCCTGGCGGCGGCCGCACGCCCCTTCTTGCGCCTGGCTCCACGACGGCCGACATCATCGCGCCAGGCACATTCCGTAGCCTCGCGCCGCTGGAAGTGCGCGAGCGAGGCGGCAAGCCCGCTGATTCGGGATACCTGGCCCAGCGGATCCAGGGTCGGCAGTTCGCGGCCTGCCCTCGAGGTAAAGAGCCTTTGCCAATGGCGCCAGCGTTGTACTTCGTCCATGTGTCATCTCCTCTCGAGCGGTAAGCGGCCGCAAAACGGCGTTGAGGAGATGTTTTAGCCCGCCACACTGGCAAACTTCGGCGGCAAATATGGCAAATCGTGCGCTTTGGCCAACCCGTCCGTGCGTCGCGCCAATCCGCAAGGGTGTGGTGTGCGGCGAGGTACTCCCGCACTCAGCGGCCGAGGCCAGTGGGCTGCTTGATAAATTCGTACGCTTTCAGCGGCCCGTTCTCGACGGGCAGGGATAGTGTTTCTTGAGCGATGCGTAGACGACGTTTTGCGCCAGCTTGCGCTCCAGTACGTCGGATTCAGCGAGCTCTTCGATCACGTGCTCGACCACTTCGGCAATCGGCACCGGGTTGCCGACACAGAACTCGGCGTACACCGTCGGCCCGCTGTCGCGCATGCGGCGCACCATTCGAGTCCTGAGCGCCCGCTCCGTGAACGACTCATCCTTTTCGAGTTCGTCCGCGATGTTGACGGTCACGCGCTCATCGGTCGCAATCGCTCCGTCAAGAAAGCCAGTGACGTAGGCAATACACAGGGTCCTCGACTGGATGTCGGTTTCCTCGTCCGTCTCAACGCAGTACTCATGCAGCTTTACGGCGGACAGCGGCTCTACGGCGTCGGCGTTGCTCAGCAACAGAAACGGCAAGAGAAGGACTATAGCGGCGTTTCGAAGGTGCATGGTGCTCCTGACAGGTCGACTTCTTTAAACAATTCAAAGCGTAGCACGCGCACGGACATGCAGCCATAACGCCAGGAGCGTTTTTTTTCGCGGCCTGTAAACCCTGCGCGGACAAGCGTCCGGGCGTCCGCAGGACGGTGGAAGCGGACACATCGGACACTTTTGCCGCAACGCGCACTTCTTTAGAAACAGTAACTTACGAGCACCGGGGTACTTGGCACGGTTCCTGCTTTGTGTTTATCGACACACAACCCCCAACCGCACAACCGGACTACTGACCATGAACTGCCTGACCGACCAGATCTGCTTCCTGAGTTCGTTTTACGACACGCTCACCCAGGCCGCCAACCTGATCGACTTTTTCGGCGCAACAATTGCCGGCGACGACTGGAAGGCGTTGACGCCCGTGGTGGAGCAAAAACTCGAGCTGTTGCTGGATATCGCCGCGAGACTCGCGCCGTCCGAATACGGCACCTGCGGCATGCACGGTGGTGAGGAGACCCTCGATGCCTGATCGCGCAACTTCCAACGTCGTTGCCACCCCGCATGCCGAGGCGTCCATACGCGGCACGCACAATCAGGACATCGCGATAGAGCAATCACCGCTGCGCCGCTATCGCGGCTGGATCATTGCCGGAGTCGTCGTACTGGCGCTACTCGCGGTATCGATCCAGCCGGCGCTGACCTGGCTCAGCGCCGATCGCAGCGCACAGCGGGCGCAGCTACGGTTCTCGGAGGTGCGCCTCGACGACTTCACGCGCGATATCTCGTCGCAGGGCGTCGTCGTCGCCGCTGTTGCGCCGACTCTGTACGCATCCACCGGCGGCACGGTAAGTCTGCATGTCATCGCCGGGGACAGTGTAGCGGCAGGCGACCTGATCGCGACGATCGACAGCCCGGAGCTGACGAACGAACTCGACCGCGAGCGAGCGACGCTGGACAGCCTCGAAACCAACCTCAAGCGTCAGGAAATCGAGAATCGCAAGGAAGTGCTCAAGGCCCGTCAGGTCGTGGACCTGGCGCAGGTGGAACTCACGGCGGCGGAGCGCGAGCTGCGCCGGGCGGAGCAGTCCTGGGACTTCCAGGTCATTAGCCTGCAGGATCTCGAAAAAGCCCAGGATGACGTCGAGCGCGCCCGGATAGCGCTCAGGCACGCCAGCGACGAAGCCGAACTCAATGTCGAGAGCCTGGGATTCGACCTCGAAACCCTGAGGCTCGAGCGCAACCGTCAACGTCTGACGGTCGTCAATCTCGAGCGGCGCGTCGACGAGCTGGACCTCACCGCTCCGGTAGCGGGAATTGTGGGAACAATTGCCGTCGATCGAAAGCAGGTGGTACCCGCCAACGCGGAAATTGCCACGGTGGTCGATCTGTCAGCCCTCGAAATCGAACTTTCCATCGCCGACAGCTACGCCGACGATCTCAGCATCGGCTCTGGGGTCAGCGTTCGCTTCGGCGGCGGAGAACACGACGCAATCCTGGTGTCCGTGTCGCCGGAAGTCGTCAACAGCACGGTCAGCGCCCGAGTGCGTTTCGAGGGGGAACAGCCTCCGGGGCTCCGGCAAAACCAGCGAGTCTCGGCCCGTATTCTGCTGGAATCCAGGAAAGACGTGCTCGTCGTAGACCGTGGTCCGTTTTACGACACCGGCGGCGGCCGCCTCATCTACAAGGTCGACGGCGATGTCGCGGAACGTGTGCGTATCGAAACGGGCTCGGCCAGCGTATCCCAGATCGAAATACTCGAAGGCCTGTCCGAAGGCGACACGGTCATCATCTCGGAAATCGACCGTTTCCGGGGATCGGAGCGTGTGCTCCTGCGCAATTGAACACAAGCGCTACATACGGCAACCAGTGAACGATCAGCTCAACACGATTAGCTCATCAAATACAGAAGACAGCGAGGATATAACCCCATGTTGGAAATGAAAGAGATTAGCCGGGTCTACCGCACCGATCTGGTCGAGACGCACGCGCTGCGAGAGCTCTCGCTGTCCGTCGATACGGGCGAATTTGTCGCCGTCACGGGACCATCGGGGTCGGGAAAAACCACCTTCCTGAATATCGCTGGCCTGCTCGAAACCGCCACCAGCGGGGAGTACAGTCTTGACGGCACGGACGTCAGCGGACTCAACGACAATCAGCGGTCACGAATTCGCAACGAGAAGATCGGGTTCATCTTTCAGAGCTTCAACCTGATCCCGGATCTCAACATCTTCGACAACGTGGACGTGCCGCTGCGCTATCGCGGCTTCGACGGAGCCGAGCGCCGCGGGCGTATCGAGAAAGCGCTGGATCAGGTTGGCCTCGCCGCGCGAATGAAACATCTGCCATCGCAGCTTTCCGGCGGCCAGCAACAGCGCGCGGCGATTGCCCGAGCGCTCGCGGGCGGTCCGTCGTTCCTGCTCGCGGACGAACCGACGGGCAACCTCGACTCTTTGATGGCAAGACAGGTCATGGACCTGCTCGAAAAGATCAACAACGAAGGAACAACTATCGTCATGGTCACGCACGATCCCGAACTCGCGCGCCGGGCGCACCGCAACGTGCAGCTCCTGGACGGTCAGCTCGCAAGCCCGGACCCCTTCTCGGCATCGCAGTCCACGCCGATCGAAGCCGACCTTCAGCCCGTCGCTTAGGAGACCAACAATGTTTCTGTACAACCTGAGGCTCGCGCGCATGAGCCTGATGAAACAGCCGCTCCTGACGACGCTGATGGTCAGCGCCATCGGCATTGGCGTCGGCGCCTGCATGACCATACTTACGTTCGTATACGTACTTTCGAGCGATCCGATCCCGGAAAAGAGCGACGAGTTGTTCGCCGTGCGTGTCGACAGCTGGAACCCGGAAAGCCCGTACGACGACGACAAGCCCGAGGAAGCGCCCTGGCAGCTCACGCACACCGATGCGATGGCGCTGCTCGAGTCGGACGTGCCGACGCGGCACGCCGCAATGCGCAAAGCGGTATACACCGTAGTGCCCGACAACCCGGAAGTGGCGCCTTTCTTCAACGTTGCGCGCATGACGGGCGGCGACTTTTTCGAGATGTTCCAGGTACCGTTTCTCTACGGCAGCGGCTGGGGTCCGTCGGCAGACGAGAACGCCGAAAACGTCATTGTGCTCGGCCACGAAACCAACGAAAAAGTCTTTGGCGGCACCAACAGCGTGGGCAAAACGATCACACTGGGCACCGAGATCTTTACGGTCGTCGGCGTCATCGACGACTGGCAGCCGCACATTCTGTTCTATGACATGAACAACGGCGAGACCAATCCCGTCGAAGACATTTTCTTGCCGTTCTCAATCACCGACCGCCGGGAGATTAACGGCGCCGGCAATACGAACTGCTGGAAAGACGAGCAGATCGACGGCTACTTCGATCTGCTGCGAAGCGAATGTGTCTACGTGCAGTTCTGGGCCGAACTCAATTCCGCCGAACAGAAAGCCGAATACCAGCGCTGGCTCGACAACTACACGGAAGGACAGAAGGCTCTCGGCCGCTTCCAGCGGCCGACCAACAATCGCCTGAGCACGGTCACCGAATGGATGGAGGTTCAGGACGTCGTGGAAGACGAGGTGATGGTCGTCATGAGTATCGGTTTCCTGTTCCTTACGGCATGCCTGGTGAACACGATCGGGCTCATACTCGCGCGTTTCGTTGCGAAGGGTCCAATCATTGGCTTGCGGCGCGCGCTGGGTGCGAGCAAAGCCGCCATCTTCAGGCAACACCTTGTCGAAGTTGGTCTCGTCGGCGTGGCGGGCGGCGTGCTCGGGCTGATCCTGTCGCGCCTCGGCATCAAGGGTGTGCAGCAGCTGTTGAGCGAATCCGACAACCTGGCCGCCCTCAACCTGGATCTGCTGCTTATCACCTTCGGTATTGCCGTGGTCTCGGCCATCGTCGCCGGGCTGTATCCGACCTGGCGCGTCTGCCAGCTGCCGCCGGCCGGCTATCTCAAGACTCAATAAGGAGCCATCATGGAATTTCGACCCATCCTTAGCGCGATGCTGCGCAACAAGACCGGATCCATCCTGGTGGCGCTGCAGATTGCGCTCACGCTGTCCATTGTCGTCAACTGCATGTTCCTGGCCAAACAGCGCATCGATCACGTCAACCGGCCGACGGGTATGGACGTCGACAACATCATTTCGGTGCGGAGCATGGGCTTTGGCACCGACTACGACCACGACCGCACAATCGACAACGACCTGAGGTTGCTGCGCGAGATGCCCGGTGTCATCTCCGCCAGCCATTCTTCCGGCTTGCCGATGAACGGCTCCGGCAGCGCCAACGGATTCGCCGGCAGCCCGGACGAAGACGCATCCCGGGTCACGGCGAACTACTACCACGTCGACGAACGGATGCTCGACTCCCTGGGGACAACGCTCGCCGCCGGACGGATGTTCCGGGACGTCGAGATCCGCCGCGCGGACAACGAACTACTGAACCGTATGCCGCAACAGGTCGTCATTACCCAGGCCCTCGCCGACAAGCTGTTCGACGGCGAACCGGCGCTGGGCAAACGCATGTACGACGGCCTCGGTGAGAGTGCGGAAGTTGTCGGCATCCTCGAGCACATGTACGGCGCCTGGGTCGGCTGGAGCGACTTCGATCAGGTGGCGATGTTCCCTCAGCGCACCGAAGGACCTCACATCCGCTACATCGTCCGTGCGGAACCCGGAAAACGCGATGAGCTGATACCGCTGATCGAGAAAACACTGGCTGACAGCGACAGGACCCGGCTGATTCGGGGAGTCAGCTCCATGGAAGAGACGACCAGGAACAGCTACGAGGGCGACTTCGCTATCGCGGTAACGCTCTCCGTGGCCGTCGGGCTGTTGCTCGGCGTCACGGGACTCGGCATTGTCGGACTCGCGAGCTTCACGGTCCGCCAGCGCACCAAGCAGATCGGCACACGACGGGCCATCGGCGCGCGTAAACGGGATATCATCCGCTACTTCCTGATCGAAAACTGGCTGATGACGACTATCGGCATTGTGCTTGGAACCGTGTTAACGATTGCCATCAACTACAGCCTGGCCTCGGCGTTCAATACCGACCAGCTCAACTACGGGTTCCTCGTTGCGGGCATGTTCATGCTCTGGCTGCTCGGGTTCATGGCGGTTGCCGAGCCGGCCCGTCGCGCGGCGCAGGTGTCGCCGGCCATTGCCACGAGGACCGTCTGATCGAATGAGTGAGCTTGTCCTCGTTATCGACGACAACGAAGGCGTCAGGACTGCCCTGTCGATCCTGTTCTCGGTCCACGAACTCGAGTGTGTGACCGCAGCCAGCATCGAGGAGGGGCTCGCAAAGCTCGACAACCACCCGGTGCGGCTCGTCGTTCAGGACATGAACTTCTCGGAAGACACGACCTCCGGGAAGGAAGGGATTGCCCTTTTCCACGAAATTCGGCAACGGCATCCCGACCTCCCGGTCATCCTGCTGACCGCGTGGACCCACCTCGAAACCGCCGTGGATCTCGTTCGGGCGGGAGCGGCGGACTACCTCGCAAAACCGTGGGACGACGACAAACTCATCGCCACGGCGCGCAATCTGCTCGAACTCGGCGAGGCCAACCAGGAGCGGCGCGAAGCCGCCGCCGCCAGGCAACGCGACCGCGAGCGACTCGAAAACGGTTACGACCTGTGCGGCACGGTATTCGAGAGCAGTGCAATGCGCGAACTCATTACCGTCGCCGTCCGGGTCGCGCCATCCGACGTGCCGATTCTTGTCACCGGCCCCAACGGCGCGGGTAAAGAAAAGTTCGCCGACATCGTACACGCCAATTCCTCGGTCGCGTCGGGCCCTTTCGTCAAGGTCAACGTGGGCGCTTTGCCGCGCGATCTCATGGAGGCCGAGCTGTTCGGCGCGGAAGCCGGCGCCTACACGGGCGCGCAGAAAACCCGCATCGGCCGCTTCGAGGCGGCTGACGGCGGGACGTTGTTTCTCGACGAGATCGGCAACTTGAGTCTCGACGGCCAGGCGAAACTGCTGCGGGTTTTGCAAACCGGCGAATTCGAAAGGCTCGGCAGCAGCAGCACGCGCAAGGTGACGGTGCGAGTCGTCAGCGCGACCAACGCCGACTTGAGAAGCGCGGTCGCAAACGGCGAGTTCCGCGAAGACCTTTACTACCGGCTCAACGTCATCGAAATCCCGGTACCGGCACTCAGAGACCGTCCGGACGACATCCTGCCGCTCGCGTACCACTTTCTGGATGCAGCGAAGAGCTTCGACTCCGGGGCGGAGGACTCGTTGCTCGCACACGCATGGTCGGGCAACGTACGCGAACTCGAAAACACGATCAGGCGCGCATCGCTGCTCAGCCAGGGCGACGCCATTACGGCCGCTGACCTCGGCATCGCCGAGCGCGGCCTTCACAGCAGCGCCGTTGGCCGCGGCAGCGAACCGGATGCCGAGTCCATTATCCATGCACTGGACCTTGCCGGAGGCGTTGTTGCCCGCGCCGCCAGAAACCTGGGCATGAGCCGGCAGGCGCTGTACCGGCGCATGGAGAAATTTGGTATTCAGAAATGAGCGCGACCGCTACACTCTGAGCCCGGAACCCGTCCCAAAATAGGGAGCTTTTTGAAGACCAAGCTGTCGTTTGCCGGCCGCCTTGCGCTGCTTTGCTCGCTGCTGCTCACCGCCGTAACAGGGTTCGGCGCTGCCTTGAGTTCCGCGCTCGAACCCTGGTGGCTCGCCTGGCTCATTGCGCTGACCGCTGCGCTGCCGCTGCTGTGGCTCGGCATTGGCCGCATTGCGGCACCTTCCGTCGGCCTGATTCAGGCGCTCACGGACGGCATAGACAGTCTCAAGGACAGCGATTTCAGCGTAACGATCGCCGACAAACGCCACGACGAGCTGGGTGACCTCGTACGTGCGCACAACCGGCTCGGCAGCGTGCTCCGAACGGAGCGCCAGACACTCTATCAACGCGAACTGCTGCTCGACACCGTCATTCAGACGACCGACATTGCGCTGGTCCTCGTCAACCGCAACGGCACAATCGTGTACTCGAACACCGCCGCAAGGCGTTTGATTCGCGACGGCAAACCCATCAACGGTTTTGTGCTCGACACCCTGCTCGAACGCTTGCCCGCCGGTTTCTCCGAGGCCGTTCGCGGCGGCCGCGACGGCCTGTTTACGGTCGAAATCGACGAGCCGCAAACCTGGCACCTGTCGCAGAACGGTTTCACGCTGAACGCGCAGCAGCACACGCTGTACCTGTTCAAACAGCTGACCCAGGAGCTCGGCCGCCAGGAAGTGGCCACGTGGAAAAAGGTCATCCGGGTCATCAGCCACGAGCTCAACAACTCACTCGCGCCCATTTCCTCGCTCGCGCACTCCGGAAAAACCCTGCTGTCGCGCTCGTCCGAGAACGACCAGCTCCTGACGATCTTTGCGACGATCGAGGACCGCTCATCCCATCTCAAGAACTTCATCGAAAGCTACGCGCGATTTGCGCGCCTGCCGGCGCCGCGCCTGGAGGACGTCGACTGGCCCGCGTTCCTTGAAACGCTGCGCAACACCGTGCAATACCGCCTGCTCGATCCCGTGCCGGAAATCCGCTGCCGGGTCGATGCTGCGCAATTCGAACAGGTGCTCATCAATCTGCTGAAGAACGCCCACGAATCGGGCTCTCCCGCCGACAAGGTCACGCTGCGCATCGAGCAGCCCGACGGGCT
The DNA here is from genome assembly GCA_028289545.1 of Woeseiaceae bacterium. Taxonomy (GTDB): domain Bacteria; phylum Pseudomonadota; class Gammaproteobacteria; order Steroidobacterales; family Woeseiaceae; genus UBA1847. The sequence goes on from JANQPG010000011.1 coordinate 61,685, forward strand.
GACCCGCTTCATCGTATCGGACGCGGGCGGCGGAGCCAGCGACACCGTCCTGCAAAACGCACTGCTGCCGTTCTACTCCACGAAGAAGTCGGGCACCGGGCTCGGACTGCCGCTGTGCCGAGAGATTGTCGAGGCACATGGAGGCAGGCTGTCGCTGTCCAACCGCGACCGGCAGGGTCTCGAGGTGCAAATTGCAATCCCCAGTTGAGGCACCGAGGTGACCACGCGCAAGCTTCTGAAGACGGTGCACACGCTGGGATCGATCGGGATGGGCGGCGGCATGGTGGCCTACCTCGTGCTGATCAGCTACGGACCGGAGCCCGCCCTGACAGCGACGTTTGTCGAGTTCCGCGAAGGTATCTATGCGCTGACGCGCTTTGTCATCATGCCCTCCATGGTGCTGGTGTTCATGACCGGCCTCTTCGCCATGGCCGTTCACTATCCGTTTCAGAACAGGTGGTGGGTTTGGATCAAGGCGGGAAGCGGCCTGCTCGTTTTCGAGGCAGTGCTCGCATCGATCGATGCGCCGGCCCGCCGTACCGCGGAGGCGTTGCGCGGGGCCCTCGACGAAGGGATCGGCACAGCAAGCGTCGATAGCCTGATTGTCGAACATCGGGGCGCGCTGTGGGCGTTGCTGGCGCTGATTGCCGTCAACGTTATCCTCGGCGTGTGGCGGCCTCGCTTCTCACGTAAAGAATCAGATTAGAAAGATTCTCTATAAACCTGTTTTCTATATGTTTTTCTCTGGCTAGCCCATTCCAGGGCACTGATCGTCAGAGCCGGCAGTGCCGTCAGAGAGACCAGCGCGGCGCCCAGGATCCCGAACAGCACGATCGCCCCCACGCCGCGGTACAGCTCGGTACCGGCGCCCGGCAGGAAAACCAGCGGCGACAAACCGCACAACGTCGTCAGGGTCGACATCGCCACCGGCCGCAGCCTCGCCGCAACCGCCCCACGCACTGCATCGAGCGGCGTTGCGCCGTCTTTGAGATTCCGCATCGCGCGATCCACGATGAGAATCGGGTTGTTGACGACGGTTCCCATCAAAATCAGGAAACCCAGCATCGTGATCATATCGAAGGGCTGACTAATGCCGGGCAGGCCAAACCAGGCCAGCACTGAGCCGACACCGTTGAACAGTGCGAGGCCAACAATGCCGCCCGCGATGCCCAGCGGAATCGTTGTCATGATCAACAGCGGATAACCCCAGTGACGGAAGATCGCCACCATGAGCAGGAATATGATGACCAGCGCCACGGGATAGTTGGCGGCCAGGGCCGCTTTGGTTGCGTCCAGCTGGTCGCTGGCACCGGAAATGTCGATATTGACGCTCGCCGGCAGCTCGCCGCTTGCCCGCAAGTGCGCAACAACTTCGCTGCGCACCAGTTCGACGCCCTCTTCGAGCGCAATCGACTTGGGTGGGATGATGTTCAAGGTCACGGTCCGCTGACCGTTAATCCGGCGGATCGTGCTGGTATCGACTGTCTCGTGAATACTGGCCAGCGCGCCGAGCGGCAGCACGCCCCCGTCGGGCGTGAACACGGGCAGACCGGCCAGGCTGTCGAGGTCCGTGCGCCCTCCACCGCTGCCGTACAAGTAGATGTCGATCTTGTCGTCCGCCTGGAAGAACTCGTCGACAAACGCACCGTCCGTCAGCGCCGCCACCGTATAGCCCATGTCAGCCGCTCGGAGCCCCAGTTCCGCCGCACGCGTCCATACCGGGCGTACCTCGACCATCGGCTGTGCCAGCGCCAGGGCGGACGGGTTCGACTGGATACGCGGATTTTGGAGCACTTCTTCCGCACGCCGGTAGGCGGCGAGCGCCGCGTCATAAATCACACCCAGGCTGGGACCGGACACGTCGAGATTGATACTGCGCGTGCCGCCGTCGTTGCTGGATATGATCGACCCGCGGGCCGCAAACGCCCGCATCCCGGGGTAAGTACGGAAACGCTCGGTCAGCGCATCCATCAGCTCCTCGATGTCGCCGACGCGCACCGGTTCGGCGATGATTCGAGTACTGCCGGCCGTGATACCGATGTTCAGGTATTTGATTGCCGGGACCGGTACCTCACCACGATGGTAGCGCGCGGGATCGTTGTCCACGAACTGCATGAAGTATTCCTGAACATCGAGCCCGATCCCGGCCATAGTCTCGAGGTTGTAACCCGGCGGCGCACTCATGATCGCAAACGTCTTGGGCTCCTCCCCTTCCGGAAGGTATTCGGCGGGCGGCGTCAGCCACCAGATCACGGCGATGCTCGCTACCACCGTTGTCGCCAGGGTCGTGATTCTGCGCCTCGGGCTGGCAATCAACTTGTCGATGCGCGCGAGAATACGGGTGCTCAGGCCGTTCGCGCCGGAGTCGCCGCGCCGGTCACTACCGAACGAGAGGCGCGCGCTGGCTGTCGGTATCAGCGTTATCGCCACCAGCATGGAGGCCAGTATCGACGCGGCTATCGCAATGGCGACATCGGAGTAGAGCTGCCCAGCCTCCTCCTGTATGAAGAGCACGGGCAGGAACACGAGTATGGTGGTCAAGGTCGAAGCCAGCACCGCGGGCCACACGGCGCGCACGCCTTCGACGGCTGCCCGGAAACGCTCCATCCCCTGGCGACGCCGGGCTTCGATGCTCTCGATCACGACGATGCTGTTGTCGAGCGTCATGCCAATGGCAAAAGCTACCCCGGCGAGCGAAATGACGTTGATGGTTCGCCCGGCAAGCAGCAGACCGATGAACGCGGCGATCGTACAGATCGGGATACCGATGACTCCGACCGCCGTCGCTTTGCCGGAACGCAGGAACAGGTACATGACCGCCGTCGCGAATAGCGCACCCAGCGACAGGTTGAACCAGACGTTACGCACCGAGGCCTCGACGTAACCGGCGTCTTCGGCCATGAGTCTGACGACCATGCCCGCCGGCTCCAGGACGTCGCGATTGACACGCTCGACGGCCTCGAGCATGGCGTACTTGGTGTCGATGACGTTCGAACCGGGCTCGCGGTTGACGGCCATCGCAATGATGGGCTCCGCATTGTAGAACGACAGGCGGTTGACCTCGAAATGGTCGAACTCGACACTCGCCACGTCGTCCAACCGGATCAGCGTGTCACCGCGCCGGTCGACGATCAGCGCTTCAAGCTCGCTGATACTGTCGAAGCGCCCGACGGTCCGCAGCAGGTAGCGGCGCTTGCCGCTGTCGATCTCCCCACCGGAAACATCGCGGTTACGCGCGCGAATGGCGTCCCGCACGTCGAGTATGGTCAGCTCGCGATCCGCAAGCCGCGCGGGATCGATGAGAATCCGCACCTGCCGCTCGGCGCCACCCCAGACCCGCACCTGGGAAACGCCGGGCACACCCGACAGGCGCGTACGCACGTTGTCCTCGACGAAGTCGCGCAGCATGTCCATGTCCAGCCCGCGCGGATTGCCCGGCAGCGGGCTTATCGCAAAAAACATGAAGGCGTTGGCCGAGAACGAGCTGGCGAACACGCGCGGCTCATCGACGTTCTCCGGGTACGACGGCACCTGGTTCAGCGCGTTGTTCACCCGGATCAGCGTTTGTGTCATGTCCGTACCGAACGGGAAGTCGAGTTCGATGACGGCCCTGCCGCTCTCGGCGGAAGACTCCAGGCGCTGCAGATTGGGCAGGCTACGCAGGTATTCCTCCTGCTCGATGAGGATTTCCTTTTCGACGTCCTGCGGCGTCGCCCCGGGCCAGTTCGTTTGCACGGAAACGGTGCGCACCTCGAGATCGGGGATCATTTGCACCGGGGTCCGGACTGCGGCCAGGACGCCGATCACCGAGACGATCAGCGCAATGACCGTCATCAGGATGCCGTTGCGGACAATTGCTTCGAACATGACGCTCAGCCGGAGTTGACCACACGAACGGTTTGACCATCCGTGAGCGTTTCGTTGCCGCGAATGACGACAATTTCGCCTACGGCCAAACCCTCGACTATCTCGACGAGACCGTCGAACTCGACACCCGTCGAGACACTACGCTCGCGCACGGTCGGCAGTTCAGGCCCGGATTCGAGTATCCAGACCGTCACACGGCCGTCCGGAAAGCGCAGCAGGGCGTCGCGGGAGACTACGGGCGCGGTTCGCCCCGTATCCACGGCGAGTGCACCGCCAACGGACATCCCGGGCGTGACCGCGGACGTGGGCAGATCCTCGTCGACACTCGCCTCGGCCCGCACGAGGAAGGTTCTCGCGCCGGGGCTGCTGACGGGGACCACCGCCCCAATCTCGGCCGCAATCAGCGCGCCCGGCGCCGCGTCGAGCCGAATCTCGATCGGCGTGTCCGGGCTGACCTGGCGGAAATAGTCTTGTGGGACCCGAAAATCGAAGCGCAGATTGTCCGTCGCAATCAGGTCCAGCAAGCCGTCGCCCGGGTTTACCCATTCGCCTAGCTCGGTTTGCCGCGCGCTGATGACACCCGCAAACGGCGCCCTCAGCGTGTACCGGTCGAGCAGCGCCGATTGCTCCCTTGCGGCGGCCCGCGACGCGGCCAGCGCCGCCTCGTCGGTCGACACTTCGGCTCTCAGTGACTCGATTTCGGTCTGCGCAATCGCACGGCGGCGCCCAACCTCCTCTGCTTCGGCGAGCCGCCTCGCCGCGTCGGCCAGCGCCACCTCATCCTGACGGACTTGCGCATTCGCGCGTTCCAACGCAATTTCCGCGAGCTCGGCATCGAGTGACAGCAGTACGTCCCCGGCCGCAACGCGGGCCCCGTCGTCGACGCTCAGAGAGCGAACGAGTCCGGGCACGGCAGTCGACAGCGTAGCCCGGCGCGGCGACGTGACGGTTCCGCTCACGGGGATCTTCGCGACAATCCGGCTCGCCTGCACTTCGGCGACAGCGACGGGCGCCTGCGCGTGGGCGGCCGTCATGAGGCAGCAGAAGAGGACAGCTAGCGCAATGCGTATAGAAGGCATAAACGAACGCTCTGATGGCAGGCACGGCGGGCTTCGAGGCCGCAGTATCCCCGGGTCTGGACAGCGACGACGGTAACAGGATGTAACAGGCAGAGCGAGCACCGCACCAAAGGGCGCTCACGCAGTCCACAGATTATTCGAAAATTGTCGTTGGATCATACCGTTAAAACGATTGTTCGCCCGCTTGAAAAGCGCGGCGCCAACCCCTATTTTGTTGCGTCAAGCGGATCTATTCGGAGTATCTGATGTTCAAACGTATTGCCCTATTCATCGGAACCAACATTGCGGTTCTGGCCGTCCTGAGCGTGGCCATACAGCTCCTGGGCCTCGAGGAGGTCCTGAGGGGTACGGGCAGCCAGCTTAACGTCCAGGGATTGTTGATCCTGTCGGGTGTCATTGGCTTCGCGGGCTCGTTTATTTCGCTGTTCATATCCAAGTTCGCCGCCAAGATGACCACGGGCGCGAAGGTCATCGAGAATCCGTCGAACTCGGTGGAGTCGTGGTTGGTCGGCACCGTGCAGCGGCAGGCACAGCAGGCCAACATCGGTATGCCCGAAGTCGCGATCTACGACTCGCCCGAACCCAATGCATTTGCGACGGGCTGGAACCGCAACAACTCACTCGTCGCGGTCAGCACCGGGCTGCTGCAAAACATGAAAAAGGAAGAAGTTGAAGCCGTACTTGCGCACGAGGTGACGCACGTTGCCAACGGCGACATGGTGACGCTTGCGCTGATACAGGGCGTCGTCAACACCTTCGTCATTTTCCTTTCGCGGCTCGTCGGCCACTTCGTCGACAAGGTCGTGCTGCGTAACGAAGGCAGCTACGGCCCGGGCTACTTCCTCACGTCGATTGCCGCTCAGATCATCTTCGGCATACTCGCCAGCACGATCGTCATGTGGTTCTCGCGACAGCGTGAATTTCGCGCGGACGCCGGCGGCGCAAAACTCGCCGGCCGCCAGAACATGATCGACGCGCTCGCGCGACTCGACAACATGAGTCGCGGCAAGAATCAGCTTCCTCAGCAGCTGTCGGCCATGGGCATCTCCGGCGGCGTCGGCGGCGGACTGAAACGCTTGTTCATGTCGCATCCGCCGATCAGCGAGCGTATCGAAGCGCTTCAACGGACCGTCTGAGCTCCGATGAGTTAGTCAAGGCGGCAGCCCCAGGACATCGAACCTGGAGCTGCCGCCTCGCTTGCTCCGCTTACCCTGTTTTCGATACTGGCGATGGCGTCATTGACAAAGACGCCTGCCGCGGCGACATTGCGCTGTCGATAAGCCGCCTGAATCAATCCCCGTGCAGAAACTCGTCGAATCCCGCTGGTTTACGATCGCGATTACCGTCGTCATCGTCATCAACGCCATTACCCTCGGGCTCGAGACCTGGCCGGAAGCCATGCGGCGCTACGGCACCGTGCTGGTCATACTGGACACGGTGGCGCTGGGCATTTTTGTCGTCGAAATCGCCATGAAACTCTGGGTTTACCGCCTGGGCTTTTTCAAGAACGGCTGGAACGTCTTCGACTTCACGATTGTTGCGATTGCGCTCATACCGTCGGCCGGCGCGTTATCCGTTTTGCGCGCCATGCGCATCCTGAGGGTGTTGAGGCTAATCTCGGTCGTGCCGCAGATGCGCACGGTCGTCGGCGCGTTGTTCGGCGCTCTGCCGGGTATGGGTTCGATCGTCGCCGTGCTGCTGCTGGTCTTCTACGTCACTGCCGTCATGGCAACCAAACTCTTTGGCGAGACGTTCCCTCACTGGTTCGGCAGCATCGGCGAATCGATGTACAGCCTGTTCCAGATCATGACGCTCGAAAGCTGGTCGATGGGCATCGTGCGGCCCGTCATGGAACAGCATCCATTGGCGTGGGCGTTCTTCGTGCCGTTTGTCATCGTGACCAGCTTTGCCGTGCTGAACCTGTTCATTGCGCTGATCGTCAACTCAATGAACTCGGTACACGCCGAGGACCGCGAGTCGGCCGTCGCGGCTGAACACACGGCGCACGACGAGCGCGAGCACCTGATGACCGAAATCCAGGCCCTGCGAGCCGACGTGCGGGCGCTCAACGAACGCTTCAAGACGCAGTCAGCGGGCGGCGGCGACGAATCGAAGTCCTCGACGGACTAACGCCAAACAGCGCCCGCTGACCCCGGCTCTACATCAGACGAGACCCGCCTTTCGCATCGGCAACTCGCGGACCCGATTGCCGGTCGCCGCGAAGTAAGCATTAGTGATCGCCGGCGCGATTGGGGGTACACCAGGCTCGCCGACACCACCTGGCGGCGCATCGACATCCATGATGTGCACGTTGATGGAATTGGGCGCCTCGTTGATGCGTACCAGCGGATAGCCGTCAAAATTGTTTTGCTCGATGCTGCCGCCTTTGGCGGTAATCTCGCCGTGCATCGCAAGGCTCATGCCGAAGATGCCGGCGCCCTCCATCTGAGCAACCACTCGATCCGGATTGATCACGCGACCCGCGTCGATCACGAGCCACATATCCTCGACCTTGAGCTTGCCGGCATCGTCGACGCTGACTTCGGCAACGGCGGCGACGTAGGCCAGGAACGACCGATGCGCCGCAATACCCAGGCCGCGGCCCTCGGGTAACGCCCGCCCCCAGCTCGCCATGTCGGCCGCCTTCTCGACCACCGCCGACAACCGGGCCGTGTCGATGGGATGCTGCTCGAGGCTTTGCCCGTAGTTGTTGTAGCTGGCGCCGTCGGCTGTGGGGTCGATGAGCCGCGGCGGACCGATCAAACTCAGCAGGTAGTCTTTCGGATCGACTCCCGCCGCGTGCGCCAGTTCGTCGGCAAAGCTCGAAACGGCAAATGCGTGATAGATGTTGCAGACCGAACGCAGCCAGCCGATCCGCACGTGCGCTTTTGCGTCGCCGGTTTCGAGCCGCATATTGCCGATATCGAATGGGTTGTCCACAAAACCGAGATCGAGTTCGAAACCTCCGGGACCGGTGGTCTCGGCGTTGAACGTCGAACCGATCGACGGAAACACGGTGCGATGCAGCCAGCCGGTCACGGCACCGTCGCCGTCCATTGACGCCTGCAGGTGCTGAGCGCTGACAGCGTGCAGATACCCCTGCTGGATATCGTCTTCGCGTGTCCACGTGACTTTGACCGAACGCCCGGTTTCGCGCGCAAGCCACGCCGCTTCCGCCGGGAAATCGGCTTTGGACTTGCGGCCGAAACCGCCGCCCAGCAGGGTAACGTGAGCATGCACGTCGGTCTGCTCGATGCCGAGCAAACCGGCCACCGTCTGCTGCACAGCTTGCGGGTTCTGCGTACACGACCAGACGTCGCAGCTGCCATCCTCGTTGATTCGCGCAGTGGCCGCGGGCGGCTCCATTGGCGCCTGCGACAGGTGCGGCGCATAGTAGTCCGCTTCAACGACGCGATCCGCGCCGTCGAGCGCCGCGTCCACGTCGCCACGATTGAATATCGGCGAACCAGCCGTGTGGCTCGTCTCGATCATGGCCTGCTTGTAACTCTCCGAGTCGTAAACTGCGTTCGGACCCGCATCCCAATCGATTTTCAGCGCTTTGCGGCCCTGCTGCGCGGCCCACGTATTGGTGGCGAGCACTGCCACACCACCAAGCGGGTTGAACACTGGCGGCGAGGTGGGATCCGGCATACGAACGACATCGACCACGCCGGCAACCGCGCGAGCCTCGCTGTCGTCGAGCGAGCGGATCGTGCCGCCGAAAACCGGCGGCCGCTCTATCGACGCATACAGCATGTCGGGGAGCACGGTATCGATTCCGTAGTTCGCCTGACCGGTCGTCATGTCGAAGCCGTCGATGAGATCCATCGACTCGCCGATGTAGCGGTAGTTGTCCGGCGACTTGAACGTGGGCTCCGCCGGCAGCTCCTGCCTCGCGGCATCCTCGACCAGCTCACCGAAGCCGGCGCTACGGCCGCTGGCCTCGTGATACACCGTATGCTCGGCCGCCGTGACTTCGCTGCGTTCGACCTGCCAGCGTTCGGCCGCCGCGAGCAGCAGCATTTCGCGGGCGGAGGCGCCCGCGTTGCGTAGCAGGTCAAACTGCTGGCGGATGCTCGTCGAACCGTCGGTGTTCTGGTCGCCGTACTGCTGACCGCCGGGCGCCTGCACCAGCACAATGCGATCCCACGCGGCGTCCATTTCGTCAGCAATGACCTGCGGCAGGCAGGTGCGAATGCCCTGGCCCATCTCAGACCGATGGCAATGAATTTCAAGCACGCCGTCCGACTTCAGGTTGACGTAGACGTTCGGCGTGAACTCCGCCAGCTCCTCGCTCGCGGCCGCGGGTTCTTCCGCCGGCCTCGAGCAGCCGGCAAACGACAGCGCCAGCACGAGGCCGCCGGTGCCCTGCCCTGTGCGTCGAAGGAAATCCCGACGAGACAACAATCTGATGTCGCTCATGACTTCACCTCCGCCGCGCGCTCTATCGCCGCGCGGATTCGCGTGTAGGTGCCGCAGCGGCAGAGATTGCCGCTCATCGCCGTATCGATGTCGGCGCGGCTGGGATTCGGGTTTCGCTCCAGTAGCGCCGCCGCGCTCATGATTTGACCAGACTGGCAATATCCGCATTGCGGGACATTGAGTTCGCGCCACGCCTGCTGGAGCGGATGATCGCCGTTTTCGGACAGGCCTTCGATCGTGGTGATCCGGCGGCCCGCGGCTGCCGATACCGGATACGAACACGAACGCACGGGCTGACCGTCGACGTGCACGGTGCACGCCCCGCAGAGCGCCTTTCCGCAGCCGAATTTGGTGCCCGTCAAACCCGCGATATCGCGAATCGCCCAGAGCAGCGGCATGTCCGGCTCGACGTCGAACTCGTGCACGCTGTCATTTATCGTCAGTTGTATTGCCATTGGAACCCCGCTTGAGGCGCGCTCGCGCCCCTGGTTGAAACCCCGACATGACCTGGCTCGGCCCCTCCGCCTGCCCGGCCACTCCGTTCACAGTGTAGCAGCCCGGACATGACAAAAGTTTGTGACGAAGACGGCAGCGGCACTGCACCGTCGAGGGGCAAAATGGGGGAATGTTGGAAGGTTTATTGACACTGCCCGTACTGCTGCCGGTGTTGTTCTGGGCGGGTTATCACTATTACAAAGACCGCCACCTGCCCGAGCCGGTGGGTAACCTCGCGTTGTGCCTGGTGCTGGGTTGGGTGGCAACGCTGCTGTCGACGGCCCTGTACTCGAGCCTCGAATGGGTCGATCTGCGCCTCGATGCGTTCGCGCTGGCCGACAGCAATCTCCATGCCCTGTTCTGGTACGCCCTGCTCGCGATCGGCCCCATCGAGGAGCTGTCCAAACTGCTGCTTTTCCTACTGGTTGCGCTCCGCTTCAAGGCGTTCGACGACGCCCTCGACGGCATCACTTACGCGTCGTTCATTGCACTCGGCTACGCCGCCGTGGAAAACACCCAGTATCTCGCCTTCTTGAGCCCCGGGGAGGCCGTGGCGCGCGGGTTTGCCGGCCCCGTCGTACACATTGCCTTTGCCTCGATATGGGGCTACACGATCGGCGTAGCGCACCTGAGCGGCCGATCGATTGTGTTGCCCGCGCTCATTGGATTAGCCATCAGCGCGCTGGCGCACGGCGTCTACGACTTTTTTGCGCTGGCGCACCCGAGGCTTTCGTTGCTCGCAGCCGGCGCGGTGGTCACCGGCATATGGGTTTGGAGGCTGGTGCTGATTCGCCGGCTGAATGCCCGGCATCGCCGACAGGCCCCTCTGGAGGCCGATCAGCCGCGATTGTAGGGGTTGCCGTCGTCGACGACGTCGGCCGGCTCCTCGAGCGACAGCTCGAGCGTCTCGGGGGCGTTCAGGAACTCGGAGCAGCGTTTCTGTATTTGCGACAGCTTGTGCGACACGCTGGATTCGGAGAGAGGAACGTACTGGTCTTGCTTTTCCATGGGCTAACCGGTCTTTCGGGCTTCCTGCGACCTGTCGCCAATTGGCGACAGCGAATTAAGCCCGCAGTATAGAGAGCCGGAAACCCCCAAAGTGTGAACTGCGTCACACGGAAAACGGCCAAAAACCGCTTTTTCCACGAATTATGTGCAATCGAGGCCCAGAAGGCAGAAACGGTCTTTTCAGCTCTTCTGCCGCAGGAATTCCGCGAGTTCGCGCAACGTGGGCACATCGAACAAATCGCTGATATCCAGCTTGCCGGGATACCGCTCGTCGATCGCCAGCACAATCTCCGTCAGGGTCAGTGAGCTCAGGCCCACTTCGAACAGGTTGTCGTCCGGCCCGACAACCCGTTCCTTGGAGAACTCGCGGGTGATCGCTTCGAGTTCGGCAACAAGCGGGTCGCTGTCCGCGCCGACCTCTTCGTCGGCGCCTTCGAGCTCGCCCAGTACCTCGGCGTACTCCCCCGCCAGGTAGTCACGCAGCAGGTGCGCGCGCTGAATCTTGCCGCTCGTGGTCTTCGGGATGCGCGCAACCGGAATCACGCGGTCGACGGCCAGCCCGGTGTGCTCGCCCAGGTGGTCTCTAAGCCGCTGCGCAAGCCCGGCAAACGAATCGAGGTCCTGACGATAAAGCACAAACACCAGCAATTCTTCGGTATCGGCGCCGCTCGGCGTAGCGCCCGCAATGGCCAGCTTGCCAAGGTCGAGTCCCTCGACGTTCGCCGCAATCTCCTCGAGATCGTGAGGGTAGTAGTTCTGGCCGTTGATGATGATCAGGTCTTTCTGCCGCCCGGTAATGACCAGCTGCTCGTCGGAGAACAGCCCGCAGTCGCCGGTCCTGAGCCAGCCGTCTGCCGTGAACAGCGAACTCGTGGCCTCGGGATCGCCATAGATCTCCCGGGTTACGCTGGCGCCGCGAAGCTGGATGTGGCCAATATGCCCATCCGCCAGCACGCTATCCTGATCGTCGGCGATGCGGATTTCGCAATCGCGAATAGCGTTGCCGACGCGAAGGAAGGACAACGCGTTCGCGGAATCGGCGTCGGCGGGTTCGTAGGTATCGCCGATGCTCAGGCGGTGGCGATCGGCCACGATGCGTGAGTACGGCTCACCCGGAACCCCGAGCGAGACGCCCACGGTCGCCTCCGCGAGCCCGTACACGGGATACATGCTGTTGCGCTTCAGCCCGTAAGGCGCCAACGCATCCATGAATGCCTCGCAGAGATCCCACGAGATCGGCTCGGCACCGTTCATGACGAGGCGAATGCTCGAGAGATCCGTACCTTCGGGCAGGCCCTTGCGCTCGAACAGCTTGAGGAAGTGTTTATAGCCGAAGTTGGGCGAACACAGCTGTGTCGCACGGAGTTCGCTGGCCTTGCTCATCCACAGGAGCGGCCGGCGCACGAACAGGTTGGTATCCATGACGGCGTGGTCCATACCCGCGGCCATGACGCTCAGATGAAAACCGATGAGCCCCATGTCGTGTGTGAGCGGCATCCACGACAGTGAACGATCGTGCTCGTTCCAGCCCGTGCGCTCGACTATCGCCCGAATGTTGGCGCACAGGTTGTCGTGGCTGAGGCAAACGCCTTTCGGGTCGCTTGTCGATCCGGACGAATACTGGATAAACGCCAGATCGTCACCGCGGGCCTCGTGCACTTCGCCGTGTGCGTCCGGCTTCACGTCGCTCATTAGCGCGGAGCGCTGTTCGAGTCGCTCCCGAACGTCGTGAAGCTCGCGCTGATCCGCAAATTCCAGCAGGCGTTCGAGGAGCCCGAGTTCGGTGAACAACGTACCGCGCTCGAGCTGCGTCAGTATGCGAAACAGCTTTAGCCGGTGTTCGTCGCTAATGCCCACCGCTACCGGCACCGGAACAATCCCGCCGAGGATCGCCGCCCAGAAGGCCACCACGAAGCTTTCGTTCGAACGGCTGAACACGACGAGTTCGTCGCCCGCGCGCATCCCGCGTGCCTGCAGCGCACCAAGCAAGGCCAGTGCGCGCTCCCGAAGATCGGCAAAGCTCAAAGTCGACTCGTCACTTTCGCCATCGATGAAGCGCACGCTCCTGTCTCTTTGTGCGGCGTCTTCGAGCAGGCGCGTCAGGTTTTCGTAGAGTTCCATGGAATACCGTTTTCAGTGAGTTCGTTTGCTGACGTTCAAACGAAGATCTTCGCTGGAACGCAGGTTAATCGCGAGTTCGAGTGCCGGCTCGCGCGCCGATACGCGCTGCATCTGAAACCTGGGCAGCAGCAGGCCCAGGTGGAGTTTCATTTCCAGGAACGAGAAGTACTCCCCGAGGCAGCGGCGCGGCCCGAGCGAAAATGGGAAAAACGGCAACTCCTGCCTTCGCCGGCCGCCGCGCTCGAAGCGATCGGGGTCGAACGACTCCGGCTCGGGCCAGAATGCCGCCGTTCTGTGCATCAGATACGGCGACAGGTAGATGTCGCTGCCCGCGGGAATGTCGTAATCGTCCAGTTCATCGAACTCATGCGCCCGCCGGGTAAACAGCCAGACCGGCGGATACAGCCGCAGCGTTTCTTCGAGCACCTGCTGGGTGTAGGTCATCGCCTGCAGCGCATCCGGCGTTACGGCGTCGACGCCGGGAAGGCAGGACTTCGCCTCTGCAATGATCCGTGCCTCGACGTCGGGGTGACCGGCCAGCAAGTGCCATACCCAGCCCAGCGTGTTCGCCGAAGTCTCGAATCCCGCCACTATCAGGGTCATGATTTCGTCGAGCAGCTCTCTGTCGCTGAACGCCTGCCCGTGTTTGTCTTTCGCCGCGAGATACATCTCCAGGAAATCGAATTGCCCGGTCAGCTCTGAGGCACGGCGGTCGGCAATGATATCCAGCAAAAGCTGACGCAATTCCCGCACTTTCATGACCACCGACAGATCTCTTGCCGAATCCCTGCTCAGGAACTCGAACGGATTGTTGTCGCGCATGCCCAAGCGTTCGTAGTCGCTGCCAAAAATACTCCGCAGGATGAGCGCAAGGGCAAACTCGTTGGTCTCCTCGCTGATATTGAGACTGCCACCCGCGTCCGCGACGCCCGACCAGTGCTGCGCTCGTTCGTCGGCGCACAACACCATGGTCTTCATCAGCCGGTGCACGTTCTGCACCTTGAAGGCCGGCTGGATCATCGTCCGGGAGCGCCGCCAGACGTCGCCGTCGCTGACGATCAGCCCGTTGCCGAGCAGCATCTTGACCCGCTCGAAACCGGGGCCTTTGCGGTACTTCGGATGCCGACGAACCAGGATACGGCGAACCTCGTCGGGCTCGTTGACAAAATAGGCCAGTCGGCCATTTGGCTGCTCGAAGCTCAGCATATTGCCGTATTCCGCCGAGAGGGCGGTCAAGGTATCGAGCGTTGCGCTGTCGATGCCAAGCGGCACGGGCTCACTGGGACCGGGCGGTCGGCGTATTTCGGCAGTGATATCGGTCATTATTCCAGGAGCGGCTACAAACGAGTCTCGAGGCCGCTTCTAAGGATAGCGCGGCATACGCTGGGCGCGGATTCTACATTGACCGGCCGCGAAGGCATACTGCAAACTCCTCGAGACCCAGGCGCCGCGAACCGCTCCCATGAAAGAACCCGTCGATTTCAGCTCGGTCGAGTCGCGTCGCAGCGCCGCTTCGACGCGCCGAATGACGCCGGCCCGCCGGCTCTACTACTTCCTGGGTCTGCCGGTCCTGCGCGGCGTGGTTGCGCTCCTGCACTGGACCTACCGCTACGAAGCCGTGCTGGGCGAGAAACACATCGAACCCTTCATCAAGACGGGCAAGGTCTGCGCCCCGTGCTATTGGCACCAGGCGCACATCCTGTGCTCGCAGCGTATCCGGCAATGGCTCAAGCGCGGTTTCAAACCGTGTTTCCTGGTCTCCGGTTCGGTCGACGGCGAAGTGCCCGAACGCATAGCCCGCGCCTGGGGTGCGGAAGTCATCCGCGGTTCCGCCAACCAAAGCGGCGCGCTCGCGCTGCGCGACCAGCAGGCCATGATGAAAAACGGCTATTCGATCGTCACGACAGCCGACGGCCCAAGGGGCCCACAGTACGAATTCAAGGCGGGCACAGTACTGATGGCCCGGATTGCGGGCGTTCCGATCGTCCCGCTGGCGTGCGCGGCCGACCGCGCCTGGTATCTCGACCGCTGGGACCGTTTCCTGATTCCAAAGCCGTTTGCACGGGTTGCCGTTGCGATCGGTGAGCCCTACCCCGTCGGGCGGGACGTGCCTTTGAACGAGATCGAGCAACACCGGGAGAACGTTCAGGCTCTGGTCATGTCTCTTATGGAAGACTGTCAACGTGCGCTGGCTCGTCCAGCGGAAACGGACGCCTGAACCATGCTCAAACCTGCCCTCGGATTGCTCGTCTTATCGCTATTGTGCCTTGGCGGCGCCAGCACTTACGCTGCCGCCCTGACGCCGCACACGGCGGAATACAAGGTGCGGATCAGTGTGCTCGGCGGCCGCCTGAACACCGAACTCAGGAAAACGGCGACCGGCTATGTCGCCACGCACCGCATCAAGGCCACCGGCATTGCCGCTGCTCTGGTGGGCGGCGAGATTTTCGCGGAGTCCGAGTTTCGCCCCGGTGACGACGGTATTTTGCCGGTGCGCTACAACGCCAACGACGAAATCTCCAAGGACAAGCTGCGTGCGGATATCCAGTTTGATTGGGAAACACAGCGCGTAACCGGTACTTATCAGGACAAGGACCATGCGGAACCCATCGTGGTGGACGATCCGCTGGACGGACTTGCCCATGACGGCGTGTCGATCCAGTACGAGTTAATGCTCGATCTGATGAACGAAGGCGCCAGCCGCGCCTATACGCTATTCGATGTCGATGAACTCAAGAAACTCAACATCAGCTCCGTCGGCACCCGAACCGTCAAAACCCGCGCGGGTAAGTTCGAGGCCATCGGTATTCGTCATCAGGCTGAAAACTCCTCACGGCAAACCACGCTCTGGTGTGTGGAAGAACTGGGCTTTCTGCCCGTCATGATTCAGCAGCACCGCAAGGGAAAGCTCCGCTTCGAGGCGAAACTCGTCAGCTACGAAGCCTTACCTGATCCCGGCCCAGCGCAGCCTGAAGTCGCGTCAACTCAAGGTGAGTGAGAACCCGAGGAACAGGAACAGCCCGGCTGTCACGACACCGCTAGCCGCGGCGCTCAGTATCCAGCGCCCCAGCAACGACGCGTGCTGCTTCCCGGCCAGCACCGGCATGGCCGGAAGGACCGCGAGGCAGGCCAGCGGATAAGCCACCGCCGCCACATGGGGATAACGCTTCCACCACGCTTTGAGGCCTGGGTGCGCGGAAGCCGCGCGCGCCACCGAGCGACTATCGCCGAGGCGCGCCAGCGCGTAGCGCTCTGCCGCCGCCGACGAGCGACCTGCTGCGGTCAGCTCGTCGCGAACGTCCTCGAAGTGCATACGAAGCTCGTCGAGCGTGCGGTCGATGTACTCCGGCGCAATACACTCCCGCTCGAGTTCCTTGCGAACCATCGCGAGCCTGCGCTCCACCGCGGTTTCGCTAAACACGAATGCTGGCTCCGAGCGCCGCCGCAACGCCGCCCTGAATACGCACCCAGTCGGCCGACAAGTCTTTGAGCCGCCGCCGGCCGCGAGTCGTGAGCGAGTAGTAAACCCGGGTGCGACCACCGACCGCCTTGCGGCGCGAACGAAGCGCGCCATCGCGCTCGAGCGCGTGCAGCACCGGATAGATCACGCCCTCACCGAGCGAAACCGCCTCGTCGGTCACTTCGCGTACCGAGCGAACCAGCTCGTAGCCATACATTTCCTTGCCGTCGAGCAGGCGCAGCAACAGCAACTCCGGCACACCGCTCATGAAGGGGGGATTGGTTTTGGCCATGTTTACCGGTACCCGGTTGCGGCTTGATGACCGTCGATCATACCTCGAATAAAAAGGCATAACAAGACTTACCTATGCATTCGAGGTATGTATACTGATACCTCGAACTTCAAAGTATCTGTGCGGGAAGATGACGAACAGGAGCCTACGATGCAGAACTCACCGCTGAGTCGACATGCCATCGCCGTTTTCCCCGCCGTGTTCCTGACGGTGACGCTGCTCTATGCCATGCACGCGCTGATCACCCTGAAACCGTTCGAACTCGCGCCGCCCCGCGACGTTACGTTCGTCGACTGGGTGCGGGTCAAGGAGAAGGAACCGCCGCCACCGATAGAGACCCGACCGGAGCCCATTCCGGACCCGCCGCCCACACCTGTCATCCGGGAAAAGACCGGTTGGAGCGATGAATTTGCGATCGGAATTCCCACCGGGCCGATGCCACCGCCCGGACCCGGGTTCGGTCAGCGGACAGAACTGTCACTTGGCGACGCACCGCTGGTCATCGTCATGCGGGTCCAGCCCGCCTACCCGAGTGACGCCATCGTCAGGCAGCTCGAAGGATTTGTCACGGTCGAGTACGACGTCGCGGCGAACGGCCGAACGATGAATCACCGGATCGTGGAGTCGAGCCATCGCGTCTTCGAAAAGAACGCGATCAAGGCAGCCGAACGGTTCCGCTACCAGCCGCGGACCGTCGACGGCGAACCCATAGAGACCTCGGGCATCCGCAGCCGGTTCCGCTTCGAACTGGACACGCCGTGAACCCTGGCAACGGGGCAAGCGCCGTGTGTTGAGCAAGAACTGGAAGGGCGGCGGTTCCGAGGAAGCCTTTGTTTCCCGCCGGGCCGCCCCAAGGGATCGCCGCCCGACCTCTATCCAGCTGCCGGCGCCAGGCCGGCGCGCTCAGCGGCGCGAATCCACTCGGTCAAAGACCTGCGTTACGGCAAACTGCACGTCCGCGTCCTCGCTGATCGCAACGTCGCGCTGCAGCACCTGACCGCCCGCATCGAGATACCAGCGCTCGGTCAGCAATACGCCGTCCTCGTCGAGCGTCTCGACCCGATAAGCGGCGCCCTCCCAGCCGGAGACCCGCTCAGCAATGACCGGCCCGACGCTCGCGGCGCGATGCTCGCCGAAGATGTACTCCTCGACAATCGATCGGTCGAAGCTGATAAACAGCCCGTCTTCGGTTTGGGTAATTTTGACGTCGGCCCCGGTTTCCAGGAACACCTGCACGAGCGCGGCCTGGTGGCGACTCCGGCGGCTGGACTCACGCGCCGGAGCAACCGCCTGGCCACGTCCGTTTCTCGCCCGTGACAGCCGTATGACCTGCTGCGCGCTGCCCGTGCCGATAAAACCTTGATGAGTCAACTCGCGAAGTGGATCTTCGCGCGCATCACGAAGCTGCCAGCGGCCATCCAGACTGGTGTCCTCCGGCGGCAGCGATCCGGGCGGAGACAGTTGCGGCTTGGGCGCGGAGGCGCAACCCGCCAGCATGGCCAGGCCCAGCAGGAGGGCAAGACTTCCGGTGGAAACAACGTGCCGGGGTCGATCATTTCGCCGATACGGCCTTGTGGTGTTCATCGTATTCTTGTCTCGAAAGCCTTGCTTCGGCGTGCCGGTGAGAGCGTCAAAATACACAAAAGCCGGCTCAGCGGCCAAGCCCATGTGGTTCGGCAGCCTGTCAACCAAAAGCCTCCGGCTGCGTTGCACTACAAGACCCGGACGTAAAACCGTGCCGGGGTCCCCCATTACCGAAGGAGAAAACACCATGCATCGTTTGCCTGCAATCATTGGCCTGCTGGGGCTGGTCGCCCTGACGGCGAACGCCGATGCACAGACGCTGAGCGACATGAGCAATCTAAGCGCCGAAGAACGCAAGGACTACTGGGAAAGCCTTTCCGAGGAAGAGCGGAGCGCGCAGCGCGAAGCCTGGAGGCTCGAGCGCGAGTCCATGAGCGATGAGGAACGTCGGGCAATGGCGGAGCAGCGCCGCGGCGAGGCCCGCGAGCGTTGGGACAGCATGTCGCCCGAGGAACAGGAGGCAGCCCGCGAAGAGCGGAGCGCAAAGAAGGAAGAACGCCGGCAACAGGCACGCGAGCGCTGGGAAAGCCTGTCGCCCGAGGAACAGGAAGCAGCCCGCGAAGAGCGCAGGACCCGGGTTAGCGAACGGCGGCAACAACAGCGCGAAAACTGGGACTCGATGTCAGCCGAGGAACAGGAAGCGGCCCGCGAGCAGCGCCGTCAGCGCGTCGAGGAACGCCGCAGCCGGCGGGACGGCAGCAGCGAGTAGAAGCGGCCGATTACCGGCATCCGTCGGCGACACAACCGTGGCGTTGTCAGGCGACAACGCCACGGATTGGCAATGTTGTCGTCACGTCGGCGCTCTCGGCGAACCGGAAAAACTGCGCCTGACAATCCAGACGGTCGCATCGCCGGGACACCGCCTGCGCTCGAATCCGAGCGCCTCCGCGAGGCTCAGCATCTTCGTGTTCTCCTTGAGCACCATACCCTGAAGTCCGTCCATGCCCGCTACGGCCGCAACCGCCATCAGTCCGCGCAACAAACGTGCGGCAATACCCTGCCCCTGCCAGCGATCGGCAACGACAACTGCAAAATCGGCCACATTGGGTACTTCCCCCGGTGCATAGCGCGCCACGGCTACGATGTCCTGCCGGTCGGAGGCGCTGACGGCGGCCACGAGCGCATGCGACTCGGGAAATTCGGTGTGCGTGAACTGATACAGCGTTTGCGGCGACAGCTCACGCAGCGCCGAGAAAAACCTCAGATAGCGGCTCCTCTCGGACAGGCTCCGCACAAACGCCTGCTCCAGCGCCTCGTCCTCGGGCAACATCGCTCGGTAGATCAACGCGCCCGTCGCGACGTCGGCGCACTGCGACAACCGGTTCGCAAGATACGCGGTCAACATCGGGTATTCGATGATGTCGGTTGCGCCCGCGCCAATGGCCGCGCGACGGCGCGCCTTGTCCGCTGTTTCGGCAACCACAAACACGGCCGCGGGGCCCACGGCGGTGCTCAGCTCTCTCAGATTGTGATGCTCTTGCTCACTTAGAGGATCGAGACCCACAAAAAGGCAGCGGGCACGAGTGCGCGTTGCTGCGTCCGCGGCCAGGAAAAACCCGGCGTTCGCGTAGGTTTTTACGTCGATGGCATGACGGCCCAGCAAAGACGACAACCCGTCACCGACGTCGCCCGGCAACTCCACAGCTGCAACGAATCGTTCGTCAGATCGTTCGTATGATTGCCTGTTGTCCACTCTGTGGATACACCCGCCCGAAACAGGATACCGCCCGACTCGTCCAGGCAGTCGACAAGCGATTCAGCCGCCCGGCAAGGGAATGAAGTCGCGCTCGCCGGGAACCGGATCAAATCGCTGTTCGCGCCAATCCGTTTTTGCCTGCTCGATACGCTCGCGCGAGCTGCTGACAAAATTCCACTCGATGTAACGTTCGCCGCCGAGCTTCGCGCCGCCAAGCAGCATACAGTGCGCGCCCCGCGGCGAAAGCACCCGGGCCGCATCGCTGCCTTCCCCCAAGACGGCCAAGACGCCGGCCGGTATGACGCTCCCTCCGAGCTCGATCTCTCCGTCCACGACATAGATGCCAAGCTCCTCGGCCTCGGGCAGGTCTGCTTCGGCGCCTGCCTCCAGCTTGAGCTCGAGATACAGCGTCTTGCTTTCGGTTTGCACGGGTGAGCGTACGTCGAATGCGCTGCC
Source organism: Woeseiaceae bacterium (assembly GCA_028289545.1). Lineage (GTDB taxonomy): Bacteria > Pseudomonadota > Gammaproteobacteria > Steroidobacterales > Woeseiaceae > UBA1847. The sequence goes on from JANQPG010000011.1 coordinate 82,165, forward strand.
GAGAATGACCGTTGCGCGCATGCCGGCGCGCTCGACGACCGGAATCGTGTCGGCGGGATGATGTTCGAAGCGAGGCTCGATGTCCTCGCGCTCCGTCGGCAACGCCACCCAGGTCTGAATGCCGTGCAGATACTGACCGCTGGCAAGCACTTCGTCGCGAGTTTTCTCGGAGTGCACAATGCCCTGCCCGGCCGTCATCCAGTTGACGGCCCCGGGCCTGATGGCCTGCACGTAACCCAGACTGTCGCGGTGCAGGATCTCTCCATCGAACAGGAACGTTACGGTCGCAAGTCCAATGTGCGGATGCGCCCGCACGTTCACGCCGCTACCCGGCGCAAAGGTTGCCGGTCCCATATGATCGAAGAATATGAACGGCCCGACGCGCTGCCGCCGGCGATCCGGCAAAGCGCGACGCACGCTGAATTCTCCGAGGTCACGCGTTTTGGGTTCGATCAACAGTTCTACGCTACCCGCCATCAAACATACCCCCGTAAGGATCCTGGAAATCGACTGTCAACGTAAGCTTGCCGTCGCCTGCTTAAGCATACGCGAGAACTTGTCGCGGCGTTCGACGTCCACCCGCGACAAACCCAGCCATAGCGCCAGTTCACGCAGCTCTTCCGCCATGTGACCCGCCACTTCGTGAGCATCAGCATGATCTTCCACGTATACACGGCGCACGTTCAAGCGTCCGGCCTTGCGCTCGGCCTTGAGATCCAGCCTGCCGACAATTCGATCGCGCAGTCTGAAAGGCAGCACGTAGTAACCCCACTGGCGCTGCGATTCCGGCACGTAAATCTCGAGGCGATAGTGAAAATCGAACAGCCGTTCGAGGCGGGGGCGACACCAGGTCAGCGGATCAAACGGCGAGAGGAGACAGGCGCCGTCGACACCTCGCGGCAGGCGCGCGTCGGCTGACAGGTAGCCGGGCTCACCCCAGCCCTCGACGGCCACTTCCGAGATCACGCCCTCCTCGACGAGTTCAGCGACCGCCGCGGCCGCCTCTCGCGCCGTCATCCGGAAATAGTCGGTCAAATCGCGGCGCGTTGCGACGCCAAGAGTGCTGGCTGCGTCCTTGAGAAGCTGCCTGTGCGCGTCCTCGGCGGCTACCGGCTCGCATTCGTGCGTGTCCGGCAGCACGCGGCTCGGCAGGTCGTAGACACGCTCGAAACCGCGCAAGCGATGCTGCACGCTGAGCCGTCCGAATCCGAAGTGCTCCTCCAGCGCATGCCGCGCGAGCGACCTGTGCCAATCTCCGGGGCGGCGCCTTGCCGGCCTGTACGACTCAAAATCCCTGACGGACAACGGGCCCTCGCGCTCTATCCGTGTCAGCACGTCTTCGAGATATTGCTCACGGTTGTCGAGCGTCTGGAGAGAACTCGACATCCACGGCTGGTGGCGCTCGCGGCGATAAGCCAGGAGCGGCCAGTAGCGCGCCGGAACGATGCTGGCCTCGTGCGCCCAATGCTCCGTGTACGTGCCGTTTCCGTAGAGGAACGCCTGCAGCCGCTCCCTGTCGTATTGGCCCAGCCGCGACCAGACGACAAGATAGTGCGCCGGAATCAGTACGTTGACAAAGTCCAGCTGCAGGATGTGCAGCGTATCCATGACGCGGCGGAAGTGCCGGCGATCGACGCTGCCCGCCGGGCGGTCCCGGTCGAAGCCCGCGGCAGCACACGCAATTCGCCTGGCTTCTGCCTGTGAAAGGCTTACCCGTGCGCGCATAATAACGACACGCGAAACATCCGCACCGGATGCCTGGAGAGGACACGAAGCATGGGAAAAGCGTATCAGGAAATCGACGGGCGCATCAGTCGTTGGTTAGCCCGGCAAAGACTTTTTTTTGTGGCGACCGCTCCGAACGGCGACGGCCTCTTGAACTGCTCTCCCAAAGGCATGGACGGACTGCGCATCCTGGATCCGCACACCCTCGTTTACGCGGATGTTGGCGGCAGCGGTATCGAAACCGTGGCACACCTGCGCGAGAACGGCAGGATCGTCATCATGCTATGTGCATTCGAAGGGCCGCCCAAGATATTTCGCTTCTACGGCCGCGGTCACGTCGTCGAACCCGGCGACGTGCGCTTCGACGAACTGTCGAGCCTGTTTCCGCATCTGCCATCGCTGCGCAACCTGATTGTCGTCGACGTACAAACGATCCGCGATTCCTGCGGCTACGGCGTTCCGCTCTACGATTACAAGGACGAGCGCGACTCGATGCAGAACTGGATCGATGCAAAGACCGAAGAGGAAATGCTCGAGTATCGCCGCACGAAGAACCGGGTCAGCCTCGACGGATTGCCTGGGTTGAGACTCGAGGATTGACGGGCAGCGACGTCGCACGGCCAGAGTAACGCGAAGGCCCGCGGCTGATCCGATTTCGGAATTGGCTCATATACGCCGATCCGGCGTTCCTATAAACTACATAAATTGTGTTGTGACTATATAAGCCGCGTTGCGCGGGGCGCTGCACCCTGTCGGGACCCAGGATCGATCACTCCCTGACCAAGCGCCCGAGACGATTGGGCGACCTGCCCGTTGAGTCGCTGCCCGCCGGTCACGCGTTTGAGCGGCTGGCGCGTTGCGGTAATACGTCATCGCATCGCCACAGAAGAAGACTTCAAGTGAGTTGAGTTAAGGAGTTTTACCCATGACTGCCAGCAAACCCCTTGCCTTCATCGCCATAACGCTACTGCTTTCCTTTGCGGCTGCGCTGTCTACCGCTCCGGCCCAGGCCCAGGACGCTCCGAGTTGGGTGGGCCCGTCGGCGATAGATCTGATCAGCGTGCAGCCGAACGGCAGAATCTATGTGAAGCTCGCGATGTCGACGCCCGATCTCAGCTGCCCAGGCAACATCGACGGCTATCTCGAATTGAATCCCAGCTACCCGCATTTCGACAAGCAGTATGCGCTTCTGCTGGCCGCGCACGCCGCTAATCGTACGGTCAGGGTTTACGTCAGCGGATGCGGTCACTACCCGTACGCACAAAACGTCGACTTCTACTAGCGCGGCGCGCACATCGCCGGCAAACGGGTCTCGATAAGAATCGAGGTATCTTCTCCTGACTGCGAAATCCGCTACGTATACGTGGACAAGCAGTAGAAACCTCGCTACACCTCCTGGAGCCCCTCGGCGACGCGGCCCGCGCCGACACGTAGCCGCTTGTCGATGGTTTTCGCGTATTCGCGGCTGTGCACCGTGTCCACGAGGTGCCACTCGGCCGTGCAGTCCTTGTGCGTCAGGTGCACCGACAGCCACCCGCGCCGCGTGGTTTCCATGTAGCGCATCATCGGATTCAGTTCGAGCGTCGCGTCGCGTACCGCATTGGGCGTGACTTCCGGCAGGTATTCGTGGAAGCCGGGAGAAGTCACCGACGTCGTCATGAATTCGACCGCGACCGGGTGATCGGCACCCCGGGGTATCAGGTTGCTCGCCGTCGAGGTATGCATGTCACCCGTCAGGACGACGGCGTTGGGCGCGTGCCTGGCCAGTGCCGTCAGGAAGTCCTGTCTCGCGACCGGGTAGCCGTTCCAGGTGTCGAGCAGCATCGGCGGGTTGTTCTTGCTGACTGCAACGATCCGTTCAAGCAGTTCCCGTGGCAGCCCCCTGCCGGCTTCGAGATCAACCAGAGGTTCGAGATCCGGCGAACGCGCCGGCACCACCATGATCTGCTGACCGACGAGCTGCCAGGTCGCCTTCGAGTCCTCGAGCTGCGCCTCGAACCAACGCTCCTGCTCGGCGCCCAGCAGTCGGCGCGCCGGGTCCTTGAGACGCGCTCCGATGACCTCGGGGTCGGTTTCGCCGTTGGCGTCGGGTTGCGCGTCACGATCGTACAGTCTCGTATCCAGCATATGCAGGCTCAACAGATCACCGTAATCGAAGCGGCGGAATATCTTCGAGTTGCCGGCATTGGCCGTGCCGCGAATCGGCATCCACTCGAAATAGGCCTGCACGGCCGCCTGCACGCGATCGCGGTAGTCCCCCTCGCTTTCGTCGTGGTTCTGCGCTCCGTCGCGCCAAGCGTCGTTGGTGATCTCGTGATCGTCCCAGATCGCAATGAGCGGCACCCGGGCCAGCATGGCCTGCGAATCCGGATCCGATTTGTACTGCGCATGCCGGGTTCGGTAGTCCTCCAGGGTGACAATTTCCTCGAGCGGCTGCGGGACCCGCCCCAGCTCCTCTGCATATTCCGTCGCGTAGCCGCCGAGTCCGTACTCATACAGGTAATCGCCGAGATGGATGACGGCATTCAGATCGTCCTGGGCCGCAATATCCCGGTACACGTTAAAAAATCCGTAGGGATGATTCGAACACGACACAACGGCAAACCGCGCTGAATCCAGCGCGCCGGCGGCCAGCGTTTGTGTGCGCCCGGTCATCGAACGCTCGCCCGCAGCCGAGAATCGGTAGTAGTACGTCCGGCCGGGTTCAAGTCCGGTCACGTCGACCTTGACCGTGTAGTCACGCTCCGGGCCGGTTTTCTCGCGACCACGGCGCACGACCTGTTTGAACTCGGGGTCTGACGCCAGCCACCACTTCACACGCACCCGAGCTTTCTTTTGCTCGCTGACCCGCGTCCACAAAATGACGCCATCTTCAAGCGGATCACCGCTCGCTATACCGTGTTTGAACACGTGCTGCTCGGCCGCGACCGCAGCCGCCGCGCGCTCGCCGATACCCAGGTAGCCCGCAACGGCGCTCCCTGCCATAACCTGAATAAAACTACGTCGTTTCAACTACTCGCTCCGGCGATTGATTGACTATCGAATGATTAACGGATGGATGAATTAATCGATTGTCCAGGGGAACAGACTAAGGCTGCGATGTTACGGCGATTCGGCACAAGGCGTCACGGTTGATCTTCGTGCGGGCCTGCCCCGGAAGGCGCGTGCTCAAGGCCGCCGCGCCTAATCTATAAAGTACATTGATACTTGATCACTAATTATTGATTTTATTGCCTATTTTTGACCGACTTTCGGCCAGAAACAAGCCCAACAACGAGAGGGCCGTGTAGACGACAACCCATACGATGAGCCCGGCATCCAGCGGTCCGCTCCCAATCTGGGTCGCCAGCAACAGTACGGGATTGATCAGCAAAAGCCGGTAGCGCTCTAACGCGAGGCCGCCACCTTCGTTGATACGGCCTATCGAATACAGCAAGACCCAAAGCGCCGCACACGGCAGCAGTACCGCCGTTATGCCCTGCTCCGCAAACAGCCAGCCGATGGCCAGAGTGGACACGGCCGCTACGACAAACTGCAGCAGCGCATAGTGCCGATGCGAGTCCTGGAGCGGCGGATCGAACCGCGAAGACAGCGATGCCGGTTCCGAACGTTCAGGGAAGCGTCGGGCGACGTCTTCGGGGCGCCAGCCCGTCCGCGCGAACCACAGCTTGAGCCTGTCTCTCCAGCGGGCCGTCTTCACGGCGTCGAACAGAAGCGCCTCGTACACCTGCAGATTCGCCCAGAAAGGGTTCCAGCTCTGTAGCGGCTTACGAACGCCGAACACCACGGGCTGTTCGTCACGTTCTTCGACGAAAGTACCGAAGATGCGGTCCCAGAGGATGAAAATACCGCCGTAATTCCTGTCGACGTAAACATCGTTACGCGCATGGTGCACGCGGTGGTTCGACGGTGTAACGAGTATCCGGTCGAGCGCCCCCAACCGGTCGATGTGCTGCGTATGCACCCAGAACTGGTAGATGAGGTTAATGGCGTTGACCGTCAGCATCACTTCGAGCGGAAAGCCAATGAGAAACAATGGCAGATAGAACACCCAGCCGAAAATGAAGCCGGTACTCGTCTGCCTGAGCGCCGTGGACAGGTTGTAGTCCTCGGACTGGTGATGCACCGAATGAGCGGCCCACAGCACCGAAATCTCGTGGCTCAGCCGATGAAACCAGTAGTAGCAGAAATCCCAGGCGACGGCGGCCACGACCCACAGCATGACACCGCGTACGGACCAGTCGAACCACGCCGGCGGCAGATCGAACAGCGCAAGGTGCTCCAGCACCGAGCCCCAGATCAAGAGCGGCAGGAGCTTCGTGAAGTAGCCGAAGGTCACACTCAGAATCCCTGCGCTCAAGCTGTTGATCGCGTCGTTGGCACGAAAATGGCCGCTACCCCGCCGCCGGTCGACGGCCAGCTCGACGAGCAAGGCAATCAGGAAAAACGGTGTGGCCAGCGCAATGAGGTCCATGGCCACCAGTTTACCGCGACCGACCGCGCCGGCGGGCAATTTTGGGTTAAGCTCCGCGCATTCGACAGGGATCGCAACGTGTACGACAGCAAAGAAATCGACGCGCTCAAACGCGCTCTCGAGAAACTCTCCAAGGCAAACCCTACGCTGCCGGTTTTCGAATCGTCAGTGGATTGGGAGCGTATCGACACTGTCCTCGGTCAGGTGGCCGGGCGAATGCACGACAATTATCCCTATCACCATCCGCTGTACGCCGGCCAAATGCTGAAGCCGCCACACCCGGTTGCACGCCTCGCCTACGCACTGTCTTTGTGGGTGAACCCCAACAATCATGCCCTCGATGGCGGCCGCGCCAGTTCCGCCATGGAGAAAGAGCTGATCCCGCGCATTGCGTCGATGTGGGGTTGGGACGAGTGCCTGGGGCACCTGACGGGCGGCGGCACGATGGCCAACCTGGAGGCTCTCTGGGTTGCGGGCCAGCTGCACCCGGGACGAGGCATCGCCGGTTCCTCCCAGGCGCATTACACGCACAGCCGAATATCTTCGGTATTGGGACTGCCCTACCAGGCCATCGACGCAGGCCCGGACGGCCGCATGGACACAGCCGGGCTCGAAGCCGCACTCGCCTCGGGAGATATCGGCACCGTCGTCGTAACCATGGGCAGCACGGGTCTTGGCGCCGTGGACCCGCTACCTGCAATACTCGAACTACGTCAGCGCTACGATTTCCGCATCCACGCGGACGCGGCTTACGGCGGATATTTTACGCTGGCGTCGGATCTTCACGACGACACGCGGAACGCCTTCGATGCGTTGGGCGCCGTCGACTCGATTGTCATCGACCCGCACAAACACGGCCTGCAGCCCTATGGATGCGGCTCGGTGCTGTTCCGCGACCCGGGGGTCGGCCGTTTCTACAAACACGGCTCGCCGTACACCTACTTTAGTTCAACCGAACTGCACCTCGGTGAGATTAGCCTGGAATGCTCACGTCCGGGTGCGGCGGCGGTTGCGCTGTGGGCAACCATGGAGCTACTGCCCCCCAAACCCGGCGGGGAGTTTGCCGCCATGCTCGACGCTTGCCTCGATGCCGCACGCGCGCTGCACGATGCGTTGGCGAAAGGCTCGCTGTTCTCGCCGGTACACGTGCCCGAACTCGACATTGTGGTCTACGCGGTCAACGCGGCTTCTTCATCCACGGCCAGCGACCTCGCCCGGCGGGTGTTTGCCGCGGCCGCGGACAAAGACCTGCACCTTGCCCTGATCGACCTTCCGGCGGAAAGCTGCGCCGACGCTTTGCCCGACATGGCTCGTGACAGCAAAACGCTGAGCTGCCTGCGGTCGACGCTCATGAAACCCGAACACGCCGATTGGGTGGATGAGATCGTTGCACGCCTCAACGCGGCAAGACAGTCGATCTAGAAGCGGCTTCTCGCACCGCAACGCGGCGACGAACTGTTCGAATACCGCTTCTAAGCGTTGGCCGGGAGTATTCCGCGCATTAGCAGGAGTCCCGCAAAAAACAGCAGGTAGCCGCCGACCACCGAAGCGCCCAAGTACACTCCGGCCGCCAGATGCTCACCGCGCCCAAGCATGTGGTGCAGCTCCAGCACCAGGGTGGACAAGGTCGTAAAACTGCCGCAGAAACCGACCGCCAGCAACAGGCGATACTGATCGGGAACCACTCCGATCTCGTTGAACCAGCTGCTGCTCGCCACCAACCACGCGATCCCGCCCATCACAAAACAACCGAGAAGATTGGACGTCAGTGTTCCCCAAGGATAGTCGACGTCGCGCTGCAGCAAGAGATTCAGGGAAAACCGCGCCACGGCACCGAGTGCCCCGCCCAAGGCCACGAAGAGATACGAATAAATCAGAGTTTTCATGCACTTTCAGCCAGTCAATGTGGTGTCGCAGCCGCCGTGAAGCGGTTCACATTACCGCATTGCCCGCATTGCTACACTAGCGGGACGAACAGCTATCAGCGATCGGCAGTCAGCGCATGGACAGTCCTACTCATGAAACCGACGTGCACGACCTGTCACTCGGCGTTATTCATGCGCTACGGGTCGTCGACGTCAAGGCGTTGTCCTACGTGCAGCTGAGGCGGCTGTACGCGGCGCTCGTGCATTCGACAAACGAAGTGGACGACGAAATTGCGCGGCGTTCTGAGGCGACCGACAGCCTCGGTTCGACGGTACGGATTCAGTCCCCCAAACGGCAGGCGCCGGAAAACGCCGACTAGCCTCCGCCGCGCTAGCGGTCAAGCATGAAGCTTGCGATACAGTCGGCAACCAGTACGTTGTCGCCGTGCCGGCGGGCCTCCCCTTTGAGCTCCACAAGCCGTCCGCGCTCGCGCTCCACCCGGCCCATTAGCGTAAGCCGTTCCCCGACGCGAACGGGCTGGCGATAACGAATCTCGCAGCGGGCCGTGTGCGCCTTGCGGCCCTGCAGGTACAGGCAGTTTGCGGTGACGTCATCGAGCGCGGCGTACAGAATGCCGCCGTGTACCGTGTCTTCCCAACCGACGTGATTAACACCCGGCGTAAACTCGCCGACGCAGGTGTCACCCTCGAGCGAGAAACGGATCCTCAAGCCAATCGGGTTGTCCTCTCCGCAGGCGAAACAACGCCGGGCACTCTCTGCCAGTTCACTCACGAGGTGTTCACTGCACCTTCTCGTCGATGACGACATCGAGCACATCGTCGTCCTGCTCGGCCGTGGATACGACGCCAAACCAGTCGCCGGGCTGCTGAGTCGGTTCTCCAGTGACGGAGACGCGCGCGACGATCTCTACCTCGGCAAACGCCGACAGGTTGCGCCCCGGGATCATGGCATCGCGATCCGACAGCGTGAGCGAGGCCGGCAGCTCGGACAGCATCCGCCGCTGAACCGCAATCGGCGGCACGGGCTGCCGGGGATCGCGCGCAATGACAAACACCGAGGCTTCGTCAGGCAGCGCCGTCCTCGCGGCATCGGAGAGCCGCACGTTGAGATCGATGCCATTCGCCGCGACCGCTTCCGGCGTTGTCTCTGCAACCGACACGCCGCGCCACTCCGCAATCTTTTGCGTCAGCAGTTGCCGAACTTCCGGGTTCGGCGCCGGCTCACCGCCAAGCAGCTTCTCCCAGCGATCGGCCGCCAGCAGCACCTCGCCTCGCGTCGCGGCGCCGATACCGCTCCAGAACAGGGCTGCAGGCAGCTCGGGATCGATCGTAATAGCGTTCTCGAACAACGCAATCTCGCGCGGCGTCATCTGTTGATTGTTGTTCGACAAATGCGCCTCACCGAGACTGACGAGCGCCTGCGCGTCCTGCCCCGACTCGAGTTCGACAGCTTTGGAAAAGGCTTCCACGGCGCCGCCGTAGTTGCCGAGCTGCATGTAGGAGCGTCCGAGCATCTTCCATCCCTGGACGTCGTCGGGACGCGCCTCGAGCCGCTCCGCAAGCCCCGCAACCATATCGGCAATATCGGGCACCTGGCCCGCACCGGACGGCGTTCCCGGACTGCCCACCTGCCAGTAAAGACCGGCCGCCAGGCCCAGCGAAGCCACGACAAGAGCAGCGCTCAACGCACGAGACCCGCGCATGAGCGGCAGTATGACAAACACGGCAGCGACCGCGGCCATGACCGCAAAGATTAACCACATCGTCATTCCGATTACTCCGCCAGCGGCTCGTCTTCGAGCGGCATCGCCATTCGTCTGCGAATGACTCGAAAGCCGATAAGGGCGCCGCCGGCGAGCAGCAAGAGCGGCGCGAACCACAGTATCAGCGTCTTGCCGCTCTTTCGCGGACTGTAGAGCGCAAATTCACCGTAGCGCTCGACGAGGAAGTCGAACACTTCATCGTCGGTCTTGCCTTCGCTCAGAAGACGGCGAATCTCACGACGAAGATCGGCCGCGAGAAATACGTTGGAGTCCTTGATCGATTGATTCTGGCACTTGAGACAGCGAACCTGGGCAATGATGTCCTCGTAGCGCTCCTGCAGCTCGGGGTCTTCGAACGCGCGCCCCGTGTCGATCGCAATCGCAGGCTGCGCCAGGATAAGCAGTAACAGCACCCAGACCCGCCTCATGAACTCTCTCCCAGGAGCGGCGCAAAGTCCTGCTCCCAGATCTCCCGCGTCAGCGGACCGAGGTGCTTGTGCAGGACAACGCCCTCGGCGCTGACGAGAAACGTCTCGGGCGCGCCGTAAACGCCCCAGTCGACCGCCACGCGGCCGTCCTCGTCGAAACCCGACGCCACGTACGGGTCCCCGTACTGCTGCAGCCACCGCAGCGCGTCCGGACGCCGGTCGCGCCAGTTGATACCGTAGATGGGCACCACGTCAGACGCCGCGAGTTCCATCAGGAACGGATGCTCCTCCCGGCAGCCCACACACCAGGTTGCCCAGATGTTGACGAGCGCCGCTTCGCCCCGATAGTCCGCGGAGCTGATACGGGTATCGAGATCCTTGAGCTTCGGCAAATCGAACTCGGGCGCGGCCTTGTCGATGAACGTCGAAGGCAGCTCCGAAGGATCGCGCGTCAACCCGATCGAGAATACGATCAGCAGCAGCGCAATGACCCCCAGCGGAGCGAGGTAGCGTGCCATCAGACAGCCTCCACGGGGCTTTTCCCGCCTTTCGCTGCGGCCGTCTCACGCTGCGCCACCCGGTAGCGGCGATCGCTGGCGGCCAGCAGCCCCCCGAGCGCCATGACAAAACAACCCAGCCAGATGAAGCGAATCATCGGTTTGTACTGAATGCGGACGCTCCAGGACTCTTCGCCAATCGGATCACCCAGCGCGACAAACAGATCCTTGTTCCAGAGCGGGTGGATACCCGCTTCCGTCATCCAGCTCTTCTGTACCTGGTACTGGCGTTTCTGCGGCCGCACCGTGCCGACATAGGCGCCCGAGTCGCGAATCTCCACGACGCCCTCACGAGCGATGTAGTTCGGTCCCTGAACGTCACGCAGTTCACGCAGCTCGAAATCGTAGCCCGCCACTTCGACATGGTCGCCGACGCTGAGCGCACGGTCGGTTTCGATGCCATAGGCGGTGACCATCGTGACGCCGAGCGTGAACATGCCAACGCCGAAATGCGCCATCGTCATGCCCATCATGGAACGGGTCATGCCGGCCCGACCTTTCTCGCGGCGCCATGCGCGGATCGGCTCGATCAGTGACGCCGCCATGATCCAGCCGGCTGCCGTGACGCCAACGAACACCATGAGGCCGAACGTGCCGTACATGAGGCCGGGCACAGCAATGCCGAGCACGAGCGCTGCGACCGCGGCCCAACGGAAACGCCACAGCCAGCCTTCGGTCGGCTGCACGCGCCACGCCGAGTGCATACCCAAACCGACCAGAAAGATCAGCGGCAGCATCGGAATAATGAATGCGAGATCGAATATCGGCGGTCCGACGGAGATCTTGCCAAGGCCGAAGATCTCGTAGAACAACGGCGCGAGGGTCAGGATGAAGACGAGCGCCGCGGCGATCACGAGCAGAATGTTGTTGAGCAACAGGAAGGTCTCGCGGGACACGGGTTTGAAGCCCGCCTCCGAGTCCAGCGACGGCGCGCGCCACGCGTACAAGATCAGCGCGCCGACCACCACGACCCCCAGGAACGCCAGTATGAAGTAGCCGCGGGTCGGGTCGGTTGCGAATGCGTGCACGGACACGATGATGCCCGAGCGCACGAGGAACGTGCCGAGCAGGCTCAGCGAAAACGCCGAGATGGCGAGCAGCAGGGTCCAGCTCTTGAACAGACCGCGCTTCTCGGTCACGGCTAGCGAATGAATCAGCGCCGTGCCGACCAGCCACGGCATGAACGAGGCGTTCTCGACCGGATCCCAGAACCACCAGCCGCCCCAGCCAAGTTCGTAGTAGGCCCACCAGCTGCCGAGCGCAATACCGAGGGTGAGGAACAGCCAGGCGACCGTGGTCCACGGCCGCGTCCATTTCGCCCAGCGCTGGTCCAGATCGCCCGACAGCATGGCGGCAATCGCGAACGCAAACGCCACCGAGAAGCCGACGTAGCCGACGTACAGCATCGGCGGATGAATCGCGAGGCCCGGATCCTGCAGCAGCGGGTTGAGATCCGCCCCGTCAGGCGGTGCGGGCGACAGCCGCATGAACGGATTCGAGGTCAGGATCGTAAACAGCAGAAAGCCGACCGACAGCAGCCCGAGCACGCCAATGACCCGCGACGCGAACACCTCGGGCAGGTTGCGGCTATAGCGCGCGACCGCCACGGTCCAGATCGCCAGTATCAGAATCCACAGCAACAGCGAGCCTTCGTGCGCCCCCCATACGGCCGACACCTTGTACAGGGTCGGCAGATCCAACTGTGAATTGTTGGCCACGTAGGCCACTGAAAAATCGCTTTCGAGGAACGCCCAGGTCAGCGCCGCGAACGCAATCGCAACAAAAAAGAATTGGCCGCTGGCAGCCGTCCGTGCCACCGCCATCATGCGCTCATCACCGCGATGCGCGCCAACGAGCGGAATGATCGACTGACACAGCGCCAGCGACAGCGCCAGGATGAGCGCAAACTGACCAATTTCAGGAATCATAGCTGGCCACACTCCTCAGCCGGCAACGACGCCACGGCCGTCATTTTTTCCGTCGCGTGCTTGGCGAGCGATTCGGCCACTTCCGGCGCCATGTACTCCTCGTCGTGTTTGGCCATGATCTTCTCAGCGACAAATACGTCCTCCGCGAGGCGCCCGTGGGCAACGACGCCCTGCCCCTCACGAAACAGGTCGGGCAGCACCCCCGTATAGCTCACGGGCAGTTCGCAGCGCGTGTCCGTCACGCGGAAACGCACCTCCAGCGAATCGGCCACGCGATCGACGCTATCGGTTACGACCAGCCCGCCGATACGGAAGTTGCGTTCCTGGGGGTAGTTGCCGGCCAGCACTTCGGATATATCGACAAAAAACATCATATTGTCGTTGAAGGCTCGCAGGGTCAGTGCGGCCGCCACGGCCAACCCGGCCAGCGCCAGACCCACGGCCAGCATTCTCTGCTGTCTCGGCTTCATGACTTTTCCTCCGCAGCGCGTATGCGCATTGCAACATCCCTGTAAATTTTGCGGTGCCGGGCGCGAATCCGCCATTCGTTAATTGCGAATACCAGTACCGTTAGACCGAAGCACGACCAGACATAAGCGCCGTACTTGCCCATTGCCAGCGCCTCCATCATGCGCCTGCTCCCTCGGCGGCCACCATCTTGCGCACCCAGCCCGTGCGGCGCTCACGGTACAGCACTTCCGTACGCACGCGGCGCAGCAGCCAGCCGCCAAACAAGAGCGTAAAACCCAGCAGGTTGATCAGTAGCGGCGCCAGCATGCCGTCACTCATCCTCGGACCGCCCTCGGCAAGAATCGTTTGCCCCTGATGCAGCGAACTCCACCACTCGACCGAATAGCGGACGATAAACACGTTCACGACACCCACGAGCGCCAGCACGGCGCTGGCCTTATCGGCTTTTGCGGTGTCGTCGATGGCGGAGCGCAAGGCCATATAGCCGAAATACAGGAACAGCAGCACGAGCGCGGACATCATGCGCGGGTCCGCCCACTCGAACCAGGTGCCCCACATCGGTTTGCCCCAGATCGCGCCAGTGGCGAGCGTGAGGAAAGCAAAGCCGGCGCCGAGCGGCGCGGCACTCGCGGCGACGGCGTGGGCGAGCTTCATCCGCCAGATCAACCCGATCCCGCCCGCGATCGCCATGATCATGTAGGCCATCTGCGCGAGGTAAGCCGACGGCACGTGGACGTAGATGATGCGAAACGCATCACCCTGCTGATAGTCGGTCGGCGCGACGAACAGCCCCTTCCAGGTGCCGTACAGGATGAGCAGGAAGCCCGGAACGGCCAGCCACGGCGACAGACGCCCAGCCAGCCGGTACACGTGCGGCGGCGACGCAAAGCGATGAAACAATCGGTACAGATAATTCCACATAGCGGCGGATTCTACTCGTTCGTAATACGAAGTGCGGCAGCAGCCGCAAACGGTGCGAGGCTCA
>JANQPG010000018.1 GCA_028289545.1 Woeseiaceae bacterium
GGGGCGTTAGCTCAGAGGTAGAGCATTCGGCTTTTAACCGACTGGTCCTAGGTTCGATCCCTAGACGCCCCACCATTCTTTGCCCTCAGCGCCGGTGCCTGTCGCCGATCCCGCGAGCGACGAATCCAACACGCAACGCGCCTGCTTGTTTCAAATAAAACAGGCGACGGCATCCGGTTCTGCGGCTATTATTCAGCGCTTTGTTTGGCCCACCTCGGCCGGGGAAAACTGCGGCCGGAAAAGATGAAGCTGGGGAAGATGGACGAGCGCTGGAGAATCCACAAATTTGGCGGCAGCAGCCTTGCGGATGCTGCGTGCTTTCGTCGCGTGGCGGCGCTGATGCTGGCGGAGGAGGGCCCGCGCACGGGCGTCGTCGTGTCCGCCATGGGCGGCATGACCGATGCGCTCCTGGAGATGGTCGAGCTCGCCGAGCGTGACGATGCGGCGTTCCAGGAGCGGCTCGAGAAGGTCGGTCGGCGCTATCGGACTGCGGCAACGGAACTGCTGACGGACGAGGGCGCCGCTTCGTTGCTCGAACAGTGGGAAAGCGACGCTGACGACATTCGCGATGTTTTGAAAGCGATTGCGCTGGTTCGCTCCGCGCCGCAGCGAAGTTACGACGTGGTGGCGGGCTACGGCGAAATCTGGTCTGCGCGGCTGCTTGCCGCGGTACTGGCCAAAGCTTCGCCGGAGCGCGGCGGCACCTGGGTGGATGCGCGCAAGCTTGTCATCGTGAGCCAGGCGGAGCTTGGGCCAACCGTGCTCTGGCCGCAGTCCTCGGCACATTTCGAGGACGTGCTCGGCCAGTCCTTCAGCGGTATTGCCGTGGTGACCGGCTTCATTGCATCGGATGAGGAAGGCTTGCAGACAACCCTCGGACGCAACGGCAGCGATTTTTCGGCAGCGATTCTCGCGGCGCTGGCCGAGGCTGATGCGTTGACGATCTGGACGGACGTGGACGGCGTCATGAGTGCCGACCCGCGCCGCGTGCCCGAAGCGCGCGTCATCGATCGCCTGACTTACAACGAAGCCATGGAGCTGGCCTACTTTGGAGCCAAGGTGATCCATCCGCAGACGCTGGGTCCCGTTGTCGATCGCGGTATCCCGGTCCGGATACGCAACAGCCATAATCCGGATCATCCCGGCAGCCTAATTTCGCCCGAGTCTGCTCGTGAGGCAGGCATCAAGGGTATTACGGCGATCGGCGGCATGGCGCTCGTCAACGTGGAAGGCTCCGGCATGATCGGAGTTCCGGGGACAGCGGATCGCTTGTTCGCGGCACTCAAGCGGGAGGGGGTGTCCGTCACGCTGATCTCGCAGGCGAGTTCCGAGCATTCCATTTGTATCGCGGTGCCCGCGGCGGTGGCGGAGCGCGCGCGCGAAGTCATTGCCGAAGCCTTTATGGCCGAGCTTGAAAGCGGCCAGTTGCAGAGCGTCGACACCAAGGAAGCCCAGAGCATCGTCGCCGTCGTCGGCGACGGCATGGAGGGAACGCCCGGTATCGCGGCGCGTTTCTTCGGCACCCTTGGTCGCGCCGGCATCAACGTGCGTGCCATTGCGCAGGGCTCGTCCGAGCGCAACATTTCGGCCGTCGTGGACTCGGACGAGGCTACTCGTGCGCTGCGCGCGGCTCATTCGGGCTTCTACCTGTCGTCGAAGACGCTGTCGATTGGCCTGATCGGTCCCGGCGTTGTCGGCAGCACACTGCTGGACCAGATCGAGCGTCGGGCCGAGCGACTGAAGGTCGACTTCAACCTGGATATCCGTGTGCGGGCAATTGCACGGTCCAGCGCGATGCTGCTGGGGGATCGTCGGGTGAATCTCGAGACCTGGAAAACCGACTGGGAGCAGGATGCGGAGCCGCTGGACTGGGAGCGCTTCGAGGAACACGTGAATCCCGATCATCTGCCGCATGCCGTGATCATCGACTGCTCGGCCAGCGACGAGGTGGCGGGCCGCTACGGCGGTTGGTTGCGTCGGGGCGTCCACATCATTACGCCCAACAAAAAAGCGCTGAGCGGTTCGTATGCCTATTACAAAGAGCTCATGGAAGACTCGCGAACCGGGAGTGCTCACTATTTGTATGAGACGACGGTCGGTGCAGCGCTGCCCGTGATCTCGACCTTGCGGGATCTTGTCGACACCGGCGACGAAGTGCGTTCCGTGGAAGGTATCTTCTCCGGAACGCTCGCCTATCTGTTCAACGTGTTTGACGGCAGCGTGCCGTTTTCCGAGATCGTTCGAAGCGCGAAGGAGAGCGGTTACACCGAACCGGATCCGCGCGACGACCTGTCGGGCATGGATGTCGCGCGCAAGTTGACGATACTTGCCCGCGAGAACAATATGCCGCTGGAGATTGCAGAACTGCCGGTCGAGAATCTCGTACCCGAGGAACTTCAGGCGCTCGACGTCGACGAATTCCTGGAGCGCCTCAGCGAGATAGACACAGCAATGCTCGAGCGCTTCGAGGCGGCGGCGCGCGACGGCAGGAAGCTCCGTTACGTTGCCCGGTTGACCGCCGACGGCAAGGCCAGTGTCGGTCTTGAGGCGGTGAATGCATCGCACCCGTTCAACAACATTAACCTTACGGACAACATCGTGCAGTTTCAGACCGCCAGGTACTCCGCTAATCCGCTCGTGATTCAAGGGCCGGGCGCCGGACCCGAAGTGACGGCGGGCGGCGTGTTCGGCGATCTGTTGCGACTCGCTAAGTATCTGAGCGCGAGCGCGTGGCATGACTGACGCCGCAATGACGGATCGTGTGACGGCCTTTGCGCCGGCATCCATCGGCAACCTCGGTGTTGGTTTCGATGTTCTCGGCCTGGCGCTGGAGGGTGCCGGCGACCGGGTTATTGCCGAACGTTGCGACGGTGAGGGCGTGTCCATTGCCGAAGTCCGCGGTCTCGACGGCGAACTGCATCCCTACCTGTCGACCGACGCCCGCCATAACACGGCGTCGATCGCCGCGCAGGCGCTCTGGAGTGCGCACGGAACCGGCGGAATCCGCCTGACGGTGCTAAAAGGCGTGCCGTTGCAGTCGGGAATGGGTAGTTCAGCGGCATCAGCGGTGGCGGCGGTGGTTGCTGCTAACGGCTTGTTGCCGGAGCCTCTGTCCGCGGAGGCGCTATTGCCGTTTGCGCTGGAGGGTGAGCAATACGCGAGCGGCGGGCTGCATGCGGACAATGTGGCGCCCAGCCTGCTTGGCGGCATGATTCTGTGTCCGGAGGCGCTGCTGCCGCAAACGGTGCGGATCCCGCCGCCCGCGGGCGTTAGCGCCGTCCTGCTGCACCCGGAACTGCAGGTCAACACGGCGCAGGCGAGACGCGGTCTGGGCCGTGGGGTCACGCTAAAAGACTGGGTCACGCAGCAGGGTTTTCTTGCGGGTTTCATAGCCGCCTGTCACGCCGGCGACATCGAGCTGATCGGCCGTACTCTGAAAGACGTCGTTATCGAGCCGCAGCGGGCCGGCAACGTCTCATGTTTTGCGGCGGTCAAGGCCGCGGCGGAGCAGGCCGGCGCCCTCGGCGTCAGCCTGTCCGGAAGCGGTCCCAGCATTTTTGCGCTCTGTCGCGAGTCGCGCGCGGTTAATCTCGCGACGGCAATGGAGCAAGCGTGCCGCGCCGAGGGCATCGATTGCCAGTCGTGGGTCAGCGCCTTGGATGCGCCGGGCGCGCGCGTGCAGGAAGTTTGAGCATGCGCTATTTCAGCACTCGCGGCGCTGGCCCCGTCAGCCTGGACGACGCTCTGCGACAGGGGCTCGCGGATGACGGCGGGCTGTTCCTGCCCGAGCGCCTGCCGCGATTTTCCATCGAAGACTTCACTGGCTGCGATTCGGTTCAGGACGTCGCCGCTGTGCTGCTCGAACCCTTTTTCAGCGCGTCGGCACTTGAGGCTGAACTCGCTCAGGTCATTGCGGAGACGTTTCGTTTCGAGCTGCCTCTGACGCGCATCGATGCGGCGGACGGTACGGCCGACCTGCTGGAGCTCTACCACGGGCCCACGGCGGCCTTCAAAGACGTGGGTGCGGGCTTCCTTGCCGCTTGCCTGACTCGTCTCGAGGGTGATCCGGACGCACCGCTGACCATCCTCGTGGCGACTTCGGGAGACACGGGCGGTGCGGTAGCGGCAGCGTTCGACGGGCGACCGGGTATGCGCGTCGTTGTACTGTTTCCGGAGGGGCGGGTATCGGCCCGGCAGGAACACCAGCTGACCTGCTGGGGGGACAACGTCCTGTCGCTGCGCGTATCGGGCGCTTTCGACGATTGCCAGGCGCTCGTGAAGGCGGCGCTCGGGGAGCCCGGCCTGACCGCACACTATCGCTTCAGTTCGGCGAACAGCATCAACATTGGCCGCCTGTTGCCGCAAAGCATCTACTACGCACACGCAAGCCTCAAGGTCTACCGGGAGCGCGGACAACAACCGGGGTTCATTATTCCGACCGGCAATCTCGGCAACGCATTGGCCTGCATCATGGCGCGTGAAATGGGGTTGCCGATAGGGCCGGTCATATTGTCGACCAACGCCAACCGGACAATCTCCGACTATTTCGATACGCTCGAATGGTTGCCGCGCGCAAGCCTCGAAACCCTGGCGTCCGCCATGGACGTCGGCAACCCGAGCAACATGGAGCGTCTGCGGCATCTTCTGGGCGATGCCGAAACGCTGCGCGAACGTATTGGCGTGTTGTCCGTGCCGGACGAAGCCATACGCGAGGCGTTGCGCCGCGATTTCAGCGAGTTCGGCTTTGCGACCTGCCCACATACCGCCACGGCAACCTACACCTGGCGAAAGCTCGACCCGGCGCTGCGGGGCGATGAACACTGGGTGCTCGTCGCGACCGCACATCCCGCGAAGTTCGAAACCGTCGTCGAGCCGCTGATCGGGCAGACCGTGCCGCTGCCCGCAGAGCTTGCGGAAATTCTCACGCGACCGAGCCGCGCCGTGGACGTCGAGCCCGAGCTGGATGCCTTTGTCGCCCGCCTTCGTGAGCACTTCGCTTAAGTCCGACTTGACCTCCCAACCCGCTGTGCGTAGATAAGCGTTTCGCGGGGGAGGGCGCCGGAATCGTATGTCGGACGATCTGAACACACTGGATGCCGGGTGGCTGCTACTGCTGGTCGTGGTCCTGCTCGCGGTCTGGTGGTTCTACCGGCGGCGTTTTGTTGCGCGGACCGGTCTGGACCGCGTGCTCAACAACATTGCCTTCGAGCGTATGGACGGTCTCGTGTTGCCAAACGGAGACGAAGGCGTCATCCAGATTGATCACTTGCTGCTAACGTCGCAGGGCCTGCTGGTGCTGCACGTCAAGGAAGCGCCGGGGACCGTGTTTGGCGGCGACAAGCTGCAGGACTGGACCGTCATTGCGGCCGATCGGCGCTACACATTTTCGAACCCGCAGCACGCTTTGTACGACCGCATCGCCGCAATCCGTCAGATCGTTCGCGACGTCCCGGTGGAAGGGCGAATCCTGTTTCTGGAGGGTGCCGAGTTCGCCAAGGGCATTCCGGATCTGGTCTGTTTACCCGACGAGCTGATTGCCCAGTTCAGCGAAGCGGACAAGGCAGCCGCCAAACGCAAAGTCGAATCGTTTACGCCGCACTGGGAGCGGTTGGCGGGATACGCGGTGACCGGCCTCAAGCAATGACGGCGAGCGGTGTCCGCGTTCGGCTGGCGCTCGAGGCGGATGCGCCGGCGCTTGCGGGCATAGGGCGCGAATCTTTCGTCTCGGCGTACGGCGGCACGACGGATGCCAGCAGCATTGCCGATCACGTCGAGGCGGTCTTCGGCGAATCGGCGATTCGCGCCGAAATGCAGCGAGGCGACCGCGAATACCTGCTTGCGATACTCGGAGAAACGCCGGCGGGTCTTGCCAAGCTGCGCTGGAGTCCGCCGCCGGAAGCCGTCACGGCGCCTCGTCCGCTCGAACTCCAGCAGCTGTACGTGCACAGCGGTCACCAGCGGGCAGGAGCGGGTTGGGCACTGCTCGACGCGACCGTAATCCGGGCCCGGGAAAAGGGCTTCGAGACTCTGTGGCTGCAGGTCTGGTCCGAGGCGGACTGGGCGTTTCGCTTCTATCGCCGTTACGGTTTTGAAAGAGTGGGTGAGCTGCCGTTCTATCTCGGTGAACGCCGTTACGACGACTGGCTCATGTCGCTTGCGCTCTGAACGCCGCTCCAGCGGCCGGCCATCAGTCCTGCGACGTCGTTGCCGGAGGGCGCCTGGAAGAGCCTCAAGCCGAACTCGGGAGCAATAGCGATAAGGTGGTCGAATATATCGCTCTGAATGTCCTCGTATTCGCTCCACGCGGTTGTGTTCGTGAAGCAATAGAGTTCGAGCGGCAGGCCCTGGGTGCCCGGCGCGAGCTGGCGCACCAGGAGCGTCATGTTGCGGTGAATCGATGGGTGGTTGCGTAGATAGTTCAGCGCGTACGCGCGAAAGGTTCCGAGGTTCGTAAGACGGCGGCGATTGACGTCGGCTTTTACCTCGACGCCCGAGTTGTAGTCCGCGAGCGCCGCGAACTTCTCGGCCACGTAGTCTTCGAGCAGAGTGAATCGTCGGAAATGCTCGGCCTCCTCGTCGCTCAGGAAACGGACCGACGCAAGGTCGACGTGCAGCGCGCGTTTGATGCGTCTGCCACCGGATCGCGACATGCCTCGCCAGTTCTTGAAGGAATCGCTGATGAGCCGATGAGTCGGGATGGTCGTAATGGTTTTGTCCCAGTTCTGCACTTTCACGGTATGCAGTTGAACGTCCACAACGTCGCCGTCGGCGCCGAACTGCGGCATTTCGATCCAGTCGCCGACGCGAACCATATCCTGTGCGGTCAGCTGAACGCTGGCGACCAGCGACAGTATCGTGTCCTTGAAAATGAGCAGCAGGATGGCGGTCATGGCGCCCACGCCGCTCAGGAGCAGGATCGGTGAGCGGTCGAGTATCGCCGAGATGATCATCAGCAGGCCGAAGATCCAGACGATGATCTGCAGGAGCTGCACAAAACCCTTGAGTGGGCGCTCACGAGCCACCGGGGAGCGCGCGTAGATGGCGTGCGCGGCGCTAAGCGTCGCAACGACTGCCATCGTCAGCATCAGCACCATGTAGCCCATTGCGATATTGCGGATAAGCCTGACCACCGTTTCCGGCAGCTCGGGGACAAAGGTAATGCCGGAGAAGACCAGCAGCGCGGGGATCAGGTGAACCAATCGGCCAAACACGTTGTGCCGAACGAGTTCGTCGTCCCAGGTGGTCTTGGTCCGCGCCGCGAGGCCGCGCGCCATTCGCAGGACGACGCGCTTGGCGATGAAATCGACGATACCGGCCAGCAGCAGCAGAGCGACGACGCCGCCGATCGGCAACAACAACGGGTGGATTTCCTTCAGTTGATCAAGCATCTCATGGACTCGTGGGTCGTTTTCGGATGACGCTAGGGAAGTGCAAAAAAACGCTCGGCGTTGGCGGTGCTGATCGCGGCAACGTGCTGAACGGTTTGCCCACGCGCCTCGGCGACCACGCGCAAGACCTCTGTTAGCCAGGCCGGTTCGTTGCGGCGCGTTTTGGGTCTGGGCCTGAGCGTCCGCGGCAAAAGATAGGGCGCATCGGTTTCGATCATCAGCCGGTCGTCCGGCACGTCGCCGACAATATCGTAGAGGTGCTTGCCGCGGCGTTCGTCGCAGATCCAGCCGGTAATGCCGATGTACAGCCCCATGCCGAGATACTCCCGCAGCGATTCGTGTTCGCCCGTGAAACAGTGTGCAACGGCACGGCTCAGTTTCGGCAGGAAGGGCTCCAACGTTTCGACAAAATCGTCGTGTGCATCGCGCTGATGCAGGAACACGGGCTTGCCGCAGGCGACGGCAATCTCGAGCTGCCCCGCGAAGGCGGCCAGCTGAGCGTCCCGGGGCGAGAAATTGCGGAAGTAGTCGAGACCACATTCGCCGACGGCGACGACGGCGTCCCTGGTCACGAGTTGCCGGATCAGCGCATCGCTGGCCTCCGTGTAGTCGCTGGCGTGGTGCGGATGGACACCCGCCGTGGCGTACAGGACCCCCGGGTGCTCGGCCGCGAGTTCCGCGGCGCGGACGTTACTGTCGTCGCTGCTGCCGGTTACGACCATGCGAGTGACGCCGGCATCGGTGGCGCGCTGTAGCACGTCGTTGCGGTCGTCGTCGAAACTGTCGTGCGCCAGATTGGCGCCGATGTCGATCAACTGTGTCATAGAGGATTCCAGCGGAATACGCGCGCGCCGAGTGCGAGGAAAACGACGCTCATGATAGCGAGGGCGAGGAGATTGGGCGTAATGTCGGCCAGGCTTGCGCCGTCCAGCATGACGGCGCGCGACGAGTCGAGTATGTGCGTGAGCGGAAACGCCTTGGCGAGGTTCTGCACGAAGGTACCGGCGCTCTCGAGGGAGAACCAGACGCCCGACAGCAGCATCATTGGCCAGTTGATCATGTTGAGCAGGCCGCCGGCGAGTTCTTCGCTCGTGACCCGGGCGGCCACCATGAGCCCCAAAGCCACCATACAGATTGTGCCCAGCGCCGCGATGAGGAACAGGTTCAGGTAGCTGCCTTCCATCGGCGTGTCCAGCAGAAGGTGGGTTCCCGTGAATACCAGCACCGTAATGGTCAGCACGAGCAGCATGCGCGACGCGACCTGGGCAACAATGAACTCCATGGGCTGAAGCGGCGTGGCCCGCAGCCGTTTGAGAAACCCGTTCTTGCGGTAGCGGACAACAACATAGCCGACACCGAACAGACAGCTGAACATCATGTTCATGCCGAGGATACCCGGCAACACCCAGTCGACGTAGCGGATGGCTTCGCCTTCGATGTTTTCCTTGTGCATGCGTCCGCCCACGGCCGCGTCCGCCTGCAGCAGAGCGCGTTCGGCGAAATAGCCTTTCGCGGAATCAGGGTTTACCCAGTAGCCCGGGGGTTCGTCCAGCCGCAGGAGCAGGTCGAGTTGATGCCGGGCAACTTTGCGTTGTCCGTCGTCGAGGTTGTCGACGGGCACAAATTCTATGTAGCGAGTCTCGAGGAAGGGGTGCGTCTCGTCGGTGAGGCTGATCGGGTCGCCGAGCACGCCAATGGTGTACTCGTTGCGGTCGCCGCCACCGAACGCAAGCGAAAGGCCGCCCATGAGGGCCAGCGGCAGGATGATGTTCCAGGCCAGTGTAGCCCGGTCGCGAACAAACTCGATATTGCGCGCGCGGAAGATCGCATAAATACGTCTGAACACGGTGAGTGTATCCCCTTGTGCGTGCGGTCTCGTCTACAAACTCAGGCGCGCAGCGAGTGGCCGGTGAGGTCCAGGAACAGGTCCTCGAGATTAGCCTGCCGAATACGCACGCGGTCGAGGGCAATACCCTTGCTGTCGAGCTCTTTCAGGCTGGCGGTGACGTCCGTTGACTGTATTTCGACGATCCCGAGATTGTCGTAAACGCTGTGTTCGATCTCGTCGAGACGCTGACCCACGGTTTCCCGCGGCAGCTCGATGATCAGCCCTTCGTAGCGTTCGCTGAGCAGCGCATCCGGCGCGCCCTGCGCAATGATGCGGCCGCCGTCCATGATGGCGATCTCGTCGCACAGTACGTGGGCTTCGTCCATGTAGTGAGTCGTCAGGATGACGGTTGCGCCGCCGGCAAGGATGTTCTGCACGAGATCCCAGAAATTGCGCCGCGCCTGAGGGTCGAGGCCGGTGGTCGGTTCGTCCAGGAATATGAGTCTCGGACGATTGACCAGCGCAACCGCAAGCAGCAGCCGCTGGCGCTGACCGCCGGAGAGCTTGCGGTTGTCCCGATCCAGCAGTTCGCCGAGCGAGCACGCCTCGATGATGTCGTCGAGTTTCGCCTGGCGATCGTACAACGCGTGGAACATCTCGAGCGTTTCGGCAACGGTCAGATGGTCCTGAAGGGCAGTATTCTGGAACTGGATGCCCGCTTCTTCGCGAAACTTCTGTCCCGCGGGTTCTCCGTAGTACCAGACCTCTCCGGAGGTGGCGGGCGTTACGCCTTCGATGATCTCGACCGTCGTTGTCTTGCCGGCGCCGTTGGGGCCCAGCAGGCCAAAGCAAACGCCCTCGCGGACCTCGAAGCTTACGTCGTCTACGGCGAGCACCCCGGGATAGCGTTTGACGAGGTGGCGGGCTTCGAGTGCAATGGTCATTCTTCGGTGGGGATCGGGTTCTCGAGAGGCCTCAAGACTAGCGGAACACGTGGGCTGTCACCACCGTCCGTCACGGTTTCGGGAGACCGGGCACAAACGCCGTAAACCGAAACCGCGCGAGCGGCATCAAAGCTATGAATTTATTAAAGATAAGGGGTGAGCCCTAATGAACTATCGGATGATCCGGAACGGAGTGTTGGAACGCGGTGTGGTCGCTTTGCTGGGGTTGATGCTCGCATTACCCGCTGCCGCGAGCATCAACAAGAGTATCAAAATTGCTCCGGGCGAGAGTTCGGATGGCGCATCCTCGGTCAACGGCAGCGTGACGGTGGGCTCCGGCGCCGTTGTGACGGGTGACGTCGGTACGGTCAACGGCACAATCAGAATCGCGGACAACGCGCAGGTTGAGGACGCCTCGACGGTTAACGGCGCGCTGCGCCTCGGTTCGGGCGTGAGCGCCGGCAGCCTCGAGACCGTCAACGGCTCGATCCGGGCGGCCGACAACTGCCAGCTGGACGGCTCCGTCGAAGCCGTCAACGGTTCGATCAATCTCGGCAACGGCACTCGCGTCTCCGACGGGGTTGCCAACGTCAATGGCACGATTGAACTGCAGGGAGTCGACGTGGGCGGCAACGTGGAGACCGTCAACGGCGACGTCGAATTGCTGCAGGGGTCGACGCTCCGCGGCGACCTGGTGATCGAGAAGCCGAGCGGCTGGGGCTGGAACAACAGCAAAAAACGCAAACCGCGCGTCATTATCGGGCCGGGCAGCGTCGTGCTCGGCACGATCGAGCTCGAGCGTGAAGTAGAGCTGTACATTAGCGAAGCGGCCCAGGTGGGCGGCGTCAGCGGTGCGATGAGCATGGACGACGCCGTGCGCTTTTCGGGGCAGCGTCCGTAAAGCAGGGCCGTCTATTGGCGAGATCGAATACGGCCGGGCGCGCCCGGCCGTAGCTGGCCGCGGACCCCATAAAAACCTGCGGCCTCCGCAGCGTTAACCCGTTAAAATGGCGCCGTGAGCCGCGCTACCAAACAACTTGCGCTATTCGGCGATACCGACGTGTTGCACGAGCCGTCGGTGTTCTCGGTGCGCGAGAGCCAGAGAGCGCGGCGCCTCTCTATCAAGGTCTATCCGCGCGGGCGCGTGGAAGTTGTCGTCCCGCCGCGGACGCGGGCGGCCGACGTGGAGGCCTTCGTCAGCGAGCATATGGAGTGGATCGACAGGACCCGCCGGGATTTTGCCAGCGAACATCCTCCCGAGCCCTTCAAGCTGCCTGACACGATTGCTCTCGAGGCGATAGGCCGCCACTTCCACGTACGCTATCAGCACCGCCGCAACGCGAGCGCCGTCCGTTACCGCCAGCTGGGCAGCACGTTGGTCCTGAGTGGCGACGTTGGCGACGAGCAGGCATGCGTCAAGGCGCTGCGCCGCTGGCTGGCGAGCGTGGCGCGGGAAGAGTTTGCGCCGCGGCTACTCGCGCTTTCGTCGCTGACCGGAAACCCGTACAAGCGCATGCAGGTCCGGGCGCAGAAAACCTGCTGGGGCAGCCACTCATCAACCGGCACGATCAGCATCAACTACTGCCTGCTGTTCCTCGATCCGGCACTGGTGCGCTACCTGATGATTCACGAGCTTTGCCACGCGCGGCACATGAACCATTCAGCGCGTTTCTGGCGTCACGTGGAGCGCTTCGAGCCCGACTACCGGGAACTCGACAAGCGGCTGTCCGCCGCCTGGCAGGAGATCCCGGTCTGGGTAGGCATCTACTGACGACGCTGTAGGTAATTTTTATTACTTACAGCTACTTATATTCAGTATCTGATGTATTTTATCAGCCCTGATCCAGCAGCTCCCGCAGGTTGATCACAGCAGCATTGGCGCGTGCGAGATAGTTCGCCATGACCAGCGAATGATTCGCGAACAGGCCGTAACCCCCGCCGTTCAACACGATGGGCGACCGCAGCGGATCGAGGCTGGCCTCGAGCTCGCGAATGATCTGACGCACGCTCGCTTCAGCGTTTTTGTCCTCGAGCACCTGCGCAAAGTCGAGTTCCGCCGCGCGGAAGAAGTGCACGAGCGCCCAGGCGGTGCCTCGGGCTTCAAAAAAGACGTCGTCAACCTCGTACCAGGGCGTCTTCGTGCGCACGCGATCCGGCTGCGGCTGAGCGGCTTCCGCGGCGGGGTCGCCCGCGAGGTTCTCGTTGATACGGTCGCTGGCGACGCTGTCCCCGAGTCGGCGGGTCAGGCTGCCCAGCCGCTTCTCCACCTGCGCAAGCCACTCACGCAGGTTGTCGGCGCGCGCAAAAAACTCGGCGCTCGGCTGTTCGAGGCCCACGAGTCGGTCGCGATATTGGCTGACGCCGCGAATGCCGTCCCGGTACTTCGACTCAGTCCGGGGCAGGATCCAGGAGTTGTTGTCGAAGAAGAAGTGCGGCTCGGCTTCGGCCAGGTCGTCGTCTTCCCTCGACTGTGACTGGCTGCGGCTGTAGTCATTGCGCAGCACGCGCGACAGGTCGCGCACCTGCTGCAGCACGCCGAATTCCCAGTTGGGCATGTTGTCGAGGAACACCGAAGGCGGGGTCCGATCGTTGGACAGATAGCCGCCGGGCTTGTCGAGCAGCGTTTCCGCAACCCGGACCAGTGTGTCCGTCGTGGCGTAGCCAACAACCGTGCGGTTGTCCTGAACGTAATCGTTCACCCAGAACACTTTTGGCGTGCGCGACCAGTAGATGGCCAGAACGGTCCACACGAGCAGGATCACGCCGAGCGTAATCAAGCTGACGCGGCGCCACTTTGGCGTACGCAGGATACTGGCGGCGGTTTGTGTGCTCACGGCAACTCCGTCGGGTGTAAAGGCTTGAAATCGAGCGGTAGTGTAACGTTGTGGGGGCGCGCAGGCGATTGACAAGGGGCACCAGCGCCTCGACGGCCGTGGCGGCAATCTCGATGCCGCCGGCTGCCGTACCCGTCGGCTGCGGGTTGATTTCAGCGACGACCGCGCCGTTCCCGCGCGCCTGATCGATGAGGCCGGCGGCGGGATACACCTCGGCCGCGGTGCCGATGGAGAGGAATGCCTCGGAGCTGCCGGCTGCCGCGAACGCGCGCTCGAGCGCGTCCTCAGGAATGGCTTCGCCAAACCATACGACCCCCGGTCGGATGGGTGCGCCGCAGTCGCGACAATACGGCAGCGGGCCGGGTTGAACATCCTCGACGACGCTGCCCGAGCGGAAACAGCGGTCGACGAACAGATTGCCGTGGAATTCGACGACATCCGGGCTCCCGGCTCGCCCGTGCAGTCCATCGACGTTCTGAGTGATGAGCGTGAGTTCCGATACGAGACCCGCGAGTTCCGCAAGCGCGCGGTGCCCGTCGTTGGGAGCGGCCCGGAGTACCAGTTCGCGCCGGTACTGATACCAGTCCCAGACCCTTTCGGGATTGGCGGCGAAGGCTTCGGGCGTGGCAAGCTCGAGCGGATCGTATTTTGCCCACAAGCCGGTTTGAGCGTCGCGAAACGTCGGCACGCCGGACTCGGCGGACATCCCGGCGCCCGTGAGTACGCACACGCGCCTTGCCGACCGAAGGACGTCGGCGAGCTCGACAATTGCACTACAGACGTTCGACTCGCTCTTCGGCATACTGCCCAACCTATGTTGACTCTAACGCAACCACACCGCCAGGCGACCCGTGACGATGCCACGGAGCTGGCTGAACTCGTGAATATGGCGGGCGAGGGGATGCCCGTCTACCTTTGGGAGCAACTTGCGTCCGACGGACAGAGTGTCTGGGATGTCGGTCGCGAGCGTGCGCGGCGGGAAGAGGGCGGTTTCTCATTCCGCAACACGATCGTCCGCGAGGAAAACGGACGGGCCGTGGCGTCCCTGGTCGGTTATCCGCTCGCGGACGAGCCCGAACCCGTCGACAGCGATACGCCGCCTATGTTCGTGCCGCTACTGGAACTCGAGAACATGGCGCCGGGAACCTGGTACGTGAACGTGCTGGCGACATATCCGGAGTACCGGAGCCGTGGTTACGGTGGCCAATTGCTCGGGATTGCGGGTCAGCTTGCTGTCGATACCGGGTGCCGCGGCTTGTCGATCATTGTGTCCGACGGAAACCCGGGCGCGCAGAGGCTCTACGAGCGTTCGGGTTATCGGGAAATTGCCTCGCGCCCGAAGGTCAAGGAAGGCTGGGACGGTCCCGGAGACAACTGGGTGCTGATGACCCGCGAACTGCCTTCGTCCTGATACGAGAACCGAGTGCGTCGGCCGGCCTCCGGAAGGAAGCCGGCCGGACGGCATCACTCAAGCGGCGAGCTGGCGCAGCACGTAGTGCAGAATGCCGCCGTTTTCGTAGTAGTCGCGTTCCTTGGGCGTGTCGATGCGAACGACGGCTTCAAACGTAATCGGGTCGCCCGACTCCGGCGTGGCGGTGACCGTAACCGTCTTCGCGTCCGGGTCGGTCTGACCCGTAATGTCGAAAGTCTCGGTGCCCGTCAGGCCGAGCGAACCGGCATCTTCGCCATCCTTGAACTGCAGGGGCAGGACGCCCATGCCGATCAGGTTGGAGCGGTGGATGCGCTCGAAGCTCTTCGCGATCACGGCCTTGACGCCAAGCAGAAGGGTGCCCTTGGCTGCCCAGTCGCGTGAGGAGCCCGTGCCGTACTCACTGCCCGCAAGCACGATCAACGGCGTACCTTCGGCTTTGTACTTGAGCGACGCATCGTAGATGCTCATCTGTTCGCCGCTCGGCTGATGTTTCGTCCAGCCGCCTTCAGTGCCGGGCGCGAGCTGGTTGCGCAGACGAATGTTCGCGAACGTGCCGCGCATCATGACCTCGTGATTGCCGCGACGCGAGCCGTAGCTATTGAAGTCGGCCGGCTTGACGCCCTCTGCCTTGAGGTAGTCGGCTGCCGGGCTGTCGAGCGCAATCGAGCCAGCCGGCGAGATATGATCGGTTGTCACTGAATCGCCGAGCAAGGCCAGCACGCGCGCGCCGCTCAAGTTTTCGACCGGCGCCGGGTCGGCGGACATGCCTTCGAAATAGGGCGGGTTTTTGACGTAGGTTGAATCGGCGTCCCAGGTGTAGATCTCACCGGTCGGGACGTCGAGGCCGTTCCAGTTGGCGTCACCGTCGAAGACGCTGTCGTAGCTCGACTTGAACATGTTCGAGTCGATGTTGGCGCCGACGAAGTCCATGATTTCCTGCTGGCTCGGCCAGATGTCCTTCATGAACACGGGGTTGCCGTCGGTGTCCTCGCCGAGCGGATCTTCGAACAGATTGACGTCGAGGTTTCCTGCGAGCGCGTACGCGACGACCAGCGGCGGTGAAGCCAGGAAGTTCATGCGCACGAGCGGGTGAATACGGCCTTCGAAGTTGCGGTTACCCGACAGCACGCTCGTGGCGACGATGTCGCTTTCCTTTACGGCGTCGGCAATTTCCGGCAGCAGCGGGCCCGAGTTGCCGATGCAGGTCGTGCAGCCGTAACCGACCGTGTAGAAACCAATGGCGTCAAGGTCGTCGAGCAGATCCGATTTCTCGAGGTAGTCGGTGACGACGCGCGAGCCCGGCGCCAGGCTCGTCTTGACCCAGGGTTTGGCTTTCAGGCCTTTTTCACGGGCGTTCCGTGCGAGCAGGCCGGCCGCAATCATGACGGCCGGGTTCGAGGTATTCGTGCAGCTCGTGATCGCCGCAATCAGGACCGCGCCATCGCGTATCTCGACGTCAGCGCCGTCGATTTTCGCCATGGCTTTGCCGTCGTTGTCGCGGTTCTTGATGGCTTCGGCCAAGTGTTTCTCGTAGGTGCTGTCGGCAACCGACACTTCGATGCGGTCCTGCGGGCGTTTCGGCCCCGCGATGCAGGGCTCGACCGTGGCGAGATCCAGTTCCAGCGTATCGGTGTACAGCGCGTCGGGCTGACCGTCGATGCGCCACAGACCCTGTTCTTTTGCGTAGGCCTCGACGAGGGCAATCTGGTTGGCGTCGCGGCCGGACAGCTCCAGGTAGCGGATCGTTTCCCCGTCGATCGGGAAAATGGCGCAGGTCGAGCCGAACTCCGGCGACATGTTGCCGAGCGTTGCGCGGTCGGCGAGCGGCAGTTGCGAGAGGCCGTCTCCGAAGAACTCGACAAACTTGCCGACAACGCCCTTGTCGCGAAGCATTTCGGTCACGGTCAGCACGAGGTCGGTGGCCGTCGCGCCTTCGCGCAGCTTGCCCGTGAGTTTGAAGCCGATGACGTGCGGGATCAGCATCGTGATGGGCTGGCCGAGCATGGCCGCCTCGGCCTCGATGCCGCCGACACCCCAGCCGAGCACGCCCAGTCCGTTGATCATGGTCGTGTGCGAGTCGGTGCCCACGACGGTATCGGGATAAGCGCGGCGTGTGCCGTCTTTGTCGACGTTGAAGATCACGCGGCTCAGGTATTCGAGGTTGACCTGATGCACGATGCCGGTGTTCGGCGGCACGACGCGGAAATTCTCGAACGCCGACTGGCCCCAGCGCAGGAACTGATAGCGCTCCCGGTTGCGCTGGAACTCGATCTTGTTGTTCAGGTCGAGCGCGTTGGCCGTGCCGTATTTGTCGACCTGCACCGAGTGGTCGATGACGAGCTCAGCGGGTGACAGCGGATTGATCTTGTCGGCGGAGCCGCCGAGCTTGACCACGGCGTCGCGCATGGCGGC
The DNA here is from genome assembly GCA_028289545.1 of Woeseiaceae bacterium. Taxonomy (GTDB): domain Bacteria; phylum Pseudomonadota; class Gammaproteobacteria; order Steroidobacterales; family Woeseiaceae; genus UBA1847. The sequence continues at coordinate 16,839 of JANQPG010000018.1, forward strand.
GAGGTCCACAACCGCCGGAACGCCCGTAAAGTCCTGCAGAATGACCCGGCTCGGCGTGAACGATATCTCGGTGCTGGGGGCGGCTTTGGGATCCCAGTTCGCGAGCGCCAGAATGTCGTCGCGGGTTACATCTCTGCCGTCTTCGTGACGCAGCAGATTCTCCAGCAGGATCTTGAGTGAGTAGGGAAGGCGGTTGACGTGCCCTTCCTGCACGGCGTCGAGGCGAAAGATCTCTAGGTCTTCGCCGCCGACAGAAAGCGTCGAACGTGCGCCGAAGCTGTCCGTCATGTTCTGTCTCCGGGGGTGTTGTCGGG
>JANQPG010000029.1 GCA_028289545.1 Woeseiaceae bacterium
TCGATGATCAGCTTGATGATCTCGTCGCGCATTTCCGCTGTCTCCTTGGGGTAGTGCTAGTTTGCCGCAACCTGCAAATCGAGATTACGCAGCTTGGGGCCGGCGGAATCGACGTGCTCCTGCATCGTCGTCAGCCGGTAGTGTTTACGCATTTCTTCGATCACGCGGTCGACAATGGCTATTTTCTTTTCCGCTTCCATGTCCATGCCGGGGAAAAAGTCGAGTTCGCCGACATCGTCGCAACCGATGAAGTCGAGCGGATGCAACAAAATCGAAGGAGCCACCCCGGTCATGCGGCACATCAACAGCGCAAACCGGAAGTACAGCATCGCCAGCCCCGGCGAGAACCGGGACGCATACAGGATGTAGCTCAAATGAATCGGCGTCTTGAAGAGCGGCATCGTCGTGACCGGCAGCTCCAGCAGAGTTTCGTCTTCGATACGCCAGCGAAACGGCGCTACCGGCCGAAGCGCGTCGCGCCAGGTGCCAAACAACTCCTTGCGCTTCTCCTTCTCTTCGGCGCTCAGTGAACTCGTTGCGAAGAAATAGGCCCTGGCCAGCGGGTTCAGCAGGTTCGGAAACACAGTGGCGTCGTAGCGATAGCCGCGACGCTTGAGTACTCGAAGCGTCGCCGGCGAGAGACTGAAGCCCGGGCCCCGAAAGCCGGTGGGTTTCACGCCGGTTGCGCTCTCGATCGCCTCTTCCGCTTTCGCGAGCTCCTCCTCCAGCTGCTCTTCGGTGTACAGGTGCAGCCAAGGCTCGTGATGGAAGCTGTGATTGCCAATTTCATGGCCGGCATCGGCAATGGCTCTGAGTGCAGGACGATTGGGCTCGAGCACGGCGTCCTGACCAACAATGAAGAACGTAATGCTGATATTGCGCTGCTCGAGAAACTCGAGGATTCTCGGCACCGCCCAATCGAGGTAGGTGGGATACTCCGACCAGGCCTCGTTGCCGTGAGTCTTCATGTAAGACCACTGGTTGTCGAGGTCGAGTGACAGACTCGCTATGCGCTTCTTGTTGGGTTCGGTCATGATAAAACTCCAGCAGCGTCGGCAGGCCTAGTCGATGGCCACCGGTACGCCGTTGTTCTTAAGCGAGCGCTGTGCGGCGTCTAGCACCTTGATGACGCGAATACCGTCATGGCCGTCGCTACGCGGCTGCTTTCGGTTCTCGACACAATCGATAAAGTGCAGGCACTCGATTCTCAGCGGTTCGCCGGTCTTGACATAGGGTATCGTGATATCGCCGAAACGAAGCCCGACGTATTCGGCAAAGGTGTCGTAGTCCTGTGACAGGCGAGCGCCCTTGTCGTACACCTTGAGCTTTTCCGACGATTCCAGATCGTCGAAAACCGCCATCTTGCTGCTGCCGACAATCGTCAGCTTGCGAACCTTGTGCGGATCGAGCCAGCTTACGTGGATATGCGCCATCGTGCTGTCCTCGAAAGAAATCGTCAGGAACACGACATCCTCCACATCGCGTTGCAGGTAGTCCTGGCCGCGGGCCGAAACGTCGACCGGCTTCTTGCCAAGGAGATACAAGATAGACGAGATATCGTGCGGCGCAAAATTCCACAGCGCATTTTCGTCCTCTCGAACGGTGCCGAGGTTCAGACGCTGGCTGTAGATGTAGTAGACATCGCCAAGGTCACCGGCTTCGATCATGCTCTTGAGCCGCGCAACAACCGGGTGATACTCGAGGAGATGGCCAACCATCACGATTCGATCGCCCTTTTCCGCCAGTTCGGTTAGCTCGACCGCGTGCTCGACCTCGAGCACAAACGGTTTCTCGACGTACACGTCCTTGCCGGCAAGCAAAGCCTTTTTGGCGAGTTCGTAGTGGCTAGGCCCGGTGGTCGCAATAACCACGGCATCCAGTTCGGGATCGGCCAGCACGTCGTCGTAGCTGCTTGTCGTCGTCGCGCCCGGATACTGGCGCTGCATCGCCTCGAGCTTGGCCGGATCGAGATCACAAATGTAGCGAAGATTCGCTTCCGGAAGCTGATAGTAGTTCCTGGCCAGGTTTTTGCCCCAACCGCCGACGCCAATTACCGCAACTTCAATCATCGTAGCTACTCGCAAGAAAACAAAAACAGTGTCACGCGCAGACGGTTCACGCGAAGTCCAGAATGCCGCGGACAATCGCGGCAGCCGCCCGGCCATCACCAAACGGGTTCTCAAACGCCGAGTCTTTCGGGCCAATCCGGCTTGTGTCGGCGCCCAGCCAGCGATCCACGGCCTCGAGAATGCGCGCCGGATCGGCGCCGGTCAGGATATTCCCTCCCGCGTCGACCGTTTCCGGCCATTCGGTCTCGTCGCGCAAGGTGACGCAGGGCGTCCCGACGAACAGCGCTTCCTTCTGCATACCGCCGGAATCTGTCAGCAGAAGCCTCGCGTTCCCCAGCAGCTTCAGCATGTCCAGGTAGCCCAGCGGCTCGATCATCCGGAGTTGCGGGGCCGCCTGCCAGTCGCTATCCGCTTTCAGGCGCGCGACCGTTCGCGGATGCGCCGGAAAGATCACCGGCCTGTCGGACGCTATCGTGTTGAGCGTATCAAGGAGCTTCTGCAGATTTTCGCCGTCGGTGTTGACGGGCCGGTGTAGCGTCGCCACCGCATAGTCCACGCCGTCGAGGTCGAGTTCCTCGAGGATACCCGACCGTCGCTCGGCAAGGCCGAGGTTGAACTCGACGGCATCGAGCATGACGTCACCGGACTGGACGGCGCGATCCTTCAGGTTTTCCTTCTCCAGGTTGCGCATGGCCGTTTCAGTCGGCGCAAACAACAGGTCGGAGGTGTGATCCGAGATGACGCGATTGATCTCCTCCGGCATCGTTCGGACAAAACTCCTTAAGCCCGCTTCGATATGAGCAATCGGAATCTCGAGCTTCGCGGCCGCCACGGCGCCCGCCAGCGTCGAGTTGGTATCGCCGTAGATGACCACCATGTCGGGCTGGCGATCGAGCAACGTCGCTTCGATGCCCTCGAGCATCGCCGCGGTTTGTGCGCCGTGCAAACCGGAGCCGACACCCAGATGAACGCCGGGCTTCGGTATTTCGAGCTCCTCGAAAAAGATGTCCGACATGCCTGCATCGTAATGCTGGCCGGTGTGCACAATGATGTCTTCGATCGGCTCGCCACCCGTCACGGAGCCGTCCGCCATGGCACGGCTCACGGGCGCCAGTTTGACGAACTGGGGTCTGGCTCCAACGATGCTGACGACGCGCATGGCTTAGCTGTAGAAGTCGGCGATCGTGTCGACCACGTATTGCTGCTGGTCGCGCGTCAGTTCGGGGTACACGGGGATCGCCACCGTTTCATTGGCCGCCGACTCGGACTCGGGGCAATCCCCCTCTCCGTAACCGAGGTCCGCGAAACACTGCTGCAGGTGCAAAGGCACAGGGTAGTAGATCTCGGTACCGATCCCGGCTTCGCCCAGGTGTGTCCGCAACGCATCGCGCTCCGCAACCCGGATCACATACTGGTTGTAGATATGCCGCTTGCCGGTACGCGTGACCGGCGTCGACACGCGCTCGCTCAGGCCCGCATCAGCGAAAGCCTGGTCATAGAAAGCGGCGTTCGACTGTCGGCCCTCCGTCCAGGCATCCAGCGACCGCAGCTTGACGCTGAGGACAGCAGCCTGCAGGGCATCCAGCCGGAAATTGCCGCCGACGACGGCATGGTAATACTTCGGCTTGCCGCCATGCAGGCGCAGGATACGCAGCTTGTCGGCCAGCTCGGAGTGGTTGGTCGTGCACATCCCGCCGTCGCCGAAAGCACCGAGGTTTTTGCTCGGGAAGAACGAGAAGCAACCGATGGTCCCGCGCGAACCCGCTCGTTGCCCATCGGCGTATTCCGAGCCAATGGACTGAGCGGCGTCTTCGACTATCGGCAAGCCGTATTCCTCGCCGATGGCCGCGAGCGCGTCCATGTCGGCGGTCTGGCCGTACAAATGGACGGGCATCAGAACCTTGACCACGGCGCCCGACGGTCGGTGTACCAGCTTTCCGTCCACCGTGTCACATTCGTTTTCCAGCAACGTCCGGATCGCATCCGAACTCACGTTGTAGGTGTCCCGGTCGATATCGCAGAACAGCGGGCGCGCACCCAGACGCGAGATCGTCCCGCCGGTCGCAAAGAATGTGTAAGGTGTGGTGATGACGGCGTCGCCGTGACCCACCTCGAGCGCCATTAATGCCACGAGCAATGCGTCGGTGCCCGAAGAGACGCCGATGCCGTCGGAACACTGGCTGTACTCCGCGATCGACGCTTCCAGCTCCGTTACCTTTGGCCCCATCACGAAATACTGCGCATCGCAGACTTCGTCGATGGCTACACGGACTTCTTCCCGAATCCCCGCGTATTGCGCCTTGAGGTCCAGCAAGGGGACCTGCATTTTCTTGCGCGCGCTCATGATGCTCCTTGTTAAATGTCGAGGTTAGATGATCGAGTCTTGAATAACCGAATTTAGTGGTCGGGCGGCCGCAACCGCTTCAAACTATTCCGCGAGCGCTACCGACTGCCCGCGCTTGATGTAAGACAGTCCGCAACTGCAGTTTGCAACCTGCTTGCCGTCCTGGGCGTCTTCGAAATCGAGCATCAGGCCACAGCTGCAGGCCCAGCCGCGAATCTTCGCGGGCGAGCCGTAGACGACGGCATAGTCGGGCACGTCACGCGTGACCACAGCGCCGGCACCTATAAAAGCGTAATTCCCCAGTGTATTCCCGCAAACGACAGTGGCGTTGGCGCCGATTGTTGCCCCGCGCCGCACGAGCGTCTTCTTGTACTCGTCCTTGCGCTCGACGTGGCTGCGCGGATTGATGACGTTGGTAAACACCATCGACGGGCCGCAGAAGACGTCGTCTTCGAGAATCACACCGGTATAGACGGACACGTTGTTTTGAATCTTGACGTTGTTGCCGACCACACAGCCCGGCGATACGACAACGTTTTGCCCGATGTTGCAGTTTCGGCCAATCCGGCTGTCCTTCATGATGTGGCTGAAGTGCCAGATCTTCGTCCCCTCACCGATCGTGCAGGGTTGATCGACATAGGACGATTCATGGACAAAGTAGTCGTCGCTGCCAGCCATCGTCGTCTCTCCTCAGGCAACCAGCGCGTCGTCCGAGCGCTCGTCGCCCGGCTCGAAGCAGTCGCCGTGTTTCTCGAGGAAGGCTTCGACAGCGCGAATGACCTCGTTGTTGTTGAGCGTGTTGTTGACGAATTGCGCCGTGTTGTGGACAAAGAAGTCGGGGTGCCGCGTCGCCGACTTCGGTATCCGCTCCGAGAAATTCAGAACCTGCAGCGGCTGGACCTTGAAGGCGCGGTGTATCCGTGAACTCACGATGTCCTCGTCCTTGAGGTCCGGGAACATTAGGCGCAAGCCGTCGAGAAACTCCCGCTGCAGTTCGTCCTCGGGACGGCGTAGCTCGGCGTCCGTGGACAGCACATACTTGGGCAGGTAGGTAAGGTGCGTGCCGGCCGTTTCGTCGCTGTCGAGTATGTTGCTCATGCCGACGACCCCGGTAAACGGAATTCTGCGATCGGCAATATTCAGAATGTAGAAATCGGTCAGCGGCTTCCTCGTGACGAGCGCCATGCAAAGCACACCGAGATATTCGACTTCGTGGCCGGAATCCTCAACCGCGACAAGCGAGTCGTCCGCTACCTTCTGCAGAATATTCACGGGCCCCGTGAAGATCACTTTGTCGAAGTGCTCTGACCGGTTCTCGGTAACGATATCGACACCGCTGCCGCCCTTTGCTGGCGCAATCCGCTGCACGGAGGTGTTCAGGGCAATACGTCCGCCGGCCGCGGCGATCGTTTGCTCCAGGCGATCGAACACCGTTTTGTAGCCGCCGTGGACGTGCCCCATCTGTTCCTTGCTGGCCGACGAATCGCGGGCGGAGAACATGCGCTTGATATAGGTCCATATGAATACAGCGGACACGCGCCGATAGTTCTCGCCGAGCTTGGCGAGAAGCAACGGCTTCCACATCTTTTCGTAAGTGGTTCGTCCGGAATGCCTCAACAGGAAATCCTCGACCGTGATCTTTTCGAGGCGCTTCCAATCGTTGATCCGCGAGCAGTAGAGGATTGTCGTCGCAAGCCGAAACTTCGACCAGAGAGACAGCGGCGGAAACTTCAGAAACTCCAGCGTGCTGCTCATCGAGTGCATTTTCTCTTCGACGAAAAACCCGGTCAGGGTCGTTTCCCAGCGCAGCTTGTCGGCGAGTCCAATCTCACGAATGAACGACAGCAGATAGCGATCGGAGGGCAAAATCACGTGGTAGTAACGATCGAACACGAAGGGACCGTGATCCTCGTAGGTGGCGAGGCCGCCAACCTGGGTGTCACGCTCGAAAACGGTAACCGTGTGCCCCTGTTTCGAAAGCTTTTGTGCGAGCGCAAGCCCGGACAGCCCGGCGCCAATGATGCCGATCTTCATGATTCCCGAATTCCCAGAAAGTCCTGTTTGCTCTAAGGCCTAAGCCGCCGCATCACCCATCGTTACCTGCCGCTGCCACTCGATCGTCCGCGCAAGACCTTCGTCCAAGGAAACTTTGGCCTCCACGCCGAGCAACTTCTTACACAGGCTGACGTCCGGCACGCGCCGCATGACGTCCTGATACTTGCCGCCCGTGAACGACTCGTAAGGAACAAACTCGATCTTGAGCTCCCCGGGCGTGCCGCTCAGCGCCTTGATCTTCTTGGCGAGCTCCAAAATCGTTATCTCGGTCGTCGCGCCGATGTTGATCACCTCGCCGTTGGCTTCCGGTTTGACGGTCGCCTGGTAGATGCCCTCTACCGTATCCGACACATAGGTAAAGCTGCGGGTCTGCGAGCCATCGCCGTGAATAGGAATGACCTCATCTTTAAGAATCGCGTTGATGAACACCGACTGCGGACCACCCCACCAGGTGAGATGCTGATTCGGCCCGTAGGAGCCGAAGAATCGGAGCAAGGTCACCGGAAATCCGTAGGCTTCCTGATACGCGAACGCCAGATGCTCGTCGAACAGCTTCGACACGGCGTACGCCCAACGGGGCGCCTTCGAGCTGCCAATGACCGAGTCGCTGTTTTCCTCGCTGAACGGTAGCTCCGGGTTACGCCCGTAGACGTCCGACGTCGACGCAAGCACACACTTGCAGTCGAGCTTCCGCGCGTATTCGAGCACCTGCTCGGTGCCTTTGTAGTTAATCTGCAGCGTATCCAGCGCCTTCCCGTATCGAGGTATTTTGAACGCGGCGAGGTGGACGACCGCGTCGAAGTCGTCGTCCAGCGCGTCGAAGGCGCTTTGCTCGGTCACGTCCTCCTGGATGAATTGAAAACCGTCTTTTTCCTGATACGGCGCCAGGTTTTCGATCCGCCCCATCGACAGGTTGTCGATGACGACGACCCGATGGCCTTCGTCAAGAAATTTGCCCACAAGATTGGACCCCAAGAAACCGGCTCCGCCGGTAACCAATACGCGCATGTCGTGAACCCCTAAGAATCGCTCGTTGTGGAGGGTAAGTTATTGAATTCCCAAGTATAGTCGGACTGCCGTGGATATTCCGGGACCGGCGTCACAGTCAACCCTGCGACTCAGTCCGCATTGTACCCGGATAAGCGCCGATCCTCGCCTTTGGACCCATTCGATTGACGGCGGGCCACGGTGGTGCCGAGGTAGAAGACTTCCTCGAAATAGGACTTGCTCTGCAGCGCCAGAATGCCGAGGCTGATCAGCTGTATCGCCACCATCAGCGACAGCAGCCCGACGATGAAGGTGTGCGGATAGTCCCGGTAGGCCTGGGCAATGGCCCAGGACACCTTGTCGGTGCCCGCGTCCGCCGGCACCATCTGCAAAGCCTCGAAGAAGTGGACAACCATCCAGAGGTTCACCCAGGCCGAGAACGCCAGCAGCAAAAGCCCGGGAACCACAAAAAACATGAACGGCCGAAACACGAAGCCGGAAAGCACCGTCGAGAGCACGTGACGAATGATGCGCATGCTCGAAGTCCGACCCTGCTGTTTGACCTGCAGGCCCCAGTCCAGGTGCGCGGGAATCTGCGCGATGCCGGCCCTCAGTATCATCGATTTGTAGACGGTCTCCGGCATGATCTCCATGCCCGTCGCCCGCAGTATCAGCTCACGGCCGAACTGACCGTCATAGCCTCGCACCATACAGGTCAAGGTCGACAGGCGGCCATGAGCGACGAGCGACAGAAAGCGGTTCGCGCAGATGCTCAGGATCTTCCGCAGCCAGGGCACGTTCGATATCTGGCCTCCCTTCATGTAGGGGGAAGCCAGCACCAGCTTAGCGGACGACGTGCGCAGGGTTTCCACGAGGCGCACGACATGATCGGGCGAGTAGCTCAGGTCGATATCCATCGTGACGATGTAGTCGCCCTTCGTTTGACTCATCCCGTACTTGAGGGCCTGGCCAAGCCCGTAGTTGACCTGATGGTGCAGTACCCTGACATTGTCGCGATCGGCCGCAAACGCCTCCGCGATCTCCCCGGTGTCGTCCGCGCTGCCGTCGTTGACGATCACCATTTCCCAGTCGAAGTCGTCTTGTTCGGTTTCCAGGTAGCGACTCAGGATCCCCAGATGGTCATGCAGGATCGCGGCCTCGTTGAACGCGGGCAGCACGACGGATACGAGCGGTTTTTGTTTTTCCATTCATCAAGTTCCAGAAGGCGGGAGCCGGTTCGCCAAAACGCTGGCGAGTGCGGCATTTTGCCACAACGCAGGACCGTAGTCCGCGCGCTGGCAGGCGAATAACCGGTGTTTTCAGGCATCCGATCATGGGGCCGGAACCGCCGCATCGAGCCAGGCCTTTTACGCACCGATTTTGCGCAGATTCGAAGTTGACAAAAAATCCGACACTTCGGATTGCGTCTCCAATCGCCGACAGCAAAAGTGTCAACCTGGAGAGGTGATTTCCCTAAGCCCTTGTTCTGCCAGAGGTTGAAAGAAACGCGATTCTACAAAATGTCTGCGGTAGGAATTGTTACGGCAGCCGCGTTTGCGTTGTTGTTTGCAGTAGCTAAGATGAGCGCGTTGTTTTTCTGGGTACCGCTTGTCACGCGGTTGGGCCATAGGGCCAAAAACTGTGACACAGGTCCGTTCACCCGGCTTCGAATCGGTATTTGATAGCAGCGGGCGAACCCTAAATTCTTGCATGTCCGACGCACGAGACATGGCTTTGTTCTGGAGATATTCGGTGCGTGTTTCCCTGTCAGCAATCAAGACGATCGTCATCGGTACGGTCGCCTCTCTGTCGCTCTTCTGCATGTCCACGGCGTCGGCACAAAACCTTCCGGTCGGCGCTCTCGCGCACGATGGACCGGCCACCCCCGAGCAGCTCGCTCTGCATCTTCCGGTAACGGGCTCGCTGCCAAACACCGCGGTCGCGACAGTGCGTTATCGGCCCACGTCGTCAAGCACGTGGATCGATGCCCACCCGTTGTTTCGTATACGGCCGGAGTTCTCGAATACGCCAGCGGTGGGCAGCGTCAACGACGACTTCGCCTGGACTATCATCGACCTTACGCCCGGCCAGAGCTACGAAGTCGAAGTGACGGTCAGCAGCGGTTCGGACAACACGGTCAGAAACGCGACCTTTACGACTCGCACCCTGCCGGCGGCCGCCGGCGCGCCGAACAAGACGATCGCGGCAGGGTCGTCGGAATCCGAGATCCAGTCTGCTCTCAACGGCCTGAATCCCGGCGACGTGCTGCAGTTCGAAGACGGCGTGTACAACATCAACGGTATTTCCCTGTCACGTTCGGGCACGACCGGCAACCCGATCTACATTCGCGGCGAGAGCCGTGACGGGGTCATTCTGAGCGACGACAGCGCCAGGGAGATCTGGACGATCGTCGAAGCGGACAACGTCATCATCGAGAACCTCACGATCCGCGGCACGCAGAGCGACGGCGCCGTGGGCAACCTGCAGCGGGGCATCACAAGCTGGGGCGTTTCGGCAAGCACCGGCCCTTCCCGGTTGACCATCAGGAACCTGACGATGCTCGGTGTGGACAGCGCAATCAGCTTCTACGACGAAGCCAGCCAGGTGCTGGTCTACGACAGTACGTTTGCCGGCAACAACCGCTGGAATGCCACGTTCCTTGGCGATAACCGGACCTGGGACGACGACGGCATCAACATTCCGGGCTTCGGCAACGTTGCGTTCAACAATTCGATCAGCGGCTTTGGCGACACCATGTCGTACGCGCAACACGCTGGAAGCTCCGCGACGACAGAATCGCGCGGCATTCATTATTACCGCAACGACATACGGAACTCCCTCGACGACGCGATCGAGGCCGACTTCGGCATCAGGAACGTCACGTTCTACGACAACCGGATTCACAACTCGTCGACGTGCTCGTCGCTGGATCCGCTCTACGGCGGCCCGTTCATCTATGCGCGCAACGTCTGCGTCAATCCCGGACGGTCCAAACTGCACAAGTGGAACAACGACAATACCGGTCATTTCGTCTACAACAGCACCTTTATCGTCGGCCGCACCGCGGCGGGCAGTGACCCGGACGTATCTGCCTGGTATCAGCCGAACAACGGGGCGCAGGAAGCGTACGGCTTCAGAAACAACATCATCGTCTACAGGGGTCAGGGCAACACGCTGTGGCTCGAAAGCAGCGGCCACAACAACGTCGACTGGACGCACAACTCCTGGTATCCCGACCGGCAAATCCAGCTGGATTTCAGCGCCTTCAATAATCTGGCGGATGCCCGCAACAACCTGCGCGCAACGACGCCGGTCTTCAGCGGCGCAACTCGCCGACTGGAGCAGGACAATATTACGAGTTCGAACCCCTGGACCACGACGATTACACTCGGCGCAAACTCGCTGACCGAAATCACGCAGTCTTTCACGCCGGTCCTGGCGGCAGGCACGGCGCCGAAGAACTCCGGAGTCGCCATCGCCAACATCACTGACGGCTACAGCGGCGGCGCGCCGGACCGCGGCGCGCTGATTAGCGGCCGAGCCGTCCCGAACTGGGGCGACCAGAATTCCACACCCGCAGTCGCGCCGAATCCGCCCACCGGGCTCGTGGCAGACTAGGAGCTAAACGATGTTCAAGTACACCCGAACCCCGAATCTGTTCAGCGGGCGCCGGCCGGCGGGTATCCGCCTCCTTTCCGCCCCCGCTGCCCTGGCTGCGCTGCTCCCGGCATTCGCCTTTGCGCAGTCGGGCCCCATTCCGGAATACATCGAATCGATGTCGGCCTTCGAAATCCGCGAACTCGACGGCGCCTATGCGCCGAGCAACGGCAACGTCTCGATCGAAAGCGTGACGCCGGCGGAGTGGCGCAACAACGATCCCTCGAACATTGGCCTGCGAGGCATCGTGGTTGCCTGGAGCGGCGGCGGCAAGAATGTAGGCTCGCGCTTGTTCGTGCACGGCGGCGGCCATGCCGATTCGGCCAACAACGGCATGTACATTTACGACTATTCCGGCGGAGCCACGCCGACCGGCTGGCAGCTACCGTCGATCAGCTCGGTGTCCGACGTCCGGAGCAACGTCGCAACCTATGCGGACGGCGGGCCGAACTCCGTCCACACGTATGACGGCGTCGTCTACGCAAGCCACAACAATCACATCTACCGTTTTGGCGGCTCACGCTACATCAGCGGCAGCTTTGTCGACTGGGCTTTCAAATACAACGTGAGCAGCGGCGAATGGTCGCGCCTGCCCGACTACCCAGGTGGCGACAGTGGCGCCAAGACCATCTACGACCCGACGACCGGCAAGATTTTCGTCACGGTCACCAACTCGACCACCGGCTATTTCTTCCGCACGGACAACGAGACCTGGTCCCCCAGCAAGAGCCTCAACGGCAACAGCTTTCCGTGGGACTCGATGGCGGCCTGGGACTCGCGCAGGAACCGGGCCATCGTCGTCGGTGACGGCGAAACGAGTATCGTCAACGTCGATTTCGCGAACGAGACCGTTTCGGTGGAATCGTTCAGTCCGTCCGGCGACACCAATATCTATTCGCGCAACGGCATCTCCGCTGTCTACGACTCGGTCCGGGACGTTTACTGGTTGTTTGGCGGTAACTCGGGCAGCCCGGGTTACACCAACATTTACCAGCTGCGGGCCGACGGAAGTCCCTGGACGACAACCCGAATCAGCCTCACCGGCGACTCGATCCCGCAAGAAGGAGACCTGCAGGGATCCTGGGGACGCTACGTCTTCATGCCGCAGTGGGCCGCTATTGGCCTGGTCGGCACCACGAGCGCCCCTGCCTACGTCATCCGCGTAGCCGAAGAGGTCGTCCCGGCGCCGGAGCCACCCAGCGCACTGAACGCGCAGTAGACGGGAGTTTCTACAGGCCGCGGTTAAGCGCCGCAAACTTTGCGCTACGAGCGCCGCTCCGGCATGCTTCGCCCTGAACGAAGCAAACTGCTGGCAACAATGATAAGAAGACACTATGTCCGGACTCTGCGGCTGGTTTAACGTAGCCCAAGACCCGGCCGCCGCAGCGCGACCGGACACGGCCCGTCGAATGGCCGCGGAACTGCCGCAACAGCAGGCGGTGGCGTTCGAGACCCAATCCCGCGGTCTCGTCTGCTCGGCGGGGGCCGACAGTTGGGTCGCCGCCGATCCGGACGCAATGCTGCTGGCGGCGATCTCCGGCAGACCACACTGGAGCGAACCCGAACTCGCTGCGGCCGCCGCCAAGGAAGGCGATGCGCGTGCGTTGCTTTCAGCCTATCGAAAGTACGGCGACGCACTGCTGCAAAAAGTATCCGGATCCTTCGCCTTGGCCGTTGTCGACGAGCGAGAGGACCGTGCGTTACTCGCCGTTGACCGCATGGGTATCCGTCCCCTGTGTTACGCGCAGACCGCGGACGGCGGCCTCGTGCTCGGCTCGACCGCAACGTCGGTCGTGTCGCACCCCGCCGTGCATAAGTCGGTATCCAACGAGTCGATCTATCGCTTCTTTTACTTTCACGTCGTGCCGAGTCCCGCAACGATATTCGAGGGCGTCTACAAACTCGAACCGGGTGAGCAGCTCATTGCGGAAGGCAAGGTCACCAGCCGGAGTTTCTACTGGCAGCCTCAGCCCGGCGCCAGTCGATCGGCATCGTCGGAGGAAGACATTCTCGAAGCCGTCCGGAATCAGACCCGTGCAGCCGTAGCCCGATCGGCACCGGATGCCGCAACCGGCTGTTTTCTCAGCGGCGGATTGGACAGTTCGACCGTGTCCGGTCTCGCGAACGAAATGACGCCGGAACCGATACGCGTCTATACGATCGGCTTCGATCAGCAGGGCTACGACGAAACGACTTTCGCCCGAGCGGCGGCGAGCCACTTCGGCCTCGAACACATCGAGTACTACGTAACACCGCAGGACGTCGCGGCGGCTTTCGATGCACTGTCAACGGCCTACGACGAGCCGTTCGGCAACTCCTCCGCCATCCCCGCCCTGTTCTGCGCCAGGAAAGCGCGCGAAGACGGGGTCACCCGCCTGCTGGCCGGAGACGGGGGCGACGAGCTTTTTGGCGGTAACGAGCGCTACGCGACGCAGCGCCTGTTCGAGCATTATCACAAGATTCCGGAAGCGATTCGCCGCTACCTGGTCGAACCGCCCGTCGGCCTCTTGCCGAAAGACCGGCCGGTGCTGTTGCGCAAGATCCGGCGCTACGTCGAGCAGGCCCGGCTTGCCATGCCGGACCGTCTGTTCACGTACAACTTTCTCGAGATGTTCCCGCCGGGTGATGTTTTCGATCCGCAGTTTCTCGGCACGGTGGAGACGGCAACACCCACTCGCGAGTGTCGCGACTGGTATCAGCGTTCGGGCGATTTCGACTTCCTTGACCGGATGTTGCTGTTCGATTGGAAGCTTACTGTGGCGGACAACGACATCCGTAAGGTTAATCGAATGTGCGAGCTCGCGGGGGTTACTGTCGACTACCCCTTGCTCGACGACGAACTGGTGGCTTTCTCACTCGGCATACCGGCGAACATGAAGTTACGCGGTCGTGAGCTTCGCTACGCCTTTCGCAAGGCCCACGAAAACTATCTCCCGAAAGCGGTGCTGGAGAAGGACAAACACGGTTTTGGCCTGCCGTTTGGCGAATGGCTGAAATCATCGGACGAGCTGCGGGCCAGAATACTGCCCGCGATCGACCGCTTTCGCGAACGAGGCATACTCAGAAACGATTTCATCGATGAGATGCAGACGAAGCACCGGCATGAACACGCCGGATACTTCGGCAACATGCTCTGGCTTATTGCCGTACTGGAAACCTGGTTGGCATCGAAGTCGGATTAGCGCGACGGCGGTATCGCCGTGCGGTCATTCCGCGGCTTGCGCCTGCCACACGCCGAGCCGCATGAGCTTGTTGCGCAAACCGGGCAGCGGATGCCCGAGTTCATACGCTCTCAGCGCGCATGCCATTGCAAGGTCGTATTCCTTGGTATCGACGTAAAACAGGCCGGCGTTGTAATTGATTTCCGCCGAGTCGGGATCCATTTCGAGCGCGGTCTCGTAGGCTTTTCTTGCCTTTGGCAGATCGTCGACGCGACCGTAATAGAGGCCTTCCAGCATCACGACGGTCGCATCGTCCGGTTTGAATCTTTTCGCCCGGTCGAACCAGCAGGCCGGATCGAACGCCATGCGGGTCGCGCCGTGCGGAACCTTTTCCAGGTAGTAGCGCACCATTGTGTACAGCGCGTGATGATGATTCGGAAACGTGCGCAACACGTATTCGATATCGCCGCCGAGCATTCTCTCGCTACCCTCGGAACCCAGCATGCCCTTAAGCGCCACAACACCCGCGTCGAAATGGTACTGCTCGACGACGGGCAGTTTCTCGGCGCGATGTATGGGATTCGTGTAGTCGTAAGGACCGTAGTGGTTGCGAAGATCGCCGCAGGTTGCGGCGCCCTGGGCGCTCGCCGTCGAAGGCGCTGCCGTAGCGATCAGCGCAAAGACGATTATCGATCGGACGGCCGTATGAAATGCCGCGTGAGTTGCTTCGACCATCGAAGGATATGCCATATGAGTTGGACCTCTGAATTATAGCCCGAGTTCGCCCGCGCTCCAGTATGTAACATAAGCTGGCCCACGCGGATCGGCGTCACTATGCCGTAGCCGGTTCTCCGAGAAAGTAGTTTTTGAGCATCCGCAGCACCAGCTTGGGCCTGGACCGGTGCCAGACGCTGACCCGGCCGAGCTGGAAGACGTCGGCTTCGGCGCTGACGCAACCGGCAGCCGTGCTGACCGCGAGTTCAAAACCTGCGTCACGCACCATGTCGACGTGACAATCTTTGTAGTCCTGGCCCGGCCGCCCGTTCGGGTAAGCGAAAGCGCTGACCTCCGTGCCGACAATCTGTTCCACATCACGTTTGCTGTCGACAATCTCGCGCCGCGCATCCTCTTCCGATACCACCGCAAGGATCGGGTGACTCCGGGTATGAGCGCCGACCTCCATTCCCGCAGCCCGGAGTGTGGGGAGATCGTCACTGCTCATCATCAGATCCGTCGGCAGTCGAACCTCGAGACGTTCGGCGATCGCCTTGCAAAGCACGTCTCGCCGCTCCTGCGACTCGTAGCGCAACTTTCCTACGATTTGCCGGTACGCTGCAATTCTCTCGCCGGGCTCGCGCGCCGGGTAGCTGCCGAGATCGAGTTCGTCGAGATCGATCCTGTCGCCCTCGAAGCGCTTGACGGACTCGATCACGGTGTCGTTCCACATGATGCCGCCGTCGAGAAATCCGGTAGCTATGAAGAACGTGGCCGGAACGCCGTAATGCTCGAGGATCGGCAATGCCGCCGTGACGTTGTCCTTGTAGCCGTCGTCGAAGGTGATCGCCACCGCCCGGCTCGGCAGCCCGCCGTTCCTGAGCCCGCTGATCGCATCGGACAGTTTGAGGACGTTGAAGAAACGCGACAGCGTTGCCACGTGCATACGAAACTGCTGCTCGTCGATTTCATCAGGATCCTTCAGCGGATCGTCTGCGACAACCCGATGGTAGGTCAGAATGACCAGTCGTCTGGAGTTCCCTTTTTTCACTATTTACCCGCCTCGCCGGCTGTTTGCGGATGCTCGCCCATTCTCTCACCTATTTGCTGCCGATTGTCAGCCAACACGCCGTTGACGTGTTCGCGCAGCAGCACCACGATGACGATGAAATGATAGTACAGATCCCAGTACGCGAGGCCGAGGAACAAACCGCCGGTCGCGTAGGCAACAAGGCAGGCCTGCATCATTCTCCCCAGCAGGTTTGCCCACTTGAGATCGTCGCGCCATCTCGTTTTCTTGATGACCTGCCCGGCCGCGAGATAGGTCAGAAAGCCGAGTGAGAGGAACAACGTCAGGCCAACGAAACCGTGTTCGCCAAGGATTTCGAAGTAGATGCTGTGCGCATCGTGGAAATTCTCCGGGTCGGGCGCGTAGGTTTCGAACTGTTCAGGCTGGAACACACGGAAGCCGCCGCCCACAATGGGCCGGTCGGCAGCTACGTTGTAAGCGAATTCCCAGGCGTTGATCCTGCCCATGGCGGAGCCGTCTTCCTCATAAGTCTTGATTGTGGCCATCCGATCGTGCCAGTGGTCCGGCATCGAGAACCAGAAGATGGGCGCCGCGCAGAGTATGAGAATCCCAATGAGGGTCTTCATCGTGCTGCGGTACCACAGATACGCAACCGTCGTACTCACGGCAAGAAAGGCGCCGCGGGACTGGGTCGACAGAATCGCGAGTATCGTTAGGCCCAAGACCGCAATCATTGCGTATTTCAGGTATCGCTTGTTCGCAATCGAATACAGGTACACCATGAGCGGCACCATCATGACTGCGGCGAGGCCCATGCTGTTGTTGTCTTCGAAGAAACCGCCGGACGGCCCGTATACCCGGCCGGTGCCGCCGAAAAAAGCGAACAGGCCGCCCTTGACGGAGTACAGGCCAACACTGGCGACGATGACCATGATCAAATAATTGATGCGGTCACGGCCGTACATCAGCATCAGTGAGATGAACGAGAACAACTGGATCTTCATGACGCGATCCCACTCGATCATCGACGCGTCGGGCTCCAGCGCGAAGAGTGTCGTTATGTTCATCCAGATGACAAAGGTGATCCAGACGATCGTGACCGCGTTGATCGGAATCCGCTTCTTCTCGGAACTGAAGAGCAACGAAGCCAGAGTCACGACGCCGATAATTTGTGCGAAGGGAAAAGTGGCGGCAAATCCCCAGGCGAGCCGGTGCGGGTTCATGTACGCCAGCCAGGACCACACGAGAACCCCAATGTACGGGCGATAGAAGATCGCCGGTATCGTGGCGAAAACCATCAGGGTTATCAGTATGTCTCTCACTGGAAATCGATTCCTCGAAAGTCTTTACGGCGCGGTCACGTCAATCGCGCCGGCCAAGTCGGGCTTTCGCCCAGCCGGCAACGCTTGCTGCAAGCGGTCGCAGCCGTCGTTCCACGACAGACAGATATCGGCCGCGCAAAGAACGGCCGTATGAGGTTGCCCTGCTCTGCTCCGGAGCCCGCTCAGCCCAGCGCAGCTTGTAGGCATTGTCTCCGGGCCCCATGTGATAACACTTCTGATCCTCGTCGAACAACCGTTCCAGCAGGCGCCAGTTCAGGAACGTTCCGGGTGACAGGCTGGAAAACTCATCGTCGAAATCTCCGCGTAACGCATGGACGTCGCCCCGAAACGCAAGTTGATACTCCATCGCCGCCGGTCGAGCGTCCAGTTCCAGCACCCAGATCGACAGCCACCCCTCCGCAAGCGCGTGCGCGGTCAGCTTGCGGATGAACGCATTCGGTCCGCTGTGGTCCAGGCTGTTTCCGGTCTTGCGCTTCCAACTCCGGCTCGACAGCCCGATAGCCGCCTCGAGCGCTTCCGATACACCCTGTTCGTCGGCGCTGTCAGCCCGAATCCAGCGCATGTCGATGTCGCCGAACTTCTTCTTCAGGCGATTCGCGACGAGGTTGTTACCTTTTTTCAGACGCCGGCTGCGAGTCGCGTAGTAATCCGCCCACGTTCCGCCGAGGCCAACCTGTGGATTGCTGCCGTCCGCTGTCACTTCGAATGCGACCCCCTGTCCGCGCGTGTCCTCGAGATACGCAACGGTTGAAGAGCCGGCCGGCAGTTTCGTGAGCTCTACCGTGTCCCAGCTCCGCCCGTGGTCGCGCAGATACTCGAACAGCGCACCGACGACCACGGCGTGATCCTGGGGCGCACAGATCGTGTCACAGACCTGCGTATCGGGAACGGCCATGAACTCGACGGCCGTGATGCCGATTTTGCGCTGCGTTCTCCGACGAGTCACCAGCGGCCATATCCCGACAAGCCGGTCCGCTCGTTTCACCAGCAGTATGAGCCTCTCGCAATCCTTCGCGAGCCACTGCCAGGCGGCATCGAACCACTCGTGCCGCAGGAATACAGTGCCCGTTTCGGCCACGTCGGCCAGGTCGTTCCACTGCTCGCGTAGCGCCGCAAATCCGGCGTCGTCGGTTACGGCCGTGACGCTGATACCGTTGTCCAAAGCCATAGCACGTGGTGATCCAGCAAGAGTATCTGAAGCCATGGAATCACTCATCGGTCTCAATTGACCTCTTGGGGAAGCGACTTTCGTACAGCTCGACGTAGCGCTCAAGCATGCCCGTGAAGCTCAATACTTCCAGCGCTCGGCGCCGGCCGGCTTCGCCGTGGCGCAACCGTAGTTCCTCATCCAGCAGGTACTCCTGCATTGCGGCCGCGAGCCGGTTGGTGTCCGCGGGAGGAATCAACATCCCGGTGTCGTCATGCTTTACCAGTTCAGGGTTGCCGCCCACATCTGTCGCAATCACGGGTATGCCGGACGCCATTGCCTCGAGCACTGTGTTCGAAATGCCCTCCGCAAGCGACGGCTGTACGAATACGTCGAGGCTGCTCATGATCCTCACGATGTCGTCTCTCGGCCCCGGCAACCACACCTTCGATTCGAGACCGGCGTCGCGCAGCATGGCCGTCACCCTGGACTTGAGTTCACCGTCGCCAATGATCGCCAGCCGGGCATGCCCGCAGTCGGGGTTCTCGTTCACAAGGCTGATGAACGCCGACGCGAGGTTCACGTGATCCTTCACCGGGTCCATGCGCCCGACCGTACCGATCACGCAGCTGTCACGATCCAGAGTCGGTGCCAGACCTTCGCGCGCCGCGAGGCGATCGGGCGCCGGACAAAACCGATCGGTGTCCACGCCGTTTCGGATCAGGCTCACGCGCCTGGCGGCAATGCCTACGCGATCCACGAGATAGTCGCGAAGATCCCGCGACACCGCAACGTAATGGGACACCCAGGGCGAATGCAGCCGCCGCAGCCACAGCGCCTTTCGGCTCGAACCCTGCAGGTCGTCGACGTTCCAGCCATGCTCTCCGTGGATGCGCTGCCTGCAGCCGGCAAGCGCCGCTGGCACCAGGGCGTCCAGCGCCGCAAGGTTTCGCGTATGGACGATGTCGGGCTTGAGTTGTCGCAGCGTCTTGAACAGCCGCCAAAAAGCACGTGGGTCTCGGCCCGGCTTCTTGCCGATGTCGATAACGGGGACATCGTCGCGCCGAATCCGCTTGCTGAAATCGGTGTGCCCGTCGATGCAAATGACGGCGTGACGAAACCGATGGGCCGGCATTGCGTTGATCAGATTGACGAGCCCGTTTTCGAGCCCCCCAATCGCAAGCCGGAAGATGACGTGAGCAATCAAAGGCGTTTCCGCTGAGCTTGTCGGTGTTGTGGTCATCTATTGGGCTGCTCGATAAATTCCCTTGCGCGAAACCGCTTGCTACGCCCGGCCGGCAGCCGACAGGCAGATCTCCTCGAACGCCGTCGCCGCAACGCGAAAACCGAACTGCTCTTCAACCAGGCGCCGCGCGGATTCCGCAATCGACGTCCGCTTCGCCCGATCCCGCAGCAGTGACACAATTGCGAGAGCAAGATCTTCCGGTGTATCCGCATTCAGGTAGTGGGTTCCGTGTTCAACGGGCAAACCTTCGATGCCAATACTGGTGGACACGACGGGAGCACCCATTGCCATCGCCTCAAAAGCCTTGATCCGGGTACCGCCACCCACCCTCAGCGGAATCACAAATGCCGCCACACCGGGAATGTGGTCCCTTACGTCGTCGACAAAGCCGGTAAACTCCCATTCCGGAGAACGCGCCGTAACCCGGCTGACGAGAGCCGGCGGCGGCGTTCGGCCGACGACCTTCATACGCGCGTCCGGTTCGGCCTCCATCACCAGCGGCCATACCTCGTCGTGAAAAAACTCGATGCCGTCAATATTGGCCATCCAGTCCATCGAACCGCAAAACGCCACCTGCCCGTCGTTGTCGGGCGCGCGGTAACCAAAGAAATCGGTGTCGACTCCCGTCGGAATAGCGGCGCAGTTGCGAATACCGTACTCCTCGCGGAAGAATTCGCAGTCGCGCTCCGATACCGCAATGGTACTGTCGAAGGACTCCAGCACACGTTTCTCGAACCGATACATCTTCTGGTACTGACTCCTCCAGATCCACCGGTGCAGCGGCGTGCGCCCTACCTCCCAATGGCGTTTGAAGATCTCCGCCTCGATATTGTGAGTAAACATGACCGACGGACAGGGTATCTTCGCGGGGGCCAGCACGGCCGAATGCGGAAAGTCGAACACGACGACGTCAGCCCCGGACTTGAGAGACTCCTCGATGCATAGTTTCGCATCGGCGTTTCGATCGGACGCGACGGGCACCGGCGTCTCGTCAGCCAGCCACGCGAGCTTTTTCAGAAACTGCAGCGGCGAATCGGTATCGGGCGGTGGCCAGCCGGACAGACTGTCGCATACCTGATCGATGTCGTCCGCGTAACGTTCCTTAAGCGCATCGTCGTAAGGCATCAACAGGCGGATGTTGAACGCACCGCCTTTCAACCCGCGCAATATCTGGGTCGTCCGAATCTTGCCCCCGGAATCGGCGGGAAACAGAAACCGCGTCGAAACGAAAACGAGAGTCGGTTTCTCCGTCACCAACAAATGCCCTGCACGTTGCCGGCTATGCCGTCGCTGTCCTTGATGCCGACCAGATCGAGCACGTACTGGTCGGGCTTGACGAGGCTTCCGAGCGCCTCGAGGATGTCGCTGTCGCTCAAGCCCACAATGACAATCTTTGCGTCGCCCACGGCGTCTTCCACGCTGTCGCACATCAGATCGCCAATATGAGGTATGGCTTCGTCGATGTACTTTTTGTTCGCGCCGATGAGTCGCGATACGCGCACTTCAGGGTCGTAAATTTTGAGGTTCAGGCCTTTGCCGATCATGTGCTCGACCAGCGTCACCATGGGGCTTTCGCGCAGGTCGTCGGTGCCGCTCTTGAAACTCAGCCCGATAACGCCGACGTTGCGCTCCTGCTGCTTCAGCACCAGGTCGAGCGCATGCTCGACGTGAATACGATTGCTCGGCAACAGCGACGCAAGCATCGGGACATCCACGTCATCGCGCTTGGCCATGTACAGCAACGCGCGCAGGTCCTTCGGCAGACAGGAGCCGCCGAAGGCGAACCCCGGCCGGAGATACGCCCGGGAAATGTTGAGCTGCTTGTCCTCGCAAAGCAGGTCCATGACCCGGTGCGAGTCCGCTCCCAGCGCCTGGCAAATACGCCCGATTTCGTTGGCAAACGAGATCTTCAGTGCGTGGAACGTATTGCAGGCGTACTTGAGCGTTTCGGCCGTGCGGACGTCGGTTTCGATGAAGTCGCAGGGCAGATCGCCGAAGAGCGCCTTGAGCTGCTTGAATGCCGCTTCGTCGCTGGCGCCAACCACGGTCATGGGCGGATTGTCGTAATCTTTGATCGATGTGCCCTCACGCAGAAATTCGGGCTGGAAGCACAGGAAGAAGTCTTTGCCAGCCTGTTTGCCCGAATGTTCCTCGAGCAGCGGCAAGACCGCGTGAAGGGTCGTGCCCGGCTGCACGGTCGATCGAATGACGATCGTGTGCGGTTCATCCTTCGACTTCAGCGCAGTTCCGATTTGCTCGGCAAGACGCTTGAGTGCGCGAAGATCCTGATCTCCGTTCGGCAACGACGGCGTACCCACACAGACGAACGAAAGCTCCGTATCGCGGATGGCCGCTTCCGGGTCGTCGGTCACGTTCACCCGTCCAGCGGCCACAACCTCGCCGATCAGTTCCATGATCCCGCTCTCGACGATGGGCGACTTGCCGTCGCCGATCAGCTTCAACTTGGTGGCGTCGATGTCGACCCCGGTCACTTCGTGACCGTCGCGCGCCAGGCAAGCCAGAGATACCGCGCCGACGTAGCCTAGGCCGAATATGCTTATGTTCATCTTGGTTCCGATTCCTGTTGGTTATCTGACGTTGTAGGAGGCCGAACCGGAGCATTTTCCGATACTTTCCCCGCACATACTGTGATGAAATCCCGGCATCAACTGTGCGCTCCGTCAATGCAGCGCCGGATCAGCGCGTGGAGGCGCTCGATCGTGTGATCCCACGAAAATTGTTCTGCATGGGCCCTGACCTGACTGCGGTCAATCCCGCGGTCCTTGAGCGCCCGCCAGGCGGCGGCAGCCTCCGCTGCCCCGCGTTCGCTCACGAGCTCTCCGGCGACCGGGCTTGAGAGCACTTCTGCAACGCCGCCGACATCGCTGGCAACCACCGGCGTGCCGCAGGCAATCGCTTCCAGCACGACGTTCGGCATGCCTTCGCGCTGCGAGAGCAGAAACAGAACATCCGCCGCACGATAGTACTCGCGCAGCGATTCCGGCGGCAGCGAGCCCGTAAAGCTGACTCGTGCATCCAGCCCGAGCGTGCTGACGAGCTGCCTGAGCGAGTGTTCGTACCCCCCCGCGCCAATGACAATCAGCCGGGCGTCCTGCAGATGGCGCAACGACTCGATCGCAATATGGTGGCCCTTGGCTTCGATCAGGTTACCCACCGAAAGAATAGTCGGCGCATCGATTCCCAGGTCCCGGCGCGACGCGTTCCGATCACCCGGGCTGAAGAACGAAAGGTCAACGCCGTTCCGCAGTACGTGAACCTTCTCCGAATCCACGCCCATTTCGGCAAGCGAGCGGCCAAGGGCGGCGCTGACGGCAACGACGGCACTCGCCTTTTCGGCGGCGTCCCTTATCATGCGGCGCGGTCCCGGCAGCTTGGCGATCCTGTTGATGTCGGAGCCGCGAGCCGTCACGATGAACGGCAGGGACAGGCGTTCGGCCAGCCTCGCGGCGGCAACACCGTCCGGATAAAAATAGTGTGCGTCGATGATATCCACGGGGCCCTTGTCGCGAAGGATCCGCCGCACTCGCCCGGCCGCACCGCGCGCCATCGACGCCGGTGCGAACCGCATGCCGACTTTCGGAATCAGCGGGAAGCGGGGATAGTGCACGTCGATGCCGTGGCGCCGATCCGTATCGGGCACCGAAGCGAACGCCGCGTAGCTGCCGAACAAGCGGGACCGGAACGGAAACCAGGGCACGGGAGCGACGACCGTGGCCGTCGCCCCGGAATACTCCACGAGCCTTCTGAGACGGCGCTCCACGAACAGACCGTGCTGCGGTTGAATCGCATTCGGATACAGACTCGACAGCGTGAGTATGTTCACGGCAACAAAACTCGACGGCGTCAGGCCTGAAGCGACCGGTAAAAACCTTCGAACACGAGGAGCGCCCAGATGGGTGGGCTATGGTCGCGAGCACCCGAGCCGTGCTGCTTGAGCAAGGTCGCAATGTAGTCGACGTCGAAAATCCCCGAATCCCGCATTGCCGGTCCCAGCAATCTGCGTTCGACCGTGTCTTTGAGTGGCCCGCGAAACCAGCTCGCCAGCGGAACCGCAAAACCCATCTTGTCCCGGTACAGGATGTCGTCGGGCACATTTCCCTCGAGCGCCTTCTTGAAGATGTATTTGCCTTCGCCGCCCTTGAGCTTCAGCGATGACGGTATCCCTCCAACCCAGTTGGCGAATTCCGCGTCGAGCAGCGGCACGCGAACTTCCAGGCTGTGAGCCATACTGGCCCGGTCAACCTTCGTCAGGATGTCTCCGGGCAAATAGGTTTTCATGTCGAGGTACTGGATCATCGACAACGGATCGTCGGTGTCACAATCCGCAATGACGCGGCGAAACACCTCCTCCGCGGAGTAGCCCTGCAGCTCGCGCTTGAACGAGTCGCTGAATAATTTGCCGTGAAGGTCGTTCGGCAGTATCGACACGCTGTGCAGGTACGCCGCCAGGCTGTCCCTGCCGATCGCCTCGAGTGTGGATTTTGCCCGGAAAATCCGCGGGGCCCAGTCCATTTTGGGATACACGGCACCCAGCGCGCCGAACAGGTTTCGACGCAGGAACGCGGGTAAACGGCTCCTTACCTTCTCCTCGTTCATGTGCCATCGGTAGCGGCGGTAGCCGGCAAACACTTCGTCGCCCCCGTCGCCGGACAACGCAACCGTCACGTGTTTACGCGCCAACTCGCAGACCCGGTACGTCGGAATCGCCGAACTATCGGCGAACGGCTCGTCGTAAATCTCCGTAATGCGATCGAGCAGCGCAAAATCGTCGGTATCTACCTGCTCGACGCGATGATTGGTGCCGAGCTGTTCAGCCAGCCGCTCCGCGTACGCCGACTCGTTGTACGCCGGATCGCCGAAGGAAATGGAGCAGGTGGTGACGGGCTGATCGCTCAGCGCCGACATGGCCGAGACGATGGCGCTGGAATCCACGCCACCGGACAGGAACGCGCCCAGCGGCACGTCTGCGATCATCCTCCTGGCCGTCGCCTCCGATAACCTGCGGTTGATCTCCGCCGTCAGCTCCCGCTCGTCGACGGCCGTGTGATCCGCATCGAACCTGACTTTCCAGTACTCGCGCGGCGCGGGCAGCGAAGCGCCGTTCTGCACCGAACGCCGTTCGACCGACAAGTAGTGCGCCGGAGGCAGCTTGTGCACGTGCTTGAAAATTGTCTTCGGGTCCGGAACATAGCCGAAGGTCATGTAATCCTCGACGGCGGTCGGGTCGATGGTTCGATCCACCTTCGGATGCACGAGCAGCGCCTTGAGCTCGGACGCAAACGCAAGGTAGCCGTCGGTGGTGCGAGTGTAATAGAGCGGCTTTTTGCCGAACCGGTCGCGAGCCAGAAACAGCCGTTCGCGATTGCGGTCCCAGATCGCGTACGCGAACATGCCCTGCAGCCGGTCG
Organism: Woeseiaceae bacterium; assembly: GCA_028289545.1. Taxonomy (GTDB): domain Bacteria; phylum Pseudomonadota; class Gammaproteobacteria; order Steroidobacterales; family Woeseiaceae; genus UBA1847. The sequence goes on from JANQPG010000029.1 coordinate 25,182, forward strand.
AGGCTCGACTCCTGCCACTCATCCCAGGCGTGCACGAGGCATTCGGTGTCGCAGCGGGTCTTGAAACGATACCCGGCACTGCGCAGCTCACCCATCAACTCCGCAAACTCGTAGATTTCGCCGTTGAACGTCACGACAACCGACTCGTCGGCGTTGAACATCGGCTGCACGCCGCCCTCGAGGTCGATGATCGACAGACGCCGATGACCAAAGCCGAGGCCGGGCTCGTGGTGATAGCCGCTGCCGTCCGGCCCTCGATGCGTGAGCCGGTCGTTCATGCGGCGAAGCAGCTCCCTGTCGATGTCTCGCCGCCCTTCGAGATCGAAGATCCCCGATATTCCGCACATTAGTGTTGTTCCCCGTTAACCATCATGCCCTCGCCGCAGCCGACCGAGGTGTCCTCTGAAGCAAAACACCCGCGCGCCTGCGGATAGAATGCTTTCACGAACCGCGACAACAGCAACTCCGTGTCACGCTCCGTTTCCGTCAGCGGGCTGGACACGAGCACAACGGTGGCGATAGTGCCGCCACCGGATACGATCTGGCGAAGCTCCGCGAGCTTCGTCTGGAGAGCACCGTCCACGGGTTGCCCGTTGACTTCCGTCCAGTACCAGATCAAACGATTGGTCCCCGGCCTTGCAACTCGAACCTGTCTCAGCGGCAGCTTGCCGCCGTTGTCGACGTCCACCGAGAGCGACCAGACGTTGCCGAATGTCCATACATCGACGTCGGCAACCGCGTTCGTTGCGTTGGTAATTTCGGCACCCTGCCTGTTGGACGCATAGCGTATTACGGCGACATCGACAGCGCCGCCGTCGGCGGAGTCGTAGCGCCCTTCGACGAGGTCGCTGTACCCGCGGTAGCGTGGACTCCAGTCGGCATCTGCCTCGTCAACCAGTCGCCAGCCGTCGAGCTGCTCAGGCAGATGCATGCGCTCGATTGCCGCCACCGATTCCACGGAGGTGCTCCATACCGCAAGCAGCGGGCCGAGCGATGCGGCGGCGAATGCCAGCGCACCGGCTTTCAGCGACCGCGTGAGCCCCGCGGAATGGGCCGTTGGTGCCGGTGAGGCATCCGAAGCCGGCGCATCGTCGCCGCCTTCCGAGTGCTTGTCCTGAAACCGGTTGCCTACCCAGATGAGTACGGCAAGGACCAGCGCGTAGACGATCCAGCCGACAAATTCATGGTCTGGACCGGCCGCAATATCGAGATCGGTGTAGTGCAGCAACAGCACGACGGTCACCGCCCGAATGCCGTTCGCAATAATCGAAAGCAGTAGCGCAAAGCCTATGAACAGCAGACGCTTCCGAACCCTCGCGAACAGGAAGTACGAGAACAGCGTCGTAAGCGCAAACGTGGCCACAAAGTACTTGAGGCCGCTACAGGCTTTTGCAACTTCGTAAGCGCCGCTGGGCGTCAGGAAATAGCGACCGTCGCGAAACACCGGGATCCCGAGAAGATGCAGCGCATCAACGGTGAACTTCGCCGTGAAGTCGATCAGGTAAGGAATCAGAAAATCGCCGAACGGCACAGCGAGCAACAGGTACAGCAGCGCAAAGCGAATGCTCTTGAAGACTGCCGCGCCAAAAATGGAGAGCACAGCCGCTGGAATCATCGCCACAGCGGCAAACTGGCGGGTCAACTGCACGCCGGCAAAGTCACTGGCCACCCACAGCAGCGACAAGGCGACCAGCCATGCAAAGCCAGCCCATGAGACTACGGGCTCGTTGGACGCCAGGACGTCGCGTCTGTGCCATATCAATGCGAGGCTAATAAACGGGATCAGAAATCCGTGCACGTACGCTTCGGAACTGCGCCAGATCTGCACGATGGAGGCCAGCGTATCGATGTACAAGAGCGGCACCGCCGCTACAAAAGCTAGCCTCAGCAACATAGCCAGTCGCCGATCCGCGCCGCCGATGTGTTCGGAAGCCGTCATTGCCGGGCAGCGAGTGCCGATTCGATGATGCCGTCGAGGCGGCCAAGCGAGGCCGGCCAGCTGTGGTGGGACAGAACACGCTGGCGGCCCGCGGCCGACAGCCGCGCACGCTCCTCCGCCGAGCCGAGGATCGTCAGGACCTGTTCGGCAAACCGTCGATGTCCGCCAGCACTCAGGAAGTCCTCGTCAGGCCGCGCGTCGATGCCACGCGCCGCAATATCGCTGGCGACAACGGGAACGCCCATCGCCATCGACTCGAGGATTTTGTTCTGGGTACCGCGAGCGATCTCGAGCGGCGCAACGGACAGCGCCGAGCGGCGAACGTAAGGCCGGACATCGTCCACCGTTCCGGTCACAGTGACACCGGGTATCGACCCGAGGTTCAGAATCTCCTGAGAAGGACTTGCGCCAACGATGGTCAAAGTTGCGCCGGGGAGCTGTTTGCGTATCAGCGGCAGCACTTCACTGCAGAAACGCAGCATACCCTGCTGGTTCGGATAATAGTCCATGCGGCCGATGAAGCAGATCGCATTGGGGTCGTACTCGCTACCGTCGGGGCTGAAGAACTCGGCGTCGACACCGTTTGGAAACCAGCTCGTGCTTCTCGCAGCGCCCATCTCGTCAAGCGTTTCGAGCTCCGCACGCGTTGTGCAGGTGGATACGTCGAAGCGGCGCGCCAGGCGTTTCTCCTCACGCATGAGCTTGACGCCCTCGAGGCGATAACCGAGCGACAACGGAAACGGCTTGAAACCCGAGTAGTCCAGCCACTTCTGCGAATCCATATCGCCAAAATCGAGGATCGACGGAATGCCGCGCGCCTCTCGCACGTACTGCGCGGCCGACGAACAGTGGACAAACACGAGGTCAAAGTCGCCGGAAGCGATTTCTTCACGCATCGCGCGGTGAAGCTCTCGCGAGTAGAAGTAGCCCATGCTCGACGGCGACAGCGTCGGCAGCCGGGCGAGCATTTGTGTCACGGCCCCGATCTTGCCGATTTTGCCGACATGTACCTTGTGGCAGTGATCCGCGAGCCCTCGCCCCTCTTCCAGCTCTTCGTCGGATCTCGCCAGCGAACCGACGGTCACCCGGTGCCCCTGCTCACCCAGGTGACGAATGATGTTGAAGGGCCGGATTTTTCCGCCGCGTTTTGGTGGGAACGGCAGCCGGTGACACGCAAACAGAATGTTCATGCGGCTGCCGCCATCGCCAACCGCTCCGAGACGTCGGCGTGAGAGTCACCATCGAGGTAGATCTGGCACCACAATTCAAAGTTCATCATGCACAGCAGGTGATCCGTATAGTCCCCGCGATTGCTCCGGTGCAGACTTTTGAGCTTTTGCAGGTGCTCCCAGTCGAAGACGCCCCGCCGCCTGACGGCCTGCTCTTCCAGAACCGTGTCGAGAAACGCGGACAACTCCTGCTTGAACCACGCGCCGATCGGCGCCCCGAATCCGCGCTTCTTACGATCGATGATCTCATCGGGCAACACACCGCGCAGGGCCAGCTTCAGACCGCGCTTGAGCGCGGTTCGGTGAACTTTCATTTCCGCCGGCATGCCCAGCGCAAGATCCAGCAGGCTGTCATCGAGCAGCGGCACGCGGCATTCCAGGGAAGCGGCCATCGACATCCGATCCGTCAGCATCAGGAGGTCGTCCGGCAACTGGGTCCTGAGATCAACCTCGATGATTCGGTTCAGCGGATCGTCGGCGCGTGCCTCGGCAAACGCCCGCTCCATGGCCGCGGACCGCAACCCGTTTTGCCCCGACAGCATGGCGGAGAGATCATCCGGGTTGAATACGCGGATATGCTGCTCGTAACGCTCGTCCGCCTCGAGTTCGGCGCCGCCGATGAAGCCCTTGGCAAGCCGGAACCAGTTGTAGATCGGCGAATGCCGGTCGCCGGGCAGAGCCCGGGCCAGCGGCTGAATCAGGCCGCGGCGAATCGGTCCGGGTACCCGCTTGTAGATACGCGCCAGATGATCGCCCCAGTAGCGCCGGTAGCCGCCAAAAAGTTCGTCGCCGCCAACGCCGGACAAGATGACCGTAACGTCCTGCCGGGCGAACTTCGACACCAGATACGTTGTGATGAAGGCAGCGTCGGCAATGGGCTCGTCCATGTGCCAGAGCAGCTCGGGCATTAGCGTCGCGACGTCGGGACGGACGACAATTTCGTGATGGTCCGTGCCGAACAACTCGGCAACCTGCCGAGCGTACGGCAGCTCGTTGTAATAGCTGCCGCCCGAATCCAGATCGAAGCCGATCGAGTATGTCTTGACCGGCTGATTGCTGTTTTTGGCCATATAGGCCACGACGGCGCTGGAATCCACGCCGCCGCTCAGGAAAGCGCCAAGCGGCACGTCGCTGACCATCTGCGAGACGACGGCCTGCTCCATTGTTTCAGCAATGCTCGCCGCCCACGAGGTTTCGTCGCGGCTCTCGGCGCTCCCGGCCGGCGGCGCCCAGTAGCGCTCCCGCTTCACGCTGCCGTTCTCGGCTACGAGCACTTCTCCCGGCAACAGCTTCTCGATGCCCTTGAGCATGCTGAGCGGAGCGGGAACGTAACCCAGCGCCAGATACTCGCTGAGCGCTGCCGGATCGATCTCCCGATCGACACCCGGATACTCGAGAAGCGACTTGAGCTCCGAGGCAAAGAGTATGCGATCGGAGTGCCGGTGGAGATACAGCGGCTTGATCCCGAGCCGGTCTCGAGCCAGCACCAGGCGCCGCTGACGGCGATCCCAGATTGCAAGGCCGAACATGCCCGACAGTCTCTCGACACACGCGGGGCCGAGTTCTTCATAGAGATGGGCAATCACTTCGGAGTCGCTACCCGTCGAGAAGCGATAGCCTTTTTCCTGCAGCTCGGTTCTGAGCTCGCGGAAGTTGTAGATTTCGCCGTTGCAAACGACGACGACGTTCTTGTCTTCGCTGTAGAGCGGCTGCTGGCCGCCGGCCACGTCGATGATCGCAAGGCGGGTCATGCCCATCATAAGCGTGTCGTCGGCGAATGTACCGTCGCCGTCGGGGCCGCGGTGGTGAATCACCTGGCCCATTCGGCGCAGTACGTCCGGGGACTCGGACAACCCGGATGTTTGCATGACACCAAAAATACCGCACATGATCGCTGCTCAGCCCAGTCTTCTGGCCAGCGGCGGCCCGAGCCGGCCGGCAACCGCCAGCGGCAAGCGTTTCCAGCCGTCGATCAGCAGTCGGTATTTTGGGTTGGACGGATTGAGGTTCGGCGGCTCTTCGCTGTTGACCAGGTAGTACTCGTAGGCAAGCGGCACGGGTTCGAAGCCCCAGTGCTTCTTGAAGCGATACGCACCGGTGCCAACCATGCTGCGGCCGTAGTCGAAAATCTCAACCCCTGCTTTGCAGGCGTTCTCCATCACTGCCCAGTACATGAAGTCGTTGCCTTTGACCGCTCGGGCGGCCTCGCCGCCACCGCCGTAGTAAGGCAGGATCTCGTTCCTGAAGCGGAAACTCATTACGCTGGCGATCAACTCTCCGCCGCGGGTGATCGTGGTGATTTCCGCATCGTCGCCGAACTCCTCGAGGATCGCCGCAAGAAAAGACTTGCCGAAAAACGGCGTGCCGAGATTGCGCTTACACTCAAGCAGCGCCTCGTGCAGGCGATCCACGGAATCGTCGTTTTCCGCAACGAGTTCCGCCTTGATGCCTTTGCGAATCATTGCGCGCTGTTTGCGCGGAATCGCCAGTAGATTCTTTTCGGGGTCGGGGTCAAGCTGTTTCGAAAACGTGGCGTATTTGTCTTTTGTCGGCCAGCCGCGCTCGGACGGCAGCTTGTTGCGCAGTTCGAGGTGATCCACACCGAGACGCTCCGCGTGTTTACATGCCGCGTCGATCAGCAGCTTTTCCGCTTCCGGATCGTCGGCCACAACGCCACCGTAGACGAGGAACGGCAACGAAATGAGCGCGTTGCCGAACAGCCAGCTCTTGACCTGTGCCAACGGCAGTACCGCCGCAATTTCGCCGTCGAGTTCGCAGTAGAGATAAATCGTCGGGTGGTTGAGGTTACGCTCGATAATGCGCTTCCAACCCGACAAATGAAAAAAGGTGCCGTCGTCGCAACGCTTTACGAACGCGTCCCAACGCGCTTCGTCGCCGCTCTGCAACTCGGCGACGCGATAAGCCCGCTCAGCCGCTACCTTGGAAGAGTTCATCATCCAACCAAACCGTTCGCCGGGACCCGTCTCAACCGGTCGAGATCGAGTCGCGAAATACGTGATCCATCCGGCCCCAGCGGAACTGCTGCAAGAACACGGCCAGACGCCGCTCGAACGAACGCAAGTTGACGTAGTGCCGGAGCCTCGAGCGCAGTGGAATGCCCGAAACCCGTGGCTGCTCGGCGTCAACCTCCCAGGGGTGAAAGTAAAACAATGCCGGCTGGCGATCCTGTGAGTGCACGCGATTCAGCGCCCAGGACGAATACTTGAGCGGCAGCAGCCTGAAGTAGCCGCCGCCCGCACCCGGCCAGTTTCTTCCAGCGAACCTCGCCGTTGTCATCGGGATTTCGATAACGCCGTCCGACGCCGGACGGTACAGAAATCTCGGTGCTGCCGGCATTCCGTAGTGATCGTGGGCAATCGGGTAGACGCTCGAACTGTATCGATAACCCGCTTCCGCCAGTATTCGATGAGCCCACGGCGTATCGCCGCTAATCGAAAAGCTCGGAGCCCGATAGCCGATGACCTGTTCGCCGGAGATGTCCTCCAGAATCTTTTTCGCCCGCGAAACGTCGTCGAGAAACTCCGCCGGCTGTTGTGATGACACCCGGGCATGGTCGTAACCGTGGCTCGTCAGTTCATGACCCTCGGCGACAATTCGCCGGATGACCTCGGGATGCCGCTCGGCTACCCAGCCCAGCGTAAAAAACGTTGCTTTGGTGTTGTGCTCGTCGAACAGACCGAGAATCCGGTCCATGTTCCGCGCGACGCGGCTCTCGGACGAATCCCACTCCGAGCGCCCGATGGTGCCTTCGAACGCCCCAACCTGGAAATGCTCCTCGACGTCGACGGACATGGCGTTGACAATAACGTCATCCGATACAGACGCCGAGCGCCGGCCGTTGTCGGTCCTCGGCTCCTCGGCAGCCGGGGACTCACCCTGGGGAACGGCCTCTCTCTCGACGAAACCGCTGCGGTCCATCAGAACTCGCTCCTCAGGGTCAGACGAAACTGCTGCTCTTCGTACGGGGACCCAAACCCGAACGTGCCTTCCTCGTCGACACGTTGTGCGAGCAACACAACGCTGAGCCGCCGACTGAGGCGCAACGCATAGTCGATGGAGTAGCGCACGAGATCCGCATCCGCAACTTCGGTCTCTCGCGTCGTGAAGTCGGCGGCCAGACCCAGGGTCGATCTGCCCCCGATCCGCCAGGACATGCGAAATGCGGCGCCGCTCAACTCCTCGTCTTGCAGCGCGTCTCCCAAAGCGGTGCTCCGTTGATCCCGGATCTCATAGAACAGCCTCAACGTAACGTCGGTTCTCGCCAGGTCGAGCGTCGTGCGCCACTCTCCGCGCTTCAGAATGAAACCGTCGGCTTCACCCGGCCGGTTCAGGAAGTCATCGAGGTTGTCGCTGTCGTCGATAGGCCGGTTGTCGAACAGGAGATCGCCGAGAGTCCTCGGCTGTTCGCTGTAGGTCAGCGCAGTGCTGCCGCGCCGCAGCTGGTAACTCAGCTCCGCACGATACGAATCGCCGTAGCTCCGTTCACCGGCTGCCAGCTCCAGGTTCAGGCGTTGACTCGGGCGGTACTGGAAACCGACCTCCCAGAAGTCTTCGTCCAGGTCGCCGTCCAGGAAACCTTCGAATCCCGTCTCCTGCCCGCCCACTACAAACGCACGAAACGACGGGTTTACCCAGATACCGAGATCGAGGGACGCCCGCTGGTACTCCCAGGTAATCGAGTCTTCGTAGTCCAGGCTGCGATTCTGATAGTTGAGCCCCCACGCGAAGCGTTGCTGGTTTGAACGGTTCTCAAGCTCGAAGCTGGCTCGCGTCTCGCTGTTATCTCGCGCGAAGCCGATCAGGGAGTTGTCGAACTCGTTGAACGTCGTATCGATATAGGCAAGCTCGAGTAGCACGTTCGCAAACCCGAGATCCTGGTCCCAGTACGGCCTGGCTTCGAGTATGCGGGAATCCACGCGGTTTGCCGTAATCGGAACGTTCGTCGTCGGAATGTTGCGGTCCGGCGTCTGTATCGACTGATAGTTGTAGGCTCCCGCGAAAAAGTACAGCGCGTCCCTGGCCAGAGTGGCCGTAAGGTTCGCATCGACGACATGGAAAACTTCGTTGAAGTCCGACTGATCGTCGAAGAAGAACGCCTCGGGCCGGTAGCGTATGTCCGCCTCCAGCCGCTCGCTGTCCCTCGTCAGCGTGAACGTCGGCACAATGGCGTAGATGATTTCGTCCTCGGCAGTTTCCTCAGGCGCAAGCGTGAGGTTATCCGTGTGAATGACGCTCAAATCGATGGTTGTGCCGAGCTCCCATTGCTGGGCAGTAACCGGGCCGCATGTCAAAGTCAGCAGCAGTGCCGCAGATGCCGTAACAAAACGCGGCTTATTCTTCTCCAGCGGGTTCATCTTTATTGCCTTTTTTGTATTTGTCGCCCTTCGTGTGATACGGGTAGTACCCGTAGTCGTCGCTGTGATAACCGAAGGTGTTGGCGCTCTTGGATTTGTTGAGAATCGCGTTGATGGGCTTGTCTCGGTCGAGCAACGCCAGCGCGCGCAGCGCGGATTCCTGTGAAGACACCCGCGCCTCGATGACGAACACAATCTGCCCCATGTTGCGGGCCAACACCTGTGCCTCGTTCGTGATCAGCAGCGGCGGCGTGTCGAAAACCACGACGCGCCCGCCGTACAACTGGGCCAGTTCCGTGACGAGCTCACGCATTCGGCGACTGGCAAGCAACTCGGTGGATTCGGGGTGCGGATGCCCCGCCGGTATGACGACGATATCCTGAAGGTCCGTCTGCACGAGGATGTCCGCAAGTTCCATCTCCGGGTCCAGCAGGTAGTCGATGAGCCCGGTCTTGTCCTGCAGGCCCAGCGCGCGGCTGATGTTCGGCTTGAGCACGTCGGCGTCGACGAGTACGGCACCGGTATCGCGCTCCATGGAAATACTTTGTGCAAGATTGAGCGCGCAAAAGGACTTGCCGGCTCCGGGCAACGCGCTCGCCATCATGATCACGTTCGGGTTGTCGCCAACCGTAAAGCGGGTTTCGAAGGCGGTCTGCAGCAGAGGTCGCTTGATCCGGCGGAACTGATCAGAAATCTGCTCGCGGTGAGACGCTCCCGGGGACAGACCAATGCTGGCGAGATCGTCGAGGCTGACGCTGATATGTTGCCGCGGTTCGATGGTTTCTACGGACGGCGACGGTAACTCGTCTGCAACGGCCGTGTTGCCGACGACCGAACCCCGACGCTTGCGCGCCTCGTACTTCGGCCGGCCGTTGCGTAGCTGGCTGTCTTCCGCCGGCAGGGAACGCCCTGCGGCCCCCTCCTGCTGCCCGCCGCGAATTGCGTCCAATGCTTTCTGTATCTTGCTCATCAGGATACGGTTTCCAACAGCTGGCGCAGCGCCAGGGATCCGGGGCTCGAATAGCTCACAACCAATACGAACGACAAGAGCAAGGTCGCGAAAGACGCATGCAGCAGACGCCGGCCGCGGCGTTCACGCTTCATCTGATCGTCGGATTGCAGCAGGCTGACCGAAGCCAGCACCGGTATGCCGAGGGCCTCGGTGACCGAGCGGCTGCCGATGAAGGTCGGGTTGAGTTGATTGAGTAGAAACGCAATACCGAGCGATACGCCGAGTGCAAATACCAGCACCACGGATAGGAACAGCGGCCGAATGGGCCCAACCGGCTCCGTTGGCGAGAACGGCGGATCGATGATTCGAAACTGTATACCGTCGATCGACCGGCTGACGTCTTCGCCAATGTTGGCAATCTCCAGTTGCTGAACCAGCTGCTGGTGCTTGGCCTTGATAACGTCGTAGTCGCGGTTCAGGCGATTCAGCTCCGCCTCGATCTGGGGGATCTGATCCACACTCTGTCGCAAGCGGCTGACTTCCGCCTGCTGCTGTCCGCGTTCGGCTCTGAGCGCGGCGATCTCCACTTCGACGTTGCTGAGCTGAATGCGCATGTTCTGATAAACCGGGTTCAGATCGAGCGGGTTCTGCTGTGCGAGTGACTGCCGGCCCGCCTCGCGCTGCGCTGCGCGGCTCTCAGCCTCCTGCTCGCGCAGCATTTCGATCGTGTCCAGCAGCTGACCGATGCGCGGATGTTTGTCGGTGTACTGCAGTCTCAGTTCCGCTAGCTGCAGCTCGAGCTCCTGAATTTTTGCGCTGGAAAAGCCGCCTCCTTCCGCCTGCCCGGTGCCCGTCACAATACCGAACACCGGCGCTTCACCCTCGATCTGACGCTGCAGTTCCGCTCGCCGCTCGACGGCAAGATTGAGCTGGCTATCGGTGACCAGGAGTGCGGCCTCGGCGGCCTGCAGCCGCTCGAAGTAGTCGCCGCGCTGATCCGGCATCAAGGTTACGTTAGCGCGCTTGAATTCGGCGAGTCGGTCTTCCGCCAAGGTCAGTCGCTCGGCGTATTCGTCGATCTGATCCTGCAGGAACCGCTGTGCCTGCACCGAATCGGAGCGATCGGCACCGAGCGACTTCTCGACAAACGCGGTCAACAGCGCGTCAACGACCGCAAGCGCTTTCTCGCGATCGGGGTCCTCGAACGAAATCGAATAAACCCCTTCGCGGTTACCGGACACGTCGATCTTGTCCTGCAGAGACGTGAGCAACGCCTCGAATTCCTCGTCGGTGAGTGCGCGAAGCGCAAGGTCCGTGTTCCTTGCCACTTCCGCCAGGTTCGGGCGACTCACGATTTCGCGGACGACAACGGCGACCTCGCTCATAACGTCCGTGGGCGACGCGATGTCGCCGAGAAAATCTTCGATGGCGTTCTCGGTGTCGACGAATACCCTCGCGTTGGCGGAGTAGATGTCGGGCAGCGTATAGACCGCCACCCAACCGGCTGCACAGGCACACCAGGTAACGGCAATGGCAACCCAACGGTAGCGCCACATGCCGATAGCTTGCGTACGGATCGCCAGCATGAGGTCACGTATCATCTGGTCGCTTCTGCGTGGCATTTGCATCGTTTATCTGTCCTTCGGACGCGAACTGGTCAGGGCCGTCAACAGGTCCTAAAAAACCGACTCGGGTATGATCAGCACATCGCCCGGCTGCATTCTCACGTTTTGATCCATGTCTCCCCGATTGAGGAGATCCCGGATGCGGACGTTTATCACAACTTCGTTGCCATTTTGCCGTCGGATAATCTTCGCTTTGTTGCCGGAGGCGAACTCGGACAAACCGCCGACCTCGATCATGACGTCCAATACCGTCATGCCGGCCCGATAATTCAGCGAGCGGGGCTCGGTCGCCGCCCCGACGACGCGAACCTGCTGCGCGTACTCGCCAACAAACTGCTGCACAATGATCGTGACCGTCGGTGAGCGAACAAACTCGGTCAGCACCGTCTCGATTGCTCGTGCCAGCTCGGTCGGTGTGCGGCCGGCAGCCCGCATGTCTTCAACCAGCGGCGTCGAGATATGTCCGTCGGGGCGAACCAACACGACCGTCGACAAGTCATCATGCCCCCATACGAAGACCTCCAGATTATCGCCGGCGCCAATCACGTAGTCTGCGGGTGCTTCCGCCGCCTGGTCTGCGGTGACCGCCGGGCGCGGCGCGCCCGTGCCGCCGCAACCGGCGATGGACAGCGAGCACAGAATGACGGCCAGGAGCGCGTGGCGCTTCGCCCCCCGATCCGGGTCGACTGTTGAACACTTACGTCCCCGGCTGCACGCCTGTGATTTGGTCATTTACTGTATCCCGTCCGCTCGTGCTGACACGAAAGGTCAGCCGTTTTCCCTGCTGGCTCAGACAAGTGCTGAACTCCGTAAATTGTACGCGGTAACCGTTGTTTTTTCGATGATTCTGAGTTGCTGCAAGCCCGCGTTGCTGAAGGGCCGCCCTCGTCAGCCAACCCGGCTCGAATGCCGCCGGCGGCAGCAGCCGGCGGGCGCGAAAAGGCCTTAGCCCGCGTATCGTACAACGGCTCGATACCGAGAATCGGGTTCCGCGGGCGACAGGCCAAATACTGTGACGCGTGTCACACGGAGCTCCGGGAACGGCAACAAAAAAAGGCCGCCACGACGCGATTTCAGGGCTGGGCACCAACACGTGCCCGCGCCGGGCGGTTATCACGAGTCGAAGGGTTTGAACATATGCTGGCGGCGTGCAGAGGCCGGGACGGGGGCGCTGTCGCGCCGCGTTTCGACCCGGATTGGTAGGCGCGGGTAGGATTCGAACCTCCGACCTCCGCCGTGTATTGGCAGTGCTCTACCCCTGAGCTACGCGCCTTCAAACCGTGTTGCCGCCGACGATTCCCGGCAGAGCGGGTGGCAGCGCCGGAAGCATAAACTCAAGACTAGAGTGACTTCAAGAGCGTCTCGGCATCCGGCCGACTCGGGAAATCCGAGCCCGCGGCAATCAACTCCTCGACGATCCGCCGCGCTTCGGCCGATTCGCCGCTCTCCGCGAGAACGGCGGCCAGATGGTATCGAATCTCGGCGTTTTCGGGCGCCAGCGCAACGGCTTCGCGCAGTACGGCACGAGCTCGCTCGATACGGCCGTTCCGGTACAGAATCCAGCCCAGCGTATCGGCAATCTGCCCGTTGTTCGGCGCAAGCTCACGGGCCTGCTCGGCCAGGCCAATCGCACGCCGGTCGTCCCGCAGCATGTACTGCCACGCGAGGTTATTCATGCCAATTGCGTCGAGTTCTCCACTCTCGGCCAGGCGCTCGTACTGGGCAACCGCGTCGTCGTTCGCGCCGTCCGCCTCCAGTAACTGCGCGTACACGCGGCGCATGTCGGCATCCTGAGGCTCGCGATCGAGCCATTGCTCGACGTGACGCTTGGCGCCGCCGGTGCCGGCTGCCTGGTGTGCGCCGGTCAGGCGCAGCGCAAGCAGGCGGTTCAGGCCGGCGCTTGCCGCCCTCTCGTAGAATTCGACGGCTCTCGCCGGGTTGTTGCTTGCAAATTCGATGTCGCCGTAGAGCATCCAGACAAACTGCTCGTCCGGCGCCCGCCTCGCGAACGCGTCGACCGCCTCACGCGCCTGGTCGGGGTCACCGCTACGCAGCTCTGCGTCGACTTCGATAGCCAGCCCGCGGACATCTCGCGGACGCTGTGCTCGAAACGCGCGTATCGCCCGCAGCGCCTGAGAGTACTGCCGGTTCTCCAGATACGCGCTGGCAAGGTCGAGCTGCACGCTCGCATTTCGAGGCTCCGCCCGGGCGGCTCGAGACAGACTCGACAGACCGCTCTCCGCGTCGCCCTCGGCAAGACGCACGAGCCCTTCCAGGTGCAGGAAACCAGGGTCGCTCGGCAATGCCTGCCGGCCGACCCGGATGGTCTCGGCCGCGCGCGCAATTTCCCCGAGCATCAGGTCGACCCGCGCGCTGAGCCTCGCGAGCTGCGTCGAATCGGGATAGGCACTCTGGGCTGCCACAATCCGCGGCCGGACGGCGGCGAGCTGACCCGACGCCTGCAGCGCTGTCGTCAGCTGAGTCAGGGCAGGCAGGTGGGCAGGCTCGGAATCGAGCAGCGAGCTGAAGTAACCGATGGCTTGCTGGTACTCGCCGTCGCCCGCCGCAAGCGCACCCATGGCGTAGAGCGCTCCGGAATTCTGCTCGTCCAGCGACAGGGCGGTCTCAAGCGTCGCGCGTGCGCGAGCCGCGTCGCCGAGATTCGCGTACAACACGCCGACCAGCGCATGCGCGGCGGCATCCTCCGTGTGGTTCTGAAGCACCGTTTCGCCGAGTGCACTGGCGGCGGCATTGTTATCTTCGGCCATGTAGGCGCCCATCAACAACATCTCACGCCGGTAGTCCCCCGCGGGACCGGGTGGCATTTGCTCGAGCACTTTCACGGCGTCGACTGCCCGGCCGTCCAGCAGGTAGCTCGACGCCAGCGCCAGACCGACGCCTTCGTCGGTGTCGTCCCGCACCAGGCTTTGCTGGAAGAATTCAATCGCTGCGGCGGCGTCTCCCTCTCCCAGCTTGGCGCGACCGAGCAGCGCCAGTGTCACCGCGTCCGCAGCAATACCCGCCTGCGGTGATGTGAGACTGTCTGCGGCTGCAGCCGGCCGATCGAGCCTCAGCAAGGTCTCCGCCAACAGCCGACGCGTCATGTCGCCGCCAACGTCGTGCCGCACCGCGTTCGACAGGTACTGCTCAGCCTGTAGCAGCTCATTCTTCGAGAAGTGAATTGCGCCCAGGATCGCTTTTGCGCGGGTGTCATCGGGGGCGGCAGCGAGATGCCTCAGCAAATGCTCCTCGGCTTCGTCGTAGTCGCCGCGGCCGAACGCCACCCGGCCTCGCTGAAACGCCAGCATCGTGTCGTCGGTCGCAAATTGCGTCAGCGCGTCCAGCTGATTCTGCGCCTCATCCAGCATTCGGGCCTCGATCAACGCCGCAACCCGGTTGTAGCGACTTTGGAAACGAAGGCCAGCCGGAGTCCGCGGCGTCTCGGTCTCAACGGCGCGTCCGTAGTGCTCCGCCGCGTCGGCAAAACGCTTCGACATCGCGGCCACGTTGCCCCTGGTCCTCCAGACATCGCTGGCGTTTGCCGCATCGACCTGCACCGCCGCCAGAATCTCGCGGGCCGCATCGAGGTTCCCACGCATGGCGGCTGTCAGCGCGAGACCAAGCGTTGCGCGGACGTTGCCGGGTTCGACGTCGAGGGCATCGCGATACGTTTCCCGCGCCTCTTCGAGATTGCCCAACCCGCGATAGATGTCACCCAACACTGCAAGGCTTGCGCCCGTCGGTGGTAGCGACTCGAGCTCCGGGGCTGCCCGCTCCAGCGCCTCGGCGGCCTTGCCCCAGGCGAGCAGCGTCTCGGCGTATGCCGCCCATAGCGCCGGGTCTTCAGGTATATGCGCAAGGACGCGTCGATACTCGCTTTCCGCGGTCGCCAGGTCGTTCAAGAGATACGCGGACTCCGCCAGCATCTGCCTCGCGACAAAATCGTCAGCGTCCGCCTGGAGCACGTTCTTGAGCTCGATGATCGCGGACCGGTACTCGGCGACCTCCATGTACTCCTCCGCCCGCGCAATTCGCTCCTCGGGTGTCGGCTGACACGCGGCCAACAGAAACGCGGCCAGCATCGTTAGAACGCGAAGCGGATTACTCATGTGAATAACTCGGCAGTGGACGTGAGAGAAACGGTTGTAGCGCCGCGGCCGAAAACACATCGGCCAGGCGCGGCTACAGACTAACCTGAGACGGCTGCTAGTTTACCGTGTTCGCGAGCGGCGGCTACGACCGACGTCTCATCGCATTGCGGTACTACCGTCATGTGCCGTCGCCCGAGCCGGCGTCGGACGGCGACTCGATGGCAATCGTCATCGTCAACCGCGTTCCGGCGCCCGGGGTGCTGTCGACGTTTAGACGGCCACCCGACATTCTGAGCGTCTCACGTATCTGGTAGGCGCCAATCCCCATGCCGACGGTGCCCTTGGTGCTGTCGAACGGCTTGAACAGACGGTTTTCGATGAAGTCCCGATCCATGCCGCTGCCGGTGTCGACCACGTGCACGGCACACTCGGCCCCGTTGCGCTTGAGCTCGACGCTGACCGAACCCTCCGACGGCGTGGCGTCCTGCGCATTGCGAATGGCGTGGTAGACCGCCATCAGCAAACGGTCACGATCTCCCCGCACCCATACATGTCCGTCCTCGACGATGGCGCGTGGGACGGGCTCGCGGTCGGCGCACTGCGAAACGGCCTGCATCACCAGCTTGCCCAGTTCGATTCGCTCCACGGGACGTTCAGCCGAGCGCTGGCTCAGGTGGTCGATCACGCGCCGCATTCGGACGACACCACCTTTGATCGTTTCGATCGCATCGTCGATGAACTGCGGATTGTTTTTATGGCGCTGTGCGTTCTCGACAACCATCGACTGCTGCGCGATCAGGTTCTTGAGATCGTGCATGATGTACGCCGTAAGCTTGTTGAACGCCTCGAATTGCCGGTTCTCGGTAAGCTGCTCGGTTGCGATTTCCTGCGCCAGGTAGCTCGCGATCTGCTTGCCGGCTGTCTTCAACAGATCGTGGTCTTCGAAATTCAACCCTACCCGCGACTCCGGGTCCGACAGCGTGACAAAGCCTAAGAGCGCTGAATCGTTCAACAAGGGCACTGCAAACTCGAAGTCCAGAAAGTCGACGGACGATTCCGCCAGATCCAGGCCTTCGTAGCGATCCGGCGCCAGGTCGTACTCCCGACGCTCGACAACCCAGCCCGTGCGCTCGAGAAAGCGCGGCAGTGAACTGTCCGCGGCGATCGTGTAGTCGTGCGGCGGCGTACTCCAGCTCGTGGCGCAACGGTAGCCGCTGCCGTCGGCGTTGGCGAGCCACAAAAGCCCGGACTGCGAGCCGACAATTTGCGCCAGCGCCTTGAGGCCGCGCTTCTGCAACGACAACTCGTCGCCCGGTGAGGTCAGCGTGTCAATGAGACGCAGCCATTCCTGCCGGTAATCGTACTTGTTCTCGAAGAAGTGCTTGCTGATGAATACTCGAAACCCCGCGCGCAAGCGGTCCGAGAACAGCAGTATGCTGAGGAACAGAAAAGCGATGGAGGAGAACACGACCTGGACAGCCGCGCCCCAGTCGCCGCCCGCTCTGCGGATCAGGTAACCGGCAAAGCCGACCAGTATCAGGTATGCCCCGACGGCGACCAGGGTCGCACCGTAAAACACGATCTGGCGTGACACGAAGATACTGACCGACCAGGAAGCGGTGCGCCTCGTCGCAACCGCTATCAGGGATACGCAGCTTGCGACGACAAAACCTCGCGTCCCCCAGACAAGCTCGCTGATCTCTCCCAGCAGTACGGCGCTCGAGTACATAAACAGGTCGTAGGCAAAAACTCCGCCGAGCGCCACGGCGAGATACTTGAGCCCCCGGCGTTCTCGCGAGCGTGCGTTCCGATAGATTTGCTCGATGCCGACCAGTCCAAACAGCGACGTCGAGAGCGAGCCGTACACCAGCAGGCTGCCGGCGCTGACCAACATGAGGCTGGGGAAGGCTTCTATGACGATACCGCACACAAACAACCCGGCGGCGAGCAGGACGCCGCCGTAGCGCAGGATTCGCATGCCCGTGCTGCCGATCGCCTCGCGCATCAAAGCCGCAACAAACAGCAACCAGGCGCCGTCGAACGCAAACTCGAGGACAATCACGCGCGAGAGACGAAGATCCGCACCTGTGGCATCGTAAGCGAGGCCGGCAGCCCAGACTGCCGACAGCACCGCGGCAACAACGAGGATGCGACCCAGGTCGCGATGCCGGTTGCCCGCAACCAGCAGCAGCGCCAGCACAAGGAAAGCGACAGCGGCAAGACTGTAGCTCAAGAGTTGAACGTTCGCCGTCATTGACGCCGGACTCGTCGGCCGCGGGACGGCCTGGCAGATGCACTAGGAACTAACGCGCGCCTTTGCCCCAAAGGACAACCTCGACCGTCTGCAAAAGGATCATGATATCAAGCATCAGGCTCTGATTCTTGATGTAGTACAGATCGTACTGCAGCTTCTCGACAGCATCTTCGTCCGAAGAACCGTAGGCATACCGCAACTGCGCCCAACCCGTAATGCCCGGTTTGACGGAGTGTCGTTCAGAATAATAGGGAATCTTTTTCTGCAGCTCGTCGACGAACTCCGGACGCTCGGGCCGAGGCCCTACCAGACTCATCTCGCCGCGCAGTACGTTCAAGAGCTGCGGCAGCTCGTCCAGGCGCGCCTTCCTCAGGAAATCGCCGACGCGCGTAATGCGCCTGTCGTCTTTTTTTGCCCAGACCGCCTTGCCGTCCGCTTCGGCATCGACCGACATACTGCGAAACTTCAGGATCTCGAAATGACGATTGCCCTTGCCGACGCGGCGTTGACGGTACAGTACCGGGGCACTCAGCCCGTCCTCGCACTTGATCGCAAACGCGACCAACAGCATGATCGGCGAGCTGAACAGCAGCATTGTGGCGCTGATCAGCGTATCCAGAAGCCACCCGGAAGCGGTTCGCATCTTGGAGCTTCGAAAGCCGGGAGAAAAAATTAGCCACCCCGGGTTTACGAGGTCGATACGAATCTTGCCGCTCTCCCTCTCGAGGAACTCGACCAGGTCGATGACGTCCACGCCGGCAAAGCGAGCGTCCAGCAGCTCGCGAACCGGCAGATTCCCACGACGTTCGTCCATTGCGATAACAATTTCGTCCGCGTTGTTTTCGATCGCAATGTCGGTAATGGATTTGCCGTTTGTGACAACCACACCGCTCCGGTCACCGACAATCGTGTCGCCCGGCGCTGCAGCCCGGCCCACGATTTTGAATCCGCGCCGATCGGCACTGCGGCGAAGCTGCATGAGACTCGCGGCTCGTTCGCCGGCGCCGTAAATCATCGTCCGACGCCGAAACATATTGCGATCGACGGTCCTGACGAACACGTAGCGGACCGCAAGCACCAGCGCCAGCGTGTAACCGAACGAAACGTTGGCCAGGTCGGGGGCCATGCTGGTTGCGGGTATGGCATAGAAGACGACCGCAACGATCAGATACCCCGCGATGAGCCCCACGAGAACGCGCAACGCCGCTTCGCTCATATAGAGCCGCTGGTGGAAATGGTACAGACCCATGGCGATCAGGCTTACGAGGACAACGCTCGCGACTATCGCCGCTCGCAGCGAAATTGCGCCGTGAATATCCTGGTAAGCCTCGACGCCCCCGTAGCCGACAATGGCCGCGACGTAGACGGAAGAGTAGACAATGGCGAACTCGACCAACGCCATCAGCAACAACGGCGTCCGGATGCGAGTTCTTGTCAGTGGAGCCTGCATAACACGAGTTCTTAATTATCCATGGCCGCTTTCAGATCTACGCTCGAAACGCGTCGGGCGAACCCCCGTCATGCGGGCTTGCCCCCGCATCGGAATCCACCCCCTCGGTAAGCGTAACGGTCGAGCATATCGCCTCATCGAATTCGGCGCTGCTGCGGTGGAGCCACGCTCCCAGGCGAGTGTCGGCCTCACATGGACCAAATTATATTCGCGAACTCAACCTCTTGCATGACATTCTTGACTTGATACTCAAGTATAACAAGCCAATGCTACAAAACGTGACGCGGATCGAGGGTAATAGCGTGACACACGCTTTTCCGAGATCCAGTCGGCAGTTTTGTCGAGGCTCAACGCCGGTTGAGGTAGGGGCCTGCGCGCAGGGGGAGAAACCGCTGGCCCAAAACGCAAGCGGCGTCCCGATCGTTGATCGGAACGCCGCTCGGCAATTCTACTGTAGCTGGGTATTCGCTAGTCGCTCGCGTGAAAGCGTCTGTGACGAGTAGTACAGCCAGCCCGTTTGCGAGTCAGACGCGCTGGGTCGTCGGCTTTCTACGGCGGTGGAAAATGCCCAGGAGCAGCAAGCCGAAACCAAACAACGCGAGCGTGCCCGGCTCCGGAATCGCCTGGTAGCGATGAACGGTGGCGGATACTGTCGTCGTGTTGCCGAATCCCGCTTCGATGAGGTTTTCGAAGCCAATCCCCAGGAACGTGCCGTCAGCCAGTTCGATGGCTCCGGGCTGGTCCCAGATCAACGTACCTGCACTGAACCAGCCGAGGAACGTAAAGAAGCTGGCGTCCCCGCTCGAAGCGGCAAACACGTCCGGCTGCAGAAACGCCAGCGTGGCCTCGACGCTGGCGGTCGCAAAGCCGAGTCCGCCGACCGTAATTTCGAAGAAGTCGAACGTCCAGGATTCCCCGACACCCAGAGTCGTCCAGATTTCGTCCAGATTCTCGGACAGCGAGGTTTCGACATAGCATGGCACGTAGCACGCAGCATTGGTGATGTTCGACTCTACGCTCGATCCCTCAGAGGTAGGCTGAACGACAATGTCGATCGGTGTCGCATTCGCAATGTTTGCCGAGAAAGCCAACAGTGCGCAAACGGCGATTAAAGGCTGCGTGATCTTCCGCATGGTAGAGTTCCTGTTACCAAAAGTGTGTCCTGCGGATGTACTAAGCAAGATTGATGCCACACTTGATACACCATATTTTTCAAATACTTACAGCTTCTGCTGACCAAGCGCTAAAGCAAGCTGTAAGAAATCCCGACAACTGATCGAAACAATCTCCCTGCGCCCGGCACCCGGCCTGGGTGTCGATTCGCTTTACACTTCCAGCCGACCGTCGCCGGCCAGAACGCACAATGGCAAGGCCGGCGGGCGCTGGCATGAGCGTTGCATGCTCGACAGTCATGAAGATGTCACGGACGAATCCAGCGCTGATCGCTTTATGCGCCACCATCGTTCTGGGCTGGTCGCACGCGGCAACCGCCGAGATCAGCGCAGTCATCAACGGCAAGTCGTACCACGTCAACTCCAGCCATAACTGGAACGAGGACAATTACGGCCTGGGTTTCGAGTATCGCTTCGACAGTCGGTCGCGGTGGCATTTCATTGCCATGGCCAACGGCTTTCGAGACAGCAGCAGTGAGATGTCTTACATGGCGGGCGGCGGCCTGCATCGCCGTTTGTTCCAGTGGCAGCGCCTCGGGGATCTGTACGTCGACGTTGGACTCAACGCCTTCCTGATGACTCGCCGGGACGTCAACGACAACCGACCGTTCCCGGGGATACTGCCCAGTGTGACGGTCGGCAACCGGCACGTTGGGCTCAACCTGACCTACCTGCCGCGCGCGGCCACACAGAGTATGGTTAGCGCCGACATCGTTGACCCGACCGTCAGCGGCATCTTCTTCATGCAGGTCAAATTCGATATCGACCACATTCTGCCGCGGCGCTGATCGCGATGCTACGACTGACGGCCTGTCGTCAGGAGGCTTCCAGCAGCTCCAGTACCTCGGCCGTCTTCGCCGCCATCAGCGCCTCGTCACCCCGGCTCTCGACGTTTAGCCGCACGACGGGCTCGGTATTCGACTTGCGCAGGTTGAAGCGCCAGTCGTCGAATTCGAAACTGTAGCCGTCGGTATCGTCCACCGCGTTCGCCAGCGGCGCGTACCGGGCGTGCACGGCAGCGAGCGTTTCCGCCGCATCGTTGACCTTGCGATTGATCTCGCCGCTGGCCGGATACAGCGACTGACGTTCCCCCACGAGCTCTGAGAGCGTCTTGCCGCTGGTCGACATCAGTTCGGCAACCAGCAGCCAGGGAATCATTCCGGAGTCGGCATACGAGAAGTCGCGGAAGTAGTGGTGTGCGCTCATTTCGCCGCCGTACAGCCCGTTGACGGCGCGCATCGTCTCCTTGATGAACGAATGCCCGGACTTCGACTGCACGGTCTCGCCACCCGCTGACGTCACCACGTCGAGCGTATTCCAGGTGAGCCGGGGATCGTGCACAATTTTTGCCCCTGGATTCGATTTCAACAGGCTCTCGGCTAAAAGTCCGACGATGTAGTAGCCCTCGATGAAGCCGCCTTTTTCGTCGAACAGGAAGCAGCGATCAAAATCACCGTCCCAGGCAATGCCAAAATCGGCGCCCTGCTCGAGCACGGCATCGATCGTGGACTGCCGGTTCTCCGGCAGCAGCGGATTCGGAATGCCGTTCGGGAACGTGCCGTCGGGCTCGTGGTGAATCTTGACGAACTCGAACGGAAGATGCGGCTCGAGCCCATCCACCGCAATGCCGGCGCAGCCGTTGCCGGCGTTGACGACGAGCTTCAGCGGCTTGAGCCGGTCGACGTCAACGTAACCCAGCATGTGCCGGACATAAGCGTCGAAGACGTCGACGCCCGTGCGTTTGCCACCGGGCGCGGCGTGCCGCTCGTCAGCTTCGGCGATTCGACGGATGTCTTTCAGGCCCGTGTCGGCGCTGATCGGCTTCGCGGCCTCGCGAACCAGCTTGAGCCCGTTATAGTCTGCCGGGTTGTGGCTTGCCGTCACCATAATGCCGCCGTCAGCCTCGAGGTGCATGGTCGCGAAGTAAACCATTTCGGTACCGCAGAGACCGATGTCGAGCACCTCGACGCCCGCCTCCTCGAGGCCACGCGCGACCGCGTTGGCGAACTCTTCGCTGGACAGCCGCATATCGCGGCCGACGACGACCCGCTTCGCGTCGAGAAACCGGGCGGTTGCGTTGCCGATCCGGTAGCAGATGTCAGGATTGAGCTGGTTCGGGATCTGGCCACGAATGTCGTAGGCCTTGAAGCTGTCGATGGTGACCGTCATCAGGTGTTGGTTCCTTCGCGTCCGTAGTTGTCTTCGATACGCACGATATCATCTTCGCCCAGATAGTCTCCGCACTGCACTTCGATAATGTGCGCGGGTTCGTCATAGGGATTGGCGATACGGTGTATGTCGCCGATCGCAATGTAGGTCGACTCGTTGACGTTGAGGTCGAACTCCTCGTCGTTGCGGGTGATTCTCGCCTTGCCCTTGACGCACACCCAGTGCTCCGAGCGATGCGCGTGCTTTTGTAGCGACAACACGGCGCCGGGTTTGACGATCAGCCGCTTGACCTGGAAATTGTCTTCGTTTTCCAGGCTATCGTAGCTGCCCCAGGGCCGGAACACCTGGCGCCCAAGGGAAACCTCCTCGCGATCCCCCGCCTTGAGCTGGTCGACAAGCGCTTTGACGTCCTGCGACTGCTCGCGGTCGGCCACAAGCACGGCATCCTTGGTTTCCACGACGACGACGTCCTTCAAGCCCACGGCGGCCACGAGGCGGCTTTCCGCCTGCACATAGGTGTGTTCGCAGTTGTGGACGAGAGCGTCGCCCTCGAGCGTATTGCGGTTGGCGTCTTTTTCGCAAACATCCTGCAGAGCGGACCACGAACCGACGTCGGACCACCCGGCATCCAGCGGTACCATGGCCGCGTTGGACGACTTCTCCATGACCGCGTAGTCGATCGAGTCCGAGGGTGAACTCAGGAACACGTCCCGATCGGGTCGAATAAAATTGCCATCCGCATTCATGTCGGCCATTGCGTCCCGGCATGCCGTCGCGATAACCGGGGCGTGTTCGGCAAGCTCCTGAAGAAAAGCGCCCGCCTTGAACAGAAACATGCCGCTGTTCCAGAAAAACTCACTGGAAGCCAGATACTGCTCCGCGGTCGGCAGATCCGGTTTCTCGACAAACTGCCGAACCGGCACCGGGTTGCCGTCGACCGGGTTTGCGCGGATATAGCCGTAGCCGGTTTCCGGTACGTCCGGAACAATACCGAAGGTCACGAGCTTACCCGTTGCCGCCGCGCCGAGACCGGCACTGACCGCAGCCCCAAATGCATCGAGGTTCCGGATCACGTGATCCGCCGGCATCACGAGCAGCAGATCCTCCGAATCGGCGAGCAACGCCGCGAGTGCCACGGCGGGCGCCGTATTGCGGCCTTCCGGTTCGAGCAGGATTCGGGCTTGCATTCCGATCCCGTCGAGCTGCTCACTGACCGTGAAGCGATGGTTCTCGTTGCTGACGACAAGGCAGTGCTCGCTGGCATCCGCGAGGCCGCGGCTGCGCAGTGCCGTCGCCTGCAGCATCGTATGGTTGCCTGCCAGCGGCAGGAGTTGCTTGGGGTACATGGCCCGCGATGCTGGCCACAGGCGTGTGCCGGCGCCGCCCGACAGGATGACGGGGAGAATCTGACTCATGGGAAATGACCTGTCTGTTCTTGGAAGCCCGTGATTCTAACCGTTTTGGCTTGTTTGTCAGTGTCGACCACGTCCGATTGCGTAGTACTCGATCCCGAGCGCCTCGATCGCGTCGGGCTCATACAGGTTGCGACCGTCGAAGATTACCGGCGTCTTCAGCGACGCCTTGATTGCCGGGAAGTCGGGACTGCGAAACTCCTGCCACTCCGTGACGATGGCAAGTGCGTCCGCCCCCTCGAGCGTATCGTAAGCGGATTCGCAAAGCGTCATTCCCGCCTGTTCCGGGTAGAGTCGCCGCGCTTCGTCCATCGCCTCGGGGTCGTAGGCGCGCACTCTCGCGCCCGACTCCCACAACGCTTCCATCAACACCCGACTCGGCGCTTCGCGCATGTCGTCAGTGCGCGGCTTGAAAGACAACCCCCAGAGAGCCACGGTCCTGCCGTCGAGATTGCCGTCAAAATGCTGGCTGATCTTCTCGAAGAGGCGGTGCTTTTGCCGGTTGTTGACGTCCTCGACAGCAGTCAGCAGCGCGGCGTCATAGCCCACCTTGCCGGCGGATATCGCCAGCGCGCGCACATCTTTCGGAAAGCAGGAGCCGCCGTAGCCCGCGCCCGGATAGATAAAGTGATAACCAATACGGGGATCGGAGCCGATGCCAATGCGGACGTTCTCGATATCGGCATCGAAGCGCTCCGCCAGGTTCGCCAACTCGTTCATGAAACTGATCTTCGTCGCCAGCATGGCGTTGGCCGCGTACTTGGTCAGTTCCGCGGAACGGATGTCCATACTGATCACACGGTCGTGGTTGCGGTTGAAGGGTTCGTATAGCGATTTCAGCAGCTCGGTCGTGCGCGGGTTGTCCGTGCCCACAATGATCCGATCGGGTTTCATGAAGTCGTTGATAGCCGCGCCTTCCTTGAGGAATTCGGGATTCGATACGACGTCGTATTCAATCTTCCTGCCACGTGACTCGAGGGTGGTCGCTATCTCGGCTTTCACCTGGTCGGCCGTTCCTACCGGCACGGTCGACTTGTCGACGATGATCCGGTAGTCGTCCATGTGCTCGCCGATGGAACGTGCCACCGCCAGCACGTGTTTCAGGTCCGCCGAGCCGTCCTCGTCCGGCGGAGTGCCCACGGCGATGAACTGAAACAGACCGTGCGCAACGCCTTTGCCGACGTCGGTGGTGAACTCCAGGCGGCCTGCTTCGCGATTCCGCGAGATGTAGTCGTCGAGCCCGGGCTCGTAGATCGGCACTTCACCCGCGTTCAGTCGGGCAATCTTGTCTTCGTCTATATCTACGCAAACCACGTGGTTGCCCATTTCGGCCATACAGGCGCCGGTGACGAGGCCCACGTAACCGGAGCCGAAAATGGTGAGGTGCATGGCGTACTTTCAATCGCTGGCGACAGACGCGAATTATACAGCCCAATATGACGGGAATTCGACAAACCGAATCCGGCCAAGATCGCCTCAAAGCCGGGCTCGGAGCAGTAACCTCAGCCAGCGGACGGGAACTCTATCACTCTGTCGTCTCGTGCTTCCCGTTTCACACTCTGCTTCCGTTTCCAGACGTGATCGTCGATGCCTTCGCTGGGCGTGTACTCTTTTACGGCCTCGATGAGGATTTCTTTGGCTCGTTCGTAGTCGCGTCCGGCGGACGTGGATTTCATTTCGTCGATCAAGCTGTTGAGCTTGTCTTTGGAAATACACTCTTCGTCGGCTCTTAGAATTCGCGGGTGCTCAGTTCCGGTGACGTTGCTTCCGATCAACAGTTCCTCATAGAGCTTTTCTGCGGGGCGCAGACCGACAAAGGCAATCTCGATATCACCCTCCGGAAGCTCCGGCCCCTTAACGGTCATCCCCATCAAATTGATCATGCGAACGGCAAGATCGTAGATCTTCACGGGCTTACCCATATCCAGAACGAACACGTCGCCACCTTTGGCCATGGCGCCCGCCTGAATAACCAGCTGCGCGGCTTCCGGAATCGTCATGAAGTAGCGAATGATATCGCGGTGGGTAACGGTCACCGGGCCGCCGTTCCGGATCTGCTGCCTGAACAACGGTACAACCGAACCGGAAGACTCCAGCACATTGCCGAAACGCACCATGCTGAAGCGCGTTGCCGACTCGGAATTCATCGACTGCAGAATCAACTCGGCCATGCGTTTGGTTGCACCCATCACGTTGGTGGGATTCACCGCCTTGTCCGTTGAGATCAGTATGAAGGACTCGACACCGGCATTCCGTGCAGCCCGAGCCGAATGCAGCGTGCCGAACACATTATTGTGTATGCCCTCGAATACATTGTGCTCGACCATCGGCACATGCTTGTAGGCCGCTGCGTGAAACACTGTGTTTATCTTGAACGCCTGCATCGCCTCACGGAGACGGTCTTCATGGTGCACTGAGCCCAGCAGCGCCACAATCTCGATATCCAGCTCGGCACGATCACGCAGTTTCCGGATTTCCATTTCGATTGCGTACAGCGAAGGTTCGCACAGCTCGAACATGACCAGACACCGGGGGTTGAGCTTGAGTATCTGTCGGCACAGCTCGGAACCGATAGACCCTCCCGCTCCGGTAACCATCACCGATTTCCCGGTAATCGATGCCCTCAACAGCTTCTCGTTGGGCGGCACTGAGTCGCGACCGAGCAGGTCTTTGACATCGACGTCGGCAATATCGTCCAGTTTTGCCTTACCACTAACGATAGCATCGAGCTCTGGAACCGTCTGAACATGCACCGGGTGTTCGGATAACTGCTCGAGTATTCTCCTGCGGCTTCGGCGCGATGTCTTCGGCAGTGCCAGAAGAACACGCGAAACACCGAGCTTCTCGATGACGTACTGCAGATCGGAAGGAGGATAAACTTCAAGTCCCTTGATCCGCTTTCCACTGAGCTTTTCGTCATTGTCGAGCAGGGCTACGGGTGCGAACTCCAGCGAACTACGCAGGCTGGAAACCAGCTGCGCACCGAGGCTGCCCGCACCGTAGATTGCAACCTTCTCCTGAATGCCCAACCGTTGCCGCGTAGCGAGAAACACCGAAGCGAAATAACGAACGGCAGTCAGGAAGATCACCGTCAAGGCGCAGAACACCAGAGCCCATCGCATTGCTAGGCTGTTGTGACCGGCCAGGAGCAGAATGGTGGCGCCGAATCCGCTGCATACGACGGAGATCGTGCTTGAGGCAGCCAGCAGGTCCAAACCAACGTAGCGCACGACGGATCGATAAAGCCCGAGTCGCCACGCAAACAACACCGCGATACTCGCTGGTGCCAAAGCAACGAGCCAACCCGTTAAGTTCGTTAATCCGGTCTCTGCCAGAACCCAGAGCGCGAGCACCGACGCACAGATTGTGCCGGCAAGGTCAACCAGCATCGAGAGCGCCGCCTTGCCGTTTCTGGACATGTTGATGAGGTCATGACGAATGCTGTCGAGCATCGCCCGTCTGGTGTTGGCCATAGCATCGCTCTTCATTTTATGAGGCTGCGGCGACTCGATTCCTGTCCTGTCAGCGCCCTTGCTAAATCCCGCGTCGCGGAGCTTACCGTATCTGACTGGCCCTTACCACATGACGTGACCTGTCGACAGGTCTTCGCATCGCCCTATTTTCTATGTTCCAACGAGCCCGGCACCAATGCGTTGACCGCTACATTAGCACTGCAACTTGCATCGGCAATTCGGCTCGCACCATCCGGTAACGGATGATAACGGAAAAACTGTATATATCTGTACGATTTTGTACTTTTCTGTCTGGTGGCCTGGCAACGCGCCGCCCTGCGACAGGAGACACTGGCGATCTCACGCTTGCGTCGGAACACATCGACACGCTACGAAACGGCCGAGTCGGATTTGTCCGGGCGGCCCGAGCCCAGCAACAGCGAGACAATCACGAGAGGCGTCCATGCCAGACAGGTGAGCCACCACCCGGTTTCCGGTTTTCTTGCCGCGACAAACGCGAGTGGAAGCAACCAGACGACGTTGATGGCCAGTACCAGAAGCGTAACCGAGCGGTGGCTGCCGAAACGTCTCGCAGCCTTTTGGTAAGCGTGGCTGCGATGTGCACTGTGCCACTCATCACCACGGAGCATCCGTGTCACCAGTGTCACCGTCGCATCGACGACAAACACGCTACTGAGAATCAGCCACGGCCACAACGGCATGATGCCTTGTCCGCTTGCGACCAGCGCAATAGCCACGAGTATGAAGCCGGCGAAGGCGCTGCCGACATCGCCCATGAATATTTTCGCCGGCGGCCAATTCCAGGCCAGAAATCCTGTTGTCGACGCAGCGAGAGCAGCCAGAAGGACGTTCACGGCTCCGCCTTCCGAAACACCTATCAGGAGCACCGCGCTGGTCGCTATGAACGTCGTTTCCACTCCTGCAATCCCGTCTATGCCATCCATGAAGTTGAACGCGTTTGTGAACCACACCATAAACACGACAAGCAGAATGTCGCCCGTCACACCCAGGTCAACCTGGGCCCGACCGAAATCGACAGGAGGCATCCCTCCGAGCGCAATGACGACCCCGGCCGCGACGGACGCTTGAACGAGAAACCGCCAGATCGGAGCAATATCCACATGGTCGTCGAGAAAACCCACGGCGGCGATAGCCACCGTCGCTGCAAGCAACACGATGAACACCGTCGAGCTCAGCATGGAAGCCATATAGACCGATACAAGGACGCCGGCGAATACGAGGACAATACTCAGCCCGCCTCCACGGGGCGTCGCGGTGCTATGTGAACTGCGATCGTTCGGTATGTCTACAAGGTTTGTCCGCAGGGCGTAAAACCTGACGACGCCGGTAATCACAACGCCCAGAATCAGGGCTGCAACAACGAGTGTCAGCTCGAAGACGCCCATTTACCTGGAAGCCAGGTACCAGTCGACGGTGTGCGCTACGCCGCGATCCAGCGAAACAGGTGGTGTCCAGTCCAGCGCGTCTTTCGTTTCACTGATGTCTACTGTCAGCGACTCGACGAGCCTGTCTATCTCCGCTCGCCGACCGAGCAGCGAACCCGCCAGGCGGAGAAGACGCGGCGAGAACGGAAAAACCCGACTCTGCCTCGACATCGCTGCTGCAAGTTTCAGGACAAGATTTCCCGTGGACACATCGGTGTTGTCGGACACCAGCAGTTTCTTACCGGCCGCGGCTTCGTTTGTCAGGCACTCGCGTATTAGATCGCATAGGTTCTGTACATTCACCATACTCCGCGCATTCCGCACGCTACCCAGCGGCAAGGGAACCCCGCGATCCACCAGCTTCAGCAGGCGAAGGAAATTGCCGCCTACGCCCGGCCCGTAGACCAGCGGCGGACGAATTATCGTGTACGGGCACGAGATTTTGCGCGCTACCTTCTCAACCTCGATTTCCGCCTCATGTTTGGAAACGCTGTAGGGATCCTGCGGATCCGGTTCATCGTGCGCGCAGATCGCCGAATTCGCGCCCGACTCCCCAAACACCTTTACGGTACTCACATAGACAAAGCGCTTTAGCTGACCCGGCGAAAGCGCAGCCAGCAATCGTTCCGTGCCGAATACGTTGACGCGGCGAAACGCCTCGAGCGGCTCATTTTCCTGTTCGTACATTACATGCACCCGAGAGGCCAAATGCACCACGTAGTCGACGCCGGCCAGAAGCGGTTCCCAATCGACGTCGGCCCCGATATCGCCGACAGGCACGACCGGAAAATCCCCGCCGTTCTTTGTGGGCAGCGAACGACGAGCTGCGCCGACAACGTCGAACCCGCTACGCGCAAGCAAAGCACACAGGTGCCCGCCAACGAATCCCGTAGCCCCGGTCACCAGAACTCTGCCCGTCCCTGAAGTAAGGTCGGCACGGCTCATGTCGAGACGGTCGAGCGCGGCCGGCTAAACAGCTCCAGAAGTTTAAATGGAATTTTGGGCATCAGAAAAAACACATTCGTGTACAGACCGTTGCTGACGCAGGCACGAACAATCTCTTTGTTCAGCAGCAGACTGTTGCTTATACCCGACGTGCTTATGCCGCCCATCCGCATACGAACCAGGACCTTGTTTACCCTGCGAAACCGAATGCGATTGACGAACAGCCAGCGTACGAACATCTCGTAGTCGGATGCAATCCGATAGTCCAGACTGTAGAGGCCGAAGTTGTCGTAGACGCGCTTGCGCACATATGTGGCCGGATGCGGCGGCATGAAACCGAATCGCAGCTTCCAGGGTCTGAACCTCCTGGAACTGTAGAAACGCCTGACGGTGCTGTCCGTCTTCGAGTTTACGTAGACAAGATCGCCGAATACGATATCCAGCTCGTCATTTCCCCGGAAACACTCGACAATTTCCGATACCGCGTTCTCCGACGCAAAAAAGTCATCGGAATTCAGGAGCCCTACCAAATCTCCGGTGGCGAGGCTTATACCCTTGTTCATCGCATCGTATATTCCACCGTCCGGCTCGGAAACGACGCGCGCAATGCGATCCTTGAACTCGTCGACAATCGCCAGCGTACCGTCTGTGGATGCCCCGTCCACGATGATGTATTCGATGTCCTCGTAGGACTGACTGACGACTGACTCAAGCGTATCTCGTATCGTCTGCTCACTGTTGAAGCAAACGGTGACAATGGAGACCTTCATGGCCGATCAACACTGTCCGCGAAGCCGGCGCAGGTACTCGCAATACCGCCGCCTAGCTGGATCCCGGAGCTACACTCCGACCCGTTCACCCGGCCCGTATCCAAAGGCTTGTGGGACGCTCCATCCGGTCCGAAGGCCGCGCGCTCCACAGGAGTCTTCCCTGTTTCAACGGTTGTCCATTGAGTCCATGACTCAAGTCTCTCGTACCCCGGTTCTGATCTTGTCATCGAGAAGCAGTGCCTGTTGGCGGGTTCGGACAAGACAGCCGGGACGGCATCGCGTTCAGCCGCTCGCGCAGAACCGAAAGAGGCTCCTTCCGATTCCAGTAATACCACTTTCCGCATTGGTCTCCCTTGAAACCTACAGCAAATACGTGACCGGATACTAGCATCTTCTTCGGATCCACCCGCTAGAGAGGCGTCAGCTCGACGCGAACCGTTCGAAGCTGGCTTCACGCACAGGATTCCTTATCATTTCATTGTTTACGCCTGCTGCACGCTGCGGCTCAGCCTGCAGCTACTCAGCCTGCAGCTACTCAGCCTACCTGGCAGGTCGCCTTTGCTCGACAGAGGGAGGGCCGCAAACCTATCCGCTCAAGAGTCTACGACCTCGAGCAGACCTTCCTTTTTCAGATTCGTGAGACTCTCGGCCAATTCCCAAAGCGGTGTGCCAATTCTCTCGGCGATTTCCAGCGAGCTGAGACTGCCGTCGGCATAGGCCAGGAAATTCATCATACTTCGGACATGCCGTGCGCTGTCTTTGGTGCTGACGGTTGGATAGAGGCCGCGCTTGCCCAGCTGCGGCTCGCAGGACACCGTCGCCCGCAGGGTCTCGTTCATCTCCACACATTCGATCGCTTTTTGAATCGCTTCGTAGCCACCCTGGAGCCCTGATGGCGTTACCAGTGTAAGGTCGTCGAGGGACGTATGGTATTCGGGGTATTCGCCGTACTTGCTGCGCATGATCGAGCATACGGGAAGATCAATACCCGGGCTGCAATACTGACGCTCGTCGCTGCCTCGATCCAGGTAGCTATAGGTCACATAGTCTGGATGTTCATGCTGCATGACATGCAGGGCCGCGCGGTCGGCCACGGTTTCTCCGCGACGGGACGGCAAGTAGGAATAAGCTCGGTCATCACCGACGCAGCTAATATTGAACCCTGCCACCATCTTCTTTTTCATGGCGTCAGCATGCCGGCTCAGATAGACGATTGATCCGATGGTCTCCGGAATCAGCACGATGCGATAGGTATACCTGCGCCGGGACAGCCCTTGCAGCCACTTCGCCAGAAAAGTCGTTACGACCGGCCCGGATAGCTCATTGTTGGCCATAGACGGGTGACAGAGATAGCTGGACAAAAAGACTTCGGCGTCTGTTTCCCCGGGCAGTATCAACTCACCGTAGGACAGGGACCCGTCTCTCAAATCACTGTCGATTACGACGGTATAGTCCCCGGGACGCAGTTGTTCTCGATCCTGGTGCGCTATACAGAACCCCCAGCGCTCTTTGTAATACGACGTTACGTAGGGGATCGCCGTGGGTTGGTCGGGGAGCGAATACAGGTGTTCCTGCAGTTCATCCAGTGTAACTGTCCTGTTGATCGGGACCGAATAACCGACAACGTGCAGATTGCACTCTTTGAAATCGCAGATCTTCGTGCCATCCGGTTTCAGAATGTAGGCATCGCGGATATTCCATTCCCGGGGCACTTCCCAGTCAAAGCATGCCGTGCCCGTAGGCACTTCCGTCACCTGGAGGCCAGGAAGATGTTCGCTCAGCATAGCCAGCGACGTGCGGAAACCGTTCCCGGTGATGCTGCGGCATATGGGAAAAAGGGCCTCACACAGATGGTGCATCTGCTGCCCCAAAGACCTGGTGTTGGTCAACGCAACGTCCTGCCTGAACGCCGGGGGCGGAGACACGGGATAATGCTCATGTTCGTGAACTGAGTTTCGTCAGACAAAGTGCGACGAGCGAATCGAACAGTAAGGTTTCCGAGATTTCCTCGGTGCTAAACGCAATACCGAGTTCTCGCTCGAGTTCGAGCATCATCTTGATATGGCCCAGAGAATCCCAGCCTGATATCGTGCCAATCCCGGCCCCGGCCAACGATGTCGATGGCGCGAGTTCCAGTACGTTGCAGACGATCGTCGAGATCTGAGTGACTACCGCGTCGTCAGACACAAGGACCTGGCCACCCACAGAATGGCTCTCCGCAGGAGCGCCAGCAGCAACCTCTGAAACAGGGGCAGCACCCGGTCCCCGGGGCATATGGAAGCCAAAGTCGCCGACACGCTTGCCCTGAGTATCCAGTTCGATGTAGTTACCCGACTGATCCGGGTGAACAGCCATATCGAGTACCGTTTCGGCAACTTCTTCGGGTAACAACACCCCGGCATCGTCAAGTCGATAGCCTTCGGAATAGGCCCCTTTAACAGAGCTGGGAGCCAAGGTCAGAAAGCGGGCGCCCCACTTCGAATAGCTTGTGTGCAGACCATTGAGCAGTCCGGTCGCGGCATTCTTGGCCGCCACGTAATTCTCCCAACCGGGAGGTGAAGTTGAAACAGCTGTACTGCCAATTTGAATAACCGTCCCTGCCTGCCGCATAAGAAAAGAAGGTAGCACTGCGTTACACAGTGTCGCCAAGGCACGAAATTGAACGGCGAGCAGCCGTTCAAGACTCGAATCGAGCGGCGGAGATGCGCTGTGCACGAGCAGCGACAAGTTATTTGCCTTTTCCAGCACCGACGCCAGTGCATCGCATCCGTCCGCGGTCTCCAGGTCACCGGCAACCAGCGACACGGCACAGTCTTCTCCGCAGGCGTCTGCGATCCGCTGCGCGGCTTCCCTGCTTTTTCGGTAGTGCAGAATCAGGTTCCAACCGTCCCTGGCCAACCGCCTGGATATCGCCTGACCTATGTCCCCGGACGCTCCGGTGATCAGGGCGGTTTTGTCACCGGCTGCCGGCTGAATGGCGTGCTGGGAGGGCGTCTCCCATTCGTCCGATCGGGCCTGCACGTCCATGTCGCAGCACAAGACGACCTCGACGCCGCGCAGCCCGAGCACGCGAATGCTCAGAATTCTGTACGTGGAATTGATCGCGGTGATTCGAGCCGAATAGCAAATCGAGTCTCCGTACAGGACCGGTTTCAGGGCCTGCACCTTGTGCCCCAGGTACAGCGACGGCTCGCCGGGGAAAACTGTACCGGCGATTGCGGAGATCGGCGCCATCACCAGATGCAGCGGTGCGACCGCCACGTCGTAACCACTTCTCCTGGCGTAAGCCTCGTCGTGATGCAATGGATTGTCGTCAGCACTAATCGACTCGAAGGCCCTGTAGCCAGCAAGATCGATCACGCGCTCAAACGAAATATGATCGCCAACGGCGAAATCTTGGAAATTTGTCATGTCAAGCCAGACTGCTTTGTTTCAACTCGTTGCTGATACTTAGCCACGCCGGTACGGAGACGCGCATTTCCGCCAAAGGCGCAATCCACGTGTCCGCCGATTTATGATTCTTGAATCCTGAATCGCTGTAGATTTGCCGGACGGGCTCGTTGCGTTCGGTCACCACAATCTCTCCGATGACGCCGACAGCGCCCGCTTCTTTCTGCTCCTGGAGTAACCATGCCAATACGCCTGACTCGAGGCCCTTGCCCAACGCACGACAAGACAACAGGTAATTGTCGACTGTAATCCATCCAGGATCGGGGTGTTCGTGCTTGAGGAGCAATACGCCTATGATTTCGTAATCGCTGTATTTATCCTGACATCCGATAACGATTACCTCGCCGCCGTCTTCGTCGAATGCAGCCAGCTGTTCTTTGTTGTATCGGCGAGTAGTCGCGTTGAACTGATTGGTTTTGTTGACGAGCTGCGTCGCGCGATCCAGGTTAGCCGAACTCAAGGAACTCAGGGTCACCTTTAGACCGAGGTTGGCGTAAAACTCATCCAGGTTCTGGAAGCTCGCTCGGTCCTCGAGCAGGAGTTCTCGCGCACGATAGTTTTTGTTGCGTACGCTGTCTTCGCTAGTGACGGACCAACATTCGATCCACGGCGACGCCAACAGCGACTCTCCATAGTAGGAAGGATCATCCGGAAGCTCGAGCACTTTGACGTCGGGAAGAAACTGCCGGACTTGTTCGCGCTCCACAGGGTTGTCATCAATGAACAGCACGTTGGCGAGACCCAGATTGAGCTCTTTGCACACATCCGAGATGTTCTGCCACTTAGGTTTCCAGTTGATCTTTCTTGCCACGAAGTCGTCAGCGGTCAGGACCATGGCATCCAGTGTTGTGATCGCGTCAAGCGCCAATGCATCATCGTTCTTGCTGCAGATCACCAGAGCTATGCCCCTTTCGCTCAACTGTTTCAACACGCGCTGAAAGGACGCGTAGATGTTTCCGGGATAGTCTCCGCCCAGGCGTATGCCCGACTTTCCGTCCTCGCCAAGCACTCCGCCCCAGAGCGTATTGTCCAGGTCCACGGCAATCAGACGGCAGGTGCGCCCTGTCGTCACGAGCAGCGTACCCAGGTACCGGTGTGCCAGATATTCCGAAAAACTGCTGGAAAAAGGAAATCTGCCCAGAAACCACAGGCGCGAATCGGTGATGCCAACTGACGACGTATCGGCCAAAGGGGCATCCACCGAAAACAGGCGGATACCGTCCACTTTGTCCGCCAGGGCACTCAATAGCTGGTTCGACTGCGCCACGAGTGCGCTGCTTCCCGCACCCGATGCCTGATCGGCGAGACCCATCGTCGAGTGGACCGACGGAAAAAAGCGATTGACGACGATAGGGCCCGCAACGTTGTCGCGATACTCTTCAATGAGCGATACGAACTGCCTGACTTTCTCAAGTGCACGCTCAAGGTCTGCTTCCTCGAGAGAGTAAACGCCAAGCACGTCTTCGAGCCTGTCGGCAAAAAAAGTAGTATCGGCCTGGAATTTTCTCAGCTCTGAGGCCGGATCCAGGATCTGCTGAAACAGCTGCCCATACGGCACAGTGTGAAGTTCCACGCGCTGATCGCTGATGGCGTCCTTGCACACCTTCTCCATGCTCTCTTTGACCAGCTCCAGATTGCTGCTGCCCAACAACGCGACTTTGAGCGGTGGCGCCGACTTCGCTTTGGCAATACTCTTCGCCAAATGAAGCTTTTGCCGATAGTCGTGAACCATGTGCCAGGGATTGGACTCGAGCAGTTCGACGGCAACGTCTGCGATGTCCTGACAGGACGCCGACGCCACCGTACCTTTCCATAGCTGCGTTTCTTTCAGTTTTCCCGATTCTCGAAGGCGACGCGGGATGTCTGAGAAATCGTTTGCCGGATCGAGTTCCAGGTCTCTTACGAACATCTCCGCGCTTGCCTGAGTGGCACCCTGGCCGAAATCGGCCTCGCCGGTAAACGTCTTGAAATAACGGTAAGGAACGTTTTGTTCTTCTTCGAACTTATGAAAGTATGTGCAGTACTCCCAACCGCAGCCCAACATGACAATGCGGGCATTGTGTTTGTCAAATAGTGAGAAGCTGGAATCGGGGCCAAAGGTGGTTGAGTTGCGGGCGGCGCAAAGCTCATCCGCCAGGGGCCCGACGACCACGAAGCTGTATATCGGGTGAGCCGTTCTTTTTGCACCGTTCAGCTCCAAAGCCCATTCACCGAGGATGCCGACTTCGGATGCTGAATCGCGGAAGTGATAGCTCTGCCCACTACAAAAGCTGAACGTGAAAGCAGGAATGGCGAGTGTTTTTCCTGAACGAACCAGCTCGTCCAGGACGAATAACCAGTCCCATTTCCTGACCCCCGACGGCGGGCCGAGCAGAGGCATTGAAGAGTGAATGACCACCAGGGTGTCTTCCACTTCAACGACATCATGGACGCTCCGCCCAATTATGGCTCTGGGATTCATTGTCAAACGTTGCCTCAGGCGAGACGACGTAGCACAAGCGTGGGTTGCCGGACGTAGGGCACAATGATCGTCTCGTACGTGTTTGTCGATTTGTCGAGGAGTTCGCGGGCAGCAATCCCCTCGCCCGGCCATTGATCGGTGAGCGCTTCGTCGAAAACGATCAGCCCGTTGACGGACAAACAGCGGTCCACATGCTCAAGCGCCACTGCGCAGGGTTCATACAAGTCGAAGTCGACATAGGCGAAGCTGATCATCTTGTGATCGTTCTGCCTAAAAAACTCGGGAATCGTTTCGATCGCGTTACCCACGACCAGGTGCACCCACTCTTCGAACCCGTGCAGCGCAATCATTTTACGAATGACTGCTTCGTCCCCGACATAATCGCCCCGGGTCTCTTGCTCTGCTTTGGCACCATCCTTCTCGTCGAAGGTCTGCAGGCCTTCGAAACTATCGAACGCATACATCTGTTTGATCGTATTGGGCTGCATGACACTCAGGAATTTCGCCATCGTCAGCAAATTGGCTCCTTTCCAGCACCCAAACTCGACGATGTCCCCAGGCGTCTCGAGCGTCTGCCTCAACAGATCACACACGGCATGCGAG
Organism: Woeseiaceae bacterium; assembly: GCA_028289545.1. Classification (GTDB taxonomy): domain Bacteria; phylum Pseudomonadota; class Gammaproteobacteria; order Steroidobacterales; family Woeseiaceae; genus UBA1847. Next base: position 61,997 of record JANQPG010000029.1, read on the forward strand.
CGAACCAGTGTTTGTGCGCCGGCGTAGAGTCCAAATTGATCGATGACGTCGTAGAGATCCGGGCGGCCGATGTCGGCGGCAACTTCTCTGCGCCTGGACAGGTAGACCGCGTCGTGTTCTGAGAATTTGGTTTTCAAGCTATCCCCTCTGTAAGCCGAAGCATGAATCCGTGGACCAAAGAGAGAAAGATGTGACTGCCTGCCGGGGCCGGCGATCTCCCGATTTGGTCCCGTAGAATACCGTAAAATCCATTCGACGCAATCTCCAGAATCGACACTCCGATTTCGACTGAATGCAAGGCGGAGATCGCAAAAATTCTACACAATCATCAGGCCCCGGCTGTCCGCCGATCCTGCCAAACGAAGCAGAACGCCGCGACCTGCGAGCAGCACCAACCTGAGGAAATTCCTCCTGACACGGGGTGCGAGTACAAACGGCGGGCCAAGGAAATGATCAATTCGCAAGGCCGACAGAAGACCGGCTCAACGATCTCGCATGTCGTCTGTTCGTTCTTGACGCAAACGGTGACAGTGGAGACCCTCAAAGCCGATCGACACTGTCCACGAACCAGGCGTAGGTGCCTTCAATACCTTCGCGCAGACCGATCCCGGGGCTCCAACCCAGCGCGTTGATTCGGCTCGTATCCAACAGCTTGCGGGGCGTTCCATCCGGCTTGCTTGAATCAAATTCGAGTTCTCCACCATACTCGGTCACATCGCGAATCAATGCCGCGAGTTCACCAATACTGATGTCCTTGCCCCAACCGATATTGATGATATCTTCGTCATCGTAGTTGCGCATCAGGAAGACACAGGCGTCGGCCAGATCGTCGACGTGCAGGAACTCTCTGCGAGGGTTTCCGGTTCCCCACACACTCACGCTTGCGGCCGCCGATTGCTTTGCCTCATGAAACTTGCGAATAAGCGCCGGCAGCACATGTGAAGTTTCGAGATCGAAGTTGTCTCCGGGCCCGTACAAGTTGGTCGGCATGACGGAAATCGCGTTGAAGCCGTACTGCCTGCGATACGCCTGACACATCTTGATGCCTGCTATCTTTGCGACGGCGTACCATTCGTTTGTCGGTTCCAGCTTGCCATCGAGCAGACAATCCTCGGTCATGGGCTGCGGCGCCAGCTTCGGGTATATGCAGGACGATCCGAGAAACAACAGCTTGCTGACCCCGCTCTTCCACGCCGCATGAATCACGTTAGTTTGAATAGCAAGGTTCTCGAAAATGAAGTCGGCGGGCGACGAATTGTTTGCGTGTATACCACCCACTCTCGCTGCGGCCAGATAAACTTCGGTCGGTGAATGCTCCTCGAACCAGGCTTCTACGGCCGACTGCCGAGTAAGATCCAGTTCGCTCCGCTCGGCGACGACCGGCTGAACGCCGCTCGACCTGAGTTTTCTGCAAATTGCCGAGCCGACGAGCCCGTTGTGTCCGGCTACGAATACCGTCACTGCTGTACTCCGCATTCGCTCACGCTCTCACTCATGATAGTCGTAGGTCTTGAAACCCGCCTCTTTGATCATTGCGTCGCGCTTGGCGATATCGTAATCCGTCGCAATCATTTCCCTGACCAGCTCCTCGATCGTCGTCGTTGCCTCCCACCCGAGAACCCGCTTCGCCTTGCTCGGATCGCCCAGCAACGTGTCGACTTCGGTCGGCCGAAAATACCTGGGATCCACGGCTATGATCTCCTTGCCGCTAGCCCGGTCGATACCGACCTCGTCAACGCCTTGCCCTCTCCAGTCGATGTCAATGCCCACTTCACTGCAAGCCATTTCGATGAATTGACGGACCGAGTACTGCTTGCCGGTTGCGATGACATAATCACCTGGCTCCGGCTGCTGCAGAATCGACCACATTGCCTGGACAAAATCGCGTGCGTGGCCCCAGTCACGCAATGAATCCAGATTCCCGATGAAGAGCTTTTTCTGCACGCCGACCTTGATTCGCGCAATGGCCCGCGTGATCTTCCGAGTAACAAAGGTCTCTCCGCGGAGCGGCGACTCGTGATTGAAGAGAATACCGTTCGAAGCATGCATCCCGTATGCTTCGCGGTAGTTCACGGTGATCCAGTAGGCATAGACTTTGGCCGCACCGTAAGGCGACCGTGGGTAGAACGGCGTCGTTTCCCGCTGCGGCACCTCTTGCACCTTACCGAACATCTCCGATGTCGAGGCCTGATAGATCCGTGTCTCGTTTGCGAGACCCAGAAGATTGACGGCCTCGAGAATACGCAAAGTGCCCAGCGCATCTGAATTCGCCGTGTACTCGGCAGTCTCGAAGGATACCTGAACGTGACTCTGTGCCGCGAGGTTGTAGATCTCTTTCGGCTGTACCTGTTGGATGATCCGAATCAGGTTAGTTGCGTCGGTCATATCGCCGTAGTGCAGATACATCCGCACATCTTGTTCGTGCGGGTCCTGGTATAAATGATCGATGCGCTCGGTATTGAACGACGAGGCACGGCGCTTGATGCCGTGCACCTCGTAGCCTTTGTTCAACAACAGCTCAGCGAGATAGGAGCCGTCCTGGCCGGTAATACCTGTGATTAGGGCTTTCATCTGATTTCCGTGAGTTCCGAGAAACGGTCAGCGTTGCGTGGCGGGCTAGATTCTAGCCAAGCGCGTCGGCATAAGCGACCCATATTCTTGCGCGCGTTCTTCATCCCGATCCGGGGAAAATCGGCTCAAGCGGGAGCCGGGCGTACTGGCTCGACCGCCGCTGCTGCCGGACCGCCGGCGCTGACTGGAGCAGCGCCCTTCGAGGTGGCAGACGGACGAAACAGCAATAGTCCTATGGCGAGACAGAATGTCGGGTGGCCCAGTGGCACCTGGATGATATAGCCGAGAACCACAACCACAATGATGAAGACGCGCCCATCGGATAAACCTCGTCGATACAAGAATCTAACGGCAAGAGACAACCAGAACAGCACCGCCGGAATGCCGAATAAGAGCAGACTCTGGCCGATCGCGCTTTTGGTTCGCAGACCGCCGCCTTCGGCTGTAACGCCAATCTCGAGGCTCGCGCGAATTACCGGGCTAACGCGCAATTCGTCGATTTGCGCAAGAAAGTAACCCACGCTTACGTCCGACAGCGCCTGTCCCAACAGGTTTTCACCGCGCAGCAGTGGAAGGACGTAATTGACGGGCGACGCCAACCGACTCAGGGTGCTGACATCGCCCTGCAGTCCGGTGAAACCGGTGCTTGCGACGAGGTTCAGAAGATAAAAGAATCGAATATGCTCGAAGTCCTGTGCAACCCTGACAAGAACAGCGGCCATCAGGCCGGCCATCAGGATAACGGTAAACTTGATGCGGGCACCGAACGCCGCCGCTACCGCCAAAATCGCGACGATGAGGAATGGCACGGCGGTGGCCGCTGCAGACAGCAACACCACGACGAAGTAATTGGTCACCGAGAACAGGAATCTCTTCTTGGTCAAGCAACCTATTCTGTAGAAGTGCGCGGCGATGGTGATGAGTAGTGAGCATACGATCCCGGCGTATGACGGTTCCGCCGCAAACGAGTTGAACCCGCGTTCAGACGTCGTACGTCCGGTAATATCTGCCGACAGGAACATGTTCGTCACTTCGAACAGGATACTTGCGCCGGTCAGCCTGGACGCCAACTGCAGGAGCGTCCCTAACAAGTAGACGACCGATGCCGCAACCAGCAAGGTAGACAACGCTCGGTAGAATTCGCGCTGCGTACTCGTCTGTCCGCTCGCTATGGCCGAAAAGTAGAGCAGGAACAGAAACAACGACATGTAGTTGCCGAGAACGCGAAACGAATCCAGATCCCGAAAAGCAATAAGTCGCACAACAAGCACTGTCACGAAGAATGCAAGCAGACCGAGCGGGAGCAGATCGACTCGCTTTAGCGCAATCGTACCGTGAGCTTGGTACTTGACCTGCAACGGTAACAAGAGCAGCAAAGCTGAAAGGAACAACAACGCGAACGGCGCAGTGTCCATCGGAAAGGGAATAAACGACACATAGGGCAGCAAGGCCACCAGACCGAATATGTAGATCAACTGCTTCATAACCAATTCGACGTTTAGAAGTAAGTCGTTCTTCCTAATCTCCCTGCTCGAAACGTGCCAGAAATCCGCGTAAGCTCCTGGCGACCGATGCGTTTGCTTCGATGTGTGAAGGGTCATCCGCCGACCAGGAGCCGTCGTTTATCAATTGTCCCGGCAGAAGCCCCTCGAGCAGATGCCGTACGATGCGTTCGTTCCGCTGCGCTGCCGAATTCCGTCCTTTCGGATCTTCGAATCCATCGTCACGGCTCTTGTAAAAATCCCTGAGAGCGGCAATTGGCCTGATGAAACTGTCGGCGGTATGGAACGGCCTGCTATCGGAGAAAACCGGCAAGCCACGCAGCGCCGCTTCGAAGCCGACGCTCCCTGTACAGATCAGTGCACCGTCACAAAGATCGAGCACGGAGTTCGACGTAAGCTCCGGCGCAATCATAATGCAGCTGCTCCGCTCGAGTTGCCGGTAGAAACCCGGTGAGCGCATACCGACGGCGTTGGGGTGCTCTTTTACGAGGAACACGATGTCGCCCCGGTATTCTGCGATTATCTCGAGGACACGCTGCTCGTAATCGATCCAGCTCACGTCGGCCGACCAGTAGTCAATCGTCGTCTCGGGCGCCACCTGAAGGGGCAGGAAAATGAGCGGCGTCAATGCATCCACTCCGGCGATATCCTGCCTGCTCGTTGGTCTCTCGCCGGAGTAACCTGACGGCGTTAGCGACCAGTAGCGCTGTGACCAGAGCTGCGTTGTCATGTAGTGATAGTTGAGTTGATCACCCGAGAGCCACCGCCGGAAACGAAACCACAACGGTTTTGGCAGGTTACGTAACCAACCTCGCAAAGCGCGTCTTTGCACGGCTTTCGGCGTCTGCGCGAGGAAAACCGGCTTATACTCTCTTCCCATGAGCATATCAGTAACCTGACGAATCTCTTCATCGTCGGCTCTCCTGCTCTCGGTACGCTCTCCCAAAACGGAGACGCGAAAATAGCCGTTCACGAATGAGGGAACGATGCCGACGAAGGGTATCCCCCGTTTCCGGCAAGCTACGGACAAGACATGAATGACATAGGAATCTACGCTGATTGACAGTGCAGCAACGGGGCGCTGCTCATCGAGACATTGCTCAATCGCTCGGTACATCGCGAGCAACAATCTGGAAGCATAGCTGCGGTCCAACAACCGAAGCAATCGGCAGCGGAGAATCATATCGGAGATCTCCGACTCCGTAAGCGGCACATCGTCAGTGCCTTCGCCTTCCTTTTTGAACGCGGCGTAGAACGCCGTGGAAAGACCCCATGTGTCTGCAGATCTATGTTCGCTCACGGATACTGGCTGGCAGTCCGGCCATGTCTCTCGAGCCAGTCGTTCGAACTGGGCAAAGCACCATGGGCGGTTGTACACGATTACCTTGCTCATGCCGGGACGCGTCGCATCTGGTCCAACTCCTGATTTCTCATCATCGTGCGGCCGCTGCGGCGACCGCGAATGTATACACAAGCGCCACCATTCCATATAAGCCGATGACCACCGCCGTTACCGTCGAAAGCCAGACAATACCCCAGCCCAGATAGATGGAAACGATATTGTTGAGCAGAATTACGGTGGCGCATAGGCCCATCAAAATGGTTAGATTCGTCTGCTTACGCAGATACGCAAGAACTGGCGTAACTGAGCCGGCGATAAAGAAAAACGAAAGCCCGGCGGCGAGCGTTACGGAGATTCGAGTCAGATTCTGATAGTCCACGAGAAAGAACCTCTCGAGAGCAAGCGACGCCAGATATATCGCGCCCACGCTCAATCCCGCAAGCCCGACACTCATTGATAACTTGCGTACCAGTAAATCCGAACGCAACGGCTCACCCGATTGAAAGGCTTGCCCGAAATCGATGGTATTCACGAAGTTCACGGACGCCAGGAAGATCATCGCGCCGGTCGCAATCTGATAGGACAACATATACACCGCAATGCTCTTGTCATCGGCGTACATTGGCAATAAAAACCGATCCAGGCCGGATGCCAGCATGAAGAGAGTCGTTCCCAGGTATACCGGCAGGCCCAACGCGATCAGTCTGCCGTAGTCCCGTTTTTGTCGTAGAGATATGCGCTTGAAGGGCTGGGCGGACCGTCCATACTTCAGCATCAGCATTACATACAGCACGCCGACAAGGGCCGCCAAGCTGACCATGAATGTGGCAGCGGGTGATGCAAAAGATGCGAAGGATTCGTGGACGAAGTGTGCAATCAGCCCGGTTGCCGTCAGCGACGCGGCCATGAGAATGTCCGGGACCAGCGACATATAGAAGCGTCGCCGTCGTCGAAAAACGGGCTCCAGAACGTAGATCGGTATCAGAAGAACGAACGCAGCGATCCCCATCGTGTACTTTGGAAACAGATAGACGCTGAGCAAAGCGGCCGGCACGAATATCGATACCAGTTGTAGCAACAGATACAGACAAAACCGGTGTTCAGCTTCGTGACTCTCGGTCTGGAACATCGCAGTCTGCCCGTAATAACTGACGAAATAGCCGTTGGTCGCTCCCAGATTGGCGATTTGCAGGAACTTGGCGAGGAACATTGCCAGCAGTATTTGAGCGTACTCAGATTGAGGTATCACCCACGCCCCGAAGAGCAATGACAGAAAAACGGCGGCCGCGGTCAACGCGCGCTGGAATGCGTAACTCCGAAAAAAAACCTCGAGCATGCCGATAGCCCACAGCAGCTAAGTACAGCTGTCGACCGAGCGAATTTGCAACCGGACAATCACTCGACCATCTCCCAGGTCAAAGGCGTACCCTTGTTCGCCGACACCTTGATCCGGCGACCAATAAGAGAATCGTAGTGCTTTGGAGGTAATCCGTATCCCGGCCGGACGCTGCGCAGGTTTTCCGGGGTAAACGAGTCTCCGGGCTTCATGTCCTCAGCAACGAATAAGGACCGCCGGAATATAGTATTTCCGCTTTCACTTGATTTTCTTGCGTAGTTTACGCTACCCAAAGCGCACCAGGCGGTACGTGCACCGGTGCATAAGTCGCCTAGCTGAGCTGGTTCGAGGGAGAAGCTGTCGTCCGGCCCTCCTGCGGATCTGTCGAGGGTAAAGTGTTTTTCGACGATTGAGGCACCAAGAGCTATGCTCGCGATTGCCGTCGTATTGTCCAGGGTATGATCCGAAAGTCCCGTTACCAAGCCGAAGCGTTCGATCATGTCGGTGATGGTTCGAAGATTGTAGTCCTCAGCAGGCGCCGGATAGCCGCTCACGCAGTGCAAGATGGCAAGCTGTTCGCAACCGCCTTCACGGGCTGCGTCGATAGCCTCCGAGATTTCGTTCATGTCCGCCATACCTGTGGATATGATCATCGGCTTACGCGTCGATGCCGCGTAACGGATCAACGGAAGATCAATTGCCTCAAACGACGCAATTTTGTAGGCCGGTGCGTTCAGATCTTCCAGTAAGTCGACAGCCGTCCTATCGAACGGCGAAGAAAAGATCGTTATGCCGAGCTCACTTGCCCGATCGAAAATGGGTTTATGCCATTCCCACGGTGTGTAAGCGGACTCGTACAGTTCATAAAGTGTACGGCCTTTCCACAATCCCTCGGTGATCTTGAAAATCGGCGCGCTGCAATCCAGAGTAATTGTATCGGGACGATACGTTTGGATTTTGATCGCGTCTGCGCCGGCTTTCTGAGCTTCGACGACCAGCTCCAGAGCTCGATCCAGACTGCCGTTATGGTTTGCGGAGAGTTCTGCGATGATGTATGGGGGATAGCCCGGGCCTATTTCGCGATCGAGGATCTTAAGATCTACCATTCTTTTCCGCCTTTTCGATTCTCACGATGTACGTACACCCGTGAATTTTGAAGTACGCCGGGTAGCGTTCCGGATCCGCCACGCGTAGCTTGTCAAACTGTTCAGCGATCGATGATGCCACGTCCAGCTCACTGTCTTCGGGACGACGCTTTCGATAATACGTGGCACCCGATTCCGGCTGGGACTCGGGCATTTCTCCAGCCGCAACCAATCGCAAAGCTTCGTCCATGAGCGCAACTTCGATGTCGAACAGCGCCGCGTTTATCTCGTCGTACAAAGCGTCTTTGGGTACCTGAAACTTGCGCTTCGCCCATATTGCGCCGGTGTCTACGCTGTCTGCGGCGTCAAGCAAGGAAACGGTAATGCAGGTTCCGCCCTCGAGGATCGTCCATATATGCGGGCTCCAGCCTCGCCCCTTTGGCAGGTCGCTGGCGTGCAGAACAAAAGCGTGACGATATCTTCCAAGCACATCGGGTTCAACCAGCTGCGTACACGAAACCAGAAACAGGATATCGCCTTCACGGCAGTCCGCCTTGTCCCTCAGAATTCGAACTGCGTGGGCGTTCCGGTGCTTGCCGACCCACTGCGTCAACCATCGATTGACCGGATGATTCTCGCTCGAGCAAACGATGTCTATCCTCATGATACAGGCACCTCTGTCAAATGGCGGGTTACCCGCTCCGCGCCCATGCCGTCACAAACTTCAGCCGCGCCGGCTGACAAACTCGCGAGGTTCGAGGGCTGACTCGCGAACATCACGCCGTCAATGAAGCGCTTCTCCCAATCAAAATCCTCGATGCGTCCAACAAGAACCGCAGCACCCGCCTTTTCCAGCGCGCGCGCACCAGGCGCTTGATTCTCGGCCAGAATCAGTACGACAGTTGGCAGCCCCAGGCAACAGCGTTCCCAGGCGGTACTGCCGCCTGCGCCGATGGCAAGGTCTGCATCGGCCATCAGTTCCGCGATATTGGTGGCGTCCACCAGAACATCCGTCTTGCAGTGCATTTGCTTAGCTTGAGCAGCTACCGCTTCCAGCCACGGAGCCCGGCTGCTCAGGGTCACGCTTATCCGACACCCAGTGGGTAGGTTCCCCTGAGCCAGAATGTCGAGAATCTTACCGGTAGAATTGTCTTTGTCCATTCCTCCCATAGAGACAAACACGCGCTCGACTTCAGCAGAACCTCGGCGCGCGAGAGCACGCTCCCGAGACAGCGCAAACTCCGGTCGAATGAGGGCATACTCGGGTCCGATCAGACGCAGGCTGCGATCGGGCACCAGACCATCGTAGTCTTTGCTGGAGCGCCCAAGGTTCTGGTCGAGGAGGATATCGGCATTGTGCTTACGGTCGGCGAGGTCGTCCAACACGAGAAGTTGTGCCGGTATTGGCACGGCTGCCGACTCCCACTCCGCGTCGAGTGCATAGTGATCGACCACGACCCATTCAGGCCGAATGGTGTCGAGTGCCTGACGCGACTGCTCCGCATCGAGTTCCCAGTTGACGCCCAGCCATGATGAATGCGCGAGCGGCGGTCTGCGCCCGGACACTTCAACGGTAGAATCGCCAACCTTCGTCAGCTCCTGGACGACGTGTCCGCGCGCACGAATTTGTGCACTCATGTTCCCCGGCAGATCACGACAAACAAAGTGGCAGAAGTAACCTCGCTCGCCAAGCGCATCGGCCAGGGTCAGGCAGCGCATTACGTGACCGCTACCGATTTCCACCGACGCGTCCACGCGGAAGGCGATGTTTCGCATTGCGGTCACCAGCTCGTAAATCCGCCGTCTACCGCAATCGTCGCCCCGTTCACAAAAGACGATGCTGAGGATGCGAGGAAAACCGTGGGCCCACCAATCTCGGCTGCCGCACCAATTCGCCCCAGCGGAACCTTCTTCGCTAGCCGATCGACGAACTCCGGCGAGCTGCGTGTGACGTCAGGAGCAGGGAACGGACCGGGCGCGATTGCGTTGACGCGAATCCCTTCGCTCCCCAATTCGCAGGCAGCGTATCGCGTGAACTGCAGTAGCGCTGCTTTTGCCGCGCCGTAGAACGGCGGATTCGACCCTTGAGGTGTGTCGTAGATTCGAAGGTCCGGGCTGACTTTCGCGTACATCGACGCAACGTTGATGACGGACGCGTCACCGCTCTCTTCTACAGCAGCGCGAAGATTAGGCAGCGCAGTCGCAAGCGTCTGCTGTGCAGACACAAGTGCAATCTCGTATGCATCTCGGTATTGTTGCGCATCCGACGACTTGAGCGTGCCGCCGGAACCCGCGTAGGCATTGTTCACGAGTATGTGCAGCGGTGCAGACCCCAATGAGTGTATAAACGCCTCGATCCGGTCGGGATCGGTGATGTCGAACACCGCTGGCGTCGCGAGCAATTCATCCCTGCGCAGCTGTTCTACCAACTCATTGCAGCTGCTCGAATTTCGGCCGTTGACGTAAACGTGCGCCCCTTCCTCTGCAAGAGCCCGCGCCATGGAACGACCAAGATAGCCGGCCGCACCGGTGACCAGCGCGGACCTCCCTACAAGGCTGAAACGGTTTCTATTCACTTGACTGCCTTTGCTGCTTGCCACTTTGCCGGGTCAAGGGTTTCGCTTCCAACAACAGGCCGAGACGCGTCTACGTGGGCTATGTCGTCTGCGCTGAGAAGAGGTTTGCGGAACAATTTTATATTCCGCTCTAACTGGACGAGGTTCTCGCAACCGACAACAACTCCGTCCACCCACGACTGAGACTGCGCCCACGCCAGACAGAGGTCCGGCACGTCGTCTCGAGAAAGATCCTTCACGAGGCGCTTCAACCAGGACCGTATGGTAGACGAGTTCGACACGTGTGCGGATCGCCAGGCACTTGGGTCGTCGCTCGCCAGCAATCCCTGAAGCAAGGTGCTTCTGACATGCACGATAAGCGCCCGGCGCTCGCGAACCTCCAGAAGCGCTGGCAAGACCTGCGCCCAACGGTGGTCCAAGACACTGTATGGCAACTGAATGTGGCTTACCGTTTCGTGTTCCAGCGCTGTCAGGAGTTCTTCCGGTGATTGGACCGACACGCCGATGTTGTCGACAGCACCGTTTGCCCGGAGCTCGCACAGTTGGCGCCAAATTCGTCCGTCATAAGCCTTGAGGTGATACGCCCGGTGGAGGAGTAGCGTTCCAAGCCGCTGTGTCTGCAGCGACACGCAAGACTGAAGAACGCTGTTTTCCACGGCTTTTGTCACGACGTCGCCCGATGCCGACTCACCTAGACCGTCCAGCGGAGAAAGCTTGGTGATAACTTCGCATCGGCCTGCCCAACCGGATGCAAGCACGCGACCGATCGTAGACTCACTATTGCCATAGGCCCGCGCCGTATCGATATACGGCACCCCATTGCCAATCGCCGTTTTGACCATTGCCCGACGCTCGTCGTCAGCCAGGTTACTGTGGTTGGTAATGCCGTATTGCATTCCCAATTGGGCCGCTCCCAACACAAACTTATCGACGGGCCCATCGCCATTCGGCTGAAACAGGCCGAGGGAAAGCCGCTCGACCAGCGAACGCCAGCCGATTTCTACGGGATCGACGCCGGAAGGGAAGACGCGTAGTAACGATACAAAATCGTCGAAGCAATCCACCGTTGTCCGAAAAGACGATTTCTGCATGGCTCGGTATCGCATGAAAGGCGTACTGCCGAACTTACGTCTTATGAACGGCGTGACGTGTTCGCGGTCGCTTTTCGTTTCTGCGAGTTTGTCCGCCTCGCGCAAATGCGCAAGCTTCGTCATCTCTACACTCACCCCGTGGGGAAGGCCCGATCGACGGTCAGTGGTCGTTATGTACTCCAGGCCTCTGTCGCAAAACTCCTGCTCGATCTCATCGATGAGTTCCCCGTTGGGAACGACGTTGTCAGCGGTAAGTCGTGTCACGATCGTGTCGTCGGCGTACGTTGACAACGCGGCGACGAAACGCTTCAGTACATCGTCGAGCGGCCCTCGAAAGCAATCGACACCATGCTCTGCGGCCACAGCGGCCAAAGCGTCGTCCGACGAGCAGGTCGATGTCGCAAGGATCGTCTTGCGGCCGGTCGTAGCGGCCCGTTTGGCCGCTAGCACAAAAAGTGGAAGCCCATGAAACGTCAGAAGCGCCTTGCCCGGCAGACGCGACGATCCGCTGCGGGCCTGAATGACGACGACACGGCTCATTCGGCCAAGACGTTCCGCAGCGCTGTTACTACGTGCTCTTGCTGGGCCTCAGTCAAGTTGGGATGGAGAGGTAGTGTGACGGCAGACGAATAGTAGCGCTCGGCGGCCGGGAAATCGCCGGGGCCGAAGCCCAGACGCCTGTAGAAGGGTTGCAGATGTACCGGAATATAGTGGACATTTACACCAACGCCCTGTTCTCTCAAGGCGATGAAGACGTCTTTGCGCGACGGCGCGCAGCGCCCTTCCACCAGCCGTATCACGTACAAGTGGTATGCAGAGTGCGAAGCCGGCATCTGAAACGGCGTAGCCACAGGAAGACCGCCGAGACGCGCATCGTAAACTGCAGCAAGTTCGTGTCTGCGTGCGACGTAGTCGGTCAGGCGATCCAGTTGGGACAACCCCAGGGCCGCATGGACGTCTGTCATACGATAGTTGAAGCCCAAACCGACCTGTTCGTAGTACCAGGGCCCATCAGGATCGTGTTCCATCACCGCCGGATTCCGAGTAATGCCATGACTGCGCAGTAGCGACATCCGATCAGCCAATTCTGAATCGTTCGTCATCGCCATGCCGCCTTCCGCCGTGGTGACGATCTTGACGGGATGAAAGCTGAAAACCGTGATATCGCTGTGGGCGCAGTTGCCGACCCGGGCCCCGCGATAACTCCCGCCGATTGCGTGGGAAGCGTCTTCGATGACGCGAAAACCGTACTTCTCGGAAAGCTGGCCAATGGCCTCCATATCGCAGGATTGCCCGCACATGTGAACCGGCACTACAACCTTCGGCAACCGGCCGGCGCCTTCCGCACGGTGCAGCTTCTCCGCCAGCCGCTCGGCGCACATGTTGAACGTGTCCGGATCGATATCCACGAAATCGACGTCTGCACCGCAGTAGATACCGCAGTTAGCCGACGCGACAAAAGTAATCGGGCTCGTCCAGAGGAGGTCGCCCGGCCCCAGCTCGAGTGCCGCGCAAGCGATATGCAGTGCAGACGTTGCGCTATTCACCGCGACTGCGTAGTCGGCGGATACAAATTCTGCCACGGCCCCTTCAAACTTGGGTACGACGGGTCCTTGTGTAAGAAAATCGGACGTGAGTACTTCCAGAACTGCGTCGATATCGGCTTGGCGAATGTCCTGCCGGCCATAGGGAATCATCAGATGGCCCCGATCTTGTCAGCGTTGGATTCGATCCAGCTACGCAGGCCTTCGTCCGCCATCCAGTCGGTGTTGTTATCGCTTGCGTAAACGAAGTCGTCAGCCACCTTGACTCCATCCTTTATGCGTCTCTCACAGGTCGCCCAGTCGTTGATGGCAGGAAGAATCTTGAAATGCTCGGCGTACTCATAGGTATAGGGAGAGTCCTCCAACCCGACCATTTGCTCATGAATCTTTTCACCGGGTCGAATGCCTATCGTCTCCAGTTTGGCGTCCGGTGCGATTACTCGGGCGATGTCCGTGACCTTCATCGAGGGAATTTTCTTGACGTAGATCTCCCCCCCGATCATGTCATTAAAGGCATGCCATACCAGCCCTACACCCTGCTCCAGCGAGATCATGAAACGGGTCATTCGCGGGTCAGTGATCGGCAAAGTTCCCCGATCCCGAATCGACATAAAAAACGGAATCACCGAACCACGCGACCCCATTACGTTGCCGTAGCGCACAACCGAGAAGCTCGTATCGTGCCCGCCGACGTAGGAATTCCCCGCAACAAACAACTTGTCCGATGCGAGCTTTGTTGCGCCGTAAAGATTGATCGGACTACTGGCCTTGTCGGTGGACAAGGCAACCACGCGCTTGACGCCCTTATCGATGCAAGCATCAATCAGGTTCATGGCGCCTATGACGTTCGTCTTGACGCACTCGAAAGGGTTGTACTCCGCGGTCGGAACTATCTTTGTTGCAGCTGCGTGGACCACATAGTCTACACCGTCCAGAGCGCGATAGAGACGATCCCGGTCACGAACGTCCCCGATGAAGAAGCGGACTCGCGCATCGGATTCATACTTTTTTGCCATCTCCCATTGCTTCATCTCATCCCGAGACAATACGATGATCTTCTTCGGATCGAACTTTGCCAGCGTCATCGGGATGAACGCATGCCCGAACGAACCCGTGCCGCCTGTTACAAGAATTGTGCTACCGTCCAGCATCAACGCTTACCTCGATTTCATTGATTGAGTTGTCGCAACGTATCGAGAACGATACGCCGACCATAGACGCAACGACGTACCCACTGCCGGCCAATCGGTCTGGAGCTCAGCCCGCCTGCCCAACTTCACGCCGCATCGAAGCCGCGATCAGTACCGCCGTAGCCGACGCAAAGAAACCAAGCAACGCGGCGAATATGACGATGAGAGCCCGGCGGGGTTTCGACTTCCTCTCCGGCGCGACGGGTGGATCCAAAGTCTTGAGAAAATACTCGTCAGACATGTTAGCCAGCATGATGATTTTGAGCTGCTCTTCAATGAGTGAGTAGAATATGCTTTGCAGACTCGAGACCGAGGTGTTATCAATCTGCTCATTCAGGTACGAGATTGCCCTGCTGGCTTTGGCCACATCGTTTTCCATGATCGTACTATTGATGTCTTCTATCAGCCAGGTCACCCATTGTTTCGCCACGGTGGGCGAAAGGTGCTCCATTTCGATAGTGACAAAACCCGTAGCCAGATCCTGACTTACGGCGAAGATGCCCTTGAACTCGTCGTATGCTTCTTGACTTGACGGAACCGATTTTCTCGGCGGGCTAACCTTTCTGGTCCACACCCCGGACGAGGAATCGTAGAGGTCCGCGTCGAGAACGAGCTGGCCCGACGTGGCATCCCACCCCGTGGCCGCGAGCAGGGGAACGAGGAGGTCGCGTCGCTCGATAAAGTCTACGATGAATTTTCTGGATTTCAGGATCTCGAGCCCCATCGCTCCTTTATCCGGACTGCCCGCCCCGAGGTTGATCCCCGCAAGCCCGGCAATGCCGCCGTACTGACCGAGTAGTCGCGATAGATCCCCGCTGCTCGATTCCTCGTTGATCGCGACGAGCGCCTCGGCCCGATAGACGTCGGGAAGAGTAAGAGCCATGGCTCCCGCCATGATAGCGGTTGCCACGGTAATTGCGCCGATAATCCACTTACCCCTCCACACGATTTCGACCAGATCCCGAAGCGCGACCTCGTCGCCTTGCAGCTCTGCCTGCGGATAGTTACCAGATTCGGTCATAGCTCAAATTCGAGAGAGGCGGCGATCGGGTTTTCGGAAAGCCACATGGCGGCGGCCGTTGCGCCATCGCGCGGCATGGATTCAAACGGCGCGTTTCGACTGTCCAGGCCTGCTCCGCCAAAACCGCAGTGTATACCGCCTGTATCCACGATCGTCATTAGTCCCCAAACGTCTGAACGGCCGCTATCGCAATTGCACCCTGATAGAGTATTTGTGTAACGCTGCCCCAAAACGTGAGAGACCGAACCCGATCCGTTTCCAGCGGTACCACAATCGTATCGCCTGGCTGTATATCGAGCTTCTTTCCGCTACCCAGCCATCGTGACCGCTTATCGGCGACGACTGCCCCGCTCGCACGAACAACATAGATGAGTTTTTTGTCGGCTCTTCGCGTCAGTCCACCACTCAACTCGATGTAGTCATCACGCGACAATCCATTCTGATACAGATGAGAGGTATTCTGTTGTGCTTCGCCGATTACGGTGACGACCTGAGATCTTTGCGGCACGAGCAGACGGTCGCCGTCACGCAGCTCGACTTCCAGGCCGGCGGAGCGCCGATTCTCCGTAAAGTGCTCGACGCTCAACACGAGACGCCCGACCGGCTTGTAGTTGCGCAGCTGCTCGAGTAGTGCCTGACCGGTCGCCAGAGTCTCTGACCCCGTGGTATCGATCGCGGCCAGGCTCTGGGACGCGAGGTCCGCCTCAAGGCGTCGGGCCAGAACCTCGACCTGCTCTCGCTCCCGCTCTCTCAGGCTCTCGCGCAGAAACACGGCGCCCTCCGGGAACGCCGCGTCGGTCAAACCGCCGGCGCGCTCCAGCACGGAATGCAGGGTCTCACCTCGTCTGATCTTGTACTCGCCCGGAAACCGGATCTCCCCGTCCAGACTGACCGACCAGGTCGTCTCCCATTCCGCTATGCGGGTAATGCTGAGGTGATCGTGCGGCAGCAATAGCAAGTCCGCGTCCAGTTGCCCGCGTAAGACCTGCTCGAGATTCACGTTGACAACCTCTGCCTGTCGGACGCTGCCACCGTCGACGGAATACCGCGTCAGTTCCGCACCGAGCGCGTACGCCTCCTCCAGCAGCGCGCCGCCGGCTCTCAGCAGATCGCTGATACGCATTCCCGGTTCCAGTGGATAAACGCCCGGTGCTCGCACGTTGCCGACCACCTCGACCTTCTGAAACGGCAGTTCGAAGGTTGCCTGCTGCGAGAGTTCTTCGAGAAGCGGCGTCAAGACTCGTTGCCGACCGTTGGACATGTCAAACACGTGCACGGTATCGCGAGCACCGAGCACGAGATTCTCGTCGCCGGAGGGATCTCGCAGCGCCGCAGCGAGGTCCGCGGACAGAACCTGTATCGGCTCACCTCGAGTCCTTTCTCGTCGGACGACGACGTAGCCGTCGTCGACGCCCGGCTTGAGCTGCAAGGGTGAGGAAATCAAATCCGTCAATTGCATGCCGGGAAACCACTGATACGGTCCCGGCCGCTGAACATGTCCTGCCAGCGTTACCGAGTCGGTAAGGTCCGGCAGCACTTGCGGTACGAGTACCACATCCCCGGCGCGCGCAAGCGTCGCTGCCTTTTTGGGGTCAGTCATGTCAACGGCAAGCATACGCCGTGCGCGGTCATCGCCGATGCGTTCGACTTGCACGCCTTCACCGAAAGCATCGGGCGCAAGGCCACCGGCCATCGCAATTAGCTCCGCGGCCGATGTCGGACCTTTCATCTCGTAGATGGCGGGACGCCTGACGGCACCGCTGACACCCGCGGTCGGCCCGACTGGCGGCACGAAGATAACGTCTCCGGGCTGCAGTCGACTGTCTGCAGAGTTGTCCCCCGCCAGCAACAGGTCGTACAAATCCAGATTACCGACCATCCTGCCGTTACGCTTGTGTTGCACGTTGCGGAGAGACCCTACCTTGCTAATGCCTCCGCTTTGATACAACGCACTGCTGATCGTCGCCAGTCCGCCGATAACATAAGAACCCGGGCGAATGACGTCACCGAGCACGAAGACTCGAATAGTCCGCAAAGGTCCCATACTGACGCTGACCTGCGTGCCGATGAGCGTCTCCTGAACGCGCTCGCTCAGATCTTTCCTGAACTCCGCAAACGAAACGCCGGCCACAGTCATTGGCCCGACCTCCGGAAGACTGAGCACGCCGTCGCGTGAGACTTCGAACTCGTAGACATCGTTCACGTTGCCGAAGAGCTGCACGCGGATCGAATCACCGGGGCCGAGCACATAGTCCGGGGGCACCGGACCGCTCTGCGGCGGATCGAGCGAGCCTTCCGTCGTTGACAGAACTTCGTAACCAAAAGGCTGCAGTGCCGCGCGTCCTGTCGGCTTCGTGTCAAGGAGACGAACATCGATGTAAAAGAACTCGAGCAGCGGTTCGGCGCTCAAGCGCATTGCGATATCCGACTCTGACAGCCCCAGCAGCGGTATCTGCTGCAAACCCGCCAGCGTCATGACACCGTTGCTGTCCAGCGCAAAAACGCTGTTGCCCTGCAAACCGGAAAGCACGGGATCGGTACGCAGCGTGTCTGCCTCCGCCGAGCTAAGATCATCGCGTGCCGTCAACGTCACCACAATATTGCTTCCTGGCTGAGCTTTGGGCTCCTCAAAGAGCTCATCCAGCGGTTCGATGACAGAATCCGCTGTATCCGCTTCTGCAGGTATCTCGCGGATACTTGGCTGATCGCCGCTCACTTGCCCATTCTGCGCCTCAAACTGCCGAATGGCCTCCAACGCCTGTTGGCGCTGCGCAGGCGGCAGAGAATTCAACATCTGGCGCTGCTGCGGAGTCAGCTGAATCGACTGAGCGGACGCCGGTGCGCTTAGCAGCAATCCTGCGGCGAGCACCAGAGCAGCAAAACCCGAACGACGCATCACCGGGATTGCCACCGAATGAAAAAACTCGAGTCGCTTGTGCTCACATTGCTCAACGGGTCGTCGATTTCTGCATGCCCCGCCGCGATCGAGAAGCGGCCAATAGCCGTATCGCGTTGGTAGGAAACCTGAACGTCGGTGAGATCCAGGGCGTTGGGTGAGATGGTATGGCCCGGTTGCGGCGAGCCTTCGCGGTTCAGTTCCATGTGGCGAAGCGAAACGTTCCAGACATGACCGGCGGATTGTACCAGCGTTGTGCCGATTGAGTAGGACAAACCGTCGCCGTCCATACCGTGGCCCATCGATTTGCCTCTGTAGCGGTAGCCGTTGGCGTAGATGGGATGTTCGTAGCTGCAGTTCGGTTTCTTGTCGGAAAAGCCGAAGCCGCCTTCGCGGCACATCGAATCGGTCACCTCGATATGCGTTCGGTGGCTAAGGCCGCCCAGATTTCCGTAGAACTCCACTCCCAGTTGCCGCATCCAGGATCCGACTCCGCCGCCACCGCCGCGACCGTCCTCGCCGATCCACTGCATATAGGCGGCCACGGGGATATTCTTTGGTAGCGACCAGCGGATGTCGATACCACCGAGCTGGTTGCCGGGCTCGTCTTCCGGATCTACGTTGACACCACGGTTATCGCGCCCCGCCAGAAGATCGCCGAACGTACTTAGGCTGCACGGACGGTCATCGCCGCACCACTGAGCCGTTCTTGACAGACCGATCTCGAGACCTTTGAGGGGCCGGATACTGCCGCGAACCCCGAACAGCAGCGCGTCGTTGACCGCGCGGCTATCGTCGAGCTGCTGCATGAACGTGGTTAGCGTCCAGGGCCCCATCCAGGACAACCACGGGGTCTCGAACGGCGCACTGTTATTGCGCTGCAGCGTGATGCCGGGCGCGGGCCGGTGATTCGTTCCCAAAATCAGGCTGCCGTCTCTTCCGGGACCCCACCAGCGCTCCTGCCAGCCTGCCGTCAGCACCCAGTTGCCGAGCGCAACACCGACAAACGTGCCGTCCGGCCTGATCTCGTCGCCGTCAAAAGGATCGTCGACGACGGTGCCCTGAAGGTTGACCGTGAAACGCTCGCCCACCCAGGAGAGCTTCGCCGCAATCTCCAACTCGTCTCGCGGCGTGTTCTCGAAGCTGCGGATGAATCGCGGATTTTCACCCGCCGACACGCGCAGATCGACCGTCAGAAAATCCGCTTCCAGGCTGTCGTGCGACTGCGCGGAAAGACGGTCGAAGGCGGCGGCCTGGGAGGATGTCAGCTCCCGTTTGTCGACACTGCTCAGCGCCGTACTGATTTCACCCCATGCGATCGGCCAGGCCGTGGCGGTGATGTTCATTGCGCCCGTATCGTTGAGCAGCTCTATGTCGTGGCGTACTCGCAGATCGCCGGGTACCGCGAGTACGTCGGCAACAGCCGCGACAGGCCCCAGCGTCAGGGCCGCAATGACGAAACAAGCGATCGTGCGTCGAAAATACATTCCCATCTCGAGAAAGTGGTGGTCGGCTGGGCGCGATGTTAGCAGCATATGACCGGCAACAGGCACTACCGGTTCAGCGCCCCGGGAACGGGCGGCGAGCCGTCGGCCCGGCCCGCAAACCGGTGCGACGGGCAAGAGAAGTCTACTCTCTGTGCGCCCTGATACGACTCAGAAGTGTAGCCGTCGACGGATTCGAGCCCGCGTAGGGCTTGCCCTTCGACACCGCCGGGCTGAGCGAAGACGCCAGCTTCTTGCCCAGTTCCACGCCCCATTGATCGAAGGAATCGATCCCCCAGAGCACACCCTCTACGAACACCTTGTGTTCGTAGAGCGCGATCAGCTGCCCCAGCGTCTCCGGGGTCAGCGCCTCGAAAAGGAGCGTATTGGAAGGATTGTTGCCGGCGTGGCGCCGGTGGCTCTCGATGTCCGGGCCGTCGAAGCCGTCCATCAATGCCTCGCTCTGTGCAAGGCAATTCGCGATGGCCAGATCCTGCTGCGCCTGATCGCTTCCGGAGGAGCGGGCGGGCAGGATGAAATCGGCGGGAATGAGCCGGGTCCCCTGGTGCAGCAGCTGATAAAACGAATGCTGCGCGTTGTTGCCGGCTTCACCCCATATGACAGCGCCGGTCTCGCAGCGCACGGGCTTGCCGTCGCTGCGCACCGACTTGCCGTTCGACTCCATCTGAAGCTGCTGCAGGTAGGCCGGGAAGCGCTCGAGACGATTGTCGTACGGCAGAATCGCCTGCGTGTCGGCACCAAAAAAGTTGTTGTACCAGTTAGCGAGCATTGCCAGCACGATCGGCATGTTCTGTTCCGGCGGCGCCAGGCGGAAATGCTGATCCATGATGCGCCCGCCGGCCAGCAGCCGCGAGAAGGTGTCGAAACCCACAACCAACGCGAGCGACAGCCCTACGGCGGACCAGATCGAATAGCGGCCACCGACCCAATCCCAGAACCCGAAACGGTACTCCGGGTGAATGCCAAAATCGTTCATGGCGGAGTGATTGGTCGAGGCTGCGACGAAGTGCGCTGCGACCGCCTCGGCTCCCAGGGTATCCGAGATCCAGATCCGGGCAGCCCTGGCGTTGGTCATGGTTTCGAGCGTCGTAAAGGTCTTCGAGCAAATCACGAACAGCGTCCGCTCCGGATCGAGCTCCCGGCGCAAGTCGGCCAGCTGGGTGCCGTCGACGTTCGAGACGCTGTGAAAGCTTAAATCGGGCTGCCAGAAGGGTTTCAGGGCCCTCGCCGCCATGACCGGGCCGAGGTCGGAGCCGCCGATGCCTATGTTGACAATCTGCGTAAGACGCTTGCCCGTGCTGCCGCGGATTCGGCCGGCGAGAATCGCCTCCGTGTACTCCTCCATCCTCGTCAGCACGTCCCAGATGTCCCGAACGCCAGGCACCTCCAGGGCGATCTGATCCGATATCTTCGAGCGCAGCGCCACGTGCAGAACCGGACGATCCTCGGTGACGTTCAGGTGAGCGCCAGCGAACATCGCCTCAGTTGCCGCGGGTACGCCGGCTTGCTTGGCAAGGCTTGCGAACAGCTTCAGCGTGCGGCTCGTAACGTGGTTTTTGGAGTAATCGAGATACAGGTTGCCGGCAGTAATCGCCAGCCGCTCAGCACGCGTCCGGTCCCGCGCGAACAATGAAAGGAGCGAGCGCGAGCGCATGTCCTCGCGGTAGTGCGCCTTGAGCGCTTTCCAGGCCGGCAGATCGGTGGGATATCGGGCCGACAACTGACGTTCGGCGGCGGCGTCAGGCACTTTGCTTCAGATCATCTTTGTAGTATTCGAGGTACCAGTCCACAAAACGCTTCACGCCGACGTCGACGGGCGTGCCGGGCTGATAATCCACGTCCTTGACCAGATCCTCCGCATCGGCCCAGGTATCGGGCACGTCACCCGGCTGCAACGGCAGCAGGTTCTTTTCCGCCTTTTTGCCGAGGCAGTCTTCGACCACTTCGATGTAGCGCATCAATTCGACGGGCTGCTGGTTACCGATGTTGTAGATCCGGTAAGGGGCCCGGCTCGTACCGGGGTCCGGGCTGGCGGGATCCCAGTCTTCGTTTGGCGTTGCCGTATGATCCATCGTCCGGATTACGCCTTCGACAATATCGTCCACAAACGTGAAGTCGCGCTTGTGATTGCCGTAGTTGAAGACGTCGATCGGCCTGCCCGCGAGGATATTGCGTGTAAACAGGAACAGGGCCATGTCCGGCCTGCCGTACGGGCCGTAGACCGTAAAGAATCGCAGCCCGGTGGTCGGCAACTCGTAGAGGTTCGAGTAGGTGTGCGCCATCAGTTCGTTGGCTTTCTTGGTCGCACCGTACAAGGCCAGCGGGTGATCCACATTCTGGTGAATCGAAAACGGCATTGTCGTGTTAGCGCCATAGACCGAACTCGACGACGCGTAGACCAGATGCTCGACCTTATGATGCCGACAGCCTTCGAGCACATTCAGAGTGCCTGAGATATTGCTGTCAATGTAGCTGTGCGGGTTCTCGATCGAATACCGGACACCGGCCTGAGCCCCGAGGTGCACGACCTTTTCGAAACCCTGCTCGGCGAAGAGCCGCTCCATACCTGCCCGATCCGTCAGGTCGAGCCGAAACATCGTGAACTCGTCGAAGCCGTCGAGTATCTTCGCCCGGGATTCCTTGAGCGTCACGTCGTAGTAGTCGTTGAAGTTGTCCAGACCGACCACGGTTTCGCCCCGCTCCAGAAGCTGCTTGGCGGTATGAAAACCGATGAAACCCGCGGCTCCGGTAACCAGAATCTTCATATATTAACTCCAGGCCTCCGACGAGCGGCACTCACAAACGATCGTCGCTGGCGGCTGGCGGCAGTACGTACTTGATGTCGTAAAGAATCGCTCCGGGTTTGCCGAAACCGCGCAGCGCCTCCTCGCTCATCTCGCTGAATTCGCGGTGAGCCACTGCAAGGATTATTGCATCATACTCGCCGGCCTGCGGCTGGGTCACCAGATCCATGCCGTATTCGTCGCGCACTTCTTGCTCGGACACCCAGGGATCGTGAATTTCGACCTGGGAGCCATACCCCTGAAGCTCGGCCACAATGTCGGTCACCTTGGTGTTGCGCACATCCGGGCAATTCTCCTTGAAGGCGAGCCCGAGAACCAGAATTCTGGCTCCGAGCGGATGAATACCCTTCTGCAACATGAGCTTGACGACCCGGGATGCAACGTACAACGGCATGTTGTCGTTGATCCGCCGACCGGCCAGGATCATCTGCGGATGATAACCAAGCTGCTGCGCTTTGTAGGTCAGGTAGTACGGATCAACGCCTATGCAGTGGCCGCCCACCAGACCGGGGCGAAACGGCAGGAAATTCCATTTGGTGCCCGCAGCCTCCAGCACCTCTTCCGTATCGATACCGACGCGCTCGAAAATCATTGCGAGTTCGTTGACGAGCGCAATGTTGACGTCTCGCTGCGTGTTCTCGATGACTTTCGCCGCCTCGGCGACTTTGATGCTCGAAGCTTTGTGTGTGCCGGCGGTAATAATCGATGCGTAGACGCTATCGATGAAATCCGCCGCCGCGGGAGACGATCCGGAGGTCACTTTCAGAATCGTTGGCAGGCGGTGTTCCTTGTCGCCAGGATTGATACGCTCCGGGCTGTAGCCGACGAAAAAGTCCTCGTTCATCCGCAGTCCCGAGCCCTCCTCGAGAAACGGCACGCAGAATTCTTCGGTGGCGCCGGGATAAACGGTCGATTCGTAAACGACAATGTCGCCTTTCTTGAGAATGTCGCCAAGCGTCTGGCTCGCCATGCGCAACGGCGTCAGCAGCGGCCGATTCGAATCGCCTATCGGCGTCGGCACGGTCACAACGTAGAAGTTACAGTCGGTCAGCGCTTTGGCATCTGTCGTAAAAGACAGCTTCGAGGCTTCGGCCAGCTCCTCGGGAGACGTCTCCAGCGTGGAGTCTTCACCCGCCTCCAGTTCCGCTATGCGTTCCTTTTTGACGTCGAAGCCCACCGTCGGGTATTGCTTGCCGAATTCGACGGCGAGCGGCAGGCCGACGTAGCCAAGACCAATGACGCCTATACGCAGGTCGTCGAGATCAAATTCCATTTCCGTATCCCATCTCCGGGGCGCAGCGCGCCCCGCTCATGTTTTCAGCGCTAGCCTAAATACCACAAAGCGGCCAGGCCCGTAATGCTCATCGTCACGGTATACGGTAATGCCATGATAACCATGCGTCCGTACGACAGACGAATGAGCGGCGCCAGCGCCGAGGTCAGCAGGAACAGGAAAGCCGCCTGTCCGTTGGGCGTGGCAACCGAGGGAATGTTCGTGCCCGTGTTGATGGCAACCGCGAGCGCGTCGAACTGCTCGCGGGTCAGCGCGCCAGCCCTGAACATGTCGTCGACTTCACCAATGTAGACAGTGGCGACGAACACGTTGTCGGAAATCATCGACAACACGCCGTTGGCGACATAAAACAGCGCCTCCTGGGTCTTGCCCTCGTAGGTCATTACCCAGTCGATCACGGGAATGAACAGCCGTTGGTCGGCAATGACTGCAACAATGGCAAAAAACACAACGAGCAGCGACGTGAACGGCAGCGCTTCTTCGAACGCATGCCCGAGACGATGCTCCTCCGTCACGCCGTTCAGTGCGGTTGCCAACACAATCACCATGAGCCCGACGATCCCGGGCTCGGCTGCATGGCTCGCCAGGGCGATGACGAGCAGCAGCGCCACAACCGCCTGAGTCAAGATCACGACACGATCGCTCTGCGAGCGTTTTGCGGTCGCCTCGGCGTCGTAGCTCTGCAGCACTTCGCGCACCTTGTCCGACAGCTTCGCCCCGTAGCCGAATATGCCGGTAATTTCCAGCGCCACGCAGGTGATCAGCCCCACAACCAGCACCGGCATCGATATGTGCGCCATGACGAGGAAAAACTCGATGAATTCCCAATCCATGACTTCGGCAATCAGCAGGTTCTGCGGCTCGCCCACGAGCGTCGTAACGCCACCGAGCGCGGTACCGACAGCACCGTGCATCATCAGGCTGCGGAGGAATGCGCGAAACCCCTCGAGATCCTCGCGGTGCAGTTCGATGACTTCATCGTCGGCCGTGGCGTCGTGATCGGCATGAAACTGCTTGCCCGAAGCAACCTTGTGGTAGACGCCGTAAAACCCGACGGCGACCGTAATGATGACGGCCGTGACGGTCAGCGCGTCCAGGAACGCTGACAGCACGGCGGCCGTGAACGAGAAAATGAGTGACAGAAGCACCTTGGAGCGCACGCCCAGAAGAATCTTCGTGAACGTAAACAGCAGCATCTCGCGCAGGAAATAGATGCCGGCCACCATGAACATCAGCAGCATGATGACCGGGAAGTTGTGCTCGGCCTCCACGAACACGTGCTCGGGCGTGGTCAGACCGAGAAGAATCCCCTGAATCGCCAGCAGGCCACCAGGCTGCAGCGGATAGCACTTGAGCGCCATCGCCAGCGTGAAAATGAACTCGACAACCAGGGCCCAGCCGGCAATGAACGGGTCGATCATTACGAGAACGGGGTTGACGAGCAGAAAAGCAATAATGGTCCACTTGTACCAAGTAGGCGAATTGCCGAGAAAATTCGCCCGCATGGACGCTGCCATCGTTGTGGCCATTGGAACTCCTGCCAGATTACGTGGTGAAACTATTCGTGATGAAACTATTCTTGATGAGACGAGTTATCGTTGTTTTTTTGATGATGATAGTTGAATGAGTATTACAGAATTCTAGACGGTTGGGCCCACGAATTGCAGTGACGGGATACGCGTCGCGGGCACGCACTCAAGACGGCCGATCCTCGTCCCAGACGCAATCCCCGGCGTTGCGCAGCCGCGCCAGCAGCGACTCGTGCTGCCGGGTCTCGTCGTCGCTGGCTCTGATGACCCTGAGATTTAATCCCGTCGAGTCGCTGACCCGATCGATCCGCACGGCATCCGTCTGTTCCTCTTCTTCGGCGGCGTCGAGCAGCAATGCGGCCTGCCCGCCGGTCATCGCGAGATACACGCGCGCCAGTAAATCGGCGTCGATCAGTGCGCCGTGAACGTCGCGCTTCGACGCGTCGACCTCGTAGCGTTTGCAGAGGGCGTCGAGGCTGTTGCGCTGCCCCGGGTGCATCTCGCGCGCCAGAAGCAACGTGTCGAGCACTTCGGCATGATCGCTGATTTGCGGCTTCGGGTGCCGCATGAGCCTGAGTTCATGCTCCAGGAAGCCGATATCGAACTCCGCGTTGTGGATGACCAATTCAGCGCCGGCGATAAATTCGATGAGTTCATCGACAATCTCGGGAAACCTCGGCTCGGTTTCAAGCGAAGCGCGGCTAATGCCGTGTACTCGCTCCGCACCCTCGTCGATGTCGCGATCCGGATTGAGAAAACGATGGTATTCGCGCCCCGTCAGGCGACGGTTAACGAGTTCGACACAACCGATCTCGATCACGCGATGGCCTTGCGCGGTCGACAGGCCCGTGGTTTCGGTATCAAGAGCGATCTGGCGCATGCGGCTCATTAAAGCACTGCTGGTCGCTGAACCCAAGACCCCGGCAACCGGATATGTGCAGAAGTGCGCTCACAGCGATCATCGAGACAGCCTCAGCCCGTTTCCAGTTCGTCGATACCGCGGTTGGCCAGTTCATCAGCCTTCTCGTTGCCCGGGTCGCCGGCGTGGCCTTTGACCCAGACCCAGCGAATCGTGTGACGGGCCGCTTGTGTATCCAGCGCCTGCCACAAATCCTGATTCTTGACGGGCTTCTTTGCAGCCGTTTTCCAGCCGCGGCGCTTCCAGTTCGGCAGCCAGCTCGAAATCCCGTCCATGACGTAGCGGGAGTCGGTATGCAGTACAACTTCGGAGGGCCGAGTGAGCGCCTCGAGTGCGCGGATGGCGGCAGTCAGCTCCATGCGGTTGTTGGTGGTCGACTCGGCCCCGCCGTAGAGCGTCTTCTCATGCTGCCCGGCTTTCAGCAGCACGCCCCAGCCGCCGGGCCCGGGGTTGCCGCGGCAGGCGCCGTCCGTGTAAATCTCAACGGTTTTGGTCAAAACGAATCCGCGAGATATTGGAGACCCGGGTTGTCGGCTCCGCAAGCCCTGCAACCAGCTTCGGTCGTTTGCTCCAGGACGGCCTCACGGGCGTGAGCGTGCAAACCCGTTTCTGCGCCGCGAGCATGTAGCAGGCCGACAACTCCGGCCAGAAACGTTTGCCGAAACGCTCCCAGCGCGGCGAACTGGTGCCGCGGTTGCCGGGCACGGGCCAACGGAAGA
Organism: Woeseiaceae bacterium; assembly: GCA_028289545.1. Taxonomy (GTDB): domain Bacteria; phylum Pseudomonadota; class Gammaproteobacteria; order Steroidobacterales; family Woeseiaceae; genus UBA1847. The sequence goes on from JANQPG010000029.1 coordinate 88,921, forward strand.
AGTAGCCGGTCATGCCGTGAATGCGCATATCCAGCAGTTTCAGCCAGTCTCGCACACGGCGATCCGAAACGAGATGCTCCGCGCCGGGCGGCAGCGCGGCTCCCGGTATCAGGCGCCGCAAGCCCCACAGACCGCCGGGCCGAAAGCCCAGGATAATGACGTGTCCATGCGCATGCAGCACGCGATCCACCTCGCGAAGTACGGCATGCGGTCGATCCGAAAACTCCAGCGTATGCGGCAACAGCACACAATCGACGGACTCGCTCGCAACGGGCAGGCGCCACGGCTGGCCAATCGCCGTCGGCACCGCTCGATGCGGGCCGTCGGCAATCAGGAGCTGACGCTGGGTTCGCGCCGAGCGCAGAAACGTCTCCGGCGCGCCCCAGGCGCCAACCTGCAGGCTTTGCTCGCCGAATATCCCCTCGAAGGCGTCTTCGACCAGGCGCGCTTCCCGCGCGAGCAGGGCCTGTCCGAAAGGCTCGGCAAGCCACGCGTCAGCGGCGGCCGGAAAGCCGAAAACGTCCTGCACAGCGGCTTTCACGGGTACGCTTTCCATACAACTCCCAAATAGTCACGGGTTGTGATCGAGCCGGTTTCGGCCGGGTCCTGTCGTGTGATGCACACACTTGCACACACAGCGATCCCGGGTAGGATAACGCGATGCTTTCATCACGCTCGCGATTATCGCAAAAAACCCGTCTGGCGCTAACGACCTGCGTCGCCTTTCTTGGTATCGGCAGCCACGCGGCCGTCGGCAACACGCTGGGCCACGGCCTGACGCCGTCGGCTGACGAACTGGAGTCGCTCGAACTGCTGTCGCCCGTCGCCACGACCGGGCCAGTAATACTCCTGCCGCCGGAACAGGACACCGAAGGCCTGCTGGGGCTCATACGCGAGCGCTTTGCCCTCGAGTACGACGATAACCGGCGGACAGCCGCCGAGCGCAACTGGTATGCGCGGCACCCGGACTACCTTCAGCGCGTGTTCAACCGCGCACAGCGCTACATGCCGCACATTGTTGCCGAACTCGAACGACGGGAGTTGCCGATGGAGCTTGCCTTGCTCCCGATCGTCGAGTCGGCCTACGACCCGTTTGCCTATTCTCACGGTCGCGCAGCGGGCCTTTGGCAGATGATTCCGGGCACGGCGCGTCGTTTTGGCATCCGACAAAACTGGTGGTACGACGGTCGCCGTGACGTCGTCGATTCGACACGTGCCGCGCTCGACTACCTGGAATACCTCTACAAACTTCAGGACGAAGACTGGCTAAACGCGATTGCCTCCTACAACTCCGGCGAGGGCAACGTCCTGAAGGCTCGCAAGCGCAACCGCAGAGCGGGTAAGCCGGAAGACTTCTGGAACCTGAAGCTGCCGCGCGAAACCAGTATGTACGTGCCCAAGCTGCTGGCGCTCGTCGATCTTGTCCGTAACCCGGAAGCGTACGGTCTCGAACTGCCGGTGATCGCCAACGAAACCCAGTTTGTGGTTGCCGACGTCGGTTCTCAGCTGGATCTTGCGCTTGCCGCCGAACTTGCCGGAGTGGACGTCGATACGGTCTATGCTTTCAATCCGGGCTACAACCGCTGGTCGACCGACCCGGACGGTCCTCATCGCCTTGTCCTGCCAGTGGTGGCGGCAGACCGCTTCTCATCGGCGCTGGCCGGTGTGCCCCTCGCGGAGCGGGTTCGCTGGAGCCGCCACAAGGTCCGCTCTGGCCAGACGATTTCCGAGATCGCCGAGCTTTACCACACGAGCATTGCGGCGATCCGTGAGGCGAACAACCTGCGCGGCAACACGATCCGCGCGGGCCACCACCTGCTGATCCCCGTCGCCACAAAGCCGCTGTCCGCCTACAGTCAAAGTGCCGAGGCACGACTTGAGCGCAAACAAAACCGGCAGCGCGCCGGGGAGCGAGTCGAGCACGTCGTCGCCCGCGGCGAAAGCTTCTGGACCATAAGCCGGCGCTATGGCGTCGGCACGCGACAGCTCGCGGCCTGGAACGGCATGGCGCCCGGTGACACGCTGTCTACAGGCAAGAAGCTCGTCGTCTGGAGCCGAGCCGGCAGCGTCGAAAGCCGACCGCGCACCGCGCCTACATCGGCCTACGGCAGCACAACCCGCAAGGTCAACTACACGGTACGCCGCGGCGACTCCCTGTACCTGATTGCGCAGCGTTTTCGTGTCTCCATCAAGCAGATCGCCCGCTGGAACGGTATCGACGTCAAACGGATTTTGAGGCCCGGTCAGCGGCTGACGATGTACGTCGACGTCACGGCGCAGTCCAGCTAACCACCACCGCAAGCCCGCTTGTCCCCGCCCGCATTCATGTAGAATGCCGGCAGCGGAGCTGTGAGCGCCGACTCGCAACAGCCGCGCAAACTGAAGTCGCAACAACAACAAAGGAACACCCATGGGTTTTATGGCCGGCAAGAAAGCACTGATCGTGGGCGTTGCAAGCGACCGCTCCATTGCCACGGGCATTGCGGAGGCATTTGCCCGCGAAGGTGCCGAACTCGCGTTTACCTATCAGAACGAGAAACTCAAAAAGCGCGTGGACAAACTCGCCGCGCGGCTTGATTCCAAGCTCACCTACGAGCTCGACGTCGCAAGCGACGACAACATACGCGAAGTCTTCGACGCTATCGGCAAGGACTGGGACGGCATCGACGTGCTGGTGCACTCCGTCGGTTTTGCGCCGAGGGATCAGCTCGACGGCACTTTCGTGGAGGCCGTCACCCGGGAAGGTTTTACGATCGCCCACGACATATCGTCCTACAGTCTCGCGGCACTCGCGAAAGCGGCGCTGCCGCTCATGGAGGGCCGTCAGTCGTCGATACTCGCGCTGTCGTATCTGGGCGCCGTCAAAGCCGTACCGCACTACAACGTCATGGGCCTCGCCAAGGCCAGTCTCGAAGCCTGCATTCGCTTCCTGGCCGCTGATCTCGGACCGCGCGGTGTGCGGGTCAACGGTATCTCGGCCGGCGCCATCAAGACCCTGGCCGCGTCGGGCATTGGCGGGCTTCGAAAGATGCTCACACACATGGAGAAGGTCTCGCCGATTCGCCGCAATGTCACGATCGACGACGTCGGCAATGCGGCGGCTTTCCTCTGCTCCGATCTTGCTGCCGGCATTACGGGTGAAATCACCTACGTCGACGGCGGTTACAACATTGTCGGAATGCATCTCGACGACGACTGAGCGCCGCGTCGCGGCGTTTACAGCAGCGCCCGGTACTCCTTGAGATAGGTCTCGGCCATTGCGGCGGCATTGCACTGTTTTGCCTTGGCGACGTTTGCGAGGCGCATGCGGTTTCGTGTCACCGGGCTCGACAGGATGGCGTCGAGCGAATCCACGAGCGCGTCGCTGTCGTCCGGATCGATCAGAATCCCGTTGACGCCGTCCGTCACGATTTCGGGAATTCCGCCGGCGCGGGATGCCACTATCGGCAGACCAAAGTGCATGGCGTCGAGTAACGAGGAACCCATCGCCTCGTACTTGGACGGGAATACAAAGGCCGAAAAACTCGCCAGATAGTCGCCGACGTTACCCACAAAACCGGCGAACGTCAGATTCGTAAGGCCGGTTGCCTCCTCCTTCAGCATGGCCTCGTCCTTACCGTCACCGCACAGTATGAAATGCCAATCGGGGTACTCTGTTACCGCTCGCCGGGCAGCCGCAATGATGGTGCACTGTCCCTTGTGCGAGTCGTCGAGAGCGCCAACGTGTCCTATCAACCGCTTCCCGGGGTACTCAGCCTGCAGCGCAGCGACAGTGGCAGCGGATGCCTCGAGAGAGGCATGGGCATCCGGCACCACGAGTACGTCGAGATCCGGGTGCCGCTCACCTACGTTTCGCGCAACGGCGTGCGACACACCGGTGAACCGCCCCGCCCGCCGGTAAGCCAGGGTGCGCAGTATCGACCGCCGCTGCGGGTTGGTGACCCGGCGGGTCAGCACATAGGGTGTGCGGTACAGATAGCTGGCAAGAGCCGCCGCATAGAACCCCCGGCCCTCGTGTGCGTGCACGAGAGACGCGCCCTTTACGGCCAGCGTCACACCGAGCAACCGGCCCCGGGTCGCGATAACCTCAACCCCCGGTATGCTCCGGCATTGCCATTCGAACACTTGGTTACTGTCCCGAACGATTACGCGCTGCTTGACGCCGCGCTCGGCGAGATCGCGAATCAGAAGTTCAGCCTGCCGCTCTCCCCCGCGATACTCACGCGCAACGTTGATGTGGCACAGCAGCCGGCCGTTGAGCGGATCACTCACGACGGGCCTCGACCGCGCGACTCGTCAGCGGCCGTCTTCAATGGCGACGTTCGTCTTTTCACCCGTCAGGCGCGCGACGATCGTGGCGGCGCAACAATCCCCCCAGATGTTGATGCTGGTCCTGCACATGTCGAGCAGCCTGTCGAACAGCATGAGTGCGCCAATAGCCTCGATCGGCAAACCGATTGCAGTGAGGATAATGGCAATGGCCACAAGCGAGGCGGACGGCACACCGGCCACGCCAATCGAGGTCAGGAGCGCCACGAGAACAATCGTGAACTGGACGCCGATCGTCAGATCGAGGCCGTAAGCCTGGGCAAGAAACAAGGCAGCGGCGCACTCGTACAGCGCCGTGCCGTTCATATTGACGGTTGCGCCGAGCGGCAGCACAAAACTCGAGACTTTGTTGGATACGCCCACGTTGTTTTCGACCGTGTCGATCGTCACGGGCAGCGTAGCCGACGACGACGCGGTCGAAAACGCCGTCAGCATCGCCGGTGAGACGCCGCCGAGCACCTTGAAAGGTTTGACCCGGCCGACGGCCCGCAGCAACAGCGGCAGAAACAGGAAGGCATGAATCGCCAGCGCCGCCACGACACACATGGCGAAATAGAATAGAGGTTCGGCGGCGTCCAGCCCGGCTGTCGCCACGGTTTCCGCAACCAGCCCGAAAACGCCAATCGGCGCAAACATCATGATGAACTCGGTCATCTTCATCATGACGTGGAACACGCCGTTCCAGAAGTTGAACAGCGGTTCGGCGTACTCGTGCGCGAGATGCGTCATGAAATAGCCGAACAGCAACGCAAAAAATATGATGCCCAGCATCTGGCCGCTGGCCGCGGCGTTGACGATGTTCTCGGGCACCATCCGCAGGAAAACTTCTGCAACGTCTCCTGCGCCTCGTCCTTCCACGCGGTCGCGAATGCCCTCGACCGAGCCGTCCAGCGCCAGGAGATCCTTGGCGGGCTCACCGTCGATGATGCCCGGCTGCACCGTGTTGACCACAAACAGGCCAATCATGATCGCGACGACGCTCGTCAGCACATAGAACAGGAGCGTCTTGCCGCCGAGCGCGCCCAGGTTGCCGCCGCTACCGATGTTGGCCACGCCGACGATAATCGAGGACAGGATCAGCGGCACGATGATCATTTTGAGCGCGTTCAGGAACATCGTGCCGATGTAGTCGAACATCGACAGGTAGCTCACGCCGAACAAACCTGGCGTCGAGCCATCGCTCGAAAGCACGTTGATCGAGTAGCCGACCAGAACCGCAAGCACAATTGCGATGAGAATCTGCCAATGCAGCGCGAGCTTACGCATCCCTACCCCCCGACGCGGCTGACTTTATGCAGCCGCCTGCTGTTGTTGCCCGGATTGTTGTTGCCCGGATGGTCGACGCCCGGACCTTACTGCAAAAAGTCGGAAGCAGCTAGCACGTCTTCGTTGATGGCAATGTCGGCGCTTTCGCGGAGCTCCAGGAGGAACGCGCTGAAATCGGCGAAACCCGAATTTTGGGCCCGGAACAACTTGCCGGAATCGCGCTCCGCGAGTGGAATCGACTGCGGTTGTCCCGGCAGCACGGCATCAAGACTGTACACCGTGTAGCCCCCGGTGTTGTTGCGAACGAGCTCTCGGACCGGCTGCATTTGAGTGGGCTTGCCTGCGGCAAAAACGCTGAAGAAGATGGGCGCGTCAACCGTCGACTGGTCTTGTCTCGACAGCAGCAGCGGCTCACTGACCGCCGACCCTGCCGCCTCGGCAGCACCGCGGAATTCGGCACCCGCCTCAACCTCGGCCAGCAGCGCCTCGGCCCGAGTGCGCAACCGGCGCTCTGTTTCGTCCGCTGTCAGGATGCCGCGAATCTGCTCGCTAACGTCCTCGAGCGGTTGGCGGCTGGCCTCGACATAGCGGCTGACCGCAAAAACAGCCGCGCGATTGCGATCCAGCTCGACCACTTGCGAGCTGGTCTGGCCGCTGAGTACAGCGTCGGAAAAGATCGTGTCGATGGCGATTTGATTGGCCCCGATCGGTCCGCCGCCACTGCGCGTAATGCCCTCTGCTTCCTGCACCTCGGCGCCAATCGCGTCCGCCGCCGCACGAATGTCCGAAGACTCGAACAGCGCCTCGCCCAGGCGGTTTTCCAGATCACGGAACGCGGCGTCGACATCGCGCTCGCGGATCTCGTTGGTCAAGTCGGCGCGTACCCGCTCCAGCGGCAGTGCGGCCTGCGGCAGAATGCGCTCGAGCTTGACGAGGTGATAGCCGAAGTCGGTTCGAATGGGTCCGTCCACCTGACCCTCTTCGATGGCGAAGATCGCGAGATCCAGTGCTCCCGGATTCTCGGAGAGCGTGGACACCCCGAGCGATCCGCCCTCGTCCGCCGTACCCGTATCGTCGGAAAACTCCCGGGCCAGGTCGGCAAATGACTCGCCGGCGTTGATGCGGGCAAGCACTTCACGGGCCTCCGCCTCGGCCGCAGCCTCGTCGTCGCCTAACATGAAGAGTATGTGCCGCGCCTCGCGCTGCTCATCCTGGAGAAAACGGTACTGATTCTCCTGATAGTAAATTGCCAGATCTTCCTCGGTTACTTCAATACCGGCGGCGACCTCGTCGCGGTCAATCAAGATGTACTCGATGTCGGCCGACTCCGGATTCTGAAACAGCGTCGGGTTGTCGTCGTAATAGGCACTGATCGACTCGTCGCTGATCTCGATCGTCTCCGTCAGCATCTCGGGCGAGAACGTGGCTGTTGTGATGAGCCGCTGTTCGGCAATCAGGTTGATGTAGCGACGATATTCGGCGGGCGTAACGAATGCCGTTGCCGCAATCGCGAGCTGCAACTGCTGGCGTCGCAGACCGGCGCGCTGCGAACGCTCGAAGTCCGCGGAGCTGACGCGGCCCGCGACGAGAGCGGCGTTGTACGCCTCGCGATCGAAGCGGCCATCGGTCTGAAACTCGGGTTGCGAGCGGATTGCCTCGACGATTTGCTCATCGCCGACGCGATAACCGTGTTCATTGAGGTAGTTCTCGATGAGCTGTTCGTAGACGAGATTGTCGAGTATCTGCCGGCGCACCTGCAGACGCTGGGCTTCGTCAGCCGAAACCAGCGTGGGGTTGCTCTCCACCACGTCGCGGTAGCGCGCTTCGAACAGCCCCAGGCTGATTTCCTCGCCATCGACGACCGCAGCCGAGCTGCCGCCAAAAAAGTTGTAGTTCGCGCCCACTCCGACAAAAACGAAGGGAATCGCGAGCAGGACCAGTACGACGAGAGCAAACGTGCCCGTGAATTTTTCGCGGATATTCTGCAGCATGTTCGAAAAGAGGATTTAGGAAAAGGGCGGGAATTCTAGCTGAGAGGCGGATTCAGGCCAATAGTTCACCCGGTCGGACGCAGGCTGCCCGCCACCCGGCAACCCACAAAAAAACCCGTTTCCCGGCGGCGGGAAACGGGTTCTTCTTTAGTGGCGGAGTGGACGGGACTCGAACCCGCG
>JANQPG010000068.1 GCA_028289545.1 Woeseiaceae bacterium
TCGAAGAGTCCGTGATCCTCGAGGAGGATCATCGCTCGTGAATGCGCTGACCCACCACCTGCCGGCACTGCTCGTCGTAGTGCCGCTGCTCACCGCGCCCCTTGCGGTGCTGCTGAAGCCGCGCGGCACGGCATGGGCCGCCGCCACTGCCGCGAGCGCAATGGCGTTTGCCGTTGCGCTCAGCATCACTGCCGGCGTGCTGGACGGACAGACGTTCACCTACGAAATGGGTTCCTGGTCGGCGCCGTACGGCATTGCGCTTGGCATCGATGCGTTTGGGGCTGTTGTCATTCTGCTCGTGACCGGTGCCTCGACCCTCGTACTGCTCGCTGCGCGCAAGAGCATCGACGCAGAGATCGAAGCCGAGCGCCAGCCGCTGTTCTACGCTGCCTGGCTGCTGTCGCTCGCGGGACTGTCCGGCATTGCGGCCTCGGCCGACGCCTTCAACATCTTCGTCTTCATGGAGATCTCGTCGCTGGCCGGGTACATCCTCGTTGCCGGCGGACCCGATCGCCGCGCGCTGCCCGCCGTCTTCAAATATCTGATCATGGGCACGATCGGCGCGACGTTCTACCTGATCGGCGTTGGCCTCGTGTACATGATGACCGGCACCTTGAACCTCGCCGACATGGAAGCCCGGCTCGCGGACGTCACCGATCTCGATCCGATTCTCGTCGCCGCAGGTTTCATTACCGTGGGGCTTGCGCTCAAGGCCGCTGTATTTCCGCTGCACGTCTGGTTGCCGAATGCCTATTGCTACGCGCCGCATGCCGTGACGGCGTTCCTGGCCGCCTGCAGCACGAAGGTGGCGCTGTACGTGCTGCTGCGCTTCGACTTCTTCGTGTTCCAGGCCAACCTCGCGGATCACGCCGTGCAGTTTTCCTTCTTCATGCTGCCGCTGGCGCTGCTCGCCATACTCGTCGCCTCCGGCGTTGCCTTGTTCGAAGGTCACCTGAAACGCCTGCTCGCGTTTTCTTCGGTCGCCCAGGTCGGCTACATCCTGCTCGGGGCCAGCCTCGTCACGGTCGCGGGACTCAGCGCGGGCATACTGCACATGTTCAACCATGCGCTCGCTAAAAGCGGGCTGTTCCTCGCCGTCGCGGCCATTGCCGTAACCGGCCGCAGTCTCGAAGTCAGCAAGCTGGGCGGCCTGACGCGCGCAATGCCGTGGACCTTCGCGGCACTCGTCATCTGCGGCCTGAGCCTGATCGGCATCCCCGGCACCGCCGGTTTCGTGAGCAAGTGGTACCTAATCACAGCCGTACTCGAGAACGGCGTATTCGGCGTGATCGCCGTACTCGTGATCATTGCGGGTTCGCTCATGGCCGTGATCTACATATGGAAGATCTTCGAAGCCGCGAGCTTTGGCGAACCCGCCGCCGGCAATGAGGGCAAACGCACCGTACCCACAATGCTCATTACCGTGCTCTGGATCGTCACGATCATGAACGTGTACTTCGGCATTCGTCCGGAAACGCCGGCCGAACTGGCCGCGATCGCCGCCAACACCCTGCTGGCGCACGTGCTGTGAACGGCGCAACCCTGATATCGACGGCACTGCTGCTGCCGCTCGCGGGCGCGCTCGGCATTGCGCTGGCGGGCCGTATCAGCGACAACCTGCGCGAGACCGTTACGTTGGTGACGGCGGGCGCGCTAGCGGTCACGGTCTGGATGTTGTTCCCCGAGGTACTGGCAGGCGGGCGCCCCGGTGTCACCTTCGGTACCGTCGTTCCCGGCATCGACATTGCCTTCAGCGTAGAGCCCCTGGGCATGTTGTTTGCCGCCCTGGCGTCGTCGCTGTGGATCGTCAATTCGGTCTACTCGATCGGCTATATGCGCGGCAACAACGAGAAACACCAGACCCGTTTCTATACGTTTTTTGCGATTGCGCTGTTCGCCGCGATCGGCATTGCCTTTGCCGACAACCTGTTCACGCTGTTCCTGTTTTACGAAATTCTGACCTTGTCGACCTATCCGCTGGTCTCGCACAAGGGCGACCGGGACACGATACGCTCCGCGCGCGTCTACCTCGGGGTGCTGCTAACGACCTCGATTGGCGTCCTGCTGCCTGCGATAGTGTGGACGTATGTCGTTGCCGGAACCGGGACGTTTGCGGTCGGCGGCATACTCGAAGGCAAACTGGCCGGGCCGGCCGTAGGGCTCTTGCTGTTCCTCTATCTGTTTGGCATCGGCAAGGCCGCCGTCATGCCCGTGCACCGCTGGCTGCCGGCAGCCATGGTCGCGCCGACGCCGGTCAGCGCGTTGCTGCACGCGGTTGCCGTCGTCAAAGCCGGCGTATTCACGATCACAAAAGTCATCATCTATATCTTCGGCGTGGACTTCCTGTTCGCCGAACCGTCCAGCAGCTTCATGCTGTACGCGGCCGCCTTCACGATCATTGCCGCCAGCGTCGTCGCGCTCAGGCAAACAAACATCAAGCGTATGCTTGCGTACTCGACGATTGCGCAGCTCTCTTACGTCGTCATGGCTGCCGCGGTTCTGAAGCCGCTTGCCGAAATCGGCGCGGCCATACACATCGTCGCGCACGCCTTCGGCAAGATAACGCTGTTCTTTGCCGCCGGTGCAATCTACGTCGCCGCCAAGAAAACCGAACTCTCGCAGCTCAAGGGGATTGGCCGGCGCATGCCGTGGACCATGGCGGCGTTTACGATCGGCGCGCTCAGCATGATCGGCGTGCCGCCAACGGGCGGCTTCGTCTCGAAGTGGTACATACTCGCGGGCGCGTTCGAGGCCGACAACTACGTGGCGCTCATAACGATCATCTTATCGACCGCCCTGAATGCCGCGTACTTCATGCCCGTGATCTACATGGCATGGTTCATGGAAGAAGACACGCCGCCGGTGAAGGAACATGGCGAAGCGCCGTTCCCGATGGTACTGGCACTCACGATCACGGCCGCGCTGACGTTGCTGTTCTTCTTCTTCAACGCCCCGGCGCTGGACCTGGAGCGACAGCTGACGATGGGGATGCAATGAATAAGACGCCCGACTCGGATCATTGGCTCGTCCGGCCGGCCACGATACGACGATTGTGGCAGGTGTCTGCCGCCGTCCTGGCGCTGACCGTACTGCTGCAGGTATTCATCAAGGTCAAAGGCTACTTCGGCGTCGATGGCTGGCTCGGCTTCGGCGCCCTGTACGGTTTCCTGGCCTGCGTCGCCATGGTGCTGGTTGCCAAGGTGCTGGGTCCGCTCCTGAAGCGCGGCGAAGATTACTATCGCGGGGACGATCGGGATGATTGAGTTCTTCCCACCCGCGCTCATCCTGATTGCCGCCGCGATGCTGATCGGGCCGCTCAAGGGCTCGCTGCGCACGGTGATCCTGTTTGCCGCACCGCTCGCAACGCTCTGGATGATCTGGCAGGTGCCGGACGGCATATCGGCGACCGTGCCGTTCCTCGACTACCGACTCGAACTCGTCGAGGGCAGCCCTTTAAGACGGTTGTTCGCCACGATATTTGCGTTGATGGCGTTTACGGGCGGGCTGTATGCGTACCGCACCGCGAAGTGGTGGGAGCTGGCAGCGGCCTACGCATATGCGGCCGGCGCCATTGGCGTCTGTTTTGCGGGCGACCTGATTACGCTGTTCCTGTTCTGGGAAGTTATGGCGTTGTTCTCGACCGTGGTCGTCTGGTGCGGTGGTACTCAGGCGGCCCGACGCGCCGGCATCCGCTACGCCATCATGCATCTCTTGGGCGGCGTCATACTCAAAGTCGGTATCGAAGGTGTCGTCGTGCACACGGGCTCCATCGACATACAGCCCATGCTCGCGACCAACTTCGATACCTGGATGATCCTGATCGGCATCCTGATCAATGCTGCCGCGCCACCCTTGTCGGCATGGCTCGCCGATTCCTATCCCGAATCGAGCCCGACCGGCTCCGTGTTTCTCTCGGCGTTTACGACCAAGACCGCTGTGCTCGCGCTCATCCTGCTGTTCCCGGGCGAGCCTGTCCTGATCGGCATTGGCCTGTACATGGTCATGTACGGGATTATCTACGCGCTGCTCGAAAACGATATCCGCCGCATCCTCGCCTACTCCGTCGTCAACCAGGTCGGTTTTATGGTGACCGCCGTCGGCATCGGTACCGAAATGGCTTTGAACGGCGCCGCCGCACACGCCTTTGCGCACATCATCTACAAGGCGCTGCTGTTCATGAGCGCCGGCGTGGTCGTATACCGCACCGGCATGAATAAATGTACGGAAGTCGGCGGCTTGTTCCGCACGATGCCGCTGACGGCCATCTGCGGCATCATCGGCGCGCTCGCCATTTCGGGCTTTCCGCTGACCTCCGGGTTTACGACCAAGACCATGATCTCGCAGGCCGCCGCCAACGACGGCCTCGCTTGGGTGTACATGTTGCTCGCGGCAGCGTCCGCCGGTGTCTTCCTGCACGCCGGTATCAAGTTCCCCTGGTTCGTGTTTTTCCAGAAGGATTCGGGCCTGCGGCCCAAGGATGCTCCGTGGAACATGGGCGCCGCCATGCTCCTGTTCTCGGCGCTGTGTATCCTGATCGGGGTGTTTCCGGAGGCGTTCTACGAATTCCTGCCCTACCCGGTCGACTACGAGGCGTACACGGCCGGTAAAGTGCTGTTCTACCTGCAGCTCCTGCTATTCAGCGGCCTCGCATTTTTCCTCCTGCTGCCGCTCATGAAGCGCACGGAGACCATCAGCCTCGATACCGACTGGTTCTGGCGAGTCGGCCTCTACCGTATTCTCGCGCTGCTCGGGCGCGGCCTGTCCGAAACGGCCGCAAGCGTTCGAGCGGCGGCGGACTCGCTGGGACGGGATCTCGACCGAGTGGCGCGGGGCATGCTCGGTGCCGAGCGGCGAACGGAAGACGGCGAGCGCGGCTTCTTCGCACGTTCCTGGACGATTGGCCTGACAGCGCTGTGGATTGCGGTCCTGCTGTCGGCCTACGTACTGGCCTACTACTGGAGCTGATGCGCCCGGATCCCCCGAGGGCGGCATCTCCTCAATTTCGGCTGAAACCAGGGGGTCGTGGCCCCGAATGCCCGGTATATTGACGATTATTGCCGATCGCGCGGGGATCTGTCGCGAAAGCCCGACAAAATACAATGAAAACAGGCATTTTCGTTGCAGGTACCGGGTATTTGGGAAATAATGCGGCTGCCGTTAATTCCTAACA
>JANQPG010000085.1 GCA_028289545.1 Woeseiaceae bacterium
GGAGAGGTGCCGGAGTGGTCGAACGGGCTTGACTCGAAATCAAGTGTACGGTTTACCCGTACCGTGGGTTCGAATCCCACCCTCTCCGCCAATCAAGAAGCCCCGTCAGGGGCTTTGTTTTTGGTGCGAGTGTCGATCGAAACCAGGGAGCGGAAAACACATGGATATCCTAATTGCATCGCTCCTTCTACTGGCCGGAATAGCGATATATCTGCTCTGGCGAAGCCGAAGAGATCCCGGTGTCCAGAGGACGACCATTGCCGTCGCCGACGTCGCCGAGGTCTTTCGCCAGATATCCGCTCAGGCCGTGGAGACGTCGTTTGCCGTCTTCATCATTCAAAGAGAGGGCGACGAGGATCCCGTGGAGATCCAGTTCTCGGTCGAAGACGGCAAAACCGGATTGGACTGGATACTCATGTCGCAGCCCAACATCGATGAGAAGCCGAAGGTCATTGAGTATGCGGCGTCCAGGGATCTCGAGTGGCAAGAGAAGGAAATGAACGACTGGCAATACATGCGAATCGCTGATGGCGACCTGGCCGGGTTGTGTACCTCACTGATTGCCGACCTTTATGGCGCCACGCAGGTCGAGCTGAAGTACGGTGGTTTCAGGTACAGGGCGTAACCCGATAGCGGCAAATAATCGCTACTCTCCGCCCTCAACGTAGCTGTACAGATAGACCCGAACGCCGTTCGGGTCGAGCATCGTTACGGTAACGGACTTACCGGTTGCCGACGGCAAGACCGGCGCAACAATGGGTGTATCCAGAGACTCGGCTCGACGCATGATCTCGTCTATGTTCTCGACTCTGTACGCCAGGACAACCTCGCTTTGTACGGGCGCTCGCTCGACGTCACCAGTGAGTAGCGAGGGCGAAGCGGAGTCAATTTCGACGAGATTCAGGCTGGAAAGGTACACGTTGTCCTCGGACCATTCGGCCGGCAGCAGCGCGGTGTAGCGCACCGTGGCATCAGCGTCCGTCAGGCCGTAAAGGGAAAGATTGGCGCTGCCGGATAGCTGCCGAATGCGCGTTTCACGAAAGCCCAGCACATGCGTATAGAAACGAATGCTGGTCTCGAGGTCTGTCGTGATAATTGTCGTGCCGGATAATCGCGCTTCCGGTTCACCTTCGCCCGCGTTCGCGCTCAACATGATGGACGCCGACACCGCCAACAACGTGCAAATGAACTTCATCTGTCTTTCTCCTCGCTGGCCTTCGCCGGTTGGTCGCTTTGCGCGATGAGTGCTTTTGTGATTTACGGCTACTGCAGCGCAGACGAGTGTAGGGTCGTTTATCCTCTCGATCAAACCAGGCAATGATCGTACGTCCTCTCCTCGCTAATGCTGGCGATATGCGGCACGATGTGGCCGGTTAACTACCTTCGGGGAGACCGTTTCTTGAGTGAAGACATGTCGAACGGCTGGGAAGCCGTCGCTGAAGAGTTCCAGACTCTTCGATCGGCAACGGGGCTCGAAATAGTCCGGGAATGGGCGGCATCTCTGCCTCGTGGCGGGTCCGTCCTCGACGTTGGGGCCGGCTACGGTGAACCGCTGACCGCGATGCTCATCGAGGAGGGCTTCGACGTCTCGGCGATCGATGCGTCCCCGACGCTGGTAGCGGCGTTCGAGCAACGTTTCCCGGACGTCGAGATTGCCTGCGAGCCGGCTGAGCGCAGCGACTTCTTCAACCGGGCTTTTGACGGGATCATGGCGGTCGGGCTCGTGTTCCTGCTGCCCGAGGACAGCCAGCGCGAACTCATTCGTCGAATGTCCGCGGCGCTCAAGCCCGGGGGGCGGTTGCTGTTCTCTGCACCCCATCAGGTTTGCAGCTGGGACGATCTGCTGACCGGCCGACAGTCATCATCCCTTGGCGCCGACGAGTACAGGAGCCTTCTCGCCGGCCACGGGTTGCGCGTCGTCGATGAGCACGTTGACGACGGTGAGAACTACTACTATGAGGCGCGCAGGCATTCTGATTGACAGCGCGTCATTCGGTACCCGGGATGTCGGGTCGAGCCAGCGCCCTACGACTGAGACGTGCCTATGACGACGTTTCCGCGTCCCACTCTCTTCATATTCAGTGGACTCCCGGCCACCGGCAAGACCAGCCTCGCCAGACGTCTGGCCGCAGACCTTAAGGCTGCCTACCTGCGCATCGACACCGTGGAACAGGGTCTGCGCGATCTGTGTGATGTCTCCGTCGAAGGAGAGGGTTATCGACTATCCTATCGAATCGCCGCCGATAATCTCAGGCTTGGCGTCAGCGTTGTGGCTGATTCCTGCAACCCCGTCGAGTTGACACGCGACGAATGGCAGGACGTGGCGGCTCAGGCAAACGCCGACTACGTCAACATCGAAGTTACCTGTTCGGACGCATCCGAGCATCGCGCGCGAGTGGAAACTCGACAGACCGACATCGACGGGCTGGCGCTGCCGTCCTGGGAGGACGTTCAGAACCGTGAGTTTCGTTCCTGGGTGGCCGATCGAATCCTTATCGATACGAGTGGTCGCGAAGTGGATGAAAGTTACAGCGAACTCATGGGTGCGCTACGTGAGCGCTGACCGCGAAACCCTCAGGACAGTTTCGAGGAAATCAGCCGGTTCAGACTCACTCCCGACTCCGCCGCCTTGATCGCGAGCGTGACCACCTAGCTTGCAATTTTGGTTAATATTGCGGCCAAGAACACAGGAGAGCGATATGAGCTTAGAGTTCTGGTTGATCGGTGCTTCGATATGTTTAGCAGTGTTCTTCGCCGAAAGGAGGCGTTGGCCAAGGGCTCGTAGAGCTGTGCTCGCGGGTCTCGCGATCCTAATTGGTCTAGTCGTTGTTTGGTATAGCGCAGTTTCCCAAGGAAAATTCCTCGGTCCGGAGCGGTGGTATAGCTCATCCCCGTACCGCGAGATAATTTTCTTCCTGTTGATGATGCTTGGCATGGCTGCGAGGTATCTTACGGGCGTTATCGAGGAGCGGCGTGAGCGTATACGGTCTCTTGTGCATGAAGGGCGCGATGTAAGCAACATAAAGCCTCGCTTTGACGCCTGGGAGTTCGTTTATCCGATGTTGTTTTCGGTCGTTACTTACGGCGGCCTAATCACGCAGATTGGTGATGGGTTAACCACAGCAAACGTCGTCCTCTGTTTCCAGACGGGCTTTTTTTGGCAGACAGTCTTAAAGAGAGAATCGCCTCACCAAGTAGAAGCTTCAGCGCGCTGAGTAACATGTAAGGCGCATTGCGTTGGAAGTTCTTCAGTGCGAAGCTACTGATCAAAAAAGAGTACGTTTCCTTTTCCGTACTTCGTAGCCTTGAATGCGGCTGGTTCTTGGTTGACACCAACGTCCGCAGCGCGTGTCCTTACCATGTCGGTGACCGCAATGGCCAGCTCATCAAAGTCCACGATTCTATCGTCGTTCATGTCCGCTTTACCCGCTAACGCCTCGACAACAGCAGTTGTGAAGATTCCGCCGTCACTATAAAGTGCACGTTGCTCTCCAGTACCGGCTACCAAGATGTTTCTAGCTGGTCGGTCGAGTTCATTCCTCAGTACAACATACTTTTTGAAGCGGCCAAGCTTTGCGGCCTGCGCATCTGTGCTTTGAAAGCGTGGTAACGCCAATCCTGCGCTGCATGCATCGATCAACATCACAACGTGATTGCTCACAATGTTGCGAAAATGTCTGAAGGTTAGGTCTTCCATCAAGAGACCGGTTGATGTGGGCCTCACGGGGTCGTAGTCTGCCGTTATAAGGACTCCATTGGACTCGTTTGGGTTCATACCGATGGTCGTGTAGTCGCCGTGACCACCAAAGTAAAAGAGCAATCTATCCGCGTCCGCGTGCTTCCCGCCTCTCCAAAACTCCTTCAGATGCGTCTCAATTGCAGCGCTCGTCGCTTCTTCGTCGCGAAGGGTAAGGATATTCTCCCTTGGAAAGCCTTTTCTTTCGAGTTCTTTGATCAGCAACTCGGCGTTCTCAAACATTTTTCCTAAGTCGTCGTAACCGGACGTAAGCGACTCGTAATTATCAATAGCAACGATCAGGGCGTAGCTGTTTTGATAGGGGTTGTCAAACTTCCTAATCAACCCGTCCTCCAGCCAGATAGTTACTTTGCTCCGGAATCCAATCTGTTCGATAGTATTCAGGCCGTCGTCGAAAGGGGAGGTGGTCCCTAAGTACTCAACTACTCGGTGATCGGTATCAAGTAACAATTCGGGAATATCTATGCCGTTTACCGCCACTTTCTCGCCGGCAAACGTGGCAATACTCAGTGAATCGTGCAGGGTGTACGAGATAATCTGGTTTGCGGTGGAAGCGCTAGGTGTGCTGCTAAGTTTCTCATAATTTCCGCGAATGTCTTGCGCCGCTGCAGCGATGAATGCTGCAGACCGTCGGGCGGTTCCTCTTGCGGCGAGTACGGCCGCTCCTTCTTCCAGTCGATCCGCATAATAGGTTTCAGCACTAGCGCTGAGGGCTTGTGCGATGGCCACCATGGCGCGTTCCATATCGCCAGAGAAGCCATGCTCAAGCCCTTCTTCCAATCTACCTACGATTGCAAGAAATATCGAAATAGACCTAGGCGAGAATAGCTCTACCGCTAAGACGGCATTGTAGGCCTCTTGGTAAGTCCCAGTCACTATTGCGTCAAGAACTAACTCTTCGATCTCATCGAAGTCGTTAGTTGTATGGCTCAAGAGTCCCAGACAGTTAGCCCGAACAATTGGGTTGGCTGTTCTCTGATGCAAGCTTCTAATAGCTTGCGAGTATGAAAAGAGCATCTGCCGATTGAACGGGTTAGAGTTCGCCATATCGAGTAAGACGGATGAGATCCAGGCTTGAACTATTTCGTTGTCATCTCCTAAGTAAGGGGCGATAACGACTACTTCATAGCTGTGTTCTCGCCTTTCAATATACAAGGTTTCCGCAGCCTTCTCGCGCTCCTGATCACTCTTAGATTCTAGACCATCAATGATCCAGCGATAGCTTTCCCGCCTTTGTTCTTGACTTCGGCTGGTTGCCGTAAGTCCCGTTGGTGGCATTGGTCGTGCCAGTGACTCTGAGGGTGGGAAAAAAACCCGGAAACGTAGATCCTGTGCCGAAACGGACCCCGAAACGAGTATTGAACCAATAATTATCACCAACCCTTGATGGAGCCTAGCCATATCCGAACCTTCTCTAGCCTAGATAATCACAAGCTATGAACACTGAGTCTGCTCGTATGCTTGAGTTACTCGATTGTGAAGCTCCAGCGACAGTTGGACTTTGCCGTTTCCGACTCGTGTCACAGTCATCCAAAGCTATTCAGACGCAATAGCTATTGCGAATCTAAAGATTACCTAGTTCCGTTTTTCTGTCACGGATACTAGGTGTTACTCGCACTCTCTCCTCCAAGAAGCAAAGTTCCGTTACGGTCGTTGCTTTTAAGGTGTTCCCCATGAGAGTTTCGAGGAAATCAGCCGGTTCAGACTCACTCCCGACTCCGCCGCCTTGATCGCGAGCGTACGATGTACTTCCGGCGGCACGCGAACAACGAACTTACCGCTGTACGCGCGAGTGGATAAGGCCTCCGGAACCGGTTGTTTGTTCTTCCTGAGATCGGCAACCGTTTGCCTGACCAGTTTGCGGATTCCGATGAGCGCTTTTTCATGCGTACTCTCGAGCCAGCTCAGGCTCGGGAATTCGGCGCAAAGCCCGACATACTCCTGATCTTCCTCGGACCAGGTGACGCGGTAGGTGAAATGATCAATGCGTCTGGTCATCTGGGCTCTCGAGTCGTTTAATCGTCAGTATCGGATATCGATTGACGATATCATTATTAGTATCATACCCAGCACGACCAACAGCCGTAAACCCACAGTTTTGCCGAGCCGCTTTGAACCTTTCGCCCCCACCGCCCGACTATCCCGGTAAGACTGCAAGGAAGTGACGATGGCCCAGCGGGAGGCTGACAGAACCTACGACGAACTGCTTGTCCTGTTGATCGGCGAAGGCGACAGGCGGGCGGGGGAGCGGCTCGCCGCCCGCTGGTATCCGCGACTCATGCGCACGGCGCGCCGGCTTATCGGCGATGCGGACGCCGCGGAGGAAATTGTCCAGGACACGTGGTTTGCGATTGTCCGCGGGCTGCCCCGGCTCAAAGATCCGTCCCGGTTTCCGGCGTGGGCCTTCTCGATCTTGCGGCGGACCTGCGTCGACGTGATCCGGAGCAACACCCGTGACCGCGCACAAAAGGCTCACGCGGCCGTGACGCAGGCGACCTGCACCGAAGCGCGCGGCGAAACGATGACCGCGCTCGATCAGGCGTTCGCCGGGCTGAGTCCGGAGCATCGCCTTGCAGCCATTTTGTACTTCGGTGAAGGCCTGAGGCTTGCCGAGATTGCCAACGCGACGGACGTGCCGCTGGGCACGGCCAAATCGCGCATCTTTTACGCACGCCGCCAGCTCAAGGCGGCACTGGAAGGAGACCTGCCATGACAGAATTTGACGATCGCCTGCGCGATTCCCTCTCGAAAGAGGACGAGGCATTTCTGAGAGAACTCGAGGACCGGCGCGGACTGTTCGATCAGGTCAGCGCGACATTCCACGGCCCACTGCGACACTTCACGTGGATTGCGAACGTCGTTGTCCTGGTTGCGACGGCGCTCGGGCTGTACGCGGTCTGGATGATGTTCCAGGCTGAAACGACTCGCGGCCTCATACTGTGGGCGGCGGCCGGCTGGGCAGCGTGGACCGTGCAGATTGCGCTCAAGCAATGGATCTGGGATCGCGTTAACCTGCTCAACGTGTTACGTGAGCTGAAGAAGATCGAGCTGCGTCTCGTGCGGCTGGAGGATCGCTAAGCACAAGCCGGCGCGGCGGGTGTTCCCGACCGTTTCATCAGCGGAGAGATTCGAGTTGCACCTGCAGTTCGTCGTGGGGAATCCAGCGCTGGCCGAGCAGTACTGCCCGGAGGGTACGGAGATTGCGGATGTCCTCGAGCGGGTTACTGGCGACAAGGATCAGGTTTGCCCGGCAGCCGGGCGCGATGCAGCCTGTGTCCCGTTCCCGGCCCAGATAGCGGGCAACGTTGGTTGTACTGGTTGCCAGCGCTTCAGCCGGTGTCAGCCCTGCGCCGACCAGATGTTCGAGTTCCCGGTGCAGCGAAAAGCCCGGCACGATGTACGGATTCGGGGTGTCCGTGCCGGCCAGCAATCCGGCGCCGTGTTTGTGCAGCGCCGAAACGATACGCTGGTTGTTGATGAACCCTTGCTCGATGTCGGCAAACTCCGCTGCGCCGAAACTCCGGTACAACTGGCCGCGGCCGTCGGTCCAGCGCGCGGGATCCCAGGCGTCGACAATCGCGTCGGGCAGGAAGGCTAGTTCCTCGCGTTGTCGGTGTTGCTCAAGGTCCTCCGGCCTGAGCCAGCGCCAGTCTTTCACGACCAAGGTCGGCGTGTTCCAGACGCCGGACTCGGCCGTCATGCGTGCCACGCGGTCAAGCCGGCGCTCGTCGAGCGGGACCGCCATGATCATCTTGCGCCAATTCCAGCCTTCGAGCATCGGCGAGTCGAGCGGCTGCACGAGGTCGTCATAGCCGTCGAGGTGTTCGACGGATGCGAGCCGGCTACCTTCGAGCACCCGCTCGAGCCCGACGCGAAACGGCACGTGGCCCGCCACGGGTATGCCTTTGTCGGCGGCTGTCTCGAGCACGGCGTTCAACGCCGCGGGCTTCAGCCCGTGATACACCTTGATGAAATCGTAGCCGTCGCGGTGCTGCTGCTCGACGATCCGGCGGGCCCGGACTTTGTTGCCGGCCGCCGCGTACTCCGGGTCGACCGGCGGTTCACCGTCGACAATCGGACCGGCGGTAACAATCTCCGGGCCGGGCAGCTCGTCGCGACGGATGCGCTCCCGCCATTCGAGGAGATAAGGGCGGCCGTCCATCTGGCGTACAAGCGTCACCCCGTTGGCCAGGAACAGCCAGAGCATGTCTGGATCGTCGAAGTATTCGAGGTGTACGTGCATGTCGGCCAGCCCGGGTAACAGGTAGCCGCCGCGCCCGTCGATAGCCGTAATGCCCTCGGGTGACGTACCGGTGCTCGCGGCGTCGACCGAGACGATGACGCCGCCGTCGACCAGTACCCGCCGATCGCGAAGCACGCGGTTTCCGCCGACGTCGACGACATTGACGTTGTCGACCAGCAGCGGCTCGGCGTCTGCGCTCGGGCAGAGCAGCAACGTGAGGAATAAGCTCAAGAGTATCCGCATGACGGGCGTTCCCATTTGTGTTGCAAGGATTCGTAATGCCGGGAACATAACCTCCCCGCCGATCGCGGCGGAGGGCAATGTGACAAGCGGGAGCGCGCGCGGGCTAAGCGGGATCAGCTGTCGGCTGCAGCGCCGGCGAACGCGGCGTCGAGCGGGCCGCGGTAGCGGCGGCTGACGCGGAGCCGGGTATCCCCGGCGAGCAGCACCTCGCCGTCGCCGTGCGATGCGGGCCTGAATTCCAGTATGCGGTCGAAACCGACGATGGTGCGCCGATGGATTCGCAGGAACGCCGGTTTGGGCAACGTCGCGTCCAGCCTGGCGAGCGTGTGACGGACTATCTGGGTTTTGTCGGCGTGATGTATGCAGCAATAGTTGCCGGCCGATTCGATGTAGTCGATGTCGGCATACGGGATACTGACGACGGAGCGCCGCTCCCTCACCAGCAGGCGATCGGTATTGTCTTCAGCGACTGGTGTCTCTGCAGGCTCCGATACCTCCGTGAGCCGCGCGGAGCCGGCTCGCCGCCGGTCATAGAGCGCAAGCGATAGCATGAGTACCGAGGCAATCAGCGTGTTAGGCAACAGCTTGGCAAAACCGACGTACAGCCAGAATTCGAAAAAGCTGAGCGCGTAGCCGCGAAAGGGCGCAAACACCGTATTGGCGAAGCCGTCGATTGCGATGTGCAGGATGGCGGCGGCAATGACGGCGGCGGCGTAGCGCCAGGCGCGACGCTGCGCGGGCAGGTCGGGATCGATGTGAGGATACAGCCAGGCCAGCAGCGGAGCGATGACCAGCCAGATCACGACGTCCTGCAGCGAAATCAGCACGGCTTCGAACAACGACGGTCCACCGCCGGCGCCGAGATAGTAGACGTAAACGTGGAGCGCGTAGACGGGTGCAATCACGAGCCAGCACACGCTGGTGTACTTGAGCCAGTTGCGGACGGGTAGCGATTTATCGAAATCCATCGGGCGTATCCGGGATACGTGGCTGCAAGACTACTCCCAGGCCGCGCTAGCTACCGATCCACGACCAAACCACCCCCGCGAGGATGGCAACGACCAGAATCACTCGCGCCAGCGCGAAAAGGTCGCCGAGCAGTCTCATCGGTTTCGACTTCCATAGCGGCCGCCACCACGGCGCGGCAAAGGTCCAGAGAACACCGAGTACGATCAGCATGTTGCCGGGTGCTTCGTGTGACTCAGTCCATGCCAGGATACCGAATACCATCAACAGCGGTGGGGCGAGGTTTGCGTTTGTGTTTTCGAACGGCGCGAACGCATTGTCTTCTTCGCTCAGAAACCCTCTGATCGCGAGATAAAGCAGCGAACCAGCCCACGCGACACCCGCCAAATAGCCGTAGAGCGAGCTCGCGCTGATGACCGTGCCCAGAAACACGAATACCGCCGGCAGCCCAAATACAACGGCGGCGAACCCCGGACGAACCCGGTCGTAGTCTGAGTTAGGCTCACTCACGGCGATACGATAGAAGCTTGTGTTTTCCTGACGATCGGCGAAAGTACTTGGCGCGATCCACAGAATACCATTCGAATCCAGGTTGCGGACTGTAATCGAGGTCTTATAGTGTCGTTGCAGGATCTACGGAGGCTGCCGATGGACAACTTCGACTGGTTCTTCGACCTGTTCGGCTGGCTGTTCGAAATGTCGCCCATGGGCTGGTTCTACTTGTTCCTGGGTGCAATCGCCGCGCGCATCGTCTACGTCGTGCTCTGGCAGCTTTTCTTTCCCGACAGCTACAAGGCGCACAAGGAACGGCGGCGGCTGGCGCGGGCGAAGAACGACAATGAGTTTTAACGTCGCGCCGTTACCACGGCTCGGCAAACGGTCGGATCGTCGAGTCGAAGGACCAGGCTGACGCGTGCTGGTGGGCAAGATGCCAGGCTTCGTCGGCAATGGCGTTCGGCTGCGCAAAAAACTCGTCCCTTTCCCATGGCCAGTCCTCGGGTGGTACCAGCCATGCCGGACGCTCGCGATCCGTTTGTCCCAGCCATCGGGCATCGATCGGCGCGTCGATCGTGAGGTAGGCGACGTGCACGCGTTTTGGCCCAAGTTCCCGCGCGAGTGATTCAGACAGTATTCGCTGTGCAGCCTTGGTGGGCGCAAACAGCGCGTAGTCGGGCACCCCGCGGTGAGATGCGGTGTTGCCCGTCACAATAATGCTGCCGCGCGTACTGTCGATCATCCGCGGCGCCACCGCGCGCGCGAGGTACAACAGGGCCGTCGTGTTGACACGGAAGTTGTGTTCCAGCTCGGCCGGTGGTGAATCCAGGAAGCCGCCGAAGGTGTGCGCCACGGCGTTGTGGATAAGCACCTCGACAGGGCCAACCTCGAATTGGATCTTTGCCACCGTCCGGGTCAGCGCGTCGAGATCCGCGACGTCGCAAGGGTACGCGCGCGCGCCGTCAATCTCGGCGGCGAGCCGTTCGAGCCGGACCGTATTGCGAGCAATCATGGCGACCCGGTAGCCGCCGGCGGCAAATCGTCGTACCAGCGCGGCGCCCGTCGCATCGCCTACGCCCGTGATCAGGCAAACCGGGCCATTGGAAGCGGCGGTCTCAGGCTGCTTGCCGGTGCTCATACGGCTCCCCGTACTTGCTGCTGCGCTCGCCCGCGCGCACGACTCGGTGGAGGCCCGGGTCGAATTCGTAGGTTCGAACCCACTCGAGTTCGCCCTCGGCTTTGAGCAGCGACGAATGCGGCGAGCGCGCGGTTCGACGATATTCGACCTCTACGGCCCGGCAGGCAACGCCGCCGAAGTCGTAGGTGTAGTGCGCGTCGCCGGGAAAGACGGAGCGTGCGTGATACAACTTCCAGAACTGGCCGTCGTGCGCGTAGATTGCAAATCTGAGTTCATGCGTATCGTACTGCCAGTGCCAGCGATCGCTCTGATAGATCTTTTGCCAGTCTTCGAGGCGGCTACCGTCGGCAAACGATTCACCTTTGACGGCCCAGCCGAGTTTGTCGTTCATAAGAGTCTCCTTTCGACGCGTGTCACTCAGTTTGCCTGGGCGGCATTGCGTTTCAGCAGCCCGGCGTAGCCGCTCTTGGCCAGCGAGCGGCCGACCAGCCGGAAGTAGTCGGGGCTGCCTTCGACGCCAAAAGCGTCGACGAGCCGGTTGACGTAGTTGAAGAGAGAAATCACGTTGATTGCGTCCTCGACAGCTTGCTCGGCAATGCCGAAGCGAGTCAGGGCGTCGATGTCCGCCTGCGTCATGTCGCGCGGCGACAGCGTCAGCTTTTCGGCGAACACGAGCAGGTGTCTGAGGTTGTCCGAAATGCCTTCGATATTGGCGCCCTGATCGAGGGTGTCGAGCGTGTGGTTTGGCACCTCCATTGCGGCGAGCGTGGCGTGATGCGCCGACACGCAAAAGTCGCAGCCGTTTAGCCGTGAAACGTGGGCGGCCAGGATTTCGCGCTCGACTTTCGTCAGCGCGGACGGACCGACCATGACGTTTTCGATGAAGTCGAGTAAAGGCCGGTAGAACTCCGGGGAGCGCAGAAAGACATCGGCTACGCCCTGGAAGTTTTTCGAGTAGCTGAAGTGGGACATGAGATTTCCTCCGTCGGGACGCGCGTCAGTCCCTGGGTGCGGGGTCGTGAACGACACGGGTGAGTTGTTCCGTGTCGATGTCGTAGAAGTAGCCGTAGATGTCCACGTGAGGGGGCGTGCCTTTCGATTCGCGAACGAGCCTGACGTCGTGCTGAAGCGATTCGGTGTAGTCGCCAATGCAGATACTCGCTCTCGGGTACACGTCCGAAATGTCGGCGCCGTGTTCGTGACGATGGGCTTCGACAATGCCGTCGGCCGTAAACGACGTGGCGCCGCAGTGACTGTGGTGCACGATCACGACGTTTTCGATGCCGAACAGATGCTGCGCGACGGTAATCGAGCGCAGCGCGTCATAGGCGCGGCCGCCCGCGACGACAACCTCGAATACGGTGGCCGTGGACGCTGCCTTGTCGCCTGTTTCGCTCAGCAGGACTTCACCCGGAAACGTCTCGCCGAACTCGCTGGCGACGGCATTGGGAATGCCGGTTGCCCGCGGGTCGTAGCAGTAGACCACCACGGTGCGGAGCGGTACGGCTTTCGCGAACTCGGCGCGGATTGCGGCTTCGTCGTAGTCCTTGCGTTTGGAAAACGCGTAGGCGTCGAAATTGTGTTTCTCTGCTGTCATGGCTGTCTCCTGAGACTGGATCTGGAGCCGTTGTCGATGTGGGCAAATAAAAATTGGCCTTTCTGAACCGATGTCTTGCCCGTTCGCAAATAATTGCCGCCATATAGGCAAATGACAAACGATCGTTTCTTGGCCTAGACTTAGATAAATTAAGCCTTTGGAGTCGGGATGAAGCGATCGCAATACCCGCTGAATGCGTTGCGGGCGTTCGAGGCATCGGCGCGGCATTTGAGTTACGTGAAGGCCGCGGGCGAGCTCTACGTAACGCCGGCGGCGCTGAGCCATCAGGTCAAGCGCCTTGAGGCCTATCTCGGCGTTCAATTGTTTCGTCGTCTGCCTCGCGGACTCATGATGACCGACGCGGCGCAGCGCCTGCTGCCGGGGCTGCAGGAGGCATTTCGCCTCCTCGACGACGCGCTGGGAAAAGCGAGCACAGGTGAGCAGAGTGGGGCGTTGACGGTCAGCGTTGCCCCGATGTTCGCCGTCAAATGGCTGGTGCCGAGGCTTGGCGACTTCGACGCGGCGTATCCGGAGATCGATTTGCGGCTGTCGTCGAGCCTCGAGCTGGCCGACTTCGGACGCGATGGGATTGACGCGGCAATCAGGCTGGGCAGCGGTCAGTATGCGGGATTACATAGCGACAAACTGTTCGACGAGTCGTTGACTCCCATGTGCAGTCCACGCCTCCTTGAGGGCCGGAGGGAGGGGCTTTCTGTTGCCGACCTCGAGGGTTTTACCCTGCTTCATGACGACTCGATGGCCTTCAGCGATGCCGCGCCGACGTGGCGGTCCTGGTTCAGCGCGGCCGGCGGTCCTTCAGCCGACACCAGCCACGGCCCACGCTTCGCTCAGCCGGAGCACGCGTTGCAGGCCGCCGTGGACGGCGCCGGTTTTGCGCTGGGCTGGCGTTTTCTGGCGCGTGATGACCTCGCGGCCGGCAGGCTCGTTGCGCCGTTTGAACTCAGCCTGCCGTTGGGTTCCGCGTTTTACCTGGTTTTTCCCGAGGCCTACGCGAGCAGGCCCAAGCTTGCGAAGTTTCGGGAATGGCTGCTGCAGGCGGCTCTGCACGCGGACGCTAGTCGTACAGCCGCAACCCGGACAGGCGATGAATGAAGATAAGCCGGTCTTCGATGGAAATCAGGCCTTCATCCGTTAGAGCGCGCAATAGCCGAGAGAGTGTTTCCGGTTTGATCGACAGGCGCGAGGCGATGACGTGCCGCGGCATCGTCAACCGGACCGTCGCCTCGTCGTCGCCCGTCGTTTCGTCGATGTGGTCGAGCAGATAGCTGATCAGCCGGCTGCGCGCATTCTGGACCGTGAGATTCTCGATCTCCCGCACGCGCGCGTGCAAGTGCCGCGATATGTCGGCCAGGAGCCGCATGCAGGCATCCGGATTTCCCTGCAGCGTGTCGACGTAAGGTGACGTCGGAATGCGGCACAGCGTTGTTGCCTCGAGCGCTTCGGCCGTGACGGGGTAGCGGCGTTCGCGCATGAACGCGACGGCTTCGGCAAACGTGCGTCTGGCGTCGACGATCTCGAGCGTCTTCTTTTCACCGGTCTGCGATACGAGGCTGAGTTCGATAAGACCCGTGTCGACAAAATAGAAGTGTGTGTACGGATCGCCACGGTGGAACAGGATATCGCCCTTGTCGAGTTCCACGAGCGTCATTTGCCGCGCCAGCATCTCGAAGTCTTCGTCCGACAGCCCGGAAAAAAGGTAGTGCTCCCGGACGGAGCCGGCTAGCGGCGATTCCGTATCCATGGCGCTGGAGTTTAACATTGTGGTTGTTTCCTTCGCGGCCTCGCTGCAGCCACCGTCTCCCGGATCTTCGGCCAGGTCGAGTCCGTACGTTCTTTCAAGCTCCTTCGATCAACGGCTTCGAGTGTAGGTAGTTGCCGCAGTGCTGCCCTTGATCCAGGTCAAGGTGACAGTACTGGCGCATACGTACAGTCGAGTCATCAAAAAGAGCGCCGTGTGAGCGGCGTCTGACCGGGGAGCCTGTCCATGCCTGAAGGAAGAGTCCGCAGAGCCCGCGCTTGGCGGTTCGCGGTTCTGGCGGTTTTTGCCGGTTCGTCGCCGGCGGCTCAGGCCGAAGACGCGGCGGCTGAGCAACCGCTGGAGGAACTCGTCGTTGTCGCACACAAGCAGGCGCGGCCAATTCACGAGCTTGCCGCCAATGTGTCGAGTTTCGATGGCAGCGCTCTGCGTCACGAGCTCGCGAGTTCCGTCGCCGACGCCTTCCGCTATGCGCCGGGTATCGACTTCGAATCGGCGGGCAGCCGCTTCGGCGCCGAAAGCATCAACATCCGCGGTATCAGCGGCAATCGTGTTGCCGTGTTGCTCGATGGCGTGCCCGTTGGCGATCAGTTCAACGTCGGCAGTTTTTCGAACGCGACGCGGGATTTTGTCAACGCCGGCTTTGTGGAACGGCTCGAAGTGTTGCACGGGCCGGCGTCGGCACTCTACGGCAGTGCTGCGATCGGCGGCGTGGTTGCCATGCAGACGGTGGAACCCGGCGCATTAAGCGGTTCACGGGGACAAGGCGGCCGCCTCGTCGGTACCTGGCGTGACGATAGCGCAAGCTCGCACGGCACGGTCATGCAGGCGTTTTCGGGACGCTCTGTCGCCGTCCTTGCCGGCGTGTCGCTGCAGCGGGGCGAACAGCACGACCCGGCCGCCGCTGAGGCCAACCTCGATCGCCGGCGCTCGGATCGTCAGTCAGCCCTGGTGAAACTGGTCGCCGACGACGCACAGGGCAATTCATGGCGCGTGGGCTACTACCGGCAGGAAAGCGACGTCTCATCGGATCTCAACTCGATGCTGGGCAGCGGACGTTTCCGCAGCAACACGGCGCTCGAAGGTGACGACAGCGCGCGCGCGGACATCCTCAGCGTCGAGTACCGGTTTGGCGGCGGCGTTTTCGACAGCGGTATTGCCCGCGTCTACGCGCACAACACCCGGGTCCGCCAGCACACCTACGACGAGCGTGGACTGGCCCGCCGGCCTGTTGCGATCGATCGTTACTTCCGCTTCGACCAGGATGCGGGGGGTGCGGAGCTCAATCTGCAAAAACGCCTGGCGTGGGGATCGGTTGTGCATCGTGTCGGCATCGGCGTTGAGTACCGGCGCCGCGAAACCGAGGAACTGCGCGACGGCGTATCCACGGGTCTCGATGACGGTGCGGTCAGCAACGTACTGCTAGGCGAAGTGTTCCCGCTGCGCGATTTCCCGATCAGCGTCGCCGAGGACTGGGGGGCGTACGTCGAAGACACGGTATCGCTCGGGCGCTGGTCGGTAATCGCGGCGTTACGCGCCGATCGTTACGACATGACGCCGAAAGTCGACGCCATGTATCTCGAAGACTATCCCTTCGCCGATCCGGTTGCGATCTCCGACGCCGAGGTGTCGCCCAAACTCGGTGTGATCTATCAGTTGTTCGACAGCGCCGAACTGTATCTGCAATACACGGCGGGTTTTCGCGCGCCGCCGTATGAAGACGCGAACATTGGACTCGAGATCCCGCTCTTCAACTATCGCGCCATACCGAACCCCGATCTGCGTTCGGAGCAGTCCACGGGCTTCGACCTGGGACTGCGCTGGCGAGGCTTCGGCGGGAAGGCGCACGTCTCGTTGTTTCGCACGGAGTTCGACGACTTCATCGAATCGCGCGTGCGCCTCGGTCCGGATCCGGTCAGCGGACGTATCCTGTTTCAGGCACAGAACATCGACAGCGCCGTCATCGAGGGCGTTGAAGCGGGCGCTTCGTTCGGGCTGAACGGGATCGTCGACGGCTTGTCCGCGGACGTCCGGCTGCTGATCGCTCGCGGAGAGAACCGCGACAGCGGCGAGGCGCTGAATTCCGTGGCTCCGCCGCAAGCGATCACGGGTCTGCGCTGGCGCTCTGCAGACAAACGCTGGCGGATGTCGCTCTTGGGCACGTTTACCGACGACTGGTCGGATCGCGACGAAACCCGCGGCGAGTTGTTCAAGCCTAAGGGTCACGCGGTGTTCGATCTGTACCTGGCACGTCAGCTCGGCAGCCGGATCACGCTGCGCGCGGGTGTTCTGAACCTGACCGATCGCACCTACTGGTCCTGGACCGACGTGCGCGGTCTCGCTGCTGACGATCCCACTATTCCCTATTTGTCCCGTCCCGGCCGCAGCATCACGCTCGGCCTCGACATGGATTGGTGAGAGTCCCGGAATCGGGAGTCTCGACTGAGTAATGCGAATCATGCAAAGGAGGCTTACGCCATGAAGCCCGCAACAAGATCCTGGCAACGAATCGCTGCGTTGTTCGGCGCAGCGCTGGTCTGGGCCTGCGCGCCACCCGCCAACGGTGATACCGAGGACGCGGCCGTACATGCCGCCGAAACGGCTGCAGGCAGTTTCGAAGAGCTCATGGCTGCAGGCAAGACAGCCTACGAGGCGAATTGCGCGGCCTGTCACCAGGCCAACGGTGAGGGGCTGCCGGGTGCTTTCCCGCCGCTCGCAGCCTCCGACTATCTCGACGGCAAACGCGAGGACGTACTGGCCGTTGCGCTGTTCGGTCTGTCGGGGCCGATTACGGTCAACGATCAGGAATACAACGCCGTCATGCCTAGCATGGGCCATCTGAGCGATGCCGAGCTGGCTGCGGCAATGACCTACGTGTTCAACGCCTGGGGCAACGACTACGCAGCCGTTACGCCCGAGGAAGTCGCGGCCCTTCGGGTTCAGCTTGGCCAGGAAGATCGCGCGACCGGTGAGCGGCACACGGGTGCCACCGAAGGCGAAATGCGCTATCGCGGAACGCCGTCGCCCATTCCGCCGGAAGAGACCCGTGCGGTGCAAAGCGCGGACGGACCGGAGCTGACCGAGGATCAGTATGCGCTGGCCACACAGCTCTACTTTGAGCGTTGTGCCGGCTGTCACGGCGTCCTCCGCAAGGGCGCAACGGGTAAACCGTTGACGCCGGACATTACCCGAGCCAAGGGCACCGACTACCTGAAAGCGCTGATCACGTATGGCTCGCCGGCCGGCATGCCGAATTGGGGCAGCTCCGGTGAGCTGACCCCCGAGCAGGTCGACATCATGGCGGAATTTCTGCAGCAGGAACCGCCGGCGCCGCCCGAGTTTGGCCTCGCCGACATGAAAGCGACCTGGAAAGTACTGGTGCCGCCCGAGGACCGTCCCGAGCGTCCGCAGCACGACCGCAACATCGAGAACTTTTTCTCGGTGACACTGCGCGACAGCGGCCAGGTCGCGATCATCGACGGCGACACGAAAGACATCGTCAGTATCCTGAAGACCGGCTACGCGGTGCACATTTCGCGGCTGTCCGCTTCAGGACGTTACGTGTACACGATTGGCCGTGACGCGAAAGTCGACATGATCGACCTGTGGATGGATCCGCCGCAGATTGTCGCCGAGATCAAGGTGGGTCTCGAAGCGCGCTCCGTCGAAACCTCGAAGTACGAAGGTTACGAGGATCAGTACGCGATCGCCGGCTCCTACTGGCCGCCGCAGTACGTCATCATGGACGGCGATACGCTCGAGCCGAAGAAAGTCGTCTCCACACGCGGCATGACGGTCGACACGCAGGAATACCACCCGGAACCGCGGGTTGCGGCTATTGTCGCCTCGCATGAACACCCGGAGTTCATCGTCAACGTCAAGGAGACGGGGCGTATCCTGCTGGTCAACTACTCCGACGTCGAGAACCTGACGGTTACCGATATTGGCGCGGCGCGCTTCCTGCACGACGGCGGCTGGGATCGCAGCAAACGGTATTTCCTGACCGCGGCCAACCAGTCGGACAAGATTGCCATCGTCGACTCGCGGGATCGCAATCTCGAGGCGCTCGTGGACGTCGACAAGATCCCGCATCCGGGTCGCGGCGCCAACGTCGATGACCCCGAGTTCGGACCCGTGTGGATCACCAGTGCGCTCGGCAACGACAAGATTACGTTCCTCGGTACGGACCCCGTCGATCACCCGCAGCATGCCTGGAAAGTCGTGAGGACGTTGAACGGGCAGGGCGGCGGCTCGTTGTTCGTCAAGTCGCATCCTGAATCTCGCAACCTCTGGGTCGATACCCCGCTGAATCCGGAGGAGTCGATCAGTCAGAGTATCGCCGTTTTCGATATCGACAACCTCGATGCGGGTTACGACGTGCTGCCGATTGCCGAGTGGGCCGATCTCGGCCCGGGACCGAAGCGCGTCGTTCAGCCCGAATACAACCAGGCGGGCGACGAAGTCTGGTTCTCGGTCTGGAGTGGTCAGGAGGACGAGTCCGCCATCGTCGTCGTCGACGACAAGACGCGCACGCTCAAGACCGTCATCAAGGGTCCGGAGGTCATTACGCCCACGGGCAAGTTCAACGTCTTCAATACCGTCAAGGACGTGTACTGAAATCCGTGGCTGATACCGCGAAAGCTTAAGCCCAATGGGAGCGGCCTTCACGGCCGCTCCCACTACCGACGGGAACACTGTCATGTATACCTCGAAGCTCGTTCGGATCCGCCAGATCCTGGGGCTGCTTGCGCTGCTCTTTCTGCAGGTGCCTCTCTCCAACGCCGCCGGCGACGAGAGTCCCGGGACCATTGCCGACGCGTTGACCGGCGGCAGCGCGTCACTTGGCTTTCGCTATCGCTATGAATTTGTCGACCAGGACAGCTTTGCCGACGATGCGCATGCGTCGACCCTGCGCGTGCGTCTCAACTATGAAACCGGCAAGTGGCAGGCCTGGAGCGGCAAGGTCGAGTTCGATCACATCGTCGAAGCGCTCATCAAGGACTACAACAGCGGTGCGGGTACGAGTGGCGCCGACCGCAATCGCCATCCGGTTGTTGCGGATCCCGGCGGTCCCGATCTGAACCAGCTGTACCTACAGTACGCGCCGCACGACGATCTGACGGTGCGCGCCGGGCGACAGCGTATCAATCTCGACGACCAGCGTTTCGTCGGTGGTGTGGGCTGGCGGCAGAACGAGCAAACTTACGATTCACTGTCGATGCGCTACAGCGGTTGGGAGCGAACCACCGTGTTCTACAGCTACGTGATCAACGCCGAGCGCATCTTCGGCTCCAGCGTGCCGGCCGGCAGCCATGAACAGAACACGCATCTGCTCAACGTTGCGTTCGAAGTGAATCCGGACCTCAAGCTCGTCGGCTACGCGTACCTGATCGATAACGACGATGCGCCCGCGTTCTCGACGAACACGTTCGGGATTCGGGCGGACGGCGCGCTGCCGTTTGCGGGCGGTCGCCTGGGACTGCTCGGCGAATTCGCACTGCAGAGCGATGCTGCCAACGCGCCGGCCAGTTTCGACCCCGACTACCTGAGGCTCAGGGCGCGCTGGAAGCGCGACAGGTTCAGCGCCGTCATTGGCTACGAGCAGCTCGGCAGCGATAACGGTCAGGGATTCCGAACGCCGCTCGCCACGCTGCACGCCTTCAACGGCTGGGCCGACCAGTTTCTCGCCACGCCGGCGGACGGCCTGGAGGATCTGTACCTCAGGCTCGGCTACGACGCCAAACCCTGGGACCTCGAAATTCGCTTCCATGATTTTTCGGCGGACGCCTCGAGTCGCGACTTCGGGACCGAGATCAATCTGTCCGCGAAACGCCCGCTGGGTAAACGCTACGCTTTGTTGATGCAGCTTGCGTCGTTCGACAGCGACGATGCGGCGTTCGACGATACGCTGAAAGCGTGGCTTATGGTGTCGGCCAGCTTCTGACCTCGGAGGAGCGCTATTCGCCCACCCACTCCGGCAGTGGCGGCGCGGGCAGCACTATGACCTCGAATTCGGCAATGCCTTCACGTAACGGTCTGATGGCTGCGTAGTCGTCCGAGTACCAGAACGCTTTTGCCGCTTCGAGGCAGGGAAAGCGCGAGATGACGACACCGCGTCCGGCAGGCGGACTGCCTTCGAAGACGGCGAGCGGTGGCGTAATTCCTTCGTAGTAGCCGCCCGTCGCCTCGTAGAGCCCCGATTCGCCGATCGCGCGGACGTAGTTGAAGAATTGTTTGCGGTCTGAGATCTCGCCGTACACGAGCATGCGCACGGGCCGGTTGCAGCGCTCGTGATTGTCGACGCGCTCGAACCGATAGCCGCCCGCCGGCGGGCCCCACACCAGCTCGCCTTCGGCGTCGAACCCGCGATCCCAGTTGATCCTGGCACCGTCGAGGATTGTCGACTGCGAGATGGCGTAGCTCGCGCCCTTGTACCGGCTTCCGCAGCGGCTGCCGACGGTGCCTCCCTCGAAACGCCGTTTCCCGGCGCGTACGAGGATTCCGTCACAACCCTCGAGTTTTTCCAGCTCGTCGCCTTTCAGTACGTCGAAACGCGCGATGTCGGAATGAGCGCCAACAAAGCGAGCCGCGTCCGGGAGTACATAGCGCTCCGCCAGCAACGAACCGTCGTCCGCCAGAGATAGTCTGGACAAACGCTGCATGTACGGTTGCTCGCTGCCGTCGATCCAGCTTTCGCTATACAGCCAGCGGCCCGTCTCGTCACGCTCGTGCCAGATTTCGGTGATGTGCCAGGTGACGGCGTCGTAGCGGCTGTCGATTGCGGCCTGGGTTGCCGTGCTGAACTCACCGGTTGCAAGTTCGACGTACAGGTCGAGTGTGTCGGCGGCGCTCGTCTGCGCGAAGGCGAGCAGCAGAAGGGGAGTGATACGCACAGGCATGTCCTCGGTTGCGGCAGATCGCGGACAGTTTACCCGTAGGCGCCCGCGGCTCGCGAGACCGGTTCGCCCGGCAACCCGATCACTCAAGAGCGCCGAAAGCGAAGACTCCGGAGAGGCGACGGTACGGACCGTGAGGACGCAGCATACAATCCTCGCGGAGTTCTCGCGGCAACTCGATGGCAGTCTCAAGGCACTGTCGAATGTCACGGCAGATTTTGAATCGCTTCCCGCAGCGTGCCGCTGACCCCCCGGCAAACTCCTTCTCCAACATCATAGCGCTTGGCAATGAAGCGATCGGCATATGCCGGTTTCACAAGATGCGGCTGTAAATAATCGAACGATATATGTGCCGTGTTTTTTTTGTCATATGCGTTTTTCGTCTCGATCCAACTGCAACCATCCCTGTTGCGTGTGCGTCATACCCCGCAGCAACGATGCGTAATGCAGCCACTTTAGCGGTCGCATAAACGCAACATCAAAGGTAAGGGGCCGGCTCACTTCTTGTGAGTCGGGATGTAGCAAAGCGTAAGGGGAAGCAAATGAAATACGCACGACACCTGAGTCTGCTCAGGTGGTCAGTCGTGGCGACGTTCCTGTCCGCGACAGCCACCATGAGTGTGACTGCCAATGCGCAACAATCCGAAGACGAAGCCGATAATCTCGAAGAAATTGTGGTTACCGGTTCACGGATCAAGCGCGACACGTTCAGTAGTTCAACACCGGTATCGGTCATCGACGCCGTCGAGATCTCGGCAACAGGCACCACCAATCTCGGTGACCTTTTGCAGACGATTCCACAGGCCATTTCAACCTTCAACAACGCCAACACGGCGTTTTCCACAACGTTCTCCGGACTCAACCTGACCGATCTCAGGTTCCTCGGAACGGAACGCACCCTGGTGCTCGTCAACGGTCGCCGTTTTGTATCGGGCACTCCGCCGGGTGGCGGTTATGGCGTTGATCTCAACGCTATTCCGACCGCAATGATCGAGCGGGTCGAAGTCCTGACGGGCGGCGCGTCGGCTATTTACGGTTCCGATGCCGTGGCCGGCGTCGTCAACATCATCACCAAGACCGACTTCGAAGGCGTCGATATTGACGTACAGGTGGGTGCTGCAACCGAAGGTGACAAAGAGAAGCAGGACTTCACCGTGACGATGGGTGGCGAGTTCGGCGATGGCGGCTTTGGTGTCGTCTCGCTCGGCTATTCGAACGATGAACCGTTGCGTTCACGCGAGCGCAGCTTCTCGGAATTCGATTCCGTGTATGCGGATCTCGACGGCGACGGCTTTGGCGAATCAGTCGTCTGGCTGGGTTCGAGTTTCCCGCCGCAGGGACGTTTGAATCCGCCGGGGCCCGGCGATCAGTTCAACGGTGACGGTACCGTGTTCCAGGACCCGAGCGACGCCAACGGTCCGTTCGGAACGCCCGCGAACTCCGACCGCTTCAATCGCGCGGCCTTCCGCACGATCTTCAACCCGGTCGAGCGCCGATTTGCGACGGCTAATCTGTCG
Organism: Woeseiaceae bacterium; assembly: GCA_028289545.1. Lineage (GTDB taxonomy): Bacteria > Pseudomonadota > Gammaproteobacteria > Steroidobacterales > Woeseiaceae > UBA1847. Next base: position 22,630 of record JANQPG010000085.1, read on the forward strand.
TACCCGCTGGCGGACAACATCACGGCGTACACCGAGCTCAATTGGTCGACAGTGCGTAGTGATTCGGAAATCGAACCGTTTGCACTCAGCATCAACGATGACATCTTCCAGTTCAGCCGCGGCGGCAACTTCGGCTTCGACGTTGCCAGCAACCTGCTGATGCCCGACCTGTTGCGACAGAACCTCTTGAACGCCGGAGTGACCAACACCAACCAGCTTGGTACCAACGGCTGGGTACGCCGTCTCGTCGAGTTCGGCCCGCGTGCGTCGGACATCGATCGCACAACGACCCGCGGTCTCGTGGGCATGAACGTAGCGCTCAACGACAACTGGGAACTGGAAATGTATGCGAGCTACGGCCGCACCGAGCAGAACCAGGAAAATACGGGTCAGATCAACACGGAACGTGCCGCGCTGGCCATGGATGTTGAGGTTGACCCCGTGAACGGCGGTCTGCGTTGCGTCAACGAGCTAGCGCGTATCCAGGGTTGCGTACCGTTCAACCCGTTCGGCGCCAACACGATCTCCGACGCGGCTGTGCGTTATCTGCAGGCGCCGGGTAACCTGAAGACGGTTGTCGAGCAGGAAATTGTGCATCTCGGTATTACGGGCGCGACGCCGCTCGAATTGCCGGGCGGTGCGGTTGCCGTGGCGGGTGGTGTCGAATACCGCCAGGAAACGGGTGCGGAGATCAATCCGGGGTTCAACCAGACCGGTATCAGCGGCGGTAACGCGACCGCGCCCACTAACGGCGACTTCGACGTCGTGGAAGGTTACTTCGAGGTCAACGCTCCGGTACTGTCCCGGCTGACGCTGGACGCCGCCGTTCGTGTCGGCGACTACTCGACAGTCGGTGCACTGACGACCTGGAAAGTGGGTTTTGACGCACCCGTCATGGATACGGTTCGCCTGCGCGGCTCGTTCTCCGAGTCCGTTCGTGCTCCGAACATCTCCGAGCTGTTCGCAGGTGCGGGTGAGACGTTCGCAAACCTCGTCGATCCCTGTGACGGCGTGACCAACGCGACCACGGGCAACGTGGCCGACAACTGCCGGTCCATCCAGGTGATCCAGGATCGTATCGACGCCCAGGGCTCGTTTACGCTGACGCAGATCGAGAAACAGGGCACGGGTGGTTTCACGGGCGGTAACCCGCTGGTTCAGGAAGAAACCGCCGAGTCGTTCACGTTGGGTGTCGTTTGGCAGCCTGACTTCCTCGAGGGTTTCTCGGCCGCTATCGACTACTACAACATCGAGATCGACGACGGTATTGCCACAACGACGCGCAGCGAAGTGCTCGAACGTTGCTACAACGTGGCTCCGGCCGACTTCGATCCCGTTTGTGGTGTCGGCATCCAACCGGGTGGTCGTGCACGCCGCGACCTGCGTCCTGGTGCGGGTAACCTGAGCGGCGTCGATTCCGGGGAGTCGAACGAGAACCGCTTCGAAACCGACGGCCTTGATATCGAACTCGCCTACAGGACCGATATCGGCCCGGGTTCGCTGTCCGCCTCGTTGGTCTGGAACCAGCTGCTCAGCTGGGATCAGATCGGCATCGTCAGCGGCGACGTCGACGACAACAAGGGCGAAATCCTGACGCCGGACAGCCGGGCGCGTACCAACGTGACCTACCTGTGGGATAACTTCGCGTTCAACTGGCGCCTGCGTTACTGGAGTTCTGCGAAAGACTCCAACACGCCGGAGCTGGCCAACGAGAACGACTGCATCTGCACAAATGGCCTGGCGCCGGGTATCAACGAAGTCGATGCCGTGTTCTACAACGACTTCTCGTTGAGCTATGGCCGTGGGCCTTACACGATTCGCGTCGGCCTCAACAACGCGTTCGACGAAGACCCGCCCATCCTGCCGCAGCTGACTCAGTACGGCATTACGGGAGTCAACACGGCGCCGGAAGCCTACGACACGGTAGGCGCTGCCTGGTACCTGCAGTTCAACTACCGCACGAACTGAGGCGCAACACGATCATTCGGCACAGCTTGCTGTGACCATGACGGGAAGGCCGCTCCCAATCGGGAGCGGCCCTTTTTTTTGGGTGTCTGCAACGGGACCGGTGCGCCAATGTCGCATCGCTCAAATGTGTTAATGCAGCCGCCTGCTGCAGACGGCGGAGGCGGGTGTTGTATCGCCCGTCAACCAAAAATTTTGCGTCTGTCGCTCCAGAACGTCGAGGGATCTCGCAAGTTCTTCGATGGCGGTACGCAGAAGCCGTGCGGCCGACGGCGGAAGCACTGATCGCAGAGCTGCGGTATAGCGAGCAGCGTCGGAGTGCTCAATGTCGCAAAGCGCTGCCAGCAGCGCATACTCGTGTTCCGACAGGCACGCGCAGTCGGGTTCGTGCAGAACCAGTTTCCGGTTCGAAGTAACGAGGATACCGTCCCAGACTCGAATCAATGCAAGCAGCATTTTGCGTTCGGCCCTGCCGTCAAACGTGGCTGCCAGCCAGTCAGCGCCGGGCTCTCCTTCGACGCGGTTCGCAACACACAAACGGGATGCCCAGATCAGGCGGCGTATTGTCGATTGGGTGTAGCGCCCGCCGACCGGCGTCGGTCTCTCACGCATGTCTTCTCGGGCCTGGTTACGCTTCATGCGAATCGTTCTCCGTCGCTATAAATGCCGGTCCGCTGTCTCCATGACGGCGGACCGGCACCCGGTGAAACCGCTAACGCTTCACCTGTCGGGGGTGGCGGGATTCAGCCCGGAACCGAGCAGGGAGGGGGAGGGCCAAATCCTTAAAGCCACTACCAAGAACCTAGTTACCAATAGCCCCGCTCATGCGGGCGCGGTTTTCCGTGTATTCGGACAACAGTTCCTCGATGGCCTGTTGTTCCTCGACAAGCGACGTTTTGTCGGCGTTTTCCGCCTGCGAAAACGTGGCCGTAATGATGTCCATGCCGTCGACGCCGGTATTCAGCACGAGCGTGCTGCCGGCCGCCATACGGCGGTCCCAGGCGGCCCGCACTTCGGTCCAGTATTCGTGGGTCTTGTCCCAGTACGCTCTTGCCGGATCGAAGTCGTACCCTTCGATGCTACGGTAGTCGTTGAAACCGAACTCGCGCACCAGCGTTTCCACCGTGCTGCGTCCGTCGCGAACCGTTTTTGTGTTGTCCTGTTCGTGCGTCCAGCCGTGTGGCGTGACGGTGTGGCGGTTTTCCGCGTTGATGGCGTTGTAGTCGTCGCGCGTCGTGTATTCGCGCCGCGGCAGCGGTCGCCAGCTGCGATCGCTGGTCCACGTCGAGACGCCGTAGCGATGGTTCCATTTCCCGGTTCCGCAGTAACGCGGGGCATCGGATACCTCAAAGACACACTGTGTCCACGCACCGCTCGTCAGCTCCGTGTCGAGCGGGCGAACGTCCCAGGTTTGATCCGCCGCAAATTCGAAGCGTTCGCTGGCTTCGTACACCCAGTCCTGCCGCCAGTGTTTGATGACGTGACCGCCGGGCATCACGAGCAGGTGCTGGAGCACAATGCTGTCCGGCGCATCCTCGACGACGAACACAACCTCATAGCCGCCGCTGTCTTTGTCGTCGCGCTGCTCGTAACCGGATTTCAGCGGCACGGTTTCCTGGAAGTGGAAATCCACGCGGTATTCGCCCTGCATTGCGAGGATCGCCAGGCGATCTTTGTCCGGTTGCGTTTCGGCTGTGCGGATCGAACTGAAGTAGGGGTTTTCGATAGCACGGTATTCGGCGACGGAGTTCGCCGCTGTTTGCGTGCCCGCACAAGCGGTCATGAGCAGCGCAACTGACAACAGCGCGCAGATTCGGATTGCCATGGGTGTCTCCTTCAAAGCCTTATCTAAAAAGTCCAGTCGACGGCGACGCTGAAGTTGCGTCCCGGGCGCTGGAATCTCTGCGGGTTAGCGGTGTCGGCGGCAAGGCCCTGTACGTCGAGGTAAGACGAGTAGGCTTTGTCCGTCGCGTTATAAAGGCCCGCCGCGATGCGCAGTCTTTCCAGCGGCCGCCAGAAAGCGATCGCGTCGTAGATGACGTAGCCCGCCGGGCTGAGCAGCGAACCGCCACTCTCGTCGAGGTCGTCCTGCTGTGCGGCAGCCCGGGCAATCAGGCTGGTGCCCCAGCGTCCGCCGGGCTCCGTGTAGTCGACGCCGAGTACGCCGTTGAGCGGCGCGATCGAGTTGACGGGTTGCCCGGTCTCACGGTTCTCGCCTTCGGCATAAGCGGCGGAAAGCGTGACGCTCAGACCCTCGGGAAACAGGGCCGGCGTGAAGCGACCCTGAAATTCGGCGCCCTCTATGTCGACTTCGTTCACGTTGACCGACTGGAACAACGTGAGCTGATTGATCGGGTCGAAGCCCACGACCTGAAACGACTCGATGAAGTCGTCGTAGCGCGTGCTGAACACGGCGAGGTCAAAGCTGATCGTGCGGCCCGAGTGCCGAAGCCCGGCTTCAAAACCCTGACTCGATTCGGAACGCAGATCGGGGTTGGGCAGCGCCGTGTAGCCGAACTGAAAGTTCGTGAAGCCGACGTTGACGTCGTTGACGGGCGGCGCGCGAAAGCCCTCGGCGTACTGGCCGTAGACCTGCCAGCGGTCGCCCAGGTCCCAGAGCACGCCGAGTTTCGGCGATATCTCGTCCTCCTTCAGTTCGACCGACCCCACGCCGGGGTTGTCCTCCGTGAAGATCGCGTCAGGCTCGGGATCGAGTTCGTAACGATCCCAGCGCAGTCCGGCAATCAATGTGACGGCGCCGAGCGACGTTGTGTTCTGCAGATACACGCCGTAGCTGTCCGTGGTCGATTGCGGGAAGTCGCGCACCGGGTAGGTGTCGGGGCCAACCTGATTCGACACGTCACCCGTGACGAGGTTACGTTCGCGGCCGTCGCGGATCTGGTCGGTGTCGGCGGTTTCGAACTCGACGCCGTAGGCGATTTCGTGGTCCAGGCCGAGCCCGCGGAACTCGCTGGCGGCATTGATCTCGAAGCCGGCCAAGGTCTGTTCAAACAGGAAGCTGCGATTGCGTTCCACCGCGGAGGCCTGCCCCGCAATGAAGGATTCTCGCGCCTCGAAGGTGTCCTGTGTGGTTTTACTGTCCTGCCAGAACGCGCGCCAGCGCAGGTAGCCCGTGCCGAATGCCCCGTCTAGCCACTCCTGTCCGACGCTGACCCGGCTGCGCTCACGGGTGTCGTCACCTCGGACTACGGTCGTATCGATGACGTACGGGAACCCGAACGCCGCCGTAAAATCCTGTATGCGCTCGAGCGAGTCGACGTCGATCCTGCTGTCGGCTTCGAAGCGTTCGAGCGCTATTTCGATGCCGCCCGCCCGCACATCGCCAAAATTGAGTTTTGCGAGCACGTTGAGGCTCTCGTCGTCGAGCGGATCTGCGCCCGGGATATCGCGTTCAGCGCCGTCGCGGGCGTTCGCGCGCAGCATCGCCGAGACGTCGCCGAAACGCAGCGCCGCCGTGCCGCCGACGACCGCGCCTTCGTTAACGCTGTTGAATCCCGCGTTAACATCAAAATGGCTGTCGCCGTCACCCAGGTAGTCGGCGGGGCCTTTGGTGACGTAGCTGACCACGCCGCCGAGCGCGTTGGAGCCGAACAGCGCCGACGCCGGCCCACGCATGATCTCGAGCTGCTTGATGCTCTCGACATCGACAAAATCGCGGCTGGCGTTCGAGAAACTACCGATCGAGAAGGCATCGGACGTGGCGATGCCATCGATTTCGGTACGCACGCGGTTGCCGCCGATGCCGCGAATCGAAAAACCGGAGTAGCCGAAGCGGCTGCCCTGGTCGACGACGTCGACGCCGGGCTCGTAGCGGATAAGATCGTTGATGCTCTGCGCCAGCTCGCGGTCGATCCGCTGCGCGTCAATGACCGTAATGCGGCTCGCGATTTCGTTGGCGGCCACGGGCCGCTTGGCAGCTTCGACGGTAATGACGTCGTAATTGGGCGGCGCTTCACCCTCCGTCGTTTCGTCGATGCCCTGGACGCTGGCCGCCATGGCCAGCCAAAGTGTTGCAGACAGCATTCGGCTTCTCCGTTTAAGGAAGTCCTCGCTGGCGTGCTGGCGTCTGGCTGGCTGGCTCGCGGGATTATTTGGTCAGTATGAGTTTGTCGTTGCGGGTAATGCGCAGGCGGTAGGTGTCGCCGCGAAATACGATCGCAATCTCCCGGTGTCCCTGGAACAGGCGGCTGGCGTCGATCGGCGCTGGCGATTCCCGGTCTGCCGCCCGCTCTCGTTTGGTGTTAGTAGTCCCCACGAATACGAATGATAATGATTCGCATTCTAAATGCAAGGATATCATCGCAGGTTTGGGGCGGTTGGGGAGGCGAGACGTTCCTGAACGGCAGCGGCCGCTCCATGCGCACACGAAGCGGCCGCATTTCCTATTTATGTCAAATAGTTATGATCTTGGCGTGAGCTTGAACAATCGTCCCTCACTTCCGCCGCGTCCGTCCTCGAGGAGCCAGATGGCGTCGTCGGGCCCCTGTTCGACTTCGCGAATCCGGGTGCCCATGTCGTATCGCTCGGCCTCGCGGGCATCGTCGCCGTTGAACTCGATCCGCACCAGGGCTTTGCCGGACAGGCCGCCCATCAGGGCGCTGCCGCGCAGTTCCGGGAACAGGTCCCCGTCGTAGAAAATCAGCCCCGCCGGTGAAATGGCCGGCACCCAGTAAGCTTTGGGCGCCTCGAGATCCGGCCGGGTGTCGTGATCCGGGATGGGTTCATTGTTGTAGTGGTCGCCGTTGGAAACCGTCGGATAGCCGTAGTTGTAGCCACGTTTGACGAGATTGAGTTCGTCGCCGTGTTTTGGGCCCATTTCGTGGTTCCAGAGTTTGCCGCCGCCGTCGAAAGCGAGTCCGAGCGGGTTGCGATGGCCGAGCGACCAGATTTCGGCCGTGACGCCGCCCTGGTCGTAGAACGGGTTGTCTTCGGGAACGCTGCCGTCCTCGTTGAGACGCAAAATCTTGCCGAGGTTGCCGCTCATGTCCTGTGAGGGGTCGAATTTTTGCCGTTCGCCCGAAGAGATGAACAGGTAGCCGTCTTCCGAGAACGCCATGCGGTGCCCGTAGTGGCCTCGGCCCGTCACCTTCGGGGACTGCCGCCAGATCACCTCGACATCGCCAAGGCTGCCGCCTTCGTCGTCGAGCGAGAGTACGGCGCGCGCGACGGCCGCGCCGCGGGTGTCGCCATCGCCGGCTTCCGCGTAACTCAGGTAAATGATCCCGTTGTTGGCGTAACCCGGGTGCAGAATGACGTCGCCCAGGCCACCCTGGCCGCCGTAGTCGACCTCGGGCACACCCGCAATGGCGTCAGACTGTTCACCGGACTGCGTGACCACGAGCAGCCGTCCCGGTTTTTCCGTGACGAGCAGCCGGCCGTCCGGGAGAAAGGTCATTGCCCAGGGTTCGTCCAGGTTCGTGACCGGTGTCGCGACAAACGGCAGAGCGTCATCATCTGCCGACGCGCAGGCCGCCAGCAGCACGCCTGCCAGCAACACGGCTTTAGTGTTCATGATTCCGGAGTTCACGATAGAGCGTCCTCATGTGATGGCTGGATGAGTGCCAGTGTAACCTTCTTTGGGCCCGTCCGACTCTCCAGGATGCCCGGCTCGCCGCACTGGCCTAACGCGCTGCCGCAACGGGATGATCGGACCGGGACGTTTCAAGCGGTCATGCATCCTCGACGATTACGGCCGTGCCGATGGCGAGCAGCTCGGCGGCGCCGCCCATCATGACCGAGGTCGTGAAGCGTGTGGCGATGATGGCGTTTGCGCCGAGCGAAGCCGCTTCATCCACCATGCGATCGAGCGACTGCTCGCGGCTTTCGGCAATGAGCTTGGCGTACTCGTGGACTTCGCCGCCGACGATGTTGCGCAGGCCGGCAATGATGTCCTTGCCGATGTGCCGTGCGCGGATCGTGTTGCCGCGGACTAGTCCCAAGGTTCTGACAACACGCTTGTTCGCGATGTTCTCGCTGGTGACTACGATCATATTCATATCCTTACGTTTTTGTATTTATCGGTTTTCCGTTCGATCAGCCGCTGTCGCAGCACCGATACCAGCAGCAGGGCAAGTCCGCCATACACGGCGAGTATCACCAGCTTGGCCAGTCCGCCAATGGACGGATCGAAAAGCAGCGTCAGCACGAACACGCCCAACGCCACGACAACCCCGCCGATGAACAGGATCCAGCCGATCATCGACGTAATTTTTACTCCACTATCGTTCATACGTTCTCCCCAGTGTTGTTCGTCCGCCTCGCCCAAAGGGGTCTGGCCGATCTTCTCGCGCAGCGCGGACAGTTCCTCGAGATTTCTGCGGTACTCCTCGTCGGTTTCGCAGAGCAGCTCGACGCGTTGGCGCTCTTGTTGCGTCAGCTCGCCGTCGATGTAACCCGACAGCAATTCGCCGACGTCTTGCTGTTTGTCAGTCATCTTCGTTGACATCGGTTTCCAATTCCTCCTTCAAAGCCCGTCGTAACGCCAATCGGGCGCGGTGCAGACGCGACATGACCGTGCCTTTGGCGATATCGAGCACGGCGGCGATTTCCAGGTAACTCAGGTCCAGATAATCTCGCAGTACGATGATTTCCCGCTGATCGTCTTCGATGGCGGCCAGCGCACGACGAACGGCGCGGTGTTCCTCCGCGGCGCTGGCGGCCGCCTCCGGGTCGGGGCGCCGATCGTGAAGCTTTTCCACGGGCTCGCCGCTTGGTCGTCTGCGCCGGATCAGATCGAGACAGCGATTGCGCACCACCTTGAGAAACCAGGGTTTCAGCGCGCCGCGTTTCGCGTCCCAGGCACCGGGGTTGGCCAGCGCCTTCGCCAGCGAGTCCTGCACGGCGTCGGCCGCGTCTTCGCGGTTGCCCAGTATCTGTATCGCCAGCGCATGGGCGCCGGGCGATAGTTGTATAAGTTGTTGCTGCATATTGTCTTTCTTAATGGCCTCGGTAGTACTACGTCCGGGCAGGCGGTTTATTCCCGATCGAGTACAAAAAGACAGTGCGGGCACACACGTTGCGCGCCGTGCGCGGTGGCCGTCAGGATGTTTTACGGGACTTGAAGTCGGTTACACTCGGGTTGAGATTGATGGATATTTCCCGCCGTAAACTATCATTGAGGTCCGTAACATGCTCAAAACAATTGGTGCTTTTGCCCTAAGCCTGTGTCTCCTGGCCGGATTGACCGCAGCCAACGCTGCCGGCGACCCGATCGAGAAACGTCACGAACTCATGGAAGATGTGGGTGAAGCGGCAAAGCCCATTGGCCTGATGATGCGCGGTGACAGCGACTATGACTGGGACGTTGTGCTGACGTCGCTCAAGACCTTCGATAGCGTCTCTCACGAGTTCGGAGATCTGTTCCCCGAAGGCAGTGAAACCGGTGGCAACACCGAGGCCGCGCCGGCAATCTGGACCGACCGCGAGGGTTTCGACGAAGCGCTGGCGATGTGGCGGGAAGCGACCGGTGAAGCCATTGCGGCGGAACCGCAGACACTCGACGCTGCACGGCCTTCACTCGGTGGCGTATTCAAGACCTGCAAGAACTGCCACGACGGCTACCGCATCGAAGACGAATAGCTTGCCGTCGTCTACGCGTTCGACGCGCCGGTCCGTGGGCGCGCGGGCCCGCGCGCGAGGTCATAGTCGATGAGCCTGTGGTTGCGCAGCGCGCTGCTGCTCTTGCTGATTGCGCTGGCGGGCTGGTGGCTAACCGGCGCAACGCGTTCAACCGCGGATGAGCTGCCTCTGCATACCGGTGACGTCACGTCGGGCGAGCGGGTTTTCTGGGCGGGCGGCTGCGCGTCGTGTCATGCAAGCCCGGTGGACGGTAAACGGGCCCGAGGCGAGGACAAACTGCTCCTGGGCGGCGGACTCGAGCTCGATACGCCCTATGGCCTGTTTCGTGTGCCGAACATCAGTCCGCACGATCAGGACGGCATCGGCGCATGGTCGACCCTCGACTTTGTCAACGCGATGCGGCACGGGGTGTCTCCGCGCGGCAAACACTACTATCCGTCATTTCCGTATACGTCCTACGCGCGCATGCCGATCGAGGATCTCATCGATCTGGAGGCGTACCTCAAAACGCTCCCGGCCGTCGACGGCCGAATCGCGAATCACGAGCTGGGTTTCCCGTGGTCGATCCGCCGCGGCCTGGGCTTGTGGAAGCGTTTGTATCTCGACGACGCGCCGGTCGCGGATATCGACGTGTCGAACTCCGAACTGGTGCTCGGGCAGATGCTCGTCGAAGGTGCCGGCCACTGCGGAGAATGCCATACGCCCAGAAATCGCCTGGGCGCCATGCTGAGCGATCGCTGGCTCGGCGGCGCACCGAACCCCGAGGGTAAAGGCCGCATTCCCAACATTACTCCGGGCAGTGAGAACCTTGCCGGCTGGTCGGCACGCGACCTCGAGTATTACTTCGAAAGCGGGTTTACGCCCGAGTTCGACACGGTAGGCGGCACCATGGTGGCCGTGCAGGAAAACCTGGCCATGCTGTCTGCTGAAGATCGCGCCGCCATTACCGCTTATCTCAAGGCCATTCCGCCGGTCGAATAACCGTCAACGGCTACGCTCATTGCCCATCCCCCTGCCGATACGATGGACGAGCAGCACGGGAACCAGGCCGATCAACACGATCGCAAGCGCAGGCGCCGATGCCTCCGCCAGGCGCTCGTCGCTGGCCAGCCGGTACACGCGCGTGGCCAGCGTGTCGAAGTCGAACGGACGCAGCAGCAGGGTTGCCGGCAGTTCACGCATTGCGTCGACGAACACCAGCAACGCGGCCGACATGAGGCTCGGAGCGAGCAGCGGCAAGTGTATGCGCTTCAGCAGATGTAACGGTCCTGCGCCGAGGCTGCGGGCAGCCGCGTCCATCGCGGGCGGAATACCGGACAAACCGGCGTCCACCGTGTTGAAGGCCACGGTCATGAAGCGGCAAACGTAGGCATACACGAGCAGCACTGTGGTACCCGATAGCAGCAGTCCGCCGCCATAGCCGAAGCTGTCGCGCAGCCAGCCCGTCAGATTGCGGTCGAGTGCGCCGATCGGGCCGAGAAGACCAACAGCGAGCAGCATCCCGGGAAGCGCATAGCCGAGTGTGCCAAAACGGGTGAGCAGCTCGCCCACGCGGCTTGCGTAGCGCCGTTTTGAATAGCTGACGAAGAGCGCAAGCGCCGTTGCGATGACAGCCGCGGCCAGCGATACGCTGGCGCTGTTGAGGCTTAGATCGGCGAAGCCGCGGCCGGGGAGCAGGCCGCCGTCGAGGGTGTATAGGGTCAGCACGAACACCGGCAGCAGAAAGCCGAGCGTCACGGGCAAGGCGCACGAGAGCCATGCAAGCAGCGCACGCCAGCCCTCGAGACGGATTGGCTCGGCGCGGCTTTGATCGCGCGGATCGGGACTGCCCCGGCGGCTCAGGCTTTCGGCCGTGACGAGCAGGGCAACGAACAACAGCATCAGCGCGGCGAGCCTGAGTGCCGCCGACTTGTCGCCGAGCCCCAGCCAGGTGCGGAAGATACCCGTGCTCAGCGTCGGCACCGCGAAGTAGTCGACGACGCCAAAGTCGGCCAGTGTCTCCATGAGGACCAACGCCAGTCCGCCGGCAATGGCCGGGCGCGCAGCGGGTAGCGCAACGCGCCAGAAAGCGGCGAAAGCGGAAACGCCGAGTACCCGCGCCGCGTTGAACTGCATGTGCGAACGTCGCGCAAAGCTGGTTCGGGCAAGCAGATAGACGTAGGGATACAGCACCAGCGCGAGCATGACGGCCGCACCCGGCAGCGAGCGGATACCCGTCACCGCCAGTTCGTCGAGCCCCAGCCCGAACAGCTCGCGGAGTCCGCTCTGCACGGGACCGGACACGTCCAACAGATCCGTGTAGGCGTAGGCAACCACGTAGGCAGGCGCTGCGAGCGGGAGCACGAGCAGCCAATCGAAGTGCCGTTTGCCGGGAAACTCGCAGGCGGCGACGAGCCAGGCGCAGCCGACCCCCGGCAACAGCGAGAACACGCCGACCAGCAGCATGAGGCCCACAGTGTTGAGGACGTAGCCGGGCAACACAGTGCTGGCAATGTGTTGCCAACCGGCGCTGTCGGGCGCAAACAGCGACCACAACACCGCCAGCAGCGGGACGGCGACGATGCTGGCGGCGATCAGGGCGGGTAACAGCCATAGCCGGCTGGCGCCGCGCACGACAGTCAGCATAGACTTGCGCCGGTCGGTCTTTCCCGACCCCCGGCTTCCCGGTTCAAAAGATGTTGTTTTTCGATTCGATCCATTACACGTATGACAAGACACCGGTGCTCAGCGACGTCAGCTTCGCCGCCGCACCGGGTGAAATCACCTGCGTGATTGGGCCTTCGGGCTGCGGCAAGTCCACGCTTCTGAGCCTTGCCGCCGGACTCCTCGACGTACAGGCGGGTGAGATTCGGCTCGACGATACACTCCTGGGGCGCAAAGGGCAGAACCTGCCGCCGGAGCAGCGCCCCGTCGGCCTCGTTTTTCAGGAGGGCGCGCTGTTCCCACACATGACCGTGGCGGAGAACGTGGGCTTCGGCGTCGGCGAGCGAGAGCGTAGCGCACGTGTTGCCGGGCTGCTAGCGCTCGTGGGTCTCGAGGCCGAAACTCGTCGCTATCCGCACACCCTGTCCGGGGGCCAGCGCCAGCGTGTTGCGCTCGCGCGGGCATTGGCGCCAGAGCCCGAAGCACTGCTGTTCGACGAGCCTTACGCCAACCTCGATCAGGAACTGCGTCGTTCGCTGCGCCGCGAAGCACGCGACACCGTACGTGAAAGCGGCACCGTGGGCGTGTTCGTGACTCACGACCCGGAGGACGTCATGGCGCTTGCCGATCGTGTCGTTGTGCTGCGGGACGGCGTGGTGCAGCAGACCGGCACGCCACGCGAACTTTTCGACCATCCGGCGAACGCCATGGTGGCGCGTTTGTTCGGGCGTGCGCAAAGCCTGACGGCGCGGTTCGAGGACAACCTGCTAAAGACCGGGTTTGGCGACTGGCCCGCCGACAGCGTGTCGCCGACCGCGGACGGTTCGCTAATGACGGCGGGAGAGAGCTTCGACGTGAGTGTCCGCCCTGAATCCCTGCACCTCGCCCGGGCCGCCGCGGGCCCCCGGGTTCACGATATCCGGATCGCGGGAGCGGATGACATTGCCGAGCTGGTCGACGACGGCGGTGTGCGTTTGCTCGCGACACTGCCGCGGCCGCACGACATTACGGTCGGCAGCCACGTCAGCGTAACGCCGCTCAAGGGCAGTGTGTTTGTGTTGCCCGGATAGTGGCACAAATAAATTGCGAATGAGACTTATTCTCAATAAAATGCCATTCCCTGATTACCCTGTCCGCTGACCTCCGATGGAATCCGCCATGTCTGATCGTTTGCTTGTTGTACTGTCCGCCGTCCTTTTCCTTGCCGCTTGCGGTCGAGGGTCCGAGCCGAACGCAGAAGCGCCTGCCGAAGAGCCTGGCGATGCGACGGCTGGCGTCGTGAACGTCTACTCGTCGCGTCACTACGACACCGACCTGAGGTTGTACGAAGATTTTACGGAAGAGAGCGGGATCGAGGTTCGCCTGATCGAGGCGGGTGCTGACGAGCTGATCGAGCGCATTCAGAGCGAAGGCGAGTTCAGTCCGGCAGACCTGTTGATTACGGTCGATGCAGGTCGGCTCTGGCGTGCGGAACAGGCGGGCATATTTGCGTCGCTCGAGTCCGAGCGCCTGGCCGAGCGTATTCCCGAGTATCTGCGCCATCCCGACGGGCTCTGGTACGGCTTGTCGACGCGCGCTCGAGTGATCATTTACAACGTGGCGGCCGGCAGGCCTGAGCCGCTGGAACGTTACGCGGATCTTGCAGATCCGGCACACAACGGCAGGATTTGCATACGGTCGTCGGGCAACATCTACAACCTTTCACTGCTCGCAAGCATGATTTCGAGGCAAGGGTCCGAGGCGGCGCAGGAGTGGGCAGAGGGTGTCGTCGCCAACTTCGCGCGGCCGCCGCAGAGTAACGACACCGGGCAGATTCGCGCGGTTGCGAGCGGAGAGTGCGGCATTGCTGTCGTCAACACGTATTATCTTGCGAGGCTGGCGGCGTCGGAAGATCCGGAGGAGCGCGCCGTTGCGGAGGCGGTGGGTGTCGTCTTCCCGGATCAGGATGGCAGCGGAACTCACGTCAACGTCAGCGGCGCCGGGCTCGTGGCCACGGCGCCCAACCGCGACAACGCCGTTCGTTTTCTCGAGTACCTGTCAAGCGAGAGCGCACAGCGCTACTTCGCGGACGGCAACCATGAGTATCCCGCCGTCAGCGACATGCCGGGTTCGCCGCAGCTGTCGGCGCTGGGTGAGTTTTCGCCCGACACGCTCGACGCCGCGGAACTCGGCAGGCACCAGGCGGAGGCGATTAAAGTCTTCGATCGCGCCGGCTGGCGTTAAACAGCGAAGTCGCGGTCGGCAGATGTTCGACGGCGTGGGCTCGGCTTAGTCGGCGGAGAATTCGGTCAGTTCGAACGACCAGTTGTACGGTGCCGTGACTGTGCCTTTCACGTACAGATAGTCGCCGTCGGTCGTTACCCAGTAGTCGTACGGTGGATGGCCGTGGTTCGTTTCGACGATGGCGAAATGATGACACTCGAATTCGCCGGCCGGTACCGTCACCGTCTCGATGCCGAAATATTCGAGGCCGCTGTTTGATCGCGCAAACGCCGGGCCCGTCGCGCCTCGATGATCGATGGAGGTGAGCAGGTTGTTTTCGAACCGCTGCACGCCGGGTCCCTGCGAGTAGTCGAAGCGCGCCGTGAGCCACGCGTCCGAGTTCAGGTTGTGGCTGCCGAAACCGCGCATTGCGCGGCTGATCGCCGCCTGGTCGCGAATCCGGCCTTCACTTGCCGTGTAGCCCTCGTACTCGGCTTGCGAATCCGAGAAGCGGTACCACGTGCTGCCGAGGAAACGATCATCCTGCGTCAGCCTGACAAAGCTGTCATGAGGATGAAACTCGGCGTCCACACATTGAATGACGTCCCGGATGAGCGGCGGCTCGTCGTGCAGCTCGCAATAGGCGCGCATTACCCGGTGGCCGTCCGCGTGATGGGTCATACGCCAGTGCTCGACTCCCCACAGGCGTTCCGGAAAATCGGCGTGGCCGTCGATGAAGTAGTCGATGCGGCCCGTCAGTCCGCGCTGTTTGACTCTGCCTTGCTTGCCGTTGCCGGTTGTCTCGCCCAAGAGCTTTCCTCCGCTGAGCTTATTGCGTAGCCTCCGCGGATCGGGTGTTCCGCGGGTGAACAAGGTTCCAATTTTGGATCGCGACGATTTTAACGCCGTTGTGCAGCGTGCCGTCAAACGGCTGCCGGACTGGGTACACGAAGCTCTCGATAATGTGGAGTTGCTCGTGCTCGACGCGCCCGAGCCGGACATGGACCCGGAGGGTCTCGGACTGCTGGGTCTATACGTCGGTATACCGTTGCCGGAGCGCGGCGAGTACGTGGCGGAGTTACCGGATGTCGTCTACCTGTTTCGCGAACCTCACCTCGAACTCGGTCTCGAAGGCGATGAACTGGAACTGGAGATCGAGAAGACCCTGGTTCACGAACTCGCTCACTACTTCGGCTTCGACGACACAGAACTCGAAGCGCTCGGCTACGACTAGCGGTGTGTTGAAAAACCCTCAGCCGGCACGCTACGGCGTTGCCGGTCGCCTTGTATCGCACTCGCCTGAGACTTCTTCAACAGACCGCTATAAGCTGACTCCAATCGGATCAGGGCCACGCGACGGAGCGTCAGCCGCCAGACCAGGCCTGCGAGTGAATATGGCTGATCTTGTCGTGCAGCTGCAGGCGAAAGAAACGCCTGAGTTCGCGAAACGGCAGCACACCGCCGTCGCGCCAGCCTCGGCACAAACGATAGCAGTAACGCGCGGCGTAATCGTTGGCGGCGCTGTAGCGGTCCTGCTCGGGTTCACTCAGCTCTTCGTTGAAGCGCACGGCTTCGAACAACCAGCCGTGCGCATGATCCAGAATGTGGTGGTTGTCCTGCTGCTCGGCGAGCAACAGCGTCGCAATGCACTTGTCGATCTCGGCCTGTAGTTCCAGCTCCAGCAGGCTGACGCAACGGTCGCGGCTGGCCTTCCAGACCATACAGTTGAAATGGCTGATGCCTTCGAGGACTTTCCAGAAGTCCTCGAGCTGGTCCGGCTCGAGGGCCTCCAGCGGACGCAGCGCTTCCAGGCGTTCGAGCATGTCACCGTCGAGGAACAACGACAGCGACATTCCCCCGCGATCCTCGGAAACCAGCAGCGTCTCGTCGGTGCCGGTCAGCAGGGTGTTCTGACTGAGGCACTGCGCGAGTTGGGGGTCCGTAATCAGGTAGTCGCGGACGTCGTGTATCGAATCGATCCGATAGATCGCCGCCAGCTGCTGCTGCAGTTCCGCCAGCATGTCAGCATCCCGTCTCGCGCATTGTGTTCAAAGCTAGTGCAGCGGCCGGTCGATGAGCGGCACGATGCCCTGTTGCTTGAGAATTTTTGCCGCGCGACGGCTGCCGGTCTTGCGCCATAGCTCGTACATGCGCAGCAGGTCTTTTTCCGAGCGGCCTTCCTCGTTGTCGCGCACTTCGTTAAGCACATCCGTAAGGACGCGAAACTTCGTGGCCAGCTCGAGGTAAATGTCGGCGAAGGCGTTGCCGTGAAACGTGCCGCGTACCTCGTCGGAAAGCGAACCGTATGCGTTCTCGCCCATGTGCGTGTAGTAGTCGACGTCGACGGCCTTGTCCCGCAACGTATCGACAAAAAAACCGGCGACAAACAAGGTGACGTCGCCAATGCGGCGCAGCATCAGGTTGCGCTGTTCGGGCGTTGCGGCGTCCGCGGCGTCGGCAAGCATTAAAGCGAGCGGGCGTATGCCGAAGACCTCGCCATCATCGTCGTAGAAGTCTTCGGATCTGGAAAAAAGAGTCATCACGTTGACGACGTAGTGTGTGGCGTGCGGATCGACCTCGACACCCTGATCCGCAATGACGCTGTCGATCGATCGGCGAAAATAGTCCTGAAGGTTACGTACCGGCATCACCCGGCCATACGCTTGCCGTTCACCCATGCACACACTCCTTTGTACTACATAATTAGCATAATGGAGTGCCTCATTACGTGATGCAAATCACCAAAGCCTCTTATGTTTTCAATGTGTTAACTGCTAGCAGACGGCACGGCTTGCTGCTAGCGGCCCGCTAGGCCGCTTTCAGTCCGCAATCGGATAACTGCGCGCACGCGTCGCGCAACGCCGTGCGCAAACCCTCTTCGATCACCGGGTGGTAAAAGGGCATCGCCAGCATGTCGGCAACACGCATTTGCGATTGATGCGCCCAGGCCAGCAAGTGCCCCAGGTGTTCCGCGTTCGGGCCGAAAATCTCGGCGCCGAGCAGCTGTCCGGTGTTGGCATCGGCATAGACGTGCAGCAGTCCTTTGTTCTTTAGCATGACGCGGCTGCGTCCCTGGTTCTCGAACGAAACCTTGCCCGTAACGATCCGGCGGTGTCTCAGTTCCTCAAAACTTGCGCCCACGCTTGCGATCTGCGGATCGGTAAACACGACGCCGAGCGGCGACCGCCGCACGCCCGGCTGAACAGCGGGATAGTGGGCGGCGTTCCGGCCGGCGATACGGCCTTCGTCAGCCGCTTCGTGCAGCAATGGGCGCGTGCCGGTGGCGTCGCCGGCGAGAAACACATGCGAATCGCCAATCTGCATCGTGCGCTCGTCGACTTGAGGCATGCCGCGTTCGTCGACAGGCAGGTTGGTGTTCTCGAGGCCGAGACCGTACACGTTCGCGCGCCGGCCGGTGGCCGCGAGCAGATAGTCGACTTCTATGTGCTGCGTATTGTTTTGCGGGTCGACGTAACTGACCGCAACCCCTTTTTCCGTGCGTCTTATGTCGGTGACGTTTGCGTGCGTATCCAGAAAGAATTCGGCGGTAAAGCTGGCTTCGGCATAACGTTTGAGCGCCGGATCGGTCAGCGGGCCAACCGTGCCGTCAATGCCGAACAGGTAGACGCGGACGCCGAGGCGGTGCAGGGCCTGGCCGAGTTCGAGGCCAATGACGCCGGGACCAAACACCGCAACACTCTCCGGCAGGTCCTGCCAGTCGAATACGTCGTCGTTGACGATCAGGCGATCGTCCGCGGCCTCGAACTGCCGAGGCCACGTCGGCGACGAGCCGGTGGCAATGACGATGCGCCCGGCCGTGATGCGGCTATGGTTGCCGACCCGGAGCGTGTGATTGTCTTCAAACATCGCCTTGCCGCGAAGCCGGTGAGCTTCGGGAATGTCGTGCACCGATTCCACGACGAAGCCGACAAAACGGTCGCGTTCGCTCCGGACCCGCTGCATGACGGCACGTCCGTCAATTCGAGGTTCCGCCGCCTCCACGCCGAATGCGGGGGCGAGCCTGACCGCATGCGCTGCCTCGGCCGCCGCGATCAACAGCTTGCTCGGCATGCAGCCTACGCGGGCACACGTCGTGCCGTACTCGCCGCCCTCGATCAGCAGCACATCGGCACCGCCGGCTCTCGCCTCGCGGTAGGCGGCCAGTCCGGCCGATCCGGTGCCGATGACGGCAACGTCTGTGGTGAGTTCGTGCATGGGGAATCCTCTGGGTCGCAATCATCGTTTGACTCGGCGAGATACTAGTACTGGCCTTTCGTTTGGTAAAATAGATTAAAAATAAGACAGTGAACTAATAAATCGATCGGGTGACTCGAGTCCGCCGATTTGCGGCTGCCCATCGGCAAGCAGCGGCTGTCCTTCCTCGCGTGTTTCGGCGCCGGGCCGAGCTGGTATCCGCCCGGTACTTCGCCTACAGTTCGCCTCCCGAGCCGGCAAGCAACAACCCGAGGTCTTCAGCGCATGCGCATCGATGCGATCGCCATTGGCGAAAATCCCCCCGACGACGTCAACGTCATCATCGAAGTGGCCCTGGGCGGTCAGCCCATCAAGTACGAGCTGGACAAGGACGCCGGTACCCTGGTCGTCGACCGTTTCCTCTACACGCCGATGGCGTATCCCGGCAATTACGGTTTTGTGCCGCACACGCTGTCGGAGGACGGCGACCCCATCGATGTGCTCGTCTGCAATACGCGCGAGCTGGTACCCGGCTGCGTCATTAACGTGCGGCCGATCGGCGTGCTGATCATGGAAGACAACGCCGGGCAGGACGAGAAGATTATTGCGGTGCCGTCAACGCACGTGTCCCGGCGTTACGAAAAAACCACCGAGTATTCGGATCTTCCCGAAATCAGCCTGCAGCAGATCGAACATTTCTTCGAGCACTACAAAGATCTCGAGCCCGGCAAATGGGTCAAGATCGGCGGTTGGCACGGTGCAAGGGACGCCCGTCGCCTGATTCTCGAGGCCGTGGAGCGGGCCCGATAACGATAGGCCCCGCTTACAGCGCGTCGAAAAAACGTTCCTGCATTTTCCGCTGTTCCGGCGTCGGCATACGCCCGAGGCCTGCCTCGATATTGTCGGTAACGTGACGCGCCTTGCTCATGCCGGGAATCGCGACAGTTGCCGCCGGATGCGACAGCGCGTACTTGAGCAGGAACTGGGCCCAGCTGCCGCAATCGAATTCGGCGGCCCACTCGGGCAGCGGCTGGTCGCCGACCGCTGAGAAGATCCGGCCACCGCCGAACGGGCGGTTGATCAGGACGGCAATACCCTTGTCGGCGGCCATCGGCAGCAGGCGGTCCGCCGATTCGCGCTGTTCCAGCGAGTAGTTGATCTGGATGAAATCCAGCTCGTGCTGACGTATGACGTTTTCCATGTCGCCGTACTGGCTGGATCGATGCGTGGTGATGCCGACGTAACGTGTCTTGCCGGCCTCTTTCAGTTCGCGAGCGAGCGGCACGTTGCTGCGCCAGCCGATCAGGTTGTGCACCTGCATGAGGTCGAAGCGGTCGACGCGGAGCTTTTGGAGGGAAGACTCCATTTGTGCTCGGGCTTCGGCCGGCTCGCTGCGGTCGACCTTGGTGGCAATGAACAGATCATCGCGAACGCCCAGTCCATCGATGAGATCGCCGAGTACCGACTCGGAGTTGCCGTACATGGGCGCGGTATCGACAACCGAGCCGCCGAGTTCATGGAAACGGCCAAGCGCGTTTCTGAGCGGCTCGCGTTCGGTGGGATCGTTGCCGGCCCGATAGCGCACGGTGCCGAGCCCGATAATCGGAACGAGCTGGCCCGACGACGGAATCGCTCGGTGGATCAGTTTCTGTTGCTCGGCAATGGCGGTGCGGGCGGGAAGGGCGCTCAGTACGCCCAGCCCCAGCAAGCCGTGCGTAAACCGGCGGCGATCGATACCTGTCATACGAATCTCCTGATAATTGCAGTTGCGATTCGGCGCGTGCAAGCCGAAACGCGCACGGCGTCCGGCAATTGTAGCCAGCAGCGGTAGTGATAGCGATAATCGGCTTAGAGGCCGCCGTGAAAGGATCGTTCGCGGCTTTCCGCTTTTTCGGTGCGACGACGAGGAGACTTTGACGGATGATGCGCAGCTTTTTGTTTGTACCGGCCGACAGCGAGCGCAAACTCGCGAAGGCTGAGGATGCGAATGCCGACGCGCTGATCCTCGATCTCGAGGACGCCGTGCAGGCGGCCGAACGTCCGCGCGCCCGGGCGCTCGCGCGGGAGTTTCTTACGAGCCGCAGGAACCAGGGCCGGGAAAACACGTGGGTACGAATCAATCCGTACGATTCCGAGGAAGCGGCTGACGATCTCGAAGCGGTCATGCCGGCGGCGCCGGCCGGCATCGTGTTGCCGAAGCCGCCTGGGGCGGACGCAGCGGTACGGCTTGCGCAGGCGCTCGACCGGCTCGAAGACGAGCACACCATTTTGCGCGGGCAGACGCGGATCTTGCCGTTGTGCACCGAACACCCGCGGGCGCTGTTTTCGCTCGACAGCTACATCGGCAGCACGCCGCGGCTGGCGGGCTTAAGCTGGGGTGCCGAGGATCTGGCGGCGGCGGTGGGTGCAAGCACCAATCGGGACGAAAACGGCGACTGGTTGCCGACCTACACGCTGGCACGATCGCTATGCCTGATTGCGGCCGCAGCGGCCAGTGTCCCGGCGTTCGACACCGTGTATACCGATTTTCGTGACGAAAGTGGCCTGGCGCGCTACGCGCGCGCTGCCCGCCGCGACGGCTTTCGCGGAATGCTCGCCATTCACCCGGCGCAATTGGCTATCATCAACGAGGCGTTCCTGCCCGACCGGCAGGAAATCGAGCGTGCCCGTCGGATTGTGGCGCTGTTCGAGGCACAGCCCGACGCCGGTGCACTGGCGCTGGACGGCCAGATGATCGACCGCCCGCATCTGCTGCAGGCGGAACGCGTGTTGGCGGCGATCGACGACACGCCGAAAGACTGAATACAACCAGTGAATACAGCAAGGGACTGTCAACAATAACGAGGAGGGGATCGCCAATGGAAGTGCAGAAACACCCGGTCAGTGACGAGGTGCGGGAGCGAGCATGGGTCGATGCCGATCGCTACGCGGCGATGTATCGCGAGTCCGTCGAAAACAACGAGGCGTTCTGGGCCGAACAAGCCAAGCGCCTCGACTGGATTAAACCCTTCAGCACCGTCAAGGACGTGTCGTTTGCAAAAGACGATCTGCACATCCGCTGGTTCGAAGACGGCACGCTCAACGTCTGCTACAACTGCGTCGACCGGCACCTGCCCGACAAGGCGGAGCAGACGGCGATCATTTGGGAGGGCGACGACCCGTCACGCGATCTCACGATCAGCTACGCCGAGCTGCACGCTCGCGTGTGCCGTTTCGCCAACGCCCTGAAATCGCTGGGCGCCAACAAGGGCGACCGGATCACGATCTACATGCCGATGATTCCAGAGGCGGCGGTTGCGATGCTGGCCTGCGCGCGTATCGGCGCCGTGCACTCAGTGGTTTTTGGCGGCTTCTCGCCGGACGCGCTCGCGGGCAGGATTCACGATTGCGAGTCCAACATCGTCATTACGGCAGACGAGGGCGTACGCGGCGGCCGCAGCATTGCGCTGAAGGCCAACGTCGATGCGGCGGCGGCGCGCGAGGAAGTCACCACGCTCGACAAGGTGCTCGTCGTCAGAAACACCGGCGGCGATGTCGGCTGGGAGGACGGTCGCGACCACTGGCTGCACGAGCTCGAGGCTGACGTCGACGACGATTGCCCCTGCGAAGAAATGAACGCGGAAGATCCGCTGTTCATCCTGTACACGTCGGGCTCGACCGGCAAGCCGAAAGGCGTTCTGCACACGACCGGGGGCTATCTCGTGTACGCGTCGCTGACTCACCAGTACGTCTTTGACTACCACCCCGGCGACGTCTACTGGTGCACGGCTGACGTCGGCTGGGTCACGGGCCACAGCTATATCGTCTACGGCCCCCTCGCGAACGCCGCGACGACGCTCATGTTCGAAGGTGTGCCCAACTATCCGGATTCGTCGCGATTCTGGCAGGTCTGCGACAAACACGACGTCAACATTTGCTACACGGCTCCCACGGCCATTCGCGCACTCATGCGGGAAGGTGACGGGCCCGTCAAGAAAACCTCGCGCAAGAGTCTGCGGCTACTCGGCTCTGTCGGCGAGCCGATCAACCCCGAGGCCTGGGAGTGGTACTACAACGTTGTCGGCGAGGGGCGCTGTCCGATTGTCGATACCTGGTGGCAGACGGAGACCGGAGGCATTCTGATTAGCCCCTTGCCGGGCGCAACGGATCTCAAGCCCGGGTCCGCGACGCGGCCGCTGTTCGGCATCGAGCCCGCTATTGTCGACGCGGACGGCAACGTGCAGGACGGCGCCGCGAGAGGCAACCTCGTGATCACGGGCAGCTGGCCCGGGCAGATGCGCACCGTGTACGGAGACCACCAGCGCTTCATCGAAACCTACTTCTCAACCTTCGACCAGCTGTACTTCACGGGTGACGGCGCCTACCGCGACGAAGACGGTTATTACTGGATCACGGGGCGGGTCGACGACGTGCTCAACGTGTCGGGCCACCGTATGGGCACGGCTGAGGTCGAGAGCGCGCTGGTGGCTCATCCCGCGGTTGCCGAAGCGGCGGTCGTCGGTTATCCGCACGACATCAAAGGGCAGGGGATCTACGCTTACGTCACACTGATGGAGGACGCGGCGCCGAGCGATGAACTGTATGCCGAACTGCAGCAGTGGGTGCGTAAAGAGATTGGTCCGATCGCCAAACCCGACCTGATTCAGTGGGCGCCGGGACTGCCGAAGACGCGGTCCGGAAAGATCATGCGGCGCATACTCCGCAAGGTGGCCGAGGACGAATTCTCGAATCTCGGAGACACGTCGACGCTGGCTGATCCGGGGGTGGTCGAGGATCTGATCGAGAACCGCATGAACCGCGGTTAGCGGGCCGCCATGACGACGACCGGCAGCGGACTCAGCCGTTGCCGGCTTTAGAATGTGGCGCGGTGCTGCTGAAGTCGTTGCCGCCGTCCCGCTTGGCGTCGGCAATCTCGCGCTCGTACGCGCTGACAAATTCTTCGACGAACACCTGCGGGAAGCGCGCGCCGGCGCGCTCGACCATGACGGGATAGAGTTCCTGGTACAGCTGCCAGTATTTCAACTGATTGAGTGCGCCAATGAGCGGCTTGCGGTCCAGCATGCGTTCGAAGACATCGGTCAGTTCGTCCGGATCGAAACGCGAGGCGAACTCGTCGAACGCCGACGCCATGGCGCCGAGGAATGCATCCTGGTGAAATAGCAGGTCGCGGCACACTTCCCGAACCGCGTCGCGGGGGCCCAGGTATTCGCCTTCGCGGCCGACCAGGAGCTGCTTGATCGAATCGGGTGTGTTCTCCGAGAGCTTGAGCGGGTTATTGCGTCGCGGCAGCACGGTCGTCTGCTCGAGCCGAAACGAATCCTTGAGTGTTGCACGGCTGGCAATCAGCTTGTCGGTGCCCGCCACAAATTCCCGCAATACCTCGCCCGCGTTCTGCATGACCTCCGCCTGGTTGACGGAAGGATGCAGGTCGGCGCGACTCAGGCCCAGGCCGTCGAGAAAACAATCGAACAGATCGTCCGCGTTGACCTCGACCCGTCGACGCTTTTTTGCGGGCGCTTCAACTGGCGCCGCTTTCGCAGACTGTGGCTCGGCGTCCAGCGGACTGTTGATCGTGACCCGGGCGCTGCCGAACAGCGCCGACTGGAATTCGTCGTCACCGGTGATCTCTTCTTCGTCGAGCAGCGCAATGCCGGTCTTCAGCGTCACCTCCGGAACAAGCTGCTCGATGTTGTCCGGAACCACCGTGGGCTTCGGGCCGTCGGGAGGCGTCAGCTCCTCACCCTCGTCGATCGTGACCGTCAGTTCAAAGTCGCCGAAGCGCAGCCGGTCGCCGTTGAAAAGCCGCCTGGGGTTGCCCTTGCCGAGCGGCTCGTGCTCGTCGTTGATGTAAACCCCGTTGGAGCTCGTGTCCGCGAGGAAATAGGCGCCGCCCTTGACGTCGATCGTGGCGTGCCGCCCGGAAATGTAGCGATCCGGATCGGGAAGGATCCAGTCGTTTTCGAGCGCCCGGCCAATGGTTCCGCCCTTGTCGCGAAACACGCGCACGGCGTCGTCGCCGACGATTTCACGGTGTTCGCTCACGATTTCGAGCTTCAGGGGCATTTCCGGTCCTGTGCGCAGCGCATAACGGAATTCTCCCCGGAATACCCGTCAATCGCTGTCGAGTAGTTCACATAACCGTTGCGCTTTCCCCGGTTTCGGCCGCTCATCTGGCGTCTTTCGACCACGCCGCGACAGAGATCCATTGTCCTCGCGGCGCGAAAACGCCCTCATTTCGCTACCGATTCGCTACACTGGCTCCCGTCCGGAGCCCGCGACCCGCGGTCTCGGCAGATTCCGTGGCGATTCCGCCCCGCAAATCAGCACAAACGACGTCGGAGCAAGATGAAAAAGGATTCACTGTACAAGATCGCCTTCATGTGCAAAGGCCAGGTCTACGAGATTTATGCGCGCAGCATCGACCAGGGCGCCCTGTTCGGGTTTGTCGCCGTCGAAGAACTCGTTTTTGGTGAGCGCACCACCGTTGTGGTGGATCCGTCCGAGGAGAAAATCAAATCCGAATTCGAGGACGTCAGGCGGACCTACCTGCCCATGCATTCGATTATCCGCATCGACGAAGTGGACAAGCAGGGTGCGAGCAAGATCTCCAAGCTCGAAGGCGGCAACGTCGCCCAGTTCCCGATTCCCGTTTACACGCCGGGCGACAAATCGACCTAAACCGCGGACCAGCATTTCCAGCGCCGGGGCGGTCTTGTATGATGCGGGCGTCAAGCCCCCAACCGAAAGCAAATAGCAGATAGCAAGGCTCTCTGGTTTGTCCACACCCGCTACAGATTCCGAGCTCACGCCGGCTGCCCATTCAGAGCCTTTTACGCTGCTGGAATTGCCGGGCCCGACGGCACTTTCCGATTTTCGACTCGACAAGCTCAGCCAGCGTCTCACCGACCTCGATCCCGACGTTCGCGGCATCAGCGCGCGCTACGTTTATTTTGCGGCGCTCGAGCGGCCGCTCGATAACGGCGAGCTTGCTCGTCTGGAAGCGCTGTTGTCATCCGGTGAGCCCGTCGGCGAACTTATTGACGGCGCTCGTCAGTGTTACGTGGTGCCACGTCCGGGCACTCAATCACCCTGGTCGAGCAAGGCCAACGACATTGTGCATGCCTGCGGTCTTGCAGCGGTCCGGCGGGTAGAGCGCGGCATCTGCTACGCGATCCGTTTTTCGCGGGCTGCGGGTGACTCGGCGCTCGAATCCGCGGCGGCACTGCTGCACGATCGCATGACAGAGGCTGTGCTGCCCGACGGGCAATCGGCTGGCCTGCTGTTTGAATCGGGTGAACCGGCGCCGCTCGGACGCGTGCCGCTCGGTGATGACGGCCGCGGAGCGCTCGAAAAAGCCGATCGCGAACTTGGCCTTGCGCTTTCCGAGGACGAAATCGACTATTTGCTCAAAGCTTACGCCGATCTTGGCCGGGACCCGAGCGACGCGGAACTGATGATGTTTGCGCAGGCGAATTCGGAGCACTGCCGACACAAGATCTTCAACGCCGAGTGGCGCATCGACGGCGAGCCGCAAACCGAACGCCTGTTTCCGATGATCCGCTCAACGACAGAAGCGAGCCCTGACGGTGTGTTGTCGGCGTATTCGGATAACGCCGCGGTCATCGAGGGTGCGTCCGCATCGCGCCTGCTGGCGAATCCCGGGGATTGCCGCTACAAGCTCGTCGACGAACCCGTGCACATTCTCATGAAAGTGGAGACGCACAACCATCCCACCGCCATTTCGCCGTTCCCCGGAGCGGCGACAGGCGCCGGCGGCGAAATTCGCGACGAAGGCGCCACCGGGCTCGGCGCAAAACCCAAGGCCGGACTGACCGGATTCAGCGTATCGCACCTGCGCGTACCGGGTTACGCGCAGCCGTGGGAGACCGACTTCCCGCACCCCGAGCGTCTGGCGACGCCGCTCGACATCATGCTCGAGGGGCCCATAGGCGGCGCGGCCTTCAACAACGAATTTGGCCGGCCCAATCTGTGCGGCTATTTCCGCAGTTACGAGAGCAGCGTGCCGGGGCTGCCTGAGCGCGAGATCCGGGGTTACCACAAGCCCATCATGATTGCGGGTGGCTTCGGCAACGTCCGCGAGGAGCACGCGCAGAAGATCGATGTGCCCGTCGGCGCCGCCGTGGTTGTGCTCGGAGGGCCGGCCATGCTGATTGGCCTCGGTGGCGGCGCGGCATCGAGTCTTGCCAGCGGTACGTCGAGCGAAGATCTGGATTTTGCCTCGGTGCAGCGCGGCAACCCCGAAATGGAGCGGCGGGCGCAGGAAGTGATCGATCGCTGCTGGTCGATGGGTACGGAAAATCCAATTCTCCTGATTCACGACGTCGGCGCCGGCGGCCTGTCGAACGCCGTACCTGAAGCCGTGGACCACAGCGGCCACGGCGCGCGTATCGAACTGCGCGAAATCGACACGGCCGAGCCCGGACTGTCGCCCATGGCAATCTGGTGCAACGAGGCGCAGGAGCGATACGTCATTGTGGTTAGCGACGATCGCCTCGACGAGTTCAAGGCGCTGTGTGCGCGCGAGCGCTGCCCGCTGTCCGTGATCGGTACCTTGACGGGTGACGGTCAGCTGATCGTGACCGACCGGCACTTCGAAGAGTGCGCGGTCAACATGCCCATGCAAATGCTGCTGGGCAATCCGCCCAGCATGACTCGCGACGTCGAGCGTGTGTCCATGCCGTACACGACCTTGGATCTGAGCGGCATCGAACTCGAGGACGCCATCCTGAGGGTGTTGAGGTTTCCGGCGGTGGCCGACAAATCGTTCCTCATTCACATTGGCGACCGCACGGTGGGCGGGCTGACGGCGCGCGATCAGCTGGTAGGTCCGTGGCAGGTGCCCGTCAGTGACGTCGCCATTACATCGTCGGGTTTTGCGAGCACAACGGGCGAGGCGATGGCCATGGGTGAGCGCACTCCGCTGGCCGCCGCGAACGCACCGGCGTCCGGGCGTATGGCCGTCGCGGAGGCCCTCACCAATATTGCCGCGGCGCCCATCGAGAGTCTCGGCAAGGTCCGGCTGTCGGCGAACTGGATGGCGGCGGCGGGACACCCGGGCGAGGAGGCGCGGTTGTTCGATACCGTCAAGGCGGTTGCGGTCGGCCTGTGTCGGGATCTCGGCATTGCAATACCGGTCGGCAAGGATTCGCTGTCGATGCGCACGCGTTTCACGGCGGACGGCGAACAGCACGACGTGGTTGCGCCGGTGTCGTTGATCGTCTCGGCGTTTGCGCCGGTGACGGACGTTACGCGCCACCTGACGCCCGAACTCCAAAGAATCGACGAGCCCAGCTATCTCTTGCTGTTCGATCTGGGCGGAGGGCGCAACCGTCTCGGGGGCTCCGCGCTGGCGCAATCGCACGGCCTCGGTGGCGGCGACACCCCGGATATCGAATCGGCGGCGGCGCTCAAGGGCTTTTTTGCGGCCGTGCAGGAACTCAACGAACGCGACATGCTGCTGGCGTATCACGATCGCAGCGACGGCGGTCTCCTCGCCACGGTCTGCGAGATGATGTTCGCGAGCCGTCTGGGCGTTTCGCTGAATCTGTCGGCATCCGATCAGGCGCTACTCGGTGAACTGTTCAACGAAGAGGCCGGCGCCGTTGTCCAGGTCGCAAAATCCAAACTGACGCAAGTGCAAATGGTGCTCGACCGGCATGCCGTCAGGGCAACGGCGGTGGGTCGTGTCAACGAAACGCCGGAGCTCGTGATTCTTTCGGGTGATCAGCTCTGCGTGCGCATGGAACGGTCGCTGCTGGAGCGCGAGTGGTCGGAACTTAGCTACCGGATGCAGTCTTTGCGCGACAACCCGAAAACCGCCCGCGAAGAGTTCGATCGCAAGCTCGACGACGACGATCCTGGGCTGAACGTTGCGCTCAGTTTTGATACCAAAGACGATCCTTCGCGGCCTTACCGCGGCAGCAGTGGGCCGAAGGTGGCGATCCTGCGGGAGCAGGGTGTCAACAGCCAGTACGAAATGGCTTACGCCTTCCTCTCGGCGGGCTTCACGCCCGTCGACGTGCACATGAGCGATCTGCTCGAGGGCCGCGACCGCCTGGCGAACTACCAGGGGCTGGTTGCCTGCGGCGGGTTTTCTTATGGCGACGTGCTCGGAGCCGGCGGGGGCTGGGCCAAATCGATACTGTTCAACAACCGGATGCGCGATGAATTTGCGGCCTTCTTCGAGCGCAGCGATACGTTTTCGCTCGGCGTCTGCAACGGCTGTCAGATGTTGTCGCACCTCAAGTCACTGATTCCCGGCGCAGAACACTGGCCGCGGTTTGCGGGCAATGCGTCGGAACAGTTCGAGGCCCGGCTGAGCCTGGTCGAAGTCGTCGAGAGCCCATCGCTTTTTCTCGCCGGTATGGCGGGTTCGCGGCTGCCGATCGCCACCTCGCACGGAGAAGGGCGCGCCGTATTCGCCAACGAGTCCGCGCGCTACGACGCGTCTTACACGGTGTCCCTTCGTTACGTCGATAACTACGGCAAGGTTGCTGACCGCTATCCGGCGAACCCCAACGGTTCCGTGGACGGTATCTGCGGGTTGTCGAACGAGGACGGTCGCGTGACGATCATGATGCCGCACCCGGAGCGGGTCGCGCTGAGCCGCCACAACTCGTGGCACCCGCGCGAGTGGGGCGAGGACGGCCCCTGGATGCGGATGTTCCGTAACGTGCGCGTGGCGGTCGGATGAGCTTTAAGGGGAACGCACGATCGTGAGTGCGGAAGGCGACACTCGCAAATCGATTTTTGCAGAGCTCGCGGATCAGTATCCGGGCGTAACGGCGCTGATCAAAGCCCATCCGGCGCTGTTGGTGTCGGTCCTGTACGTATTCGCTTCCGCCGTGGGCATGATGTTCACGTACACGTATCTCGTACGCTTCGGCATCAACGTCTTCACCTACTCGCAGA
>JANQPG010000095.1 GCA_028289545.1 Woeseiaceae bacterium
CATGCGAATCTCACCATTCGAGTGCCCGTCCCTGTTTGACATATTCCATATGCAGATGCCGAGGCAATCTCTTAGCGGGTCGCTATCGGCTTTGTCGGGAGTAGTGTTGGGCAATTTCACAGTCGGATCTGTGAACTGTGCCTCACTTCGCTACGGCTTGTCGGCAATACCCGACTGCACTTTGATTGATACCGTGATGCTTGAGCGGCGTTTACTATAGCCAACGTGTATGCTAAACCGGCCGCATGAACCTCCGTGAACTCGAGTACATCGTCGCCGTCGCCGAGCACAAGCACTTTAGCCGGGCGGCCGAAGAGTGTTTTGTCAGCCAGCCGACATTGAGCTCACAGATCAAGAAGCTGGAAACAGAACTGGGGGTTACGCTTTTCGAGCGCACTAACAAGCAGGTCATGCTGACCTCGGTTGGCGAGCGCATTGTCGAAGCGGCGAGGCGAACGCTCGTCGAGGCCAACACGATCAAAGAGACGGCGGCAGCCGCCCGCGATCCCTTTTCGGGGACCTACCGTCTCGGCGCGTTTCCGACCTTGGCGAGTTACCTGTTCCCTGAAATCATACCGAGCTTCAAGAAGATCTTTCCGGACATCCGGGTGGTGCTGATCGAGGAAAAAACGGAAGTGCTCATGGAGCAGATCCATAACGGCAAGATCGATGCAGCCTTCCTGGCAATGCCGGTTGAAGGAGAAGGACTCCTCACCGAGCATATCTTCGACGACAAGCTGTTTGTCGCCGTGAGCGATTCACATCCGCTGGCCCGCGAGGAATCGATTGATGCGAAGCTGCTCGCCCGGGAGAACCTCATGCTCCTCGACGAAGGCCATTGCCTGCGCAACCAGTCCCTGGAGATCTGCGATTTTATGGGTATCTCCGCGGACGCAGACGTCAGGGCGACCAGCCTCGAGACGCTGCGCATCATGGTCGAAGCCAATACCGGAGTGACGATCATGCCGGAGATCGCCATCGATCGTTCCAAATCCGGGCTGAGCTACATCCCGTTTGCCGGCAAAGAGGTTGTACGTTCCATCGGCCTGGCGCGGCGACAAACCTGCGCACGGTCGGCTGTGTTCGACCAGTTCGTTTCCCGGTTTTCCCGGACCTAGCGCCACTCCGACCGATATGGGCGGCCAATCCGCCGCCGTCGCGTTACCGCGGGCGCTCCGATCATTGATTCCGTCGATCAACAGCATTGAAATTTTGACTTGTACATAGACAGAGTCTATTAACTATAATCTTTCCATCGAAGGTAACTCTTATCGAAAACGCACTTCGGTATCAAGAAATCCCAGCGTGGCGAGCGGTTTTGGCGAGGAACAAAGGATCTATTCCCGCCAACACCGGGTTCCGAAAGGGACTTGACCGCCCCGCCCCACAACGAGGAGCAGTCATGTCCAAGTCTTTAAAAGCATTGCTTTTTTCTGTAGGCGCCTCTGTGCTTGTCGGCACAGCCGGCGCAACGCCGCCCGGATTCGACAAACCGTCCATGGGCCAGGTCCCGGTGACGGCCGGCGGTGAAACACCCAAGTCGATCCAGTACTGGTGGCCCGAAGTCGTCGATCTCGGCCGCCTTCGTCAGAACGCGTACGACCCCAACCCCAAAGGCGCGGATTTTGATTACGCCGCCGCCTTCGGTCAGCTTGATCTCGCGGAAGTCAAAGCCGACATCGACGCGGTGCTTACCGAGTCTCAGGACTGGTGGCCGGCAGACTTCGGCGCCTACACCGGTCTCTTCATCCGCATGGCCTGGCACAGCGCCGGCACGTATCGCATGGGCGACGGCCGCGGCGGATCGAACGGCGGCCAGATGCGTTTCGAGCCGCTCAACAGCTGGCCGGACAACGCATCGCTCGACAAGGCCCGCCGCCTCCTGTGGCCGGTCAAGCAGAAGTACGGCCACGATCTGTCCTGGTCGGACCTGATGATTCTGGCCGGCAACGTGGCGCTCGAGAATGCCGGCTTCGAAACGCTGGGCTTCTCCGGCGGCCGTGTCGACGCCTGGGAATCCGAACTGGTGTATTGGGGTCCGGAGTCGAGCTTCCTCACCGACGAGCGCTTCGAAGGCGACGACCTCGCGGAACCTCTCGGGGCGTCGGAAATGGGCCTGATCTACGTCAACCCTGAGGGGCCGAACGGTAACCCGGATATCCTGGCCTCGGCCAAGCAGATTCGCACGACCTTTGGCCGCATGGGCATGAACGACGAGGAAACCGCTGCGCTGATTGTCGGCGGCCACACACTCGGCAAAGTCCACGGCGCGCACAAAGTCGACAACTGCATAGGCCGCGAGCCGGCCGCCGCGCCTGTCGAACAGCAGGGCTTTGGCTGGAAGAACACTTGCGGCACCGGCGTCGGAGCCGATGCCGTCACGAGCGGTTTCGAAGGCGCATGGACCGCGACACCGGTCACCTGGAGCAACAACTTCGTCGAGAATCTCTACGCTTTCGAATGGAAGCTCTCACAGAGCCCAAACGGCAACAAGCAGTGGGTACCGGAGAACGAAGAAGAAGTACGGTTTGTGCCGGACGCGCACAGGCCGGGTGTGTTTCACGCGCCCGTTATGCTGACGACAGATCTGGCGCTTCGTTACGACCCGGCGTATGGCGAGATCACGAAGCGCTTCCTGGAAGATCCCGCCGCCATGGACAAAGCGTTTGCGCACGCGTGGTTCAAGCTTACGCACCGCGACATGGGGCCGAAAGCCCGCTACGTCGGCGCCGAAGTGCCTGCTGAAGATTTCATCTGGCAGGACCCGCTGCCGCAGGCCAACGGCGACACGATTAACGAGCGCGACGTCAACGCTCTGAAGAGAGCCATTCGCAACACGGGCCTCTCCAGCTCGGATCTCGTTCGCACGGCGTGGTCTTCGGCAGTCACCTTCCGCGACACCGATCTGCGAGGCGGCGCCAACGGCGCGCGTATTCGGCTGGAGCCGCAGCGCAGCTGGGACGAGAACGATCCGGCGGCACTCGGTCGTATCATCTCGGCGCTCGAAGGTGTGCAGGCTGAATTCAACGAGCGCTCCGGCAAGCGCAAAGTCTCGTTTGCCGACGTGGTCGTTCTCGGCGGCGCCGTGGGCATCGAAGAAGCCGCCAAGCGGGCGGGCCACAACGTGACGGTACCGTTCACGCCGGGACGTGTCGACGCCGCCCAGAATCAAACGGACGTGGACGCCTTCAACCTGCTGCGCCCGGCCGCAGACGGCTTCCGCAACTACTACGGCAAACGCGCCCGGCTATCGCCTTCGGCAATGCTGATCGACCGCGCCGACATGCTGACGCTCACCGTGCATGAAATGGCGGCGTTGATCGGTGGCATGCGTGCGCTCGACGCCAACACCGGCGGGGTCAAGCACGGCGTATTTACCGATCGCCCGGGAACGCTGTCGAACGACTTCTTCGTGAACCTGCTCGACATGTCGACCGAATGGAAACCCTCCACAACGGACGAAGGTGTTTACATTGGAACCGGCCGAGCGGACGGCAAAACCCGGTGGACTGCGACGGAGGTTGATCTCGTCTTCGGCTCGAATGCCGAGCTCAGGGCGGTTGCCGAAGTCTACGCCTTCAACGACGGACAAGACGCTTTTGTGTCGGACTTCGTGGATGCGTGGACCAAGGTGATGTCTCTGGATCGTTTTGACCTGAAGTAATCCGCCAGCGGCGCGGGGTTATCTGTACTCCCCGTCTCTCCGACCCCGCGCCGCACTTTTTTTGACCTGTCCTGTCACCGGATGGAGCCAGCCCGTGATGAACCGACGTGAACTGATAATTGCAGCCGCCGCGGGACTCATCGCACCGGCGACGTATGCCGGCTCGGCGAATACACACACCGTGCGCGCGCTCACCAGCGATCCTGACGATCCAGATCGGAGCATGCTGTTCTCGCCGCAGGTTCTTCGTATCGAGCCTGGCGACAGCATCGTCTTCGAGGCCGCTAACCCGGGCCACAACAGTCAGACGACCAACGGCATGCTGCCGGACGGCGCCGAGCCGTGGAGAGGTCCGTTCGGCAGGGACTTCACGGTAACGCTCGAAACACCGGGCTACTACGGTTATCACTGCCTCCCCCATCGCGGTATGGGGATGGTTGGACTCGTCATCGTCGAAGGCGATACGCGCGACAACAATCTCGAAGCCGCAAAGGCGATTGCCCACCCGCCGCGCGCGCAGGCTGCGTGGCAGACGATCTGGGCAGAGGTGGCAGCGGCCCCGCGCTGATTCTCTCCAGGTTTGCGAGCCTGAATTGGAAGCCGCAGATTCAGAGTGAAACGCGCGGCATTGCGACGATACCGGGCAACTCTGAATCATCGAAAAAATCTATCGTTATGGAAGAAACAAGAAATTAGACGGATCAACCTCGTTCGTATGTAATGTTCTCAATGCCCACTACAAGAGGAACCGAGCCATGAGCCAAGCCAGTAAATGCCCCGTCATGCATGGCGGGAACACGTCCAACGACGAACCGGTCACGAAGTGGTGGCCGAACGCTTTGAACCTCGACATCCTGCATCAGAAAGGTGCCCGCACGGATCCAATGGACGCCGATTTCAGCTACCGCGACGCGGTCAAGCAGCTCGACTTCGAGGCCGTCAAAGCGGACCTGCACGCCCTGATGACCGACAGCCAGGAATGGTGGCCAGCGGACTGGGGTCACTACGGGGGGCTCATGATACGGCTTGCCTGGCATTCGGCCGGCTCCTACCGGATACAGGATGGCCGCGGCGGCGGCGGCGCCGGTAACATCCGATTCGCTCCGCTGAACTCCTGGCCCGATAACGCCAGCCTGGACAAAGCGCGCCGCCTGCTGTGGCCGGTCAAGAAGAAATACGGCAACGCGTTGTCCTGGGCAGACCTGATTGTGTTGTCAGGCACTATTGCCTACGAGTCCATGGGACTCAAAACTTTTGGCTTCGGCTTCGGCCGAGAAGACATTTGGGGTCCGGAAACGGACGTCTACTGGGGCAGCGAGAATGAGTTCCTCGCGCCGAGCGAGAACCGCTATGCTGATCTCGACAAACCCGCAACGCTCGAAAACCCGCTCGCCGCAGTACACATGGGTTTGATTTACGTCAACCCGCAGGGCGTCAACGGTCAGCCGGATCCGGCGCGCACGGCCACGCACGTTCGCGAAACCTTTGCGCGCATGGCAATGGACGACGAAGAAACGGCTGCGTTGACCTGCGGCGGCCACACCGTCGGCAAGGCTCACGGCATGGGTGAAGAAGACGACATGGGTCCGGAGCCGGAAGCGGCCGGTGTCGAATCCCAGGGTTTCGGCTGGGCGAACGACAAACACCAGGGTAAAGCCAACCAGGCTTTTACCTCCGGTCTCGAGGGCGCCTGGACCAAGAATCCGACTCAATTCGACATGGGCTATTTTGAACTTCTGTTTGGCTACGAGTGGGAGCTCAAGAAATCGCCCGCGGGCGCATGGCAGTGGGAGCCGGTCGACATCAAGGAAGAAGACAAGCCGATCGATCCCACCGACCCGAACATTCGCCGCAACCCGATCATGACCGACGCCGACATGGCGATGAAGGTCGATCCGGCCTACCGCAAAATCTGCGAACGCTTCATGGCGGACGAGGACTACTTCCGCGACACGTTTGCCCGCGCCTGGTTCAAGCTCACGCACCGCGACATGGGCCCGAAAGCGAACTACATCGGTCCGGACGTGCCGGCTGAAGATCTGATCTGGCAGGACCCCGTCCCGGCCGGCAACACGAACTATGATGTCGACGCGATCAAAGCCAAAATCGCCGCCTCGGGCCTCACGAGCGCCGAACTGGTTGCAACCGCCTGGGACAGCGCGCGCACGTTCCGCGGCTCCGACAAGCGCGGCGGCGCCAACGGCGCCCGTATCCGTCTCGAACCACAGAGAAGCTGGGAAGGCAACGAGCCCGAACGTCTGGACAAGGTGCTCGCCGAGCTCGAGGCGATTGCCGCCGAGACCGGCGCTTCGGTCGCTGACGTCATTGTTCTTGGCGGCAACGTCGGCGTCGAGCAGGCCATCGAAGCGGCCGGCTTCTCACGAAGTGTACCGTTCAACCCCGGTCGCGGTGATGCATCCGCGGAGCAGACCGACGCCGCGTCGTTTGATGTCCTCGAGCCGC
Source organism: Woeseiaceae bacterium (assembly GCA_028289545.1). Taxonomy (GTDB): domain Bacteria; phylum Pseudomonadota; class Gammaproteobacteria; order Steroidobacterales; family Woeseiaceae; genus UBA1847. The sequence continues at coordinate 6,128 of JANQPG010000095.1, forward strand.
TGGCTGATGGTTTCCGCAACTACCAGAAGCAGGACTACGCCGTCAGCGCGGAGGAGATGATGCTCGACCGCGCCCAGCTGCTGGGCCTCACAGCGCGCGAGATGACGGTACTTGTCGGCGGTTTACGCGTACTCGGCGTCAATCATGCCGGCTCGAAGCACGGTGTGTTCACGGACAACGTGGGTGCGCTGACGACCGACTTCTTCGCCAACCTTACCGACATGGCGTTCAGCTGGCACGTTGTCGACAACGGCGTCTACGAGATTCGCGATCGCAACAGCGGAGACGTGAAGTACACGGCCACGAGCGCCGACCTGGTGTTCGGTTCGAACTCGATCTTGAGGTCTTACGCGGAGGTCTATGCACAGGACGACAACAAAGAGAAGTTCGTCCGCGATTTTGTCAACGCTTGGGCAAAAGTAATGGACGCGGATCGTTTCGATCTGCAGGCCTGACGGCCGTCGCCAAGGCTGTGGCGGCGCCAGTCGCCACAGCCTTTTTCCTGCTTCTAGGCGGGGGCCTTCACTTCGGTCAGTTTGGCATGCCACGCCTGATTCTGATTGGAGATCACAGCTTCGCAGGCCTCGACAAACTCCGCAATGATCGCTGGGTCTTCCTGCTCCGCCGCTGAACGTTCCTCCCACCGGCTCACGAGGTTGACCAACTCGGTGCCGGTCGCCTGATACGCTATTGACAGGTCTTCGTATTTGCTGGCGGATAAGTAAGCAAGAACGCTGGCTCCCAGGGTTGTAAAGACGGCAGTCCATTGACCTACGATGGCCAAATCAAACAGACCGTTTACGGCCGCGATACCGGCGGCGACCATCATCAAGGCAAAATAGCTTTTGTGCAGCGCCTTTGCCCGTTCGCTGTTCTTCCTGGCTTGAACAAAGTAATAGTCGTTCGCCTGCTCCAGCACGCGAAGCGTCACATAGTCTTCTACGCTGATGTCCTCTGATCGAGCGCGCCTGGGCATCGTCTCGCCGCCTGCCGTCGGCACGATGTCGCTGACATTGGCAATGGCCTCTTGCTGTTCGTCGTTGAGCAGCGTAAGCCGATCCGATTGCCTGCTGACCAGATAGCGGTAGATGCTGGCTTTCAACGCTTCGGAAACCGATCGCGCCCGCGTCCAGGACTGCAGCTGCTCCTTACCGACCTTCTTGGTGCTGATGACCGGCGACACTGCTGCGCAGAGGGCAGCAATCACTGCAAAGCCCTTGGAGAAGGCGGGCCAGTCTGTTCCGACGGATAGTGCACCCGCCACCGATGCCGCGATTGCCAAGCCGAATACAACCTTGCGCCAGCCGACATACTCCTTTTTGAGTTCGTTCGCCGTTGCGGACCATTGCTCCTGCCGCTTCCAAGCCGTTTCCAGGCTGGTGTTCACTGCATTTCTCCAAGCTTCTGAATCAGCGGCGCCACTTCCGACGCACGTTCGAAATAGCCGCCTACCCGTTCGAAACCGCTCGCAATTGTTCCGCTTTCGTCCGTCGACAGACGTTGACCTCGCTGTCTGAACGTATCCAGCTCGTTGCGAGCGGCGCCCATGTTACCAATCGCAATATGCGCGTTGGCCTTCGAAGCCATCGTCCACACGTTGTCCTCTTTTAGTCGCCCGATAATGGCCAGCACTTGTTTGAATTTATCCACCGCCTTTTCACGGTTGCCGACGGCTGCGTAAGCCTCAGCCGCCAGGTTCGCGAGGTAGTGAGAATCCGGATTGTTCGACAAAGCCTTGTCGTAGATTTCCGCGGCCTGCGCGTAGTCCTGCGCCTCGCGGTAGTAGCGGCCTTTCAGTGCGGCACACTCTGCGTTGTGGGTAAACGCCTTGGCGTCCAGCTCTTCGATGCGGTCGATCAGTTCTTTCGCGAGATCCGGGCTGCCGTCTTCGAGGCGCGCTCGCGCCAGGTTTCGCAAGATGTAGATATCTCGGGGGGCCAGCTGCTGGGCAAGCTCCAACTGTGCGATTGCGTTGCGATAGTCTCCGCCTTTCATGTAGATACCGCCAAGCCGGGCATGTATCCGCATGTCCACGGGCTGCGGTTCGCCGTCTTCCAGCCCAAACGTCACATCCATCCAGCGCTGCAGTTGTGGGATCTCGGAGATGCGATGCTGATTCGCCAGATCGTCCAACCGGTGGCGCCACTCTTCCACGACGTTATGGGACGGTAACGCCGCGGCATTCCGTAGTTGCGCCTTCACCTTCTTGAGATAGGTACTGCTGACATCGGGATACTTACTGCCGTATTCCGTCACGACCGATCCGCTGTACTCCGCTTGAAATTCCTTGAGCAGCTCATCGAATAACCTCTTTACGTCAGCGGCACGATCGCCGTATCGATACTGCGCATTGGCATCCCGGATGGGTGACGGCAGCTCGCTCGACCTGAGCTGATAAACAATGGGCCTGACTTTGGTCACGTTGTCACCGTGATCAGCAAGCGCAGCCCCGTACACCGCGCCAGACTCCCACATGATCCAGGGCTTTTGCACGGAGTTGGGCGTCACGAGAATGAACGCCAGATCGCATTGTTGAACTTGCTCCACAATCCACCGGAACCAGTCCTGACCACCCGGTATACCTCCTTCCAGCTCCTTTTTCGTTGAATAGTAGGTCTCGATATGTCCGTCAAATAGCTCCTTGATCGCTTTATCCAGTGCGTCTGCCAGCCCAGCATCTCGATTCGTCAAACTGATAAATACTTTTCGTGACATTGGAGTCGCCCCAGAAAGGTCCGATAGGGAAGGTTAAATGAAGTGGGATAAGTCGAGTTGGGCCTTCGCAGCCTGTCGGCCGATATCCTCCAGACGGGACATCCCGGCGACGCTGTCGAGTTTCGAAAGCGCCTTTGCTTCCTCGTCGGAAACGGACAGACCGAGCTGATCCTTAAGCCATTCCGACTCGAGCCGGACGTTATAGCGAAGGTAGGTCAGCATGTTATGCAGAGCGGACGACGAAACAACCTTCCACTGCTCTTTGTCGATGACTTCCGCCGTTGGCGAGTCGGACAGCAGCTGCAGTAACGTCCGGTTCAGTTCGTCCGCGCCATCCATCATCATCTGCAGGGAAGTGATGCCGTTGGCGGACGCGATTCTGGCAGCCCAGGACCTGGCATCTCTCGTCTCGGTCCTTGAACCGGTACCCACGGAAACGATCATTAGGTTGTCTTGCCCCAGCGGCCAGCAAAGCCCGTGACCCTCGACCTGGGACAGTAAAAACATCAGGAGCGCAGGATTATTGTGCGGTGTCACGCCGCCGTCGACGAAAGCGCCGGTCTGACCCTGCTTGACTTCTATCAGCTGCGGACGGAAGTAGCTCGGCGCCGCGGAGCTCGCCCGCACAATGTCTTTGATTCGATAGTCTTTCGTGAATTTCCAGTACAGACCGTTCGGCGAGTTGTGGAGCACCCAAGCGCTGTTCGTGTCCCAACGCTTGGCGGTGATCATCAGACCGGTTCTGACCCGTGGATCGGAGAACTTCATATCCTGGAAATGGCTGTCGAGCGCTCTTTTGAGCGCCTTGACGCCGAACTTGGGGACCAGCAACCCGCGACGCCAGAATCTGGGCTTGAAGATGTCGTTGGCCAGATCCCGGTAGAGGCTTTGAATGGTTGCGACGTCGTCGCCTTTGGCCAGCGCGGCTGCAATGATTGCTCCCGTGGAAGTACCGCCAATGCAGTCAAAGTAGTCGGCAAGGACAAGGTCCGGCTTGTTCGCGGCTGCCCGGAGTTCTTTTTCCATCACCTCCAGGTAGGCAAGCGACAGAATCCCCCGGACGCCTCCGCCGTCCAATGCGAGCATTCTTTTTGGGGTCGTCGAATCAGGGTTGCTCACGATATTGCCCTGTTTTTGTTTGCTCATATGCTATAGCAAACCGTTGGACAATTCCCGCAACGAATTCGGCGGCGAAACAGCATCCTGACTTTCCGCTCCGATAAAAAGTTCAGAGCGGTCAGGAGGCTGGACTCCGGTATGGATCACCAGACCAGCTCCGCAAACCTCACAAAAGTATCACGGCTGCAACAATCGAGTGCACCGTCCGGTCTCCTGAGCAGTAACCCACACTCGCATAAGGACACCCACCATGAAACTGCTGCGACCGTTAACGATACTCGGCATGCTGGCAGCGCTTTCCGCCTGCGGAACCCTGAACTCCCCGACCTTTTCCGACGGCGCGGGCGCCATTCGCGGCTACGATCCGGTTGCTTATCACCTCGAGGGCAGGCCCGTGAAAGGCGACCCGGCACAGTCATACCAGTACAACAACGCGACCTGGCTGTTCTCCTCGCAGGAAAACCTCGAACGTTTCCGCAGCGACCCGGAGCGCTACGCACCCGAGTACGGTGGCTACTGCGCCTACGGGATGAGCAAAGGCTATGTCGTATCGACGGACCCCAACGCCTGGACGATCGAAAACGGCAAGCTGTACCTCAACCACAGTCTCGGCGTACGTAGAACATGGCTCAAGGATGTCCCGGGGAATATAGACCGGGCTGATCGGCACTGGCTGGACAAGCTGTAGCTTCCCCCATCGCTCAGGCAGCATCGCATGTTGACCTCGCTTGTCCTTCCGCGGCGTATTGCCGCCGTCGCACTTGTCTCGACGGCTGTCGTGACGGTTGCGGGTGTCAGCCGACTCGAAGTCAACAGCCATTACACCGCCTATTTTGACGCCGACGACCCGGCGCTGATCGCTCACCAGAAGATCTCGACACTCTACCGCAGGCAAGACGCGGTCTTCGTGGCCCTGCAATCGGCCGACAGCTTTCTGAGCGGCAAGAACTATCGCCTCCTTGAAGACTTGACGGCGCTGCTGGGCGGCCTGCCGTTTGTCAGCCACGCGATGTCCGTTACGGAACTCGGCATCGTGGGTGAAGCGACAGCGGAGAACGGAGATTTCATACCCAGCCGCGAGCAGTTGGCGAGCGAAAGTCGGGCAATGGGTCTGCTGATGACGGAGAGCACCCTGATCGCGGGAGTCTGGGCGCAGGTCGAACTGCCAAACACTAACTCGCGCGCGGTGCTCGACGCGCTGGATACGGTCCGGGAGACCGTCGACTCGACGATAGGCGGACTGCCGATAACGGCGCACTACACCGGCACGCTGGCGCTCAACGAGGCCTATATCCAGGTTGTGCGTCACGACCTGACGCGCATCGTGCCGCTGTTGCTGCTGGTCATGATGGTTGTTTTGGGATGGCTATTGCGAAGCAGTCGGGCGGTGTTTGCCCTGCTGCCTGTTGGCACTAGTGCCGCGCTCGCGTCGTTCGGCGTGGTTGGCGTTTTCGGGGCAGAGCTGGCGGCCATACATGCATTTGTGCCGATTATTGTGCTCACGATTAGCCTCGCGGGTTGTGTGCACATGGCCCTGTCGTACAACCGCTACCGGGCAGGTGGCGCGACCGCCGAACGGGCGGCGATAAGAGCAGCGCGATACAACCTGCTGCCGATGTCTTTAGCCAACGGCACGACAGCGCTCGGCTTTCTCGGCCTTGCGCTCAGCCCGTCGCCGCCGATTCGTGTCCTCGGCTACATGGTGGCGGCGGGTATTGTTGTCGCGTTTGTCCTTTGCATGACCTTGCTGCCGCTGCTGCAGGCGCGATTCGATCCGTGGACCCCCCCGTCTGAACGCCGCGTTCCGCACCTGGATCGGCTCGTGAACGTGGTGACACGAAGGCGCGGGAGCATCGTTGTCGTGTTTGCGCTGTTGTCGCTGCCGGCCGCCTGGTTTGCGTCACAAAACGTCATTAGCGACAACGTGCTCGAATACTTCGCGCCGTCGCATACGTTTCATCGGGATACCCGGCTTGTCGACGATCATCTGAGCGGCGTAAACGAAATGCTGTACTCGGTGGAGACGACAGAAGAGTTTGGCCTTTTCACGACGAACGCCGTGGATGCGCTCTATACGTTTTCCTCATGGCTGCGCGAACAGCCCGAAGTCAATCGTGTCGTGTCGATAGCCGACGCCTCCATACTCGAAGAAGCGAGACAGGAAGGGCGACTGCAGCAAAGACTGGATTTCCTGTGGAACCGCATCGACACGTTCACCGGGAACAACCCACTCGTCGCCCTGGAAGTCTCAGCCGACTACTCGTCATCACTCGTTGCCGCGTACCTCAAGCCATTGGATTCGGCGAAGCTCATTGCGTTCGACCGCAGAGTACACGCGTGGGCGGCAAGCAACCTGAATGACTACGCGCTCCGGAGCGGCGGTCCGGCGCTCATGTTTGCCCAGCTCGGCGAGCAGAACATCCGAAGCATGCTGATTGCTCTAACCGTCGCGCTGCTTGTCGCGGCGCTCATCCTGGGTACGGTGTTCCGCTCCGGCCGCATAGCCGGGATCGGACTGGTCTGCAACCTGCTGCCGGTACTGCTGGTCTTTTCGGCGTGGGCCGCGGTCAACGGTCGTATCAGCATTGGGGCCGCCGTTGTGCTGGGCATGGTGCTGGGTATCGTCCTCGACGACACCGTTTACCTGCTGACAGCCTATCGCCGCGCGCTCAGGCAACGACTCGACGATCCGATTGGGCACGCACTGCGCCGCGTCGGGCCGGCGCTAACCGTGACGACGCTGACCCTGGTAATGGGCCTGAGCCTGGGCCTGCTGTCCGACTTCGGCCCGATCTGGAGCATGAGCCTGCTGTCGGCCGCCATCATTGGCACGGCGCTGGTCGTTGACCTGTTGCTGCTGCCGGCGCTGCTGCCGGTAACTCGGCCTGCGGGAGGTGCGACGTGACGCGGGATTGGCACAACGACTGGTATCTCCATCTCCGGACAGCCGGGCCGCGCATGTCCGACAAGCAGCTGGAGGCCACCGCACGCCTCGCTACCGTGCTGTTGTGCGGGGAACAGTCGGCAGTGCGCATTTTCGCCGCGGAGGTCCGCCGCGGCCGGGCTCCGGCCAAAGCGCTCAACGCGCTGCATGCCATCGAACAGGACGAGCATTTGCATGAGTCTGCGCTGCTCGACTACTGCGAGTATCTGCCGAAGCTTGAAGACCTGCATGCTTTGAAACGGCACGCTCAACGCTTTTTTGCCAAACTCGGCCGCATCGAAGACATGGCGCGGCACTTCGGTCAGATCTCGCACCTCGACAGCGTCGTGTGCAGGATCATGTGGCACATAGAGCGGAGCGCGATCGATAAGGCAAGCCCGCTGCGTTTGATCGCGACGCAAATCAAGAAGGACGAGGCTCGACATGTAGCGGTGAGCCGCCGCTACGCGGCATCGCTCGGCCTGACATCGGGCAGGCGCGGCGAAGACGGTATCCAGGTTGCCGAACGTATGGTCGAGATGCTCGGCCCGCTCGCCGATTCCTTCGAGGCCGTCGGCGTGGACAGCGACCGGCTGTTCGCCAACATCCAGAAAAGCAAACTGCCATGACAGCCCGCTTCTCGAAGATACGGCTCAAGTTGCTGGGTTCCGGACAGGCATTGCCGGGCGAGCCGGTCGGCAACAACGAACTGCTGGCTGCACTGGAAGCACACTGCGGCGCGGGTAAAGCCAAGCTGGCCCGGAAGTACGCGGACCGCCTCGGCATCCGGTCGCGGCACGTCAGCCGCGACCTCGGCAAGGCCAGGAGCGGCGCACGAAACGGCCTCGATGCGCCGACGCTGTGCAAGACCGCGATTACCAAAGCCGCGGGACACGGTGGAATGAGCTACCTGATTGGCCATACGTCGACGCCGCACACGCTGTTGCCGCCGAACATTGCGTGGGTGGCCGACGAACTGGCCTATACGGGCCCTTACATGGAGTTGCGCCAGGCCTGCACGGGCTTCGCCAACGCGCTTGTCGTCGCCGCCGCGATGATTGCAGAGGATAACGAAGCGGAAATCGGTATCGTCGGCAGCGAAAACGGCTCACCGTACTTCGACATATCGGAAGACTTCGCGAACCGCGAGCAGCTGATCAATTTTGTGCAGATGGGCGACGGTGCAGGCGCCGTGTTGTTGGGTGCCGACGATGGTGGCGGGCAAGGCATCGTGTCCGACATCTTCGTCGGGCAGATCGGACTCGGTATGCAGCCCGGCATCAGCCTCAAAGGCGGCGGCTCGAGCGATCCGAACTGCGATCCCGGCTTGCCGTTCTTCAACCATCGCGCCAGAGACGTTCGTAAGAATGGCGAAAAACTGCTGGCCGCGGGTATTGCGGCTATCGAAGCACGAGGTTACTCACTCGGCGAGTTCGACTGGATCATTCCGCATCAGGCCAATGGCCACATTGCCGAGCTGTTCGGAGACCGTTTTCCGGAGACGAAAGGAAAAGTATTCGCTACGGCCGACCGGCTCGGCAACCTCGGCTCAGCCGCAATCTGGGTGAGTTTCGACGAGCTACTGCGCTCGGGTGCGTTGAAGCGGGGACAGCGGGTGCTGATTCTTGGCGCCGAGGCCAGCAAGTACCTCTACGGGGGCTTCGTCTACAGACATTGATTCTTACGGGCGCCGGACGGCGGAATCCCTTGTCCTCGTGGCGGCGTTTGTGCGTACACTTTGGTTCAGACGGTGACGTACGAACATGGATGGACCGCCCTCTCTTGAGCGAAGAAGAAAACACAGCCCCCAAACTCGATTGCTCCGATCTGCGTGCCGCAGGTACAGGGCCATGCGGCCACGGTGGACACCTTGCCGATTTGCCTTGCGCCGATCGACGTTTGCCCGCCTGTCAGGCGCTGGCCCGTTCGCCGCTGTTCCTGCTGACGCTGGTGCTGGTGACGGCGCTCGGCCCCCTCGCAATGTCGTCGTTTGTCCCGGCTATTCCCGCCATTCAACGCGATTTCGCCGTCAGCGGCGCCATTGCCCAGCTGACGCTGTCCGTCTCGATTCTGACGATGGCTGTGGCATCGCTCGGCTACGGCAGCCTTGCCGATCGCTTCGGGCGACGACCCGTGCTGCTTGGCGGTATTGCCCTCGGCGTGTTTGGCAGCTTGCTCTGCGCCGCCGGACCGACGATCGAGGCGGTCATTGCCGGTCGCGCGCTGCAGGCGGCGGGCGCCAGCGTCGGCTTTGTGCTTGCGCGCGTCATCGTCCGGGACGTTTACGGCGACGAACGGTCAGCGAGCGTGCTGGCCTACGTCACCGCCGCCATGACGCTGGCGCCCATGCTGGGCCCAATCCTGGGCGGCTATCTCATCGACAGTGTGGGCTGGCGTGCGGTGTTCGTGACGGTTGCCATAGTGGCCGCGTGTTTACTCGCCATTGTTGCCGTCCGGTTGCCCGAGACCCGACCTGCAGGCGGAAATGAAACGGCCGTGGCGATTGGCGGCGGCTATGTGCGCGTGCTTCGCAACGCGACCTACGTCAAATTCCTTGCCTACGGCACGATGAGCCAGGCGGCGTTTTTCGGCTTCATTGCCGGTGCGCCGTACATCATGTCTGAGATTCTCGGTTATCCGGCAACCGTTTACGGCCTCTATTTCTTCATGGTGCCTTTCGGATATCTTGTCGGCAGCCTGATTGCCGGCCGCTACGCGGAACGACTGAGCCACGAGAAACTCACTCTGGCGGGCGCCGTTGCCGGACTCGCGGCCTGTGTGCTCGGCTGGTTCTGGACAGCAGGCGCAGCCCTCGAACCGCTCGCGCTGTTTGTCCCCGCCGCGCTGCTGGCGGTGGCCTCCGGGGTTGCGCTACCCGGCGCGCAGGCAGGCATGCTCGCCGCTGCCGGGCCCCATTCGGGTGCGGGATCGGGCCTGTTCTCCTTTATACAGCTGATCACCAGCGCCATTGCGGCACAGCTGATCGGTGCGCTGCAGGCACTCGGATCGAGCGGTCTTTTCGTCGTAATGATCGCCACATCCGCGCTCGCGTTGCTCGGCTACGGCATCGCAGCCCGACGATCCCCACCGCCTCTCGAATCGGTGCAGAACGAGTGAGCGCCGGTCGCCACCAGTAAGGCTCGCGTCTCAGCCGCAAACCGCTGACCCCCCCCTCGAGCAGCTGGCGCCGCCGGCACCCGCTTCCTCGCAAGCTCCTACAGCATTGTTTCGAAAAAATGAAGGTATCCATTCACCTTCGGCCGTAAGCTGTTAAGGATTCTTGCAAAATACTGATAAATAACGACTATTTTTTTCTTTGAAATGAAGGAAAAATTTCACTAGCATTCAGTTTATGAAACAAAAGCACTCACAAGAAGAAAACGATCGACAGAGCGGGGAAGAAAGGACGCCGAGGGATCGCATCCTGGAGGCCGCGGCATCACTCTCCCGCCGGCAGAAGGCCATTGCAGACTTTGTGCTCGAGAAGTATCACGAAGTGCCGTTTCTCTCCGTACTCGAGCTGGCCGAGCGCTCGGGCGCGTCGGAGGCCACCGTCGTCCGGTTTTGCCAGCGGATTGGCTACAGCGGCTACAGCGACATGAAAACGGCACTCGTGGATGCGCTCAGGAACGAGATGCAAACCGCCACCGAGCCCGCTGCCGAACCCGTCCAGACGGACATCGGTCGCGATTCGCTCGCCGCGGTCGCCCGGCTCGAACAACACAACATCAGCCGGCTGCTTTCGAGTATCGACAAGCGGGTCTTTCGAAACGTCGTCGCTGCGCTGTTCAAGGCCGATCACGTGTTCACGGTAGGCTTCGGCATATCCGCTTATCACGCCGACTTTGCTTCCTACCTGTTTACCCAGCATGGGCTGCGCTCGAACTGCCTGGCGACCCGCTTTTCCTCGCCGCGCGAGCAGTTGATCGGCTTGCGGCCCAGCGATCTCGTTCTTGCTTTCTCGTTCCATCCGTACTCCAAGCAAACGCTGGACGTACTGACGGAATCGCGGGAGCGTGGATCGCCCACCGTCGTGATCACCGACCGCGCGACTGCGCCCAGCGCAAGCATTGCGGATCATGCGCTAGTGGTATCCAGCCATCGCATGACGTTCACGAACGCGTCCGCCGCAGTGCACGTACTGCTGAATGCGTTGGTCGTCGAGATTGCAGAGCGCCATCGCGGTGAAACCGTCGACGCGGTCTCGCGCATCAACGACATCCTCCGGGACAAGCATTATCTCGTCGACGATGAGCATTGACACGAACAGCATTGGCGAGCGGCGGATGCCCGATACCTACCTCGTCATTGCCGGGGTAGCGCTGTTCGTCTTCCTCTTGAGCTACCTGTTGACGCCCGGCTCGTTCTCGATGACCGACAGCCTGCGCGATGGCAATCGAGTCGAAGTCATCGATCCCGATTCGTTTCGCTACGCGGAGGGCAGCAGCGGCGCCCCGCTGTTTTCGAGCAACGGGGAAGCGGCGTTGTTCAACGCCGTTTACGAAGGCCTGACGTCCGGCGATCGCATGGGCGGCGCCGTCGGCATCATGGCGTTCATTATGCTGGTGGGTGGCGCGTTTGGCGTTGTACTCAAAACTGGCGCAGTCAACCTTGCGCTCGAACGGCTGATCGTCGGCGGTGCGCGTCAGGGCCCGTTGTTGCTCGTGGGTCTTTTCACGGCGTTCTCGCTGGGCGGCGCGATCTTCGGGATGAGTGAGGAAACCATCCCCTTTGTATTGATGCTGCTGCCGGTTATGCATCGGCTCGGCTACGACGGCATATCCGCTGTGCTGGTCTGCTACGTCGCTACCCAGATCGGCTTTGCCACATCATGGATGAACCCGTTCAGTGTGGCGATTGCGCAGGGTATTGCCGACGTGCCGCTCATGAGCGGCATGCCCCTGCGTTTGGGCCTGTGGACGACGTTTACGCTCGTTGGCATCGGCTTCACGTTGCGCTACGCCGCACGCATTCGGGATCCGGAGGCCGCCGTCGGAAATCACGATGTCCCTGCCGACGCGCCGCGGCTTTCTGCCGGCGACTGGCTGGTGTTGTTCTCGATCGCGGCCACCGTTGCGTGGATAGTCTGGGGAGTGGTTGTACAGAGCTACTACCTGCCCGAGATCGCAACGCAGTTTGTCGTCCTCGGTATCGTCGCGGGCATCGTCGGGTGCCTGTTCCGCCTCAACGGCATGGATGCGAACAGCGCAATGGCGGCGTTTCGTTCCGGCGCGGCGGATCTGCTGCCTGCAGCCCTTGTGGTCGGCTTCGCGCGCGGCATCGTTTTCCTGATGGGCGGTGACGACCCCACGGCACCGAGTCTGCTGAATACCTTGTTGCATCACGGCAGCGAAGCGCTGGGTGGACTGCCCGAATGGCTGGCCGCCTGGAGCATGTACCTCGGGCAAAGCGTCTTCAACTTCTTTGTCACATCGGGTTCCGGCCAGGCTGCGCTCACCATGCCGCTGATGGCGCCGCTCGCCGATCTCATTGGCGTGACCCGACAGGTCTCGGTACTGGCGTTCCAGCTAGGCGACGGCCTTACGAATCTCCTCGTGCCGACGTCAGCCGCACTGATGGGATGCCTCGGCGCCGCGCGTATCGAGTGGCTGCACTGGGTGCGCGTGATGCTGCCGTTCTTCGGCGTTCTGGTTTTGCTCGCCAGCGGCTTCGTCATTGCGGCGTCGCTGTCGGGCTACAGCTAGGGCAACGCGTAGGGGACGGCGATGCTGACGATGATCAGAAATGCGACGGTCTTCGATCCCGAACCGCGCGGAGCGGTCGACGTACTCGTCGCCGGCGAACGTATTGCCGCCGTTGGCGAGGACCTCGACATCGGCGGCGGCCTCGTCGACGTCGTCGATGCCAGCGGCGGCATACTGCTGCCCGGTTTTGTCGACGCGCTGACGCATCCGAGCGGCGGCGGCGGCGAAGGCGGTTTCGGCAAGCGCACGGGTGCGGTGGGTTTCGAGTCTTTCCGCGACGCCGGCGTTACCTGTCCGATCGGCGCACTCGGCACGGATTGTATTGGGCGGAGCCTTGACGTGCTGTGCGCCGACGTCATGGGTCTGCGCGACAACGGTATCGACGCACACATGTTGACCGGCGCCTACCGCGTACCCGCACCCACGATAACGGGTGACGTAGCTCGCGACGTCGTAATGATTGCGCCGGTGATTGGCGTCGGCGAGGTGGCGATCTCCGATCATCGTTCGTCACAGCCGACGCCTGAAGAACTCCGCCGCCTTGCTGCGGATACACGCCTCGGCGGCACACTCAGCGGTAAGCGCGGCGTGGTGCTGGTGCACGTCGGCGACGCTGAAGGTGGGCTTGAACCGCTGCGGGCGGCGCTCCGCGCCAGCGATCTGCCGACCTGCAGCTTCTATCCGACGCACGTAAACCGGCGCCGCGAGCTGCTCGACGAGGCCATCACCTTCGCCTGCAACGGCGGCTACGTAGACATTACCGTGTCGACCACGCCCGAGCTGCTCGAACTCGGTGAAGTGGCGGCGCGCGACGCACTGAAAGACGCCATTGCGGGCGGCGCACCGGCGGAACGCATCTCGCTATCGTCGGACGCCGGCGGCTCGCTGCCGGTGTACCAACACGGCGAACTCATCAGTCATGCGGCAGCGACGCCCGATGTCCTGCTCGAACTCCTGCAGGACGTGCTCATCCGCGAGCCGGATTTTGCACCCACCGTTATCGCCGCGCTGACGCGTAATCCGGCGGATGCCCTCGGCCTCGGGCACAAAGGCCGGATCGTGCCGGGCGCGGACGCGGACCTGCTGATACTCGATACAGACCAATACGCCCTGAAGCACGTCCTCTGCCGGGGACGCAGGCTTCTCGGCCACTGACTACTAAACAAGAAACGACATGGGGAAGTAACCATGAATAGCAAAACGAACTGGACAGACCGGCTTCTCACCCGGCTCCTTGTCGTCGCACTTGCGGCGCCCGCGAGCGTACTCGCGCAGGACGACGAGGTTCGCATCGAGGAAATCACCGTCATCGGCACCAACATCGAAGGTCTCGACCTCAAGGGTGCCGTTCAGGCCATACAGCTCGATCGCACGACCATCGACGAGTCGGGCGCGGAGAGTCTGGGCCAGCTGATGCAGGACCTCTCCATCACCGGCGGCGGCCTCGGCACGTTTTCGACTTCGACCGCCGGCGCATTGTCGAGCGACACACCGGTCGGCGCAGCATCGGTGTCGCTGCGCGGACTCGGCACGGGTTCGACGCTGACCCTGATCAACGGCCGGAGGGCAACCATCAGTTCGTTTGCCAACGGGCAATCGTCGTTCATCGACATCAACTCGATTCCGATTGCGGCGATCGAGCGTGTCGAGATTCTGCCGAACGGCGCCTCCTCGCTGTACGGCGCCGACGCGGTCGCCGGCGTGGTCAACTACGTGCTGCGCGACGACTATGAAGGCTTCGAAGTCTCGGCGTCCTACGGCGATTCGACCCACGACAGCGACGACAGCCGCAAGAATCTGAACCTCGTCGCCGGGCGAACCTTCGGCAATCAGCACTTCATGGCCGTGGTCGACTACTACGACCGCAATGCCCTCTTCAATCGTGACCGGGACATTAGTGCTAACTCCGTACGGCCGAGTCAGCAGGGCTTCTACCCGTCCTTTAACGACCTGTTCTTCCAGGCTTTCGACCAGACCGAAGATCCAGCCGACGGCGGCTGCCCTGCCGACGAGTTCGGCTTCGGCAACTTCGGTGAGTTCTGTGAAGTGGACAACAACCAGTTCACCTCGGTGCTGGACGTCTACGAAAGCCTGGGCGGCATGTTGACCTGGCGCGTCGACGTCAGCGACAGCGTCACCTGGCGTAACGAGCTGATCTACCAGCGGACCGAATCGAACGGCACGAGCTCACCGGCCAATTTCTCGCGCGCACCTTTCGACCCGGAAAGCCCGCTGTGGCCGGCCGCGCTGCAGCAGGACATTGTCGAGGACGGCGCTGATAACGGAGCCGCGGCGTTCAGCGATTACTTCGGCTTCCCGATCTTCGGCTGGGGCAAGTTCCCGGAACCGCGCGCCGTGCGCAACGAGTCCGAGACCTACCGCTTCGTCTCCTCGCTCGAGGTCGATTTCGACTCGGGCTGGAACCTGAACACAGGCGTCACCTACGGCCGCAACGAATCGGAACAGAACGGTTTGAGCGGCCTGTTCGTTGCCGAGGCGTTTTACAACGCATCGCTCGGTAACCTGTGCACGGACGGCACCGTTGTCGAGCGCTGGGACGTCGACCTGCAGCGGCCGGACGCTTCGTTTGTCGGCGATACCTGTGAGGACATTGGACTCGAAACGCTCTGGTACAACCCGTTCGGCGGACAGGAAAACCAGGCGGCTGGCGTCGACGATGCCATCCGCACGACTGCACGCCGCAGCGGCGAATCCGAGCTGCTCCAGTTCGACGCCATTCTTTCCGGCGAGCTGTTCGACTGGAACGGCCGCGCGGTCAGCGCCGCCTTCGGTGCCGAGTGGCGTACCGAATCGGTCGAGGACGTACCCTCCGGCGTCGCGGTAGCTACCACCCTCAACCCGGAACCGATCCTCGGCTTCAGCTCGACGTCCGCAGACGCCGACCGCGATCAGTACGCACTCTTCGCGGAGTTCTTCATTCCGCTGTCCGATACGTTCGACATGCAGCTCGCGGGGCGCTTCGACGACTACGACACGTTCGGCAGCGACTTCAATCCTAAAGTCTCGCTACGCTGGCAACCGACGGACAGCCTGATTTTCCGCGGCAACTTCGCGACGTCGTTCCGCGCACCGTCGCTTGCGCAGGTGGGTGCGGGTACGCTGCTGAGTTCGTACCGGGTCGACTGTTCGGCAACACCCGAAGCGTGCGACGGCGACGCGCTCGGCGATGGCGAGGCACTGCTCTCCGAGGACGTTGCCAACGACGCGCTCGAGCCGGAGACCGCCGACACCTGGGGACTGGGTTTCCTGTTCTCACCCACCGAAGATCTCGACATTACCGTCGACTACTGGTCGATCCAGTACGAAGACCTGATCGGTGTCGACGAAGACGATTTCATCCGCCGCGCGCTGGCCGGCGAGTTCCCGGTGGTTGGCGAAGGCGAGCTGCCCACGGGCGTTGCGGGTATCGAGGTCGAAGGCGGCTTTGTCATCGACGCACACTTCCAGCTGTCGAACCTTGCGTTCCAGGATGTCAGCGGTGTCGACGTCACGTATACGCATTACTTCGACCTAGCCGGCGGCACGCTGCGCCTGACGGCCGACGCCACCTACATTACGGAGTTCGACGAGCAGGCGTCGGCCAACGCGCCGATACTCGACCTCGCGGGCGATTTCCGATATCCCGAGCTGCTCGGCAGCGTCAAGGCGCGCTATTCGAGTGATCGCTGGAGCGGCTCGCTTGGGCTGCGCTATACCTCCGACTATCGCGACGACCCGTCGGCGCGCACGCTGGAAACCGTTGGCCTTCCCCTCGATGCCGAGGTGCAAGTGCCGTCCTGGACGGTATTCGATGCAAACTTCTCCTACGACATCACCGACAGGCAGTTCATCAACCTGAACGTGCGCAACCTGTTCGATCGCGACCCGCCGCTGGTGCTGGGCCTGAGCTCGAACGTCGACCAGATCAACCACAATTCCATGGGCCGTTTCTGGACCCTGCGGTATACGGTCCAATTCTGATGCCGACGTCGAACCGTCAAACCCGGCGAGCCAGGCTCGCCGGGTTGATTCTGCTCCTGCTTGCCGGCGCCGCTGCCGCCGAAGGACCCCTCGTCGTTGCCGGCGGCGCGGTGCGGGCGGATAACGCCGAGGTGTTTGGTGCGTTCATTGCTGCGCTTCCTGATGCGGACGGCAAGATTGCCGTCATCAGCGCCGCGTCGGGAAGCCCGGTGCAGTCCGCGGAAAGTTTTATCGAAACGCTGGGGCGCTACGACGTGGCGGCCGAGCGCATCGTGCCGATTGCGCTCGCGATGACTGACGACGACGAGACCGCGTTTGACGAACGCCAATGGGCTGGCAACGGAACCGATGCCGACGAGATAGCCAGGCTTTTCGGCGTTGCCGGCATCTGGTTCACCGGCGGCGATCAGCGCCGGATCGCGGCAACGCTGCTCGACGACAACGGTGGATCGACGCCCATGCTGGACGAGATCCGCGCCTTACACGCCAAGGGCGCCGTGATCGGCGGCACAAGCGCCGGCGCTGCAATCATGAGCAATCCGATGATTACAGGCGGTGAGCCGATTGTTGCGTTGCTCGGCGACGTCGCAAGCGGCGAGCCGCTGACGATGGGCGCCGGACTGGGCTTTTTCCCCATCGGCCTGGTCGATCAGCACTTCGATGCGCGCGCGCGGCTCGGCCGTGTTGCGGTGGCGCTGGGTGCGCTGCAGTCAAGGTACCGCTTTGCGGTTGGCGTCGACGAGAATACGGCGTTCGTCTACACGCCCGGCAACGCCAGTATCCGGATTGTCGGTTCGGGCAGCGCGACGCTCGTGGACGGACGTAATGCGGACTTTCGAAGAATCGATGGGCGAGTATCCATCGAAGGTCTGACCGTTTCGGTACTCTCACCGGGCGATCGGTTCTCACTGGCTGACGGCGACTACCAGCCTGCCCGGTACCTCGAACCCACGGTGGGTAACGAGTACTACGACCGCGAGGCCGTGTCCGGCGGTGGCATTGCGCTGCCGTCAACGGGACTCTCGCGGATGCTGGGTGAGGAACTGCTCGACAATCGCGGTTCGCGCGCGACAGAACGTGTGACCGTCGTTACACAGCCGGACACACATGCCAGCGCAGCGGCGGGTGTGTTGTTCCGATTTAGACAGACCGACGACAGCCTCGGTTTCTGGGGCAGAGACACTGACGGCCGTTCGCGTTACAGCGTTATCGACGTGGGCTTCGACATCGAACCGCTGAGCGTAAGGATCGATCCGATACCGGATCTCGAGCAGACAGCTAACGACTAAGCCGGGCCGTTGGCACGACCCCGGTTATCTTCCTGGCCGCCGTGGCGGGCGCCCATCAGTTTAGCGATTCGCTCAGGGCGATGCTGTGATTGAGCACAATCTGCCAGGCCTGATCTTCCGTGAAGCCGGCGTCGAGCAATTCTTCATAGTAGGTGCGTAGTGCCCGCGCGTATGCACGGTAGACACCACTGTCAGCTTGCGCGGTCAAATGAGTCACGGCAATGTCAGCGGCTATCTGACTGGCCTTTTTGGCTTCGGCAAGCCGCTGACCGATAATCGCATCGCGATCGAAGGTCGGTAACGGGGGCGGCTCGGCGTCTTGAGATGTCGCCGGCAACGCAACGATAAGCAGACTCAATGCTGCCAGTGTGGGTGCTGTTTTCATGGGGCCTGCTCTGCAGTAGATTTCGAGAAAAAGCGCGATATTGAGGGACCGCTAGCCCAACGATCTGAATAGACTCACAGTTGGTGTAAAAAGTGTCATAGTCTGACCGTAAGAGTCAATGTCTTGCCAGCGGGTGCAACGAACTCGTTTATACAGACCGGCGACGGCGAAACCTACTGCGCAGTCAACTCCTCGAGATCGATCTTGAGAAACTCGCGGGCAAGCTCGGGCGAATCGCCGTAGCGAGCCTGCACGTCGGCCAGTAAGGCCGTCATCCGTTGACGTACGTCTGCGTACGAGGGGTCGCCATAGACGCTGCGCATTTCCGAGGGATCGGACTGCAGGTCGTACAGCTCCCACTCGTCGATGTCGTAGTAGAAGTGGATCAGCTTGTAGCGCTGTGTCCGGATACCGTAGTGGCGTTTCACGGCATGGATACCCGGGTATTCGAAATAGTGGTAATACGCCGCGTCGCGAAACGCTTTGTCGTCAACCTCGAACAGCGGCGCCAAACTCTTGCCGTGCATGTCGTCCGGCACCGCGGCGCCGGCGATTTCCAGAATGGTCGGCGCGAAGTCAATGTTCTGCACCAGGGCTTTGCGCACGCCCCCCGCTTCGACGTGCCCGGGCCAGCGCATCAGCAGCGGTGTGCGGAACGATTCTTCATACATGAAGCGCTTGTCGAACCAGCCGTGCTCGCCGAGGTAAAAGCCCTGATCCGAGGTATAGAAGATGACGGTGTTGTCGAGCTGGCCGTTTGACTCGAGCCAGGACAGCAGGCGGCCGATGTTGTCGTCGACGCTGCGAATCGTTGCGAGGTAGTCCTGCATGTATCGCTGGTACTTCCAGCGAGTCAGGTCGTCGCCGCGCAGGTCGCGTGCCACGAAGTCGTCGTTGATCGGTCCGTACACAGCGTTCAGCGCGTCGCGCTGGGCGTCGTTCATGTACTCGTCGAACTGCCGGCGGTAGGCGTCGTCGTACCAGCCCAGGAACGGTTCGTGATCCAGCGCCGCCGCGTTTTCGGGCGTGATCTTGTTGTCGTTGGTCAGGCCCATGTGATCGCTGATACGCATCTCGGCCTCGCGCGCCGCACGGCCGCGACCCGTATAGTCATCCAGTAAAGATTCCGGTTCGGGCAGCGGTCGGGCATGGAACTCATCGGGATTGTCGAGCGGCGGCCACCACTCACGATGCGGCGCCTTGTGGTGATAGAACAGCAGGAACGGCTTTTCGGCGTTGCGGCCCGTGTCGAGCCAGCGGATTGCGAGATCGGTAATGATGTCGGTGACATAGCCCTCGACACGCCGCTTACCGTCAACACTCACGAAGTCCGGATTGTAGTACTCGCCCTGATCCGGCAACACGTCCCAGTAGTCGAAACCCGTCGGTTCAGACTTGAGATGCCATTTGCCCACCATTGCGGTCTCGTAACCTGCGCCTTGCATCAGACCCTGCAGCGTGGTCTGACTGCCGTCGAATACGTTGATGTTGTTCCGCAAGCCGTTCGCATGACTGAATTTGCCGGTCAGCAAGGTCGCACGGCTCGGCGAGCAGATCGAGTTGCCGACAAATGCGTGATCGAAGCGCAGGCCTTCCGTTGCGAGGCGATCGATGTTGGGCGTCTCTATGAGCTCCGAGCCGTAGGCGCTGATCGCCTGATACGCGTGGTCGTCGGACATGATGAGAATTACGTTGGGGCGGCTCGGCTGCTCGTCAACGGCTGCGGGTGCGCCCGGGCGCTCGATACACGCAGCTAGCGTCGTTACAACGGCAAGAGCTAGCCAAATCTGCTTTTTTGGAAACTGCTCTGTACCGTAGTTATTCATCCGGTCGTCACTCGTGAAGTCGATTCGCTCGCACATACCGACGCTGTTTGCTATCGCTCACCACCGGGTCCACGTCGATCGTACGCGTCGCTATAAAGAATAATGCTACGGGTTCCGACCTTGTCGCCGTTTTCGAACTCGCCACCGCGTGCAGTCACTTCAAACATAGCCTGACCGATCTGCTCGGCCTTCACGGCGGCGCCGACAGGCGCAAAAAACCAGTAAAGAAGATCCTGCCCGATATGAGCTTCTTCATCAGTTGGACCAATATAGTCGGGGCGATACGCAATCACGCGGAGATTGTTTGTTCCTTCCGCGAACCCGAACAGCGTTCGCTCGGCACGCACCTTCTCGCGCGCCCACATGGCGCTCGAATCCTCCGAGATATCGCTGGAGCTAATGTAGTGAAACGAGATGTCGGGCTTGCCGCTAACGCTGGTCCACTCCGTCACGAAGCGGGCCGGAAAGTCGACATGAATCCGGCCGTAAGTCTCTTCGTCAACGCCAATGGAGCTGATGCCGATCGCCCAGTAGACCGCGTCCGCCTCGGCTATCTGCTCGTGCACAGCCGAGTAGTCGAGGTAGTCCATGTGAATGGTCATCTCCACTTTCCCGGACGCAACGCCCTCCTCGATTCGAGGCGTTGCGCGCCGTGTGATGACGTGGATCTTTCGGACCTCGGTATTTGCGAGAGCGGCTTTCAAAACGCCATCGCCCGCCGTTCCACTCGCGCCGAAGATAGCGATCGTATCGTAGCTTGCGGCGGGCTCCTCGAGGACGGCAATCGCGTCGTCTTTCAGCGCAAGCATGATCGCACCGGCAATGTAGAACAGCGCAAACAGCACCAACGGCACGAGGATGATGGTTCGCAGGCGAGGCAGCTTCATAGCAACGGATACTAACACCCGTAGCGGCATTGCTACCCCGGAGGATAGCGTTCATAGCCGACCGGGACGGACGAACGCCAGCGCCGCCGACCGCCGCGCTGGCGTTTTCTATCCTCAGGCTTCGAGCTGATCGCCAATCGGCATACGGTAAATGCGCCGGCCGGTTGCGTCGGCGAGAGCATTGACAAGCGCAGGCGCCAATGGCGGCACTCCCGGCTCGCCTACACCGGTCGGCGCCTCGGCGGACGGCACGATGTGTACGTCGATATCCGGCATCTCGTCGATACGCAACGGACGATACCGGTCGAAGTTGCGCTGCTGAACCTCGCCCCCTGCCAGCGTCACTTCCTCACGCAGTGCCGCGGACAAGCCATAGCCAATACCGCCTTCCATCTGTGCCCGGATTACGTCCGGATTGATCGCAATACCGCAATCGACGGCGCACACTACCCGGTCGACCGAGAACTCACCACCCTCGTTGACAGTCACGTCCACGACTTCGGCGACGAATGATCCGAAGGACTCGTGCATTGCGATACCCCGGCCACGCCCTGGACCGAGGTCCTCACCCCAACCCGCTTTTTCCGCGGCCAGCTCCAGTACCCCGAGATGGCGCGGGTGGTCTTTGAGCAATTCGCGACGCAACTCGTAGGGATCCTTGCCGGCCTGCACGGCCAGTTCGTCGATAAACGCCTCGGTGACGTAGCCGTTTTGCGTGTGGCCGACGGATCGCCACCACAGAACGGGCACGCCGACGTCGGCGACGTCGTAGAGGTCAACCTGGAGGTTCGGGATCGCATACGGCAGGCCTCGTGAGCCTTCGACGGACGCAGAATCGATGCCGTCCTGGATCATGCCCTCGAACGCCGTGCCGGCAAGGATCGACTGCACGGCAAGCCGGTGGCGCCAGGCGCCGATATTGCCGTCACTATCGAGCGCACCTTCCATGATGTGGTAGCTCATCGGCCGGTAGAACCCGCTCGCCATGTCATCCTCGCGTGTCCAGATCAATTTGACCGGAGCGCGGCCGTCGATGGCCTTGGCGATCGTCACTGCCTCCGCCACATAGTCGGAACCCGGCACGGCGCGACGGCCGAAGCTGCCGCCCGCG
Organism: Woeseiaceae bacterium; assembly: GCA_028289545.1. Classification (GTDB taxonomy): domain Bacteria; phylum Pseudomonadota; class Gammaproteobacteria; order Steroidobacterales; family Woeseiaceae; genus UBA1847. Next base: position 28,069 of record JANQPG010000095.1, read on the forward strand.
AACTCTGTATTGATGATCACCTGTTCGGGCTGCAGGCCGGTAATGTGCGCGGCAACCATCTGGTCGCCGGTCTGCAGCTGAGCGCCGGTCCAGATCTCGCAAACATCTTCACGCAGCTCTACGACACAGTCCATCGGCTCCATCGTCGCGTGCGCGAGGAACGGCACGGCGTACTCGCGCCGGACGACGTTATCGGCACTCGCGAGCGCGGCGCTCACGTCGCCGTCGCTGCGCGCCGGCAAACTGGCCTGCTCCGCCAACGCCTTGTATTCGTCGAGGAGTTCGCTGCTGTCGCGCTGCTCGGCGTCGGCTTCGGCCCAAACGACTTCGAGCGCGTCGCGGCCCTTCTTGGCCGACCAGAAACTGTCCGCCAGAACGGCTACGCCACGCGGAATTTCAACCACTTCGCTAACGCCCGGGACATCCAGCGCAGCAGTGGGATCGAACGATGCCACGGTAGCGCCAAACTTCGGCGGGTGCTGGACGACGGCCGTCAACATGCCGGGGCGCGTTACATCCAACGTGTAGATTGCGCTGCCGTCGGTTTTAGCGTTCGAATCCAGGCGCGAGACGTGCGTGCCGATCAGGGTGAAATCTTTGGGATCCTTCAGCGCGGGCTCCGCCGGCGGTGTCATGTCGGCCGCGGCGGAGGCAAGCTCACCGAAACTCGCCTCGTTTCCCGACGCGGCGTGGCTAACAACCCCTTTCGCGACCACAATGTCGGCAGCGGGCACCTGCCAGCGCGCCGCGGCGGCGTCGACCAGCATTGAGCGGGCGCCAGCGGCTGCCTGGCGTAGCTGCGTCCAGGAATTTGCGATCGAGGTCGAACCGCCCGTGGCCTGGAAGGGGCCGAAGAACAGGTTGTTGTACCTCGTCGGGTCGGCAGGCGCGAACTCCGCGCGCATCTGCGACCAGTCGGCGTCGAGCTCTTCCGCGACAATGGTCGGCAGCCCGGTCGTCACACCCTGGCCCTTGTCGAGGTGTTTGATTAGCACAGTGACCGTATTGTCGGAGCCAATCCTGACAAACGGGCCCATTGCAGACTGGGTCGCCGGCTGCGGCGCGTCCGCCGGGCCTGTCTCGGCAAGCGGCTCCGTGTCGGACGAGTCGCTGCAGCCGATCATGAAACCCGCCCCGGACAGTCCAACAACTGTCAAGAAGCTGCGCCGGCTCAAGGCCGGGCGGACGAGATGACGCGTGTCGATTTTTCCCAGCATGTCAGGCCTCCAGCTCGTCGGCAGCGCGGTGGATTGCCGCGCGAATTCGTTGGTAGGTGGCGCAGCGGCACAGGTTGCCGCGCATGGCGTTGTCGATGTCGTCGTCAGTCGGTGACGTGTTCGACTCGAGCAGCGCCGTGGCGCTCATCATCTGGCCCGACTGACAATAGCCGCACTGAACGACGTCGAGTTCACGCCAGGCCGTGCGGATAGCCATTGCGGCCGGGCTTTCGACACCCTCGACGGTTGTAATCTTCATACCCGCGGCCGCGGACGCCGGCATGATGCAGGATCGCATCGGCTGGCCATCGAGATGCACCGTGCAGGCGCCACACTGAGCGATGCCGCAGCCAAACTTGGTGCCGGTCAGGCCAACGTCTTCCCGCAACACCCAGAGCAAGGGCTTGTCGTTCGGTACGTCGACCGAGTGAACCTTCCCATTAACGTTGAGCTCTATCGCCATGTGCGATACCTCTTTGGTTGATTTGAAAGACGACGCGCCGGCCAGAACGGCGGCTGCTTACTGAATATAGCAGAGACTTTGTGACAATCAGCGGCAAAATGCAGTGTGGAGCAATATGGAAACATGTAGCCCGGTACCTGCAGGCGGGTGACCACAGGCGAAATCGACGGCATCCCGGGCGTCTGCCTCGCGGAACTCAACGTCGGGCGGCAGAATGGCGTATTGAACCGTCAGGAGCATTGCGATGAAAAAACCCGTCTGTGCGATCGTGGGCATCGGCCCCAAGAACGGCGAAGCGTTCGCCCGAAAGTTTCACGAGCAAGGTTACGCACTGGCTATGCTATCTCGCTCGACCGACTTGTCGGGCCAACTGGCCGCCGAGTTGGGTGACTCGAGAGCCTACCGCTGCGATGCGGGCGACCCGGCATCCGTCATCGCGGCCTTCGAAGAAGCTCAAAACGATCTCGGACCGATCGACACGCTGATATATAACGCCGGTAGCGGCAGCTGGAAGTCCGTGGAAGAGCTAAGCGTCGAGGATTTTCAACGCGGCTGGCAGATCAATGCGCTCGGTGCGCTGGTCGCGGCGCAGCAGGTCATACCGGACATGAAAGCGAAGGGCGCCGGCACAATTGTTTTTGTCGGCGCCACCGCGTCGCTGCGAGGCATGCCGAAGACGGCCGGTTTCGCTCCGGCGAAAGCCGCGCAACGCATACTCGCGCAATCGATGGCACGACACCTTGGGCCGCAGGGTATTCATGTCGCGGTGCTCATCATCGACGGTCAGATTGGTGAGCCCGGTAGTGACGCCGTTCGTGAAGGCACAAAACTCGATCCGCGCGACATTGCCGCCGCTGCTTACGGATTAACCGAACAGCCAGTGTCCGCTCGCAGTTTCGAGGTCGATCTCAGACCGATGAAGGAGAAGTGGTAAGGAGAAGTAGCGATAGTCGCGCGGATGTTCCGGGCGCCGTTTTGCCGGCCAGAGCCTGCAACCAGTGTTGTGTTGCAGGCTCTGATCGACATCCACGCAGTTCAGTCGCGTTCGCTAATCCACACACCGCCGCTGCCGTAGTAGAGACGATCGCCGTCGAACGACAATGACGGGCGCGTTTCTCCGGTGTCGACGGTTTCGAACGGCACACTTTCGCTCAGGTTTCTTACGCTGCGCCAGAGTGTCCATGGAAACCGCCGCTTCGCGATAAAGATGTCGAAACCGGAAGCGTCGTCAGCCGAGCTGGGCCGATTCGACGCAAACACGATCGTGCGGCCATCCTGGCTCACGTTCGGCTGGCGATCATCGTACTCCGTATTGATGGGATACTCGAGGCGGTGGCCAGGTCCGAACGTACCGTCGTGCCGCATGTAACTAACGTAGATGTCCTGGTTGCCGGTGTAGTAGTCGGTCGAGAAGAACAAAAGCGTCCCCCACCAGGTTTCGAATATCGACGGACTCAACTCCAGCCCCGGCGTATTCGGGCCGTGCGGCTCACAGCCGAGGTTGGCCGGCTCTCCCCAGCCGGTCGCCGGGTCGTTGATCGCCACCACCAGGTCCGCGCTGCCGCAGCCACCGCTGCGCGACGAGACAAAGTAAAGCTGGCCGTCGGGACGCGGAGTCGGACAGAAATCGTTGGCGCCGCCAGGATCGTTCGCCGGGTTTGGCAGCGCGCTGCCCGGTTCGAACAGTGCGTCAGGCGACGGGCGCTGATTCACAAAGATATCGAGACCGGTGCCGGGGTTTCTCGCCGTGTACAGGAAGCGGCCCGTGGGCGACTCGATTGGGCAGCCTCCGGGTACCTGCGTCCCGTCCGTCCTGAGCACGGGCACGGCCTCACTCCATGAACGATGCCGATGACCACCCCAGCCGAAGTACTGACCGCCCTGGCCGGCCCCAACGCTCTTGCCCTCGCCCGCAAGCGTTGGTGCTGCGCACAGTATCGCCGCCGTCGACAGTAGCAAGCTCAGCGTTTTTAGTGTTTTCATCCTATTCTCCTCCGAATGCTTATCCGTAGATTCAAGAGAAGACGCGCCTTCGATGTTCGTGGGCAGGGAATTTTCCGCCCGCTGTCCACGCTGCCTCTGGCTTACGTGGACCGTTTCAGGTTAGCGGTCACGCCCTCTGCGCGCGTGAAAATCGGGTGAAGATTCGCTGAAGTTTCGCTATCAGGCCGCTTTTTAGGCTCCGGGTCGGCCTGACCCGCCCCACCAACCGGGAACGAAACCAAATAAAACCGTGTTGGCTGGTACAATCCAGCGACGATGACCCGACGCCCCGGCCTCACCTCGTTTGCGTGCTCTCTTGCTCTGCTCGGTGGCTGTGCCCATGTACCGACAGAACCGCGGGGCATCGAAGCAGCATCGGTATTCACGACGAACTCGCTCACAAAATTCTCGGATGAGCGGGAGCTCAAACAGTACATGGAACAAGTCCATGAACTCGCGGACGAGCAGGGACTCTGGTGGGCGAGCCTGCGCCTTTCCACGGGATCGACACTCGTCGCGCAGAACGCGTCCGATGTGGAATGCAATCCGGATGAGGAAGACTGCGGGTCGCTTCACGAGATTGTGCTGACCGGAAGCAGGGTCTCGCCGCCCCAGTCCATTACCAACAATCAGGAAGCGGGTGTCGACGAAGGCGACATCGTCAAGCTGTACAAGAATTTCCTGATCGTACTGCAGGATGGGCGCCTGTTTTCCGTGGACCTGGGCGAGGATGTGTCGGAGTTGCGGTTCGTCGATCGCATAAACGTGTATACGTTCGCTGACGACGATACGTGGTACGACGAACTGCTCATTTCGGACAACAAGCTCGTCGTCACCGGGTACAGCTACGGCAACGACAACACCGAGATTTCCGTACTCGAAATTGACGACGTCGGTCGGTTCACGTGGCTTACGACGTATTTCATTACGTCACAGGACTATTACTCTTCTCATAACTACGCAACGCGCATGGTCGACGGCCAGCTCGTCATTTACACGCCTATGTATCTGTTCGAATACGGCGTGGACGACGGCATCGTGTTTCCCCTCTATCGCCAGCGTACGCGCGACGGTAGAGACTCAGCCTGGCGGCCGCTGTTTTCGGCCACGGACGTTTTCCGCCCGCTTCAGAACACTTTGCAACCGGCAGTGCACACGATTTCGGTTTGTCCAATCACCGAGACGGACGGCCTCATGTGCCGTTCGACCGGCCTCGTCGGTCCGGCACACAGGGAGTTCTACGTATCGGAGAAACATGCGTACGTCTGGAACGCGCAGGACCTGTACGAACTATGGGATCTGGACGACAACTGGTCAGGCTACTGCGACTCCGCATCGCTTGGCGATGACTACGAGCCTTTGACCGCCGCGGTATATCGTATCCCGCTATTCGGCGGCGAGACGACCGCGGTAAAGACGGCAGGTGTCCCGCTGGATCAGTTTTCTCTCGATGCCAGAGACTCCGGACTGCACGCCCTTTTGACCTGGGAACCGTCCAGTTGCTTTGGCTACGACCACTTGCCCATGAAATACGTACACGTCAACGCAGACGAGTTTGCTCGCACACCGCCTACGCTCGGAGCGGAACGCTACACGAGCCTTCCCGCGACCAGACGCTATGAGCCTCAGAACCGATTTACCGATCGCTATGCCGCTTACTCCGACACGGCCGATTACGAATCCGGTGACCAATACTGGGAGCTGTCGGACATTATCGTTGTGCCGCTGGCAAACCCATCGCAGTCGTCTCGCGTTCCGGTCGGCTTTGGTGTCGAGCGCCTGGAGGTTTTTGGCGGCGGCCTGGTGGCTACGGGCACGCTCTATGACGACGGCTTGTACCTCTCCACAATAGCCCTTGGCGCTCAGCCCCTGGTCGCGGACAGAGAATTCCTGCCGGGATACTTCGAGTCGGAGGGTCGCTCGCATGCTTTCAATCTTCAGGTAGACGAGGATGGACGCGGGCTGTTCGGGGTGCCGGTGACGGTTGAAATCCCGTACATGCGCTGGACGCGTATGCGGGATAACTCGGATCTCGCGTTCTTCTCGGTGGGCGAGAATATGCTCATCGACAACGCAGGTATGTTGACGAGTACGGCTGAGCCCGACGATTCGGGGTATGAGTGTGAGGTGTCCTGCTACGACTGGTACGGCAACGCGAGACCCATCTTTATCGGCGAGCGGATTATCGCGTTGTCCGGTAGTGAGGTGATCGAGGGGGCTCTATACAACGGACAGGTTGTTGAGCTCGCGCGTTTGTCGCTTGTGTCCGAGGCGCCGGAAAGCCGAGAGCGTTCAGACTAACTAGGCTCTCATGTCGCCTGCTCGAGAATTTCGCTCGCTTCGAGCCACTCCCATTCGAGGGACTCGATTGCCGACCTTGCGGCGACCTGCTCCTTGAAGAGCTCGGCCAGCTCATCCTTACGATTCGGATCGCTATAGATCGATTCATCCGCAAGCAGCGTTTCCAGCTCGGTTAGTCTGGAGCGATTCGACGCAAGCTTTCGTTCCACTTCCCGTACTTTGTCATACAGCGGTTTCAGGCGCTCTCTCCGCTGTGCCTGCTCCTGCCGCTGCTGCTTCTTGTTGACATTCTTCGGGGGACGCTCCTTCCACTTGGCCGTCGCCTGGTCCGAGGCTTTTTCCTGTTCCTCGAGCCAGGTCGGGTAGTCGTCGAGGCTGCGATTGAATCGGTCGACAATACCATCGTGAACGATCAGCAGTTCGTCACAAACGCTTCTTAGCAAGTGACGGTCGTGAGAGATCACGATCAGCGCACCGGTATACTCCACGAGCGCAACGCTCAGTGCCTGACGCATCTCGAGATCGAGATGGTTGGTCGGCTCATCGAGCAGCAGCAGATTGGGCGCCTGACGGATCATCAGCGCCAGCACGAGCCGCGCCTTCTCGCCACCGGAGAACGGCGCAACCGGTTCGAATATTCGCTCGCCGCTAAACCCGAAGCGACCCAGGTAGTTGCGATGGTCCTGCTCGCGGTCGTCGGGCGCGAAGTCCCGCAAATGATCGATGGGGCTGTGCTCCGGGCGTAGCAGCTCGAGCTGGTGCTGTGCGAAGTACCCGATTTTCGTGTCCTTGCTCAAGACCCGCTCGCCTTTGAGCAGGGTGCTGCCGGTCGACAGGGCTTTGACGAGTGTCGACTTGCCGGCGCCGTTGACGCCGAGCAGGCCGATGCGGTCACCCGCCGACAGGTTCAGCTCGATGTTGTCGAGTACGACATCGTCGCCGTAGCCGACCGCTGCGTCCGAGAGTCGAAGCAAGTGTTGCGGCTGCTTTTGCGGCTCGATGAAATGAAACCGGAACGGAGAATCGACGTGCGCGGGCGCGATCTGCTGCATACGTTCCAGCATCTTGAGCCTGCTCTGGGCCTGCCGCGCTTTCGACGCTTTGTAACGAAACCGATCGACGTAGCTTTGAATGTGTTTGATCTGCTTTTGCTGCCGGGCGTACAACGCCTGCTGCTGAGCAAGTTGTTCAGCGCGTAAGGTCTCGAACTGACTGTAGTTTCCCGTGAACAGACTGATCGCGCCGTTCTCGATATGGGCAATACGCGTGCAGACCTGATCGAGGAAATCCCGATCGTGCGAGACGAGCAGGAGGATGCCTTCGTATCGCTTTAGCCAGCGCTCCAGCCAGAGAATGGCGGGGAGGTCGAGATGGTTGGTAGGCTCGTCGAGCAGCAGGATGTCGGATCGACACATGAGCGCGCGGGCGAGATTGAGGCGCATGCGCCAGCCGCCCGAGAATTCCTTGACGGGTTTCCTGTATTCATCCGCCGCAAATCCGAGGCCGTGCAGCAGTCGCGACGCGCGCGACTCCGCCGTAAAGCCGTCGATAGCCTCCATGCGCTCGTAGAGCAAATGGAGATCGGGTGTTTCCTTCGCGGCTTCACCTTCCGCAATGGCGGACTGTACTTCGCGAAGCTCGCGATCGCCGTCCATGACGTAGTCAACGGCGGAACCGCTGCCGTGCGGGCTTTCCTGCGCGACGTGGGCAATTTCGTCTTTCGGATCCAGAGCGAGCTCACCGTCGTCCGGCTCCAGCTCGCCCATGAGCATGGCAAACAGTGACGACTTGCCGCAGCCGTTCGCGCCGATCACACCCATGCGCTGTCCGGCATGGATTTGGAAGCTGGCGCGTTCGATCAGGAGCTTGCGGCCTCGGCGCAGGAAGATGTTGGTCAGTGCGAGCATGACGGGCGCGATTATAGGTGAGGCGCACCCGAGGGGACAGGACTCCCTCGTCGCGTACTACTTATTGTGTCGCGTTACGTGCTTTGCCATTTCCTGTAGTGCTTGCGGATCAAGGCAACGACGTCGTTCGGTGACTTGCGGTCGGTGTTGATAATCAGGTCAAAGGAGTTCGTGTTGCCGATATCGATACCATAGTCCCGGAAATAGCGCGCCTGCGTACTTTCGCTTTGTTCCTGGATACTCGCGGCAGCGTCGAGGATCGTCAGGGCTTCTTCTCCTTGTCGACGGCCTTCGAGGATATCCTCGTATATACGACGGGCAGCAATGTCCCGGTCTACGGTCAGGTAGACCTTGAAGCTGTCGTGTATCCAGTGAAAACCCAGGCGCGCATCCAGGACCACTTCGTTGCCCTGGCCGAGGCGGCGAATGAGTGTATCGATTTCCCGATCGATCACCTGATGCGACACCGTGTATTCGTTGAGCTTCTCGACGGACATGTCGTGTTGAAGGGCAAGTTTGCGGAAGAGCCCGCCGGCGCTGAACTTCCTGTATTCCAGCACTTTGGCCAACTCGTCCGTAACCGTCGAAATTCCCGAGCCGCTTTCCCCCGTGATCGTAATGATGTTTTTTCGGGTTGCAGGCAAGGAGTTGATGTAGGCGCTGTCCTCGATGTCGTCTCCGTGCAGATCCGCATCTATATGCCGACCGACCTTTGACATCACCTGCTTTTCCATTCTGAGTATGCGGCGCTCGTGGAAGCGGATGGCTTCGCGCTTGCTGATGCCGTAGCCGAGCACGGCAATCATTGGAAACAGGCTGGCGAAGGCAATGAGGCCAAAACCGTCGATCAAAGGGTCCCGGCCCGGAATGCTGCTTGCGAGCCCGAGCCCGAGCGCCGCAACAATGGGCACCGTCACGGTGCTGGTTGTGACGCCACCGCTGTCGTACGCAATCGGGATGATGATGCGCGGCGCGAAGAAGGTCATGATGATGACGACCACGTAGCCCACGAGGATGTAATAGACAATCGAATCCCCCTGGATGATCCGGTAGGCGCCCAGGAGTATGCCGACACCAACACCGAGAGCGACGAAGCCGCGCAGCAGCGTTCCTTTGATGGAGCCCTCGCTGATTTCCTCGGCTTTGCCGGCGATGGCGGTCAGCGCCGGCTCGGCAACGGTTGTGGCAAAGCCGACGGCGAAGGCGAAGCTGTAGATCAGCCACAGATTCTGGCTGCCGGCGAGCTCAACGGCAATGCTCTGGCCGATCGGAAACAGGCCCAGCTCGAGGCCAATGATAAAGACATACAGCCCAAGGACGACCAGGCCAAAACCCGCTGCGCGCTTGCCAAAATTTGCGATGGGTTGGCGGAGGACAAAAAGATAGAAGATCAGGATCACTGCGACGACCGGCGTCACGTCCCGTATGCTCTCGAGCAGGGTCTCGACGTAGGGCCACCAACCGGGCGCTGCGCCGGTCGCGGCCGGCTCGATGGCTGCAGGCCCATTGCTCTGCCCGGCGCCTTGGTACGCAACAATCCCATAAGCCTGCACGAAGATCATGGGCATGATGCTGGCGAACGCAATCAGCCCAAAACCGTCGATCAGCGGATTACGCTCCTTGAGACTGCCGGAAAGGCCAATACCCAGGGCGGCAATCAGCGGTACGGTTACGGTGGAGGTGGTAATGCCGCCCGAATCATAAGCCAGTCCCACAATTTCCACCGGCGAGAAAAGGGTGCTGGCGAGGACAAGGAAATATCCGCCGATGATGTACCAGTGAATGGGGTGGCCCAGGATGATGCGGACAACACCCAGCACGATGGCGGAACCCACCGAGACCGCAACGACCAGACGAAGAGTGAACGCGTCGATGTCGCCGTTGCTGATGATTGCCGCCTTGTTGGCAATTGCTATGAGCGCCGGCTCGGCAACCGTCGTGGCGAAGCCAATGACAAAAGCGAACACGATGATCCCGGTCCGCGTACTCAGCTTCGCCAGCCGTTGAGACAGATCCTCCCCCAGCGGGAAGATGCCCAGCTCCAATCCCCGCAGGAAGAACGCAAGCCCCAAGGCAACGAGCATCAAGCCGACGAACATGTCCGGCAGGTTGTCCGGAACCGTCTGCAGGATCGCAAACTTGTAGACGGCAATGATGCCGATGATGATGGACAGATCCATCAGGGAACCGCGGAGGTCTTCGAAGAACGTAAAGCTGTAGACCTTGAAGCGATCGTAAATCGGTGTGAGCTGCTTCATGTCCAGGTAGCTGTTGGGCTGTGTATCCAAGCGTTCTTGTTGATGGTTTCGGCCATGCCACAAGACGCTGTCAGATAAAAGAGTGCAGGCCTGCGACGGCTGCTTCGATAATAGCAAGTGGCCAGCGAGCCGTGCCCGATCGACGCAGGTGGTTTGTACGTACAAACCCTCGGGTAGTACGTGGCTGACCTGGAATCAGTTTAGGCCGGAAGGCGTGTTCTCGCGTTGCAACATGAATATCCGAATTTGGCAATCGTCGCGAATCAGCGCTATAACGTAAGGCAGCTTCTCTCGGACTTCAGATCGAAATCAACAAGTACAAACCATCGACGATGCTGAAGTGCCGCAGCTGAGCACCGGGAGCCCGCCATGCCTTACGACCCAAACTTCATCACCGGCCACTCGATTCCGCTGCCGACACCCAACACGCGAGTTTTGCAGTCGGCTTTTGGCGGTGACTACATTCATCACTCGCGCCATTCTCTCCTGTTTAATCAACAACGCGGCTTTTCCTTCGTATCGGCGACCAACGTCGACGGGGCGAACCTGCCGGGTGGGCAATACACGAAGCGGAGCTTCAGGAACGATCCCCTGATCAAACCCAACTCGCTGCAGGTCGACAAGAACCGAGGGTATCGCGAGAGCCGGGATGGCGTATTCGGCCCCAACCCGTGGGATCAGGGACACCTGGCGCGGCGCAAGAGCATGTCCTGGGGCAATGAACAAGATGCCAGGATCGCCGAACGTGAGAGTGACATGTGGTCGAACATCGCTCCGCAGCACAATACCCTGCATACCAATGCATGGGGAAAAGTGGAGGACTGGATGCTTGCACGCGTCCAGGGTGGTGGTAACCGCGCCAGCGTGTTCACCGGCCCGGTCTTCACCGAAGACGATCCGCCTCACCAGAACGGTCCGAATGAAAACCCGATTCGCATCCCGGCGGGATTCTGGAAAGTTATATCGGTCGAGCTGAACGGTGCCGTGCGATCGGCCGGTTTCCTGATCTGGCAGCGCGACTACGATAGCGATGTGCCCCTGCCGTTTGCACCCGTCCTGGAACAGGTACGACTGACGACCATTGAAGTGCTGACCGGCCTGACTTTTCCTGCACTGCGGGCATTCGACCCGCTGCTATTTGGCGATCAGAGGCCGGACGCCGCTCGGGCGACGAGCAACGCACGTGCACTGGTTCGCGAGAGTCTGCTCGCCGGAGGCGTCAGTGCCGGGGGTACCGTCAGTGAAGCAGCGATATTGCGAGCCACCCGTCCGGGCACGGCCGCCATTACCGGCATGCGCGATATTGTGCTTTGACTCGCGCACCCATCGGGCACGGGAGCAACTGACTAGAGCCTGAGTTTCCTCGCGGCAACATAGTCGCCCGCGTCGTAACCCGCCAGCTCGAGCAAAGCCGGCGAATCGGGCCGGGTAACGCTGTACGAGTGACTCCCGTTACCAATATCGCGGCTGTCGACCGGCCTTCCGTCGACGTAGGTATCCAGACGATCGATTCCACTGGTGTCCACCGTTATCGTCAAAGTGGATCCCGATTGATTGGTTCCTACCTGAAGCCTGCGCCGGGGCATGCCCGCGAGGATCGTCGCTGCGCGATTGATAAGGTCCACGTTCGAATCGAGCAGATCCTCTCTTGTCAGCGCATGGCGTGAATCCGGGGTTACGCCCAGGTCCTCGACGGGGGTGCCGGACTGCTCGCCGACTCTCAAAGTCCGTCTGATCGCAACCCTCATGTTTGCGCCGTTCGGCAGCGTCTTGTAAGGCGTGTCAGGATCTACCGGAGCAGGTTGTCGGAGCAGCTCGCGAAGCAGACCGTGCGTCCAGACATTCGCTCCGCCCGCGCCGGTGTTGTCGTCCACGCCCAGGATGTGGCCAATCTGATGATCCTGGAATCCGGCCGCAAATATGTCGGTCGCGCTGTAGCAGCGGGCGTCCGTCACGAGCACGATAGGGCCGTGGTAATGCTGCCCCCGGTTGTTGGCAAACTCGGGTGGCGTAATCGGGAAGCCGCGCGAGTAGATTGCGCCCGTTTCCACGGAGCGGCGTATGGACTCGACCCACGGCCCGAGGTCGACCCCGAGTGGATTCAGCCTGTGCCGATCGCAGATTCTGGCGTTCAGCGCCGTGTTGATGAACTGCGTGGGTTCCGGTGTGATTTCGACCGGGGTCAATAACTGAAGCAGGCCTTCGGAGGCGTAGATATGTCCGCCCCCGTTGCCGCGCACGTCGATGATCAAACCGTCCTGCGGCAGCAGTTCCACGAGTCTCGCAAATTCGGCGATGAATGCGTCCGGGTTGTTGACGTTGAACGAGAAGATCCGAATGTAGCCGAACTCCCCGGAGGGCGTCGTTACGCTCTTTGCGCTGAATATGCCGGACAGCGTCGTACTCAATGCCTCTCCGGCCAAAGCAGGTTGGCGCGTTATTCTCTTCCGCCGTTTCTCCGCCGCGACGGCCTGCGGCGCAAAGAGCATCTTTCGGGCCCGCTGCTTGATGTCCGCCTCGACATCGACGCCCAGCGAAGCCGCGTTCAGATCCAGGGCATCGGCATCGACTAGGCCGGTATCCGGCAAGAGCGGTGAAACGAGCCACTCTTGCCTCATCTCCCGGCTCACGCCGTTGCGATCGATGTAACCGACGTCAACCCACAGAGCGTTGGGCGGCAGTGACCGCTGCAGCGCCCTGATCGTCAAGCCGTCAACGCCTCGCGCGTGTCTGGCTGCCATGTTGCTGCCGGCATGCTCGTCCGCCGATACGTCAACGGCTCGCCGAACCGGGACGCCGTTGAGGGTCTTTACCTCCACGCCGGATTTGAAGTGTGCGTGCGAGAAGCCCTGCATCATATGCGTGGCGATGTAGCGCGGCTCGCCCTGATCGTAGTACTCCTCGATGTCGAACGGCAGGTACGCAATCGTGCCGGCAAAGGGAGCTGGCAGCAGGTAGTTGGTATGCAGATCGCGGACAGACGTAAACACGTCGATCATGTCGCGGTGGAAATCGTACTCGCTGCCCATGGTTGACGGGGTCGACTCGTTGAGTCGGTGTTCAATCAATCGGAGCTTTTGCACCGGATCGACGCCGTGCATCGATTCTTTTAGCGGCAGGTGTACGAAGTTCTCATTAACCAGTATGAGCGCTTGCTCGACCAGGCGCTTTCGCTGACCGAGCGTCAACGTACCGGCGGAAGCGAGAAACGTGGGTAGATCGTTGGTTGCCGACAAATGTGCGCGGACGGCGGGATGAGTAGACTTCAAGAACTTGAGGTGGGTGGCTTTGGCTGCCTTGGAAGACGTTCGCCCGGCACCTCGCTTTGAACGCGCACTCTTCTTTCGGTTGTCTTTTTTCACGGTGGCCCCTCCTCCCGAAAACCCGGGAATCTTCCGGTTGAGCTTGTCACCGTCTCATCCAAACGCGATTTGCGTGATACAGGGATTTACGTTTGAGCGGTCAAACCATAGCGGCTGCTACACAGGTGCTGACAGCATAATCAGGCTTCAACGATAACAAGTGTGGATGCCTCAACGACTGCTTTACCAAGTATGGTAACACTTCGTCGTCCGACACGCGCTGAACGAGCCTCGAAACCGGTCTCGCGAACGATGCAGCCTTGACGTAGCGCTTTTGCAGCCGCTCAATTTGTCGGATCGACCGTGTCCGGCTCAGGGCTGCGTCGCGGTCGCTCCGCTGACGCTGCCACCCGTTGCCCGCACGGCCGAGCCGTCGCTGCGGTCGATGGCCGAGACGCCCTGCAGCGATACCTGAAACGTCTTCGCCGCCGGTGGCGGCGGCACGACCGGCCAAATAGGGATCTGACGGATTCGAGGGCGCAGAAACGTTGGCATCGGTGCTCTCTTTTGTTGCATGAGCAAGCTGTGCAATCCTTGGCCCGGGACACGGAATCAGCCACAGCTCTTGATCATGAATCTACCCAAGCTAATTCTTCTGGCCTGCGCGGCTATGCTCGCGTTTGCCGCGAACAGCTTGCTGGCACGACTGGCGCTCACACAGACGACGATCGATCCCGCGTCGTTCAGCGCAATCCGGTTGATCTCGGGCGCAGTGTTCCTGGTGTTGTTCGTTGCCTTTCGCTATCGAAAGCTGCCGTTTGAGACAGGCAGCTGGTGGTCCGCGCTGGCGCTGTTCGTGTATGCCGTCGCGTTCTCTTATGCCTACGTTCGCTTATCGACCGGCACCGGTGCGTTGATACTGTTTGGCGCCGTTCAGGGGACCATGCTGTGCTACGGCTTTGTCAGAGGCGACCGCCTCGGGCCTTTGCAACTGGGCGGATTCCTCTTGGCATGCCTGGGAGTCGTATGGCTCCTGCTGCCGGGTGCTGATGCGCCTTCGTTGTCCGGCTCCGGACTGATGGCAATTGCAGGCATTGCCTGGGGCGCGTATTCCTTACGGGCCGGCGCGTCGGACCCGGTGTTGACGAGCGCCGGCAACTTCGCCCGTACGGTGCCCATGTGCCTGATCCTGATGGTAGGTGCGTCGCAGACACTCGACGTCGACAGCGCCGGCATTGTGTACGCGCTGGCGTCCGGCATTGTGACATCGGGCATTGGCTACATCATCTGGTACGCCGTGTTGCCGCATATCAGCGTGGTCAACGCGTCCACGATTCAGCTGAGCGTGCCGGCGCTTGCCGCGTTGATGGGTGTGCTCGTTTTGAGCGAGCCGGTCAGCTTGCGGCTCTTTGTGGCAACCGTTGCCATACTGCTGGGGATCGCGATCGTTCTGCGTGCGAAGCGATCATTGGGCAGGCCCGCTGTCCGGCCCCGCGATACGCACTGACGTGAGTTCTTCGCTCATTTTCATGAGCCGCTGCTGGGCTTCGGCATCGGATGCCTGCGGAATCGCCTCCCCGACCTCGAAGACATCGAAGAACTTGCCGGTTCCCACATCGTCATTGACGAGCTGCAGCAGCGCATCTCTGCCAGTTTCAACCGACGACTGTGGCTCGAAACCTGCTTCGATCACCATGTCGGTATTCATCAGCGCCGACGGAAAAAGGGCATTGATCGAAATACCCCGTTCCGATAGATCCGCCTCCATGGCGAAGGTCATCATGATCTGTGCGTTCTTGCTGCGGAAGTAAGCCTCCATGCCACTGTAGTCGTCCACCAGCATAAGGTCGTCGAAGTTCAGGGGCCTCTGCCCTGAAGCGACGTTGACCACCCGGCTCGGCGCGCTGGCCTCGAGGAGCGGCAACAGCCTTGCGGTGAGAACGTACCCGGCTAGGTAGTTGACCTGAAAGTGCAGCTCGTAACCGTCTTCCGTCATCGGGCGCTCATCTCGATCCGGGATAAAGACGCCCGCGTTGTTCACCAGAACGTCCAGCCGATCGTAGTCGGCAAGAATGGCGTCAGCCAAACCCTTGATCTCTTCTAGGCTGGCAAAATCGGCCTTGTAGAACTTCGCGCTGCCTCGGCCGTCTTCTTCGATTTCCTGAATGACCTCGCGTGCACGCTCTTCGTTTCGGCCGTGAATGATGACGTGATCGCCGCCTTGGGCCAGCGCAAGGGCGGCCTCGCGCCCGAGGCCCCCTGTCGACCCCGTGACCAGGACTACGCGCCTGTCGCTCACAGTCGTTTCTTCTGTTTCTTCTATTTCTTCTTGCGCGCAGCCGGAGATCGAAAACACAAGGATGGCCGCGAAGAGGCTGACAGGAGATATGTTAATCACGTTTAAACCCCGCTTTGTAACGATCATTAGAACATACACGCAAAGTCTGTCCACACAATATCGACCAGAATCTGGAGCGTTCCGACCCCCTCAAGACAAGACTGTCAGAAAGCGCTTGCGAAGCGTATGAAATTGTTCTGTACTACAATTATCCGCAGATAAGTCCCTGATCACTGCCGACTGGCCTCGAACACCAGACACCACTCAGACCATTGAATCAGCCTGACTTCATTACCGGCGCCGTAGCGATCGGCATCATTGCCGCCCTGGCGGTCCTTGCTCTGTCGTTTTTGCTGTTCCCTGGCAAGAACAAAAAGAAATCGCGAATGATCGGCGTGACGATACTGACTGTTCTTGTACTCGGGGTTTACTTTGTCTACGAAGCGTCTAACAGAATGCTGCTGACCGAAGGTGCGCTGCAGGGTGCTGAGGCCTGCCCGAGCGGGGACTACCGTTGTTGCCTGTCGCAGGTGGAGAGGCAGTTTCCGTTTTACGACGTCGAATCGGAAATCAAGATTCGCGGGTTCGTTTCCGGTTGTCTGAAGTCAAACGATCCGGATAACGAAGCCTGCGACATCGTTCCAACGGACAAGGACGCTGCAATGTCTCTGGGCCTTTACGGCCCTGAATGCTCATCGTTTAGTAAAGTTTGCAGCAACATTCACGCGACAGTACTCGAATACTGCGGAAAAGCGCCCTAGTCTGCGGGAACCCTGCTCGCGTCCAGAAACAGTCAGTTACTGTTGGCGGAGGCCAGTATCGCGGTAATGGCCTGAAAGTCCTGAGGGCGCTTGGCCACGAGCAGTTTCGAAAACTCGAAGCTGTTCATTCCGTCGTTCGCCTTACCTGGGTTACGGATAACGGCCTGTAAATCTGCCCCCTGTTCAACGAGATACTCAACGACCTCTGTGTCACCGGCAAGAATTGCCGAGTGAATCGGTGTGTAGCCGTCCCATGGCTGGTCAATCGAGTGTCCCTTTTCGACAAAGTGTTTCAGCAATGACATCAGACGATGATCCGCTTCAGTCTCGTACGGAACGCCCCCGGACAGTCCGCTCAATCCTCTGCTACTAATTGCCTGATGAATCAAAGGTGCCGGCTCTACGCCCCGGAAGGCGGAGTGTCTGCGGCTGTATGGCCACTCAAAATTTATGAGTATGGACGCCGCTGTATCCTGCCGGATCAGGTAACAATCCTTCGACCACGGATTCAGGCTGAAATCTTCATCCGAAAACCAGGACAGCAGCAATAGGCCATCAGCGGAGCTTGCCAACTGTATCGTTCTGTACGCGGGTGGACCGAGCACGATTAACGCGGTAGCGAAAACCAGGGAGACGCTCAATCTTTTGCTGACAGGCATGCGTTTGGCGGGCCGATTCACCTGAAGCGCAGGATTATACGGCCATCTGGCAAGCATCGCCGCCTCCGGTCAGGGAGACGGCCGATGCCGATGCTCAGTCATCGTCGTCTTCGTGTTCGTCGTCGTCACAGGCGACAAACACCGCCGTTGTGCGTGCCGGTACGTAGAAGGTGTAGCTGTCATCAAAGTAGTGTGCTCCGCGAACAACCGGATCGTGTGAGTGCATCTGCACGGGGTGCAGGTCGAACTCGCGGTCTTCACCGGTCTCCAGCGTGAACCACTGTGCCTCGGGCGACGCGTTGAACAGCGTAACGATCTCGATGTCTTTCTCGCCGCGCAGGCTCATGACGACGAGGCCCGGCGTCTGGCCTGGACCGGTGTTGTGGAACTCGACGCGTTCCTGAACGTCCTGGCCGGTGCGCAAGCGGAACAGCTTCGAGCTGCTGCGGATTTTGAGCATCTCGCGCATGTGCCTGCCCGCGGAGCGGATATCTCGTCGGTCGACGTCCGCGAGCGCCGGATTGCCGAGCAACGCGGACTGTTCCTCCCAGTTGTTCTGGTTGTCGCCGAAGGGCGGTAAGCCCCTGCCCCAACCGGTCTCATTGTAGCTCCAGTCGACGAAGTTGAACCAGTCGCCGGAGTTGAAGCTGTTGCGGTCGAGCGACTTCGAGCGCGCAATGTCCTGACCCGCGTGGAACAGCGGCACACCCTGGCTCAGCGCAATGATGCTGTTGGCAAGGTTGAGCACGCGGATGCGGTCATCGGTGCTTATTGCGAGCGGCAGCTTGTACTGGCTAATGTCGAACAACGTTTCGTTGTCGTGCGCCGAGGCGTAGTTGATGATCTCCTGCGGATCACTCGTGTAACCCGCGCCCGGGTTGCCGAAGTAGTCGATGTCCCTGCCCTGCACGAGATTGCCGAAGCGGTCCATGAACTGGTAGTCAGCCATCGTTCCGGCCAATCCCAAACGAATCCAGTCGGTCAGCCGCAGCAGTTCGTCGAGTTCACCCTCGCTGCCGCTATTGAGCGCGTTCGGATCGGTGTACAGGCCGTTGATGAAACCCTGACGCCGGACGTGATCTTCACCCGAGTCAAACGGGCCTCCGCCGCGAACGGCGTCGCGCATGCGGTCGTTGAACGAACCGACGCCCGTGTTGTTGCCCATGTTGGCCTGCGTGGCCTGTTCGAAGCGGGCGTCGTTGGCGACCTCGCCGAAATTCCAACCCTCGCCGTAAAGATAGATGGCGCTGCCATCCACGCCGTCGTCCTTGACCGTCAGCGACTGCAGCATGTCGCGCGCTTTTTCGATGTTGGCCTTCGTGTGATGGCCCATCAGGTCGAAGCGGAAACCGTCGACCTTGTACTCGGTGGCCCAGATCCGCAGCGAATCGAGCATGAGTTTTTCCATCATGTTGTGCTCGGTCGCCGTGTTGGCGCAGCAGCTCGAGGTCTCGATGAATCCGGCGTCGTTGAGGCGATGGTAGTAGCCGGGCACGACCTTATCGAGTACCGACTTCTCGCCGCCCTGGCTGCCGCTCGTGTGGTTGTAGACGACGTCCATGACGGTTCGCAGGCCCATGCGGTTGAGGCCCGCAACCATCTCGCGGAATTCGAGGATGCGGGCCGGGCCGTCCGGGTCGGTCGAGTAGCTGCCTTCGGGTGCCGTGTAATGGAACGGGTCGTAGCACCAGTTGAAGCCGTCCTGGTCGCGGATCACATCGATGGCTTCCTGCTGTTCGGTGCCGTTCGGCGCGAATACGGACAGGTCGCCGGGGTCCGCGTGGGTGCTGCGGTCTTCAGGAATGGTGGCGCAGTCGAAGGCCGGCAGCAGGTGTACGTGCGAGAGCCCGGCGCGCGAGAGGCGGCGCAGGTGTCGCGAGCCGTAGGTCCACGGCAAGGCGAAGGCGCGGAACGTGCCTTTGATGTCGTCGGGCACGCGTTCGTCGTGCACGCTGAAGTCGCGTACGTGCAGCTCGTAGATCGCTATGTCTTCAGGCGCGCGCAGGCTCGGCTTGCGCAGACGGTCCCAGCGCCGGGGTTTGAGGTCATGGTCGTCGAGGTTAACGATCTGCGTGCGGCGGCTGTCCATCGACAGGCTGACCGAATAGGGATCGGTGACGAAGAAGGTCTCGACCTGTCCCGAGTAGCGGGCGAAGACTTCGATCTCGTAGAGATAGTACATCCGGTCCCAGCCCGGGTTGCCGACGGTGCTGAAGGTGCCGGTAGCGGGGTCTTCGGTCATCGGGATGACCGTCACAGCAGGGCTTGTGTTGTCCGTGTTGTCGAACAGGTGCA
This sequence comes from Woeseiaceae bacterium, assembly GCA_028289545.1. Lineage (GTDB taxonomy): Bacteria > Pseudomonadota > Gammaproteobacteria > Steroidobacterales > Woeseiaceae > UBA1847. The sequence continues at coordinate 47,553 of JANQPG010000095.1, forward strand.
GGTTCACGGAGCGGGCCGTGGGCGCCCACAGGCGGATGGTTGGTGTGTCGCCGTCGAAGCTGACGCCCAGTTCGCCGTCATAGGTAAACAGTTCGTCGAGCACACCGGGGTGCTGCACGCCGGTGGCATCGACGGGTGCGCCGTCGCTGTCAGTCGCGGCGAGGACAAACTGCGTTTTCAGGATTTGCGGCACTTCACTCACGTAGGCCGCATCGAGGCTGTAGACCGGCAGGCCGGCGAGGTGCCGGAATTTCTCGGCGATCTCGCCGTCGACGACGCCGCCTCGCGTCAGCGGGATCGTGCCGTCGGCACCCTCGACGCCGTCACCCGTCAGGACAAGATTGGCGTCGGCGCTGTAGTGCAGCGCGACATCGCTACCGTCGGCAATGGGCCACGCGAACACGCCGGGGGCCAGCCAGTAGGCGCGCGCCTCGTCGAGGTTACCTTTCGGCAATTCGCCGCCAACCTCGACGATGTTCGTAACGGGATCGTACGTGAAGACGACAAGATCGCCGTCGTTCGGCACGGTCAGCGGAATGTTCGCGCCGTTCTGCACGCCGCCTGCGCCGTAGTTTTCGGCCCAGTCCTCGTCGTGCGCAACTTTAAACTCGTAGTTGCCGGCCGGGATATCGCGAGTAGCAAACGTGTAGAAGCCGTCGCCGTCCGGGTCCTGTAGCCAGGATCGGAGGCACCACGGCTGCCAGTCGCCCGAACAGCCGAGTTCCGACTGGAAACTGCCGGGCAGCGAGGCGATTACCGAATTGCGGTTGCTCGTGACCCAGTTGGTGCCGCGCTCGAAGTAGAACTTGACGTCCGCAGCCTCGGTGAGATCCAGCGGAATGTTGGCGCCGTTGCGCGCCGCGTTGAGACCGTAGTTTTCATTCCAGGTGCCATTGATCGGTGCTTTGTATTCCCAGTTGCCGGCGGGCACGTTGAAGACACCCTGCCAGACCGTGTCCTCGGGATCGTAGGTGAGAAACGTCGCGCTGCAAGGCGGCTGCCAGTCGCCCGGACAACCGAGTTCCGACTGCAGGCTGCCGGCGACCGTTACGAGCGCCGGCTCGATCGTGTGGCCGGCGTGATCGTAGATGAAGGTAATGTCGCGCGACTCGGTGAGATCGAGCTGAAAGTTGTCGGCGCCGGGCCCGTCGCCGTAGTTCTCGTCCCAACTGTCGTTGAGCGCCACCTTCCACTCGTAGAAGCCGGCCGGCACGGTATACGTTGCCTGCCAGAGCGTAGTACCGGGAACGTTGAGCAGTTCGGTAAACGCACATTCCGGCTGCCAGTCGCCGCAGGCGTCGCCGCTGAGTTCGGATTGGAGGCTGCCGACGAGTGCAACGCCCGAAGGGTTAGTCGTGTGATCGGCCTGGGCTGCCGTTGTGCACAGTAGTGCGGTTAACAACAGGCTGATTTGCCCACAGAAAAGTCGCGACGAAACAAAGTTTACCGACCGCATCACATCCCCCCGGAGTGTGGTATTTGATTCCTATTGACCGTAGGGAGGTGGGATCAGGCAGTCAATGCAATGAATTCGTATTCATTGAGGGTAGTCGGTTCGCGTCAACATAGCATTGGATGGCGGGACAAGGACGGACTCAAGCGCTGTTTCGTTATCAATCGAAGCTTTTGCTCGAGGCCAACGCCATACACAAAGTCCTGCGCCGGCAGGTGAACGAAGTTCTCACCAATCAGAACGAACTCCCGCTCCGATAGACGCTTTCGCTGCTGCCGCGTCAAGCAGCCTGCTCAGCCAGTCCGCTCCCAAGAGAATGGGCCCGGACTGCTGAGCATCTGAGAAACCGGTAGCGCCTAGCTGCCAGCAGCGCAAGCTACGATACAAGCACCAAGCTTCTGCCTGCACTCTTCGACAGAGCCACCTGAATCTCGACAGGCGCGATATTTGAAGTAGCACTGAATGTAACAGAACCAGTTACCCCCTGAGGCTACGCCTTTACTCATGCTCTCGAAATCTTCCTCGGTCAGTTCGTGATCTGCTGCCGCTGCAGCTCTCTGTAGGTATTCCTTCTCAAGATCTGACATCCTAGTGTTCTCCTGATTTGGTTAAACGCGACTAACTTTCGTGTGCCAGAAATAGTCGATGCCACCGTCTTTCGCAGACGTCGATATCCCAACGGGCCAAGTCTCATGCTGTTACCGAGATATGCACGGGCCTTTCACGAAACTCCGTAGACCTATTGCCCAAAAGCGATCAGGCTCGGAGTGTTATGCAGGCCTACACCTACTTCGCTACAGGCCCTCAGTGCTTTAGTGTTGCGTCAGCATCAAAACTCTCACTATTCCCTGCTCTTGCTGTTGTGATCGTCGCTGCGCAGGAAGCGATGCTCGCTTGAACAACTTATTCGCCTTTGTCGGTGGCGACCTGCCAAACACTTTGAGAGTCGTGCACGTGCTGCCCTTATCGACTGATGACCCAGAGAACCTGGGGCTGCTGAAAACTGGCGCTCGCCGAGCTAGCGGAGTTGACGATGGCGCCATCAAAAATTCACGATGCCTGCTTCGTCCCAGTTAGTTGTGACCCGTAATTGAGTAACTTGCCCAGTAGTAAGGATGCCGCGCCGATGGATAATCCTTCAGTACACGGAGCTGCGCCGCTCTCAGCGCAGCGGAGTATGGGCGCGCTGCGGCAGTGAGTTCTTCGTAGAGTATGTTCGAGAACTCGTATGAGAACCGATCGGCGACACGCCAATTTGTCGCCAACACCTGTCTTGCTCCCGCATATCGAAATCCTCTGACCAGGCCCAGAGCGCTCTCGCCCCGCACCTGTTCTCCAAGCGCCGTTTCGCAAGCGCTCAGAATCACCAGGTCCGCATCAAGTCTTAGCTGGAGAACATGTGCGAGCGTGAAGTCAATCTGAATTCCGTCAGCAGCCGCAATAGAAAGCCCACTGAGCGCAGGGGTATCTGTATCGACGCGCGCGTGTGAGGCGAAGTGGATAATACTCTTCGTGGCCAACGCCGTTTGCAAATCTGACACGCCGCCGCTGCCACCCAGTCGAATAAGGCTATTCCCGTCTCCCCACCGTTCCGCTATGTCCTGTACTTCGCGCTGTGCCCCGGGGAGCGACGAGTTGTTTGTCGTATTTGTGACCAGCGCTAAGGACTGTGGATCATAGCCCCGCCTTGTGTCGTGATCCGGATTTAGATGTGACAGTGAATTAACGAGCTGCAATTCTGTCAACTCGATGAGATATCGAGGCCTGCCACCGTCTTCTACTACCAAAGCACTAAACGGCACGAACCCGATCGGACCATCCGGCACAATAATCAGACGCTCCGAATCTTCAAAATTGATATCCGGTGGTAACAGTTTCCGCGCTGTCCGACGAAGATTTCGATAGAAATCGAATGTAGTTATGGCAGACCGCTTTGTGATCTGCTCGACAACGCCCGACGTCAGCTCGGAAAGTTCTTGCTCACCGGGCATTGTCCAACTCGAGATTTCGTCCCGTGTTATTTTCCAACCGTAGCTTCGATTTTGGCCGACGAAGTAAAACAGAACGGTTGAAGACGGAATATCGTTGCTCGCCAACCAGGCGCTTACCGAAGCCAGCGATGGACGATCACCAAAGACCGACTCTGCATACTGCGGCATCTCCTCACGGATTCTCGCGCGCGCGATGTCAATATCAACCAGTCGCTGCCGAAGTTCACCATCGTGATTCGTAGCGGCGTCCAATGTGTTTGCTTCGTGGGCCGCATTTTTTCGCGTTAGTGCTTGCTGGTATTCCTCGTAGGCTCGGGTCAGGTCTTCGGCGAGCCTGGATGGGACCGCGTCTTGAAACGCAGCTTTGACTTCAGCCAGCAGGGACAGTAGAGCGGTCGCTCGATGCGCCCGCGCAATTTCTAATGCGGCACGGGAGGCGTCGGGAGTCGCACCCCCCGCCAGCAGCAGCTCGATTTGGTGTTCCGCTATGGGATACTCGGTCTCGGTCATTCGTACAGCCAACCATGGGTTTGCGATATTCCTGCGTAGCTCCGCCAGCACACCAAGGGCCTTTTCTCCGAGTCGAAGCGCTTCACTCCGGTTCTCTGTCAGACGCGCCAGTGAATACAGCGCAGTGGCCTTGTCTACCGACGGTTCTTTGTCTTCGAAAAAGGTCTTTGCGGTAGCGACGGCTTCGATCGCTTCCGCACGATCGGCCCCATCCAGGTTCACAAACTCAAGCCTGGCCAGATTGGCAAGATATTGATTCTCTGCTCGAAGCGAGTGCTCAAGCGAGCTGAGCAATTCGTCTTGCGCCTTTTCGTGATGCCCGAGCTGAATGTAGTCACGTCCGAGCGCTAAAGAAATCTCTGCCTTTTGTGTATTGTTTGCCGCGAGGGATCTCGCTTCGATATGTGCATCGAGCCCGAGTTGAGTCTGTAAGGGATCGTTGGATCGCCGGGCAAGGGACAGATGGTCGTAGCCAAGCTGCAGCAAAGCGTCAAACAGCCCGCCACTCTCCAAGCGGGTTCGGCGTATGTCTACGGAACGACTCTGAAAGACAATGGCGTTCCTCGGGTCGTTTAGCCCACGGTATATTGCCGCAATACCCTTGAGTGTCCATGCAAGTTCGGCGGGGTCTCCCGCTTGCTCCTGAAATGCCTTGACCTCCCCCAGGAGCGCAAGCGCTTTGTTGGCATTGCCTAATCGACGTTCAGTCGCAGCAAGGTTTGTGAGGATAACCGATCGCAGCCAGGCGTTACTGTCGGGCGGAACACGCTCAAGTGCTTCGCGATACATAGAGCGCGCAAGCCGTATGTTTGCCTTGTTTTCCTGCACCCACGCTCGATTTGCGTAGACCTGCGCGACCTTTGCCCGGCTGTTCGATTTCGCGAAGATCGATTCGGCTCGTTGAAAGTGAGCATCCGCAACGTCGAAATTGCCCCGGTACATCTCTAGCAGACCCAAATTGTTGATCCCTGTAGCCGCTGTGTATTCGCTGCCCAGCTTCATGAGAATGGCAATATTTTGTTCAAACATGGCCGCAGCTTCAGAGAGGCGCAGATTTCCAGCCTCGTCGAGGCTTTGGTCCTCCATGATGGTAGCCGCAAGATCAAGCCTTGCAGTGGCGGCCAGGCGCGAACTCTGCGTCAACTCGAAACCCGCTGTTGCTTTTAGGTAGTGCCTTTCAGCGTCCGCTATCTGGAGTGGCCAATAGTAGTTCATGGCTATCCAATAGTGCAGAAAAGGTGTTAGTTCACCATCACCCACATTTTCGAAATACAGAAGTGCAGCCTTCAAATGCTCGATGGTGCTGTAGCGGGCCGCTTCGGAAAGATCGTGACCGAGTGTTCCGGCGAGTGAGAGCCTGCGAAAAGCATCCGTGGCGCCCTTGTGGTCATTGGGTATTTTGAACAGCGACAGCTCGTATCGGCCGGACACACCCGGTTGATCAGGCGCGGCTAGTTGAGCTTCGACGAGCCTGTTTTCGGTCAGCTCGAACGACAAGTATTCGTTGCCCACCCTCTCAGTTAACGTATTGACCCTTGTTGCAAGTTCTGTGGGTGAAATCAAGGCAACGGTCAGATCGATATCGAGTTGATCGACCTCGATCAGGTACGAACCAGCCTCCAGCTCGCCAAAGGCAATGTGCTTCGCTTCGGAGGCATTGATGCGGTCGGTCGTCTGCATTATGAGCTGAAAATCGTCGAAGATACTTGCATACGCCGGTAACTGAACCACGGATGCAAGCAGCAGCCATAAGCAGGCTGCGGCGTTACGAATCGTGCGCATGAATCAATTCGCTACGAGAACTTTGAACGGTATTGCAGCTATTTCTTTGCTGCCGCTCGAGACCTCTACTATGTAGTCGCCGTCTTCCAGCAGCTCTCTCGGCAGCGCAAGAACGAAGTCTCCCGTGCCCTTGGGTCTGACCGCGCCGAACTCAACAACGAGATCGCGCGCTGGGTGAGTGAGAACCTTGACTTCGTAAGACGGCATTTCAGGAAAAGACAACCGTACGTTCAGAACGGCGATTCTGGCTTCCTCGTTAATAGTGAGCTCTTTGTTCTTATTAGATGGCGAATCGCCAGCTCTTTCTTGCTCGAGATCCAGTAATGGCACATTCGCTTGAGCCGAGCGGGATAAAAGCAGTTCATTGGTTAACGATGCTGTTCTCTTCACCTGTAAGACGTTGGCGATCAACGACCCGCCGAACGCCACAAACGCAAAAACCGCCGCAATGGGTAGCCATCGGGCTGCGGGTTGAGAGTTGCCGGTGCGAGTAAACGAGCGATTGGCAGGATCGACTTCTTGAATACCGGTGGCCAGAATGGTCTCTATCTCCAGGTGCTCCAGCAGATCCGGCTTGTCCAGGATAAAAGCCTCGAAATCTGCTCGTACGTCGGCTGGCAGCTTGCCGCTCAAATACTTTTCGACCAGCTGATTATCTTCAACGTAGCTGCGGTCCATGACTACCCCCGCCAGGCCATTTTGTCGGCGGTTGTTTGTTTGGCAACATCGACGTGAAGATGTTTTACCGCCTGCCAAGAGCTGGCCTGCCCTGCTGTTCTTGAGATCTCAGTGTCAGAGTAGGCCAATACGGTCGCCGTCACGGACACGGCGACAATGACGCTCACCAACTCCATAAACCGTTGCGGGTCCGACCTGTCAGCCTTGCTCAACAACAGCTGCTTCAGCCGCTGTCGAGCTCTGTGCAATACTCTGTCGTAGTGAGCGGCTGACAGCCCCAACGCTGCACACGTCGAAACCTTGTCTTCATCCATCAGATAGTGCCGACGAAGAATATCTCGGTCGCGATCCGTACTGAGTTCATCCAAGGCCTTCTGAACAAAGCCTGCCGCTTGCTCCCTGCCCACTACGGCCAGCAGCGATTCGCTTCCCGCCTCAAAGCGATCAATACTCTCGCTATCGGGATGTGTATTTCGCCTGGATTCTTTGCGCCGCAGCCCGATCAAGATGTTGATGCAAGTCTGACGTACGAAAGACGGCAAGGATTCCGGGTTGTCGATTAGCCCACGCCTCGCTTTCTCCAGCACGATCACCATTGCCTCCTGAGCCAAGTCTTCGCTTAAATTGCGTTCACCCGTCTGCTTGTAGAGTATGAAGAACATGCCGCGCCAGAAGCGCTGCGCCAGTTGGCCCTCGGCGGATTGATCGCCGGACCTGATTCTCTCCAGCAGGTCGGCAAACTCGATCTCGTCGCTCATTCTTATTTTTCCAACAGAGTGTTATCTCCAATGCTGCGACCAGTGCCCGTTTCGTTGGTTCGATGGTAGCTTCGCAACACGGTCAAGTCCAACGACCCAAGTCCCAGAGCAGGCGCCCGCGCAAGACAGTTTTCTCGCAGCAACACCGCAACCCGGTGAGAGGAGAGGATGACTCATAGCACTGTTTCTCCTGAATATTAGTAACGACGTTCGAAACCGGCGGAGTTAACGAAGATGCGGAATACGAATCACCAACAGGGCGATTTTTTCCTTCGAATTCCGAAAGGAGAAAACGCTGACCTCCCGTGACATCCAGTACCGAAATCTGTGTTGGTACTGATAGTGACGAACAACCTCCACCCAATTTTTACAAAACGGAAACAAAGGCCTTCGCGCGTGCACTGAAGACGCCGGCGAGGACGACAACAGGCTCAAGCGCGGCACATGCGATAATTCATACGAAAAAGCGAAGATCGCGAATTCTGCAGAACTTGACTGGCCGTGTCGGCAGTTCGACGTATCCAACACTTCGATTCGCGGATTTATAAGGAGAACAATAATGCGACAAAAACTTCAGCACGCCAAAGCGATCCGTGCTCGGTTGGGCTTAATCCTGATTATGACTACGGCACTCTCCGGGTGTCATCTTGCGGGGAAATGGACAATTGTCGAGATATCAGGCACGCATGAACTTGAACATCGTAAATCAGGTGAACCGGAGCACTTTGAGCGCGGCGATTGGTTCGAACTCTCTCGTTGCCCGGTAAGGGGAAAGCGTGGCTATTGCGTTGTTAAGGTGGGCACGGACAGCTGTTTCCCCGGTGCCGGCCTGTATCCTGAAGCAGAGTGGAAACAACTGCAACTCTTTCACCCTAACAAAGCTCAAAAGACTGCGTTGAGAAACTTTGAGCTTACGCAGGACCTATGTAAGAAGCGTTGCGTTATTGGAGATTTCAAAGCGCATTCGGACAAATTGCACATCATCGTAATTGATCAGCTGCGAGATCTTGACGATTCGAACCCATGCCAGCAAGGCAAAAAGTGCGCAGAGATCAACGTTTTTTGCCTTGACGAAGGGTGCACTCTCGGAGTGGATGCGTTAACCGGGCCCGTTATCAACCTGGCAGGAATAAGGCCGATTCACAAAGGGTCAGGGCATTCCCACAGTGGTGGTTCATAGCAATTGCCGACTTCCCGATAACAACAAACAATATTCCAGACCGGATGGAGTTTGAAGATGCGGACTATTAACTGGATTTTCTGGGCAAGCGCTATTGTGGCGACCTGCATGTTTTCTACAGCAAAAAGCGCCGAGGTCTTCTGTGACACATGCGTTCAAAACACAAAAGGCTCAAATAGGGTTGACGACCGTATTGAGCACGGCATAAATGCCGCAGTGGCTACAGATGAAAGTACACCGGTTTTCTTTGATTTTCGCCATGACTGCACTGCCCTCGATATCCTCGGGTTTGTGGCGGAGTTTGAGGAACAAGAAATCGGCACCGCCACGTACGTTGACACCGACCCTGAGATGCTCACCGCGATCTTCGACATCGCGGACTACGATAAGTTTAGTGGTCTGCTGAATGGCTTTGGCCTTCTTACTCAAAAGCCCGTACTCGAACCGTTATCCTGCGATATTGAGTTTGTCGGGCTCGTTAAGCCAATGGCACCGTTGCTGGATGTCTCTACAGCGGCCATTCAGGCCAGGGAATCAGGAGGAAGAGACGGCTACACCAGCTCCGTCCATGCACAGAGCATCTACGGGCGCGGCGTGAACATTGCGATTGTCGATGCCGGCGTCGATAACACATTGGGGGATTTCGATGGGCTGTTCTCCTTCAAGGGCGGATTTGATGCGACGAACTTCGAAGATCCTGACGGAGACGGCGTAGACAATGATCCGCAAGGCACCGCCAGGTTTGAACCAGCGGACGGCAGTACGGACCCCGTGAGCACCGACGCCGGGCAGCACGGAACGCGCGTGGCACTTATCGCGATGTCGTCCGGGCAGCCCGGCGAGGGCTCTAGCTGCTCACGACCGGCGAGTTGCACTGGCGTCGCTCCGAAAGCAGGGCTATTCGATGTAAAGGTCTGTACATGTCCGACGCCACGGTGCATTGATCCGGATTGCTCGCCAGACGACGTACTCGAGGGCCTGCGGTGGATAGAAGAATACAATGCGTCGACGGAGCGGCGGGAAGATAAGATTCACATAGCAAACATTAGCCTCGGGGATAGCTGTGGCGACCCTTACGGCAATCATCCTGTTTCAAGAAGGGTGAACCGGCTTGTAAATTCCGGTGTTGTGGTCGTTGCCGGCTTCGGAAATGCCGGCGAGCTAGAGAGGGGAACAATTTGCAGAGTGCCGCCGGGTGCGGCCTCTCTAGCCATTACGGTGGCAGGCTCTGACGATCGAGGAACAATTCAACGAGGGGACGACATCGTCATGTACAACTCCTTGTGCGGCAGTCCGAACGAACCTGACAAGAAACCAAACGTGTCGGCTCCCGCTCGACTGATCGGTTTCCCCTTCTTCCGTAATCCATCCAGCGGCACGTCCTTCGCCACACCACACGTGTCGGGAACGGCAGCTTTGCTACTCGAAGCCAACGGCAATCTAAAGCCCTTGGAGATAAAGCCCATCATCGAACAAACCGCGGACAATGACTTCGATCGATGGCAAAAGAACCGGTATTGTCCGCGTCGAATGAGGAGCGAGGACTGGGACCCAGCCTTTGGTCACGGCATCGTAAACGCTGTAGACGCTCTTGAAGCGGTCAGGCAACCAAAAATACAACCATAGACTTCCGTTTGCTATGAAGACCCGATCTCATCGGATATGCGCCGTTCCAGCGGCTGAAAACCGGAACATCGTTGTAGCAACAGGCCGGCAAAGCGCATGGACGCGCGAAATAAGGCGGGCCCCGAATCGTATTGCTGGGTGAGAGGAATCGCCGCTTCTCGGCACTTTCCTTGTAGACGGTTAGGGATCGTCGTCGTGTTGGCGTCGCTCGCACGAACACCAACCGAGCGTTTCGATATTGGAGGCTCCAATGGCCCGCACGATATACCCTTTAGAAGCAGACTCGACATTGTTCTCGTTCACTGCTCAGAACACGCGACGCCCGCTCAGCGGCGACGAAGCAGCACAACAACAGCGCGAGCGAACGGAGGAGGAGCAGAGCTACCTGGAGCGAGTGCAGAACTACATTCCTGCCGAGATCGTCGCAATCTTCGTGTTCGTGAACAGCCTGGTTTCAACGCCCCTTGAGGACGGCAGGATCACGCCTGAGGGATGGGTTGCTGTCGGTGCCGTTCTTGTGTGCCTGGTCGCCTGCTTCGTGTTCGCGAGAGTCGCCGCAAGGCAGGTTGAAAACCCGTCTTTCCGATTCCAGGGATGGATGTTCGCGATTGCGCTCCTGATCTGGATATACGCAATGGACGCGAAAGTACTCGAAGTCGTCGGGCACAACCCAATTCCGTCTCTTTCCGGGCTGTTGCTCGTGACGTTCACGGTCTTCAGTGGCCTTGTGGTGCCAACGGTCAAGCCCGCCGGTCCTGCCCCCGGCACTTCGAATGCCCCCGATTCAAGCGGGACGGGAAAAACGGAGGCTGACGGCCAGCCGCACGTATCGTCCCAGCAGCACACAGCGCCTGCACCGAATTCTTCAGCGAGCGGGGCGAGCGAATAATGAGGCAGACGGCTTTATCTTCGGCACTTCTATTGCTGTGTCTTACGACCGTGACCGCTGCCGATGCCGACGACACTACTCCGCGCTGGTACTTTTCCCAGTTTCACTGGGAAAACGACGATATCTTTCCTCAACCTACATCTGAACCAGGCGACCGGTTCTACACCAATGGACTACGACTCACATGGTCGAAATATCTTGGTGAGGATGATCACAACCAGTTCGACAACCTTCCCGGTTGGTCGAAATGGACAGCCGAAAAGCTCTGCCCCCGGAAAGAGGTCGAGTGCACTTTCGCCGCATCGTTTTCGATTGGCCAGGAGTTCTATACTCCCGAACTCATCGAAGTACGCGCACCGCAACCGAATGACCGCCCCTGGGTCGGTTGGTTGTACACCAGCTGGATGTTGGGAATTTCGAGATCCGAAACGTCACGGCATGACTTTGACCTGCAGATCGGCGTAACGGGCCCCGCATCACTTGCCGAACAGGTTCAATCGGAATGGCACCGGCTGATCGATACTGGTGTCCCACGGGGCTGGGACAATCAGTTCGACAACGAAATCGGAGTCAACCTCTTCTACGACTATCAGAAGATCATCAGGCCTACGGCCAAGCGGCGAGTCGAGGTCGACTTCGTGCCCAACCTTCGAGTTGCCGGTGGAACGCTAATGACGAATATGGCCGTTGGCGGTGTGTTTCGCGTTGGCAAAAACATTTCCGGCTTTCCGTTCCGGCGGCTCGAGTCTTTCATGTTCACGGGGCTCAGCACGTTGGGCTCAGAACAACAACCGCAGGCGCCGATCCTGGCAAAGGGGAGGCCGAAGTGGGAGTTCTACATATTCGCGGGAGGCTACGGAAAAGCGGTTGCTCACAACTACTTCCTTGAAGGCAGCCTGTTCAGGAGTGATCCCGGGGTCAACCCCGAGGAATTCGTCTGGGATGTCTTATACGGGTTTAGCCTGCGCCGGAAACAATGGCGGCTGACGTACACCATCTCTCGTCGCGGCCCGGAATTCGATCGGACAGTGGGCACCGACAACGGCATCCATAATTTCTCGTCCCTGTTTGTGACGCGGGAGATCTTCTAGACCCTGACCGACAACCAAACAAGAGCTCCTAGAAGCAGGAAAAGAAATGTATATGACGATACTAGCCTGCTTGTAGCTCACCGCCAGTTGCCCAACCCTGACCCTACCCAAATTCGAACGACCGGACGACAATCCAAAAGCGATAAAGGCTCGCTGCGGATTGACCAGTACCGACTTCCCGTTGGTGTATCCGATCGATTCTTCGGACCTGGCATGCGTTTGTCAGGTGGTTGCCGAAAGACACGAGACATTGCCGACGAAGAGACAACGTAAGGTCAATAACCTGAACCGGATTGCCAACCTGACGCTCTACGGCTTACTTGTTGCGGACGGCGGCGCAATACTATCTGATGTTCACGTGAGCGTCCTCGAGGGGATTACTTTCGGGACCGCGAGCGTGAAGGTTCTTTCAGACTATTTGGGTCCCGCCGCCAAGTACGACGTATATCGACTCGGCGCGAATCAGTCTGGATGCGTTGCTGATGTGGGCGACGGTTAATGACTGACCGTGAAAGGACAAGATAATGTCGCGCGACTCGGTGAGATCGAGCTGAAAGTTGTCGGCGCCGGGCCCGTCGCCGTAGTTCTCGTCCCAACTGTCGTTGAGCGCGACCTTCCACTCATAGAAACCGGCCGGCACGGTGTACGTTGCCTGCCAGAGCGTAGTACCGGGAACATTGAGCAGTTCGGTAAACGCACATTCCGGCTGCCAGTCGCCGCAGGCATCGGCGCTGAGTTCGGATTGCAGGCTGCCGACGAGTGCAACGCCCGAAGGGTTAGTCGTGTGATCGGCCTGGGCTGTTGTTGCGCACAACAGTGCGGTCAATAACAGGCTGGTTTTCTCATGAAAGCGCCACGACGAACTAACAGATACTGACCGCATCACATCCCCCCGGACTGTGCTAGTGAAGTCTTATTGACCGTAGGCAGGTGACGGCGGGCAGTCAATGCAATGAATTCGTATTCATTACGATTAGGTGCGTCGCGCTGACGCGGCATTAGCTCTTTAGGCGCCTACTTTTTTTACTGCTTTGGAAACATTCAAGCGAGTCGATCAAACCTTCCGAAGACAGTGTTTTGATGTAGGCTTGTTCAGTGTGTGCTCGAACGGCCCCGTTCACGAACAACGCGAAACCGGACCGTGCGAAGAACCAACTGAGGAGATGACGATGGGCTTGAAACGCTGGGCGGTACTTCTCACTTCAATCATAGCCGCGAGCGCGTCATGGTCTCAGGAGAGGCCGAACATACTGATTCTCTTTCCCGACGACGTAGGCTGGCAGAACGTCAGCGCCTACGGTTTGGGCACCGTAGGTTACGAGACGCCCAACATCGACCGTATCGCGCGGGAAGGTGTCATGTTTACGGATCACTACGCCCAACCTTCGTGTACCGCCGGCAGGGCGGCGCTCATTACCGGGCAATACCCCATCCGCAGCGGCATGACCACGGTCGGCCGGCCGGGCGCGGAACTGGGTCTCAAGCCGCAGTCGCACACCCTTGCGGAGGTATTGAAGCCGCTGGGATACGCCACGGGACAATTCGGTAAGAATCACCTGGGTGACAGGAACGAGCATCTGCCGACCGTGCACGGGTTCGACGAGTTCTTCGGCAATCTCTACCACCTCAACACGCAGGAAGAATTTGAGCAGGTGGACTATCCGAAAGATCCGGAGTTTTTCGAGAAGTTCGGCACGCGTGGCGTCCTGCACACCAAGGCAACCGACGAAAACGACAGGACGGTCGATCCCCGTTTCGGCAGAGTCGGCAGGCAGACCATCGAGGACACAGGCCAGCTCAGCCGCGAACGAATGAAGACCTTCGATGAGGAAGTCATGGCACGCAGTCTGGATTTCATCCAGCGCGCCATTGATGCCGAAACGCCGTTCTTCGTCTGGTACAACCCGAGCCGAATGCACATGTACACCCGCCTGAGCGACGAAAGCCGCTACCTGGCCGCGGAATACACGACCGAGCACGATTTTTACGGCAGCGGCCTGATCGAACACGATCGGCAGATTGGCGAGTTGCTCGACGCCCTCGAAGAGATGGGCGCGCTCGATAATACAATTGTCGTCTACTCTACCGACAATGGCCCGGAGCACAGCGCGCGGCTTCACGGCGGAAGGACACCGTTCCGCGGCGAAAAAATGACGACCTACGAGGGCGGTGTGAGGGTGCCCATGATGGTTCGCTGGCCCGGGAAGATTCCCGCCGGCACGGTCCTCAACGGCATTCAGGCCCACATGGATATCTACACAACCCTCGCGGCGGCGGCCGGCGAGCCGGACATCGCCCGGAAAGTTGAGGAACGACACAAACAACCCATCGACGGTGTTAACAACCTCGACTACTGGATGGGCAACGCCAGCGAGAGTGCGCGCGACCACTACTTCTACTATTACGAATCGAGCATCAAGGCGATTCGTTACCGGCAGTGGAAGCTGCACTTCGAGACCAGCGAGAACTACTACGACGTTTACAAGAAGCAGAAATTTCCGGTCATCTACAATATCCGCATGGACCCTTTCGAGAGCTTCGACGGTACAACCGATCGCTCAGACGTTGTGCAGGCTAAGCAGTGGCTCAATGAGCCCGTGCAGCACCTGCTGGGAGAACACATCGAGTCGCTTGTGGAATACCCTCCCGTGCAGAAGGCCGCTACCTTTGACTTTAGTGCGCTCATGGAGCAGCTGATGTCGGGGGAGCAGTAGTGTTGATGGTGTCGGCGCGACACCGACCATCGATCATCGCAACCCGGGTGGCCGCTACTCATTCCAGGGAGAGCTCGAATTCCAGGCGCTCGCCGTCCCGTTCGATCTCCAGGGCCAGCGGCGTCCGGCGCATGATGTCTCTCAGCTCCCCGGGTGCGAATTCGGACACGGCTTTGCCATTGGCGCTAACTATGAGGTCTCCGGCCCGCACGCCAGTTTTTTCTGCCACGCCGCCCTCGATCACCTGCACGACTCTTATGTGAGACTCGCCACCTCGCGGCGGCAGCATGCCGATACCGTAGCCACGTCCGCCGGACGCCGACGCTCCGCGCTGCATTTGAGGCGCCGCCGGAGGCGGCGGTAGCGCCAGCTCGTCAGACGCGATGCCGAGCTCCTCGATCACATGCTCGAGCGCCTTGTCCGGCGCCACCTGGACATGCGGCGGAATTCCGCTGCCTTCCCAACCTTTGTCCGTTTGCGGATCGTAGGTCCGACCAACCGGCACGAACACTTCGAATCGCCCGTCGCCGAACTGCCGCGTGCTGCCGAAGTGTCCCGCCCCGCGGGTGGTGCCACCGACGATCGTGGCTCGTCCCGTTCGCTTGAGAGCGAGCGTAAGGTGCTCGCACGCCGACGCCGTCAGGTCGGCCAGGACAAATACCGCCGTGTCCGCCCAAGGGTCGTCATCAGCCGATGGCCGCGCCACATGATGCCATCGCACAATTCCGGGCGGCGCATCCTGCGGTTCGAGGCTGGGGCGATTCGTGAACGACGCCTCGAGCACGCTCTCCGCCCCACTGCGCATGTCCATTGTCAGCAGGTGGATCGGTTCTCCGTACAATCTCGAAAACAGCACGTCCATGACGGACAGGCTTCCGCCAGGGCAGAACCGCAGATCGAGCACAAGAGCATCGGCGCCCCGATACTCGTCGAGGAAGCGCGCCATTTGCTCCTCTGCTTCTTCGCTGTCCGGCAGTCCGGTTATGGCAACGTACGCAACACCATCGGAAAGCCACGTGGCGTTCCGTAGGACGGTTCGCGACGGGCGCCGCGAAACCGCTGCGCTGCTCGCAACACTGACCCGGAGATGGGCGTCCTCGCTGACTCCCTGCAGACCATCGGTCAACAAGGCCGCGAATTCGGGATCGCTCGGCGGGGCATCGTAGTCCCCCTGCGTAACACCGGACCGCAGATAGGAAGCGTACTGCTCGCCAACGTCCGGAAACAGGTAATACGTCTGCAGAAGTTCGGCGAGTTCCACGGCCGCGGCGCGGTGTTCCGCAGCGGCATTCCCGGCCATAGCTCGCCCGCCCGCGAAAACGAGCAGCAGCCAGGCCAGCCAGTATCTTCGCTTCATGACCGGCACCCCCTTTCAAAGCCATTAATAGCGCACGAAGCCCGGTGTCCGAAAACCTACGGTAGGGCCCCTTTGATCTCAGGATGCACGAGCGGGCCAACTCGTCGCGTGCGCCGGTCCCTCGAAGGCCAGGTAATGCTTCGACAAGCGCGTCGAATGCAGCGTCACCAGGGTATTGCGCACAGCGCCATGCTGATTTATGCGGCCTTGCTTTCCGAGTCACTCATCCGGTCGATCAGCTTGACCGCAGCATCAGATGCTTCGCCTGCCTCAGCCGGAGCAACAGTGTTGATCACCGATTGAAGCAAACTGAGCTTGAACGATTCGGAGTACTGGTAGCGGATGGCCGTGCTTCCGCTCCCTTCGAAGGAGCCCTCGCTGACTGCTCTAAGGAAGCTGCCAACCTGCTCGAAAAAGCCCCGCAGCGCGTCGTCAGGCACAGCCTGACGTGCCGGCGGCTCAACGGCTTCGGCAACCTCGACAACTGTCGGTACTTCTGAAGGGACTTGGGCGGACGGCATTGGCTCACTCGATGCTTCGGCGATCGTCGGCGATGCCACCGGGTTCGTCACCTGCGAATACGCGACACTGCTCTCCTCGTACATCTTGAAGCGCATCTTCACGCGCGAAAGCTGCTCGGCATCAAATTCGAAAGCACTGGCGCTGGCGAATGCGGCGCCAATATCACCGCCAAAGAAAGCGTCGGCCATTTCCTGTGCCTGCGCGAGGACATTCTGTATTGCGCCCATCTCTGCTTCGTTCAAATCGCCACGAACCTTCACGAGCATGCGTGAGCGACTGGAGAAATCGATCTCCGCCTTCTGCTGAGTGATATCTCCATCGACTGACTCGCTGCTCGACGCTGCAAGATCGGTCGCCTGGTATAGCGACAATCGTACGACATCACCCTCCTGGGTCCGAATCTTGATCACCGAACGCTGCCTAGCGCTGGTATCTATGTTGAGTGCTGTCGTCGTCGACTCACGAGTTGCTGCCGCTTGTTCTTCGAGGTCAGCGACGCCCTCATCGATTTTTGTGGCGGCAGCGTCGAGATCCTTTTGATCCGCGTCGGTCTGCACGGTCCTGCTCGCAACCTGCAACGACTCTGAAACGCTGGACCGGAATCGAATCATCGACTTGGCCGCATTCGTCGGGGACTGATCGACGATACTCTTCGCCACAGCCAGCGCCTCATCCGCAACGTCGTCTGCGGCTGCGTCGCCCTGCGCTGCAGCGTAGGCCGACTGGCCGTTGTCGATCACGGCGTAAAATTGCGCTTTGAGCGACATACGCAACTCAGTGCGGAAGACCTGCAGTGCAGCACCGCGACTCAATTCGAAATCGGCTTGGCGATTTCGCGATACACCTTTGTCATCGCAGTCACAGTCGTGTGACTTTTGGATGCCGCTGCTGCTGTGCACGGTCATCACGTTCTTTGTCTGCTGCGCAGTTGAGGCTGCTGAGATTTCCATTTTCGTCGCTCCCGCCAACATCGGCGCGGGTCGGACGGACCAATGTGGGCTAGTTTTATGTCAAGTACTGCTGAAACTACTATCGACGCGATACAGAAAAACTTTAGGCAGCGCTTTGAATCCGGTCGAGTTTCAATCCAGTTTCGACTTTGCGGCCCGCATAAACAGGAACGCGATCTTTCGCTCTCAGAAAAGTAGATGTTTATGGAGGCGCGAATGGCGGCGGATATGCTCGAGACTGAGGGGAGCTACCTCTGTTCGTCATGACCCTGTGCAACAGCACAGATGCCCTTTGTTGGGTCAATCAGAACCGGACCTTCAGTCAGGAAGTGGTGTACTAGTACAGAATCTCTTCCGGCTGTCGCTGTTGAATTCGCAACTCATAGTTCGACGTGAGCTCGTCTAAGAAGTCCAAGACGCTAGGGTAGTTGTTGTCATCGTGAACAATCTTGATGACTTCCTCTGCTACTCGCTTGCCGTGAATCAAAACTACGGGAAATCGGTCCTCGATAACTTCCTGCTGTACCGTTGCGGAAAAATAGCTTGTTGTCACATATACGCCAATCCAACCTCGTCGCAACCTCGCGACGGTGCGAGCAATATGGTTTCCGCCAGTGGCCTTGTTGAGCGACTCACACTTTGCCTGTCCAAGGACAATGATATTTGTAGAGGAGAAGTCGTCACCAAGCCGGACAGAGCCAACAAAGTCCGCGCCACCGTCGTTTGATGCGGATGTAATCCAGCCCTTCTTATAGATCCCAAGATCGGCACCTATGACCTTCTCCGAAACAACCTCCGCTAACGCCTCGAAATGGTGCTTTCTATCGGAGAAATAGTCGTATATCTGGCTCAATACGGCATGGGCTTCAGTCCCCTCACCCGGTTTTTGCTCTGTTGGACTCTGAACCTGCAACTTCGATACGCGACGTCGGGCTCGATCCAAATAGTTTGGACCGCGTTCGAGCCACTTGCGCCAGCTGTAAGGTGCTAGCTTGTTGGTGTCCGCCAAAGGTAACGTTGAGTCGCGACGCGATTGAATCCAAGCCCAATCAAAAACCTCGTGCTCAGATTCAAGATTGAAAACTGTGAAATCGAAAGCATAGTTCGTAAACGAACGCTCGAGCTTGTTGTCCCACTGAGTCACCAGATCGACACTTCGGATAACCCCGAACCCCTGAAATTGCGGGAATCCCTTACTCTTGCCTCTGTACGTAACTCGCTTAAAGAACAATAACGGCGGGGTCAGCGCTCGGTCGCTCGAGTCATGACTATGTGCTAGCTGGAACGCGCTTAGAAGCGCTTTGTTTCCCGGCGCTTGCGCTGGATCTTCACCGGGATGCTTATTGTCGCCGAAATATCGAATGTGTCCGTTGTCAACATCAAAGAAATCTTGCCATGGGGTCTGGGCAGATCCCTTTTTGTGAGGGCTACTTGAGATAACGATCGCAGGCCGCCTTTCAATACCATCTGAGGCACGTACCGCCGCCGGGGTATTGATCCCTCGCTCCATCTGGAACGCTCCGGCATCCTTGAACACCGCTAACCATCGAAAGTTGAGACAGTTGTCAACATACGGTTCGGGATCTTCGCTCACTCTTGGATAGCGAAGTATCTGTCCGATCCGGAGCTTGTAGTCGTCAGACCTACGCAAGTATTTACCTCCTGGTCAATAGGCAGCCGAAGGTGTGCAACGGCACGCTACCAGAGCGTAGGATACACGATGAAGTAGTGGCTCTATTTAGGGCTTGGTTCGCTCGGTGGCTGAACGCACCTAGACAGATTCTACTAAGACCCTACTCTCTAACTGTCGACGAGGTGGCCGCGCGTTACCGGCTCGTTACACGGCTCAGATGCTGCGCGCTATGTACCCTTGGTCCATGTGAATATTGAGAGAATCTTCAACGAAGAGAGGTACAAATCTGGCGGCCGGACGCGAGATTGAACCGCCGATTTGGGCTCGACGGGCAATTGACTCTGCATGTTGCTTTTAACCAGGCACGGAGACAATGACTGCACTAGTTTCAGTGTCATGCAGAATGAATCGAGATCGAATCTTGCGGAATTCCCGCACAAGAGCTCGAATAAGGCCTATTGAAAATACGCTAGTGGTCATACCACTCATTCAAATGAGCGAGAAGCGCTTCAATGCCTCCGTGTCCTACATTCGCAGTGCTGCGGATAGCCTTTTTTCGCAACAAAATCGAATGATTCCAAAACTAATATGGGCCGATGACTGGTGCGGTATTCCGTAATAAGACTATGACACGATCGTTCTCGGACACGACGAACACGAGGCATTTTGAGCGCTCGGCCTACTGGCAATCTTTCCGAGTGTGGAAGAGGCTCGGAATTGACTTAGAAACTTTATAACTCAGCATACCGATTAGAGGGCGATGTTTTTTCCAAGGCATTGGAAAAGGGAGGTTTGACCTATTTACACCTACGCCACTTCCTGAAAAACTCTATCCTCCGCGTTTCTCTTGTGTGTTGATATTTGCCGCTACGTCGAGGAAAACTTCATCAAACGGACCGACAGAGCCGCACTCGGCCAAAAAAATTAATAAAAATTAGTACGTTAAACTCATTTTGAGGCCTAGAGACCTTAATCTGGGTGCCGCTGTGTCGCCCCCCTGACCGATTAGCCGCTGCCCTGCAAGCCTCAGCCTCCATTGAGGAGCAGAAGAGGGTCTTTCACAGAGATATAACTTGTGCCGTTGAGCTTGAGACGGGGTATTCTTCAATGCGACCATTAAGCGTAATCTAACCACTCCAGATTTGACTAATCCACGACCATGCGGGAAATGAAGCTTAACTTCTCTTTCTACGAGTTTTTCTCGGGGGGGGGCATGGCCCGAATCGGGCTCGGACATCGCTGGCAGTGCCTATTTGCGAACGATAACGACGTAAAGAAAGCACGCGCGTATTCGGAAAACTTCGGAGAAGGCGAGCTTTTGATAGAAGACGTTGCGAACGTTTCGGTTACCCAACTGCCACAGCACGCTGACTTAGTTTGGGCGTCTTTCCCGTGCCAAGATCTGTCTCTCGCCGGAAATGGGGCTGGCTTAAACGGTGATCGCTCAGGCACCTTTTGGCCTTTTTGGTCACTCATCGAAGACCTCGATGACGAAGGAAGAAAGCCAAAGATGGTGGTTCTTGAGAATGTTTGTGGCGCGTTGACATCGCACGAAGGTAAAGACTTCTGCTCAATCGCCGACACTTTGGCTGGACGAGATTATCGCCTCGGGGCGCTAGTAGTCGACGCGTCTCATTTCTTGGCGCAATCACGCAAAAGACTTTTTATAGTTGCTGTGCGGAAAAACCTGAAACTCCCAGACTTCATTTGTTCTCGCGCCCCGTCATCACCCTTCCATACTAAGTCGCTTATCGAGGCCCATAGCAAACTAAGCGGTACATCTGAGCGAAACTGGGTTTGGTGGAATCTTCCATTACCCGCCCCCCGAGAACAAAATTTGACCGATGTCCTAGAGCTGGAGCCGCGAGATGTACGTTGGCATTCTGCTGCGGAAACAGCAAGACTACTTAGTCTGATGAGTCCGGTTAATCTCCGCAAAGTCGAGGAAGCGCGAAACCACGGCCAGCAACTGATCGGTACGATCTACAAAAGAACAAGAAAGGGCAATGACGGAGTCCGAAGGCAACGGGCTGAAGTCAGATTTGACGGAATCGCTGGCTGCCTCCGCACGCCTGCTGGCGGGTCTAGCCGACAACTGGTCATAGTTGTCAACGGCGAACAAGTCCGATCTAGGCTGCTGTCGTCTCGTGAAGCAGCTAGGTTGATGGGTCTTCAAGACTCCTATGCGCTCCCTGAAAACTACAATGATGCTTATCACCTGATTGGGGACGGACTGGCTGTGCCAGTCGTGACGCACCTATCTAAGAACATCCTCGAGCCTATACTGGAGACCAACCGGATTCCGGTGGCCGCATAGCTAGCGGCGAGTTTTGGTGTCGGCTATCCTTACAGGATGGCCAACCGACACGATATAGACTCAGTCCATCAGCCTCCGTTTGACACACATGGTCTACGTCAAGAACTGAAGCGTTTCTTGGACGCCAAGTTCGATGACCCCGTGGCGGGGCTCTCGCGAAGGGTGGGGAGCTTTAAGTGCGGAGTATATGCTTTTTTCGACTATGACGGCGAGCCAATATACGTAGGTCAAACAAGAGAATCGATTTCATCAAGAATCGGGCGTCACCTGACTAACCAAAGGACAGACGCTGTAGCTATGTCGGTGTTAGATCCTTTTGAGGTCTTCGAAATCGAGGTTTGGCCGCTGCCTGAGCTCCAGTCAAATAGTGACCAACCTGATGCCAAGGCCCACTTGGATGCTTTGGAGCACCTAATCTACCAACAGGCGGTCGACCAAAGTCGCTTCAAAGTCGTCCTAAACGAGAAAGACCCTCCTCCTCCAACAATGGACGTTCAGCGCCCCCCTTCCTATCGGGGTCGCATTGTGTCTGACGAGGTGTATAAAGTTCGTTCGCACCCCGATTTTCGCATCGCCCGGAGAGCCCTTGTGATATCACGTCTTGCGCAAGTCATTTCCGAACGAAAGGTAAAACCGGATTTGCGCCGCGTCCTCGTCGCGCAGTCAAAACGGCTTGAGTGGTTAGCCGAAAGGCGCTACGAAGCTCTAACAAACGACGCAATCCCGCAAAACTAGCCTTATGAACACCCCTCCGCAAACAGACCCAGTTCGATCTCGGACTATGCGGGCGGTCAAGGCAAAAAATACAGGCCCTGAGATCTTCGTCCGGAAGATTCTCTTTTCAGCTGGATATCGATACCGATTACATCGTCGCGACCTACCGGGAAATCCCGATATTGTATTTCCTGGACGCAAGAAAGTTGTTTTTGTCCACGGTTGCTTCTGGCATGGACACACATGTACTCGTGGTGCTCGACTACCGAAGTCGAACAGCGAATACTGGTCCGATAAGATTGCCAGGAACAAAACGCGTGATCAGATTAACCTTGGGCGGCTGAATGATATGGGCTGGGAGGCGATGATCGTTTGGGAGTGCGAACTCAAGAACGAGTCTGATTTGTTGGCGCGGCTGCAAAACTTTCTACAGTAACTCACTGAACAAGAGCCAATCTGCCACCAAAACGTGAAGCAGTGTTTGTCCCAAAGTTGACACCCGAATTGTCACAGTTAGGTCTTGAGCCGACACTCACCCACCAGTGGATCTATAGGCAGCGCTACTCGTCATTTTCGCTGAGTTCCTTGAGTGCTTCAAACGATTCGCGATCTGCCTCTAACACATCATCCACGCTATAACCATTCTTCAAAGCTCGGGCGACGCGCTTAAGAGAGTCAGAGGCTTCAACCTTTTCACTTGGTGTTCGTAGAGTTTGTTCGTTCGGCGCCGGCAAGAGAATTCGCAAACCATATCGTCCATTAACCGAAGTATAGAATCGTGGATGCAGATCTAAATGCATCTTGACGCTGTTTGCCCTGAAATGATCACCCTTTTTTAACTCGTGGACTATTTCTCCGAGAGAAGCAGGACCACCTATGTTTATGATAGACGTCCAAATTCGATCAACTAGTGGATCAACCTCCTCGTAACCCAAGCGCTTTAACGCATAAGTGCCCGGCGCGACGCGCACAAAGTCGTCGCTGGCAATCATCGTGTTCATTACTGACCCAGGATGAACCGAACGCCTACGGCCAATTGCCCGCGCTTTCTGAACCACTTCACGCCAATGAAGCGGCTTGGACTCTTCATCCAGAACATATTCAATTAGCTCCGGGTAACTCCATTGCCTTTCCTTCTCCTTTCGCGCCGCCTCCAATTCTCTCCACTTTTTGTCGACCGGCGAGTACCCCCTAACTCGCGGATACAGGAAGCATGTTAAGACAGTCAGTTGTGGCCACTTTACGCCGCATTTGTTTGGTGCGGCGCGGATTGCGACAATAAGCCGCTGAATGTCATTTGTGGTAAAGGAAATACCCACGCTCCGAAGCTCCTGCTCAAACCAGGCGTACGCTTTTTCGACACCGCGTTCATCATGAGGATAAGTATCCCGTGGCGTCACCGCTTCAAGCGTTTCTAGAACACCGCAAATCAAGTCAATTCGTGACGAAATTTTCTTCGAGGCCGCAGCCTGAATTTGGCGGATGCGCTCGCGCGTTAGCTCGAATATTTCCCCGACCTCCTTCAAAGTCTTTTTACTTGAAGGACCTAGCCGGTGTCGCAGGACACTCCACGATCTGTCTGGTAAGCCAAGGGTGTCCATGACGAGTGTCTTGGTATTCTTGCAGTCATCTGGGTTCATAAACGGAAGAGATAGCTGCTCGCACATTGGCCGACTTAGGCAGCCTTCTGACCCTCAACCAAACTTTGCACTAACGAATACGGCAGTTCTGCCAAGAATTGATTTGAGATTTCATCAAGCTCGGTTTCCAGACGGTCGACCTCTATCTCCGCTTCGCGTTTCTGGAGCAGCCGCATAGTCTCCCGCTGAACCATGTCTCGAAACATAAACAGATGATAACTACGAAAGGATGGACTTTGGGCGCCGCCAGTTTGCTTAATAGCGATCTCGGCAAACGGATGCGCGGTATTGATCCACCATACGTTCGCCAACCTATCCGTATCGTCCTGATATAGAGGGGGATGCATCCGGCTCAAGGTTTTTGTATTTCCCTCTGGATTTGTAGGGTCTGAATGGTGACCACTAAGTAGGACCCTTGGAAAACGTGGTCTTCGTTTAGACCTCGTTGAACCGGGCTGTTCTTTCGTACCATGTTTGCCGACATCTCCTCCTACACCAGCCGAGTCTAGTTCAACTGGCTGCCCATCAGCGTCAGGAGCAACATCCGGTACGCTTGTCTCGATAAACTCCTTTTCACCGGCAGCGTCAGGAAGATCTGGAATCTCCGTTATACCGATGTCATCTCGTTTGTCGGACTCGCGTCCTCCTTCACCAGTCCCTTCATCTCCGAATCCTCCTCCGTCAAGGTCTTCCAGGTAGTCTACTAGGATTTCGGACTCAAACTTCTCAAGGAAACTCTCAGCGTGCTTATTTAGCAGGTCATTGATCGCTGAGGCATCGGACAGCGCCTCGTCGAGTTTCGTCTGCTTTTGCTCGTCTTCTAGCTCTCCAACCACTTCGGTGATCTTGGCACCGAGCCAACTCGAGATAGCATCTGCAACAGGACTTGGCACAAGTCTCTCTCGATCGTTTGAAGTTATGTCCCCGATTCCATGAAAAGTAAGGCTCAGATCTCCGAAGAAGAACGCGGTAAACGCGGACGCCTTTATGGGCAACTCGTCCATCGGATGAAAAGCTATTGGGTTTCGCTTGCCGTCCGAGATTGCGATCCCGTTCATTTGCTTGTGCAGCCCTTTCAGCTGACTAGCGGACTTTCGTATCGTAAGCTGCCCTATTTTCTCACTAGCTAAACCGATTTCTGTGCCTTGAAGGTCAAATCGCCGAGTCTGGAAATCGGGGTCGAGATCGACCTTTTCTAACTCCATCTTTTCCAGCTTGAGCGTTCCGTTGACTGCGACGGTTATAGAAAGCTCTCGAATAGGTCGGGTAGCTTGGTTTGTGCGTACGATTTCATCAATTAGCTTCTGAGCATTCCATTTTTTCCCATGAACAACATCATTCGAGCTCCAAACCTGCTCACCGGAGAATCCGACGACAACTGTTAGGCCGCGTCGACCCGAAGCCAGTTCTTCTTCAATAGCGGCGCCGTGGTCGGTTAGTCTCTGTAGGTATGAATTCCATGCCCATTTCTCGGCTATAGGCAGCGCAAACTCAAGAGCGTCGCGCCAACGAGGCATCTCTTCATCTTCCATTTCCCAATAGCCAGTTTTACCTTTTTCTATCGATTTGTTGACAACTAGACTGGTGCACTTGCCGCATCGCCAGGTTAGGAACCGCGCTCCTCGGGTCCACATTTCTCTCATGTAGAACTTGCCGCCGTTACCGTGCCCTCCCGTGAGAGAGTCCGACGATACGTGTCCGCCGTGAGTGGCGGCGCTGGTGTCGCCCCAATGCAAGAAAAAGTCTTTGACGACGCCATAGTCAGTTCCACCGAAATCTACGACCGCAAGATTTGGACCAGGTTTTCTTCCTCCATCCATAAGCTCGATTAGAACAGGCCATCGCCCATCCAATGACTCTTCCCCAGCAGCGCGCAACCGAAGATAGGAGTCAAGACTATTCTTCAGCCATTCCGCAACACCTTTGGCATGTCTGAATTTGAAAGATCTTCCAATGGTGTCAAGCAGATCGGGAGAGATCTTCGTCGGTATCATCTTCTTCATGAACTTGCGCCCTAAATTATGTTTCTAAGAAGCTCTCAGACAAGAAGGTAGCCAGATCCTTAAGTTCGGCGGCGTGCTCGATCTTCAGTTGGGCCGCCTTTTCAAAAGCCCTAATTGATGTCTTGGCTCGCCGTTCCCGTTCCTCAGGAGGTGTGCCGCCCCCGAATTGGAAAAATATGCGCGCGTCGAAGTCGACTAGTTCACTTTGCGCCCCCCTCAGCCAGGTTGAAAACGCACGAGATTTGAGCGCGTTTCGCACTATTTTTTCTTCTGATCGTGACAGCCGCTCTCGAGTACTTGCTGCTCCACCTTGTTGCACACTCGGCGACTGGAGCAGGCGACTGGCTTGGCTAGCTCCTTCCTCGGTTAGTCTGAAGAACTTGTCTCCAAGTGACTTGGCCAGGCCGTTCGCTTTGAGGTTTTGATATAGGCGTTTATGGATATCGGATCCGTCCGGATGCTCCGGGTGATTCCTGAGCGAGAACGCATCCGGGAAATCTTTCCATGCCTGAAGCACAATTTCCTCGTAGGGCACCTTTGCCACACCATTATCAGCAGCACGATAGAGCGCGATCAGCACCATATCGGCCTTAGTTAGTTTTCTAATCTTCATATATTTGCTTGCAGCGCTTAGAACTGGAAATCAATCTCGCTACCCCGGCTGTCGCTCTGGAATCTACGCTTAAGTAGTTTCAGCTCATCTTCAAGAGCTCGAATGATCTTGTCGGCATCTTTCTGTGAGTAAGAGTAATTACTCTTGTTGGACAGGTTTCCGATTAGACGGATCGCTTTGATCGCGCTCACGACCCGCTTTTGGCCAAGCTCAATGAATTTTGCCCGTTTTTTGTCTTGATTGGACAATTCAACCTCTCAAATTATTAATATCGCTGAAATCTTGCGTTTGGAGACTACTAAAGTCTTTCTATCACAATATTAGCGCTATGTAGATAGCAGAGGTCAATATTTGCTCTAATTTTGACCATGAAACGTTTAAAAAGTCAAATATATTACGTTAAATATTATATTTTTCAATTACTTGGAGGATGCTTATTCGCGGAGGTGAGTACGACAACCAGCTCTTCAAAACTCGGCTGTGTTTATTGACGAAGTTTTCTCAGCGGATTAACAGGCGACACATTGACTGGCTTCGAAGATGACGTTCGGCAAAGATTTGGTATTGCTGTTAGAGGCCGAGCACGATGTTCGACAAACCATTGTCAGCGCCCACGCTCGAAGGCCATGGGCAGTCAGATTCGAAGAGGTTGCAAGAATCTTCACTGTCAAAGCCCTAATACCTCTTTGAAGAGCTTCTTTTGCGCGCAGGGGCTAGACTAGCGGGTAATTGGCAGATGAGTATTCGCGAAGAATTAATGACCGCGAGATGCTCAGCGCTTAAAAATCCACTGCAAGATCTCCGCAAACGGCCAGCGGCGAAAGACTCAATGGGGGAGCCCATCCAGGGGAGCCGGACATGACTCAGCGGCGATTGCGCCCCCACCAGATACCCAAAGAGCCCTCGAAGGGGCTCTTTGGGTATCTGGTGGCCAGGGGCGGAATCGAACCGACTGAAAAAGAACGCCACGCCGGGAAACATTGACTAAAAACGTCCCTGTAGGATTCCCCCATAAGACCGGCAGCAAGGCACCCACCCGGGGAAGCCGCCTAGAAAGAACACTATGACTCGGTGGCGATTCCGCCATGCTCAAATACGACGAAGCCCCTTCAAGGGGCTTTGTTGTATTTGGTGGCCAGGGGCGGAATCGAACCGACTGAAAAGGAGCGCCGCGTCGGGAAACTCTGGCTCAAGAAGTCACTGTAGGATTCCCCCATAAAACCGGCGACGGCACGCCCACCCAGGGAAGCCAACCAACATAAAAACCATGACTCAGCGGCGATTTCGCCCCCTCCAGATACCCAGAGAGCCCTCGAAGGGGCTCTCTGGGTATCTGGTGGCCAGGGGCGGAATCGAACCACCGACACGCGGATTTTCAGTCCGCTGCTCTACCAACTGAGCTACCTGGCCATCTAGGGCTTTTTGTCTTTTCTTTAGGTGCCGGTTCGGGCATCGAAACCCTGAACGATCGGCACAAAAAACAGCCCGCCGGTACTGCCGGCGGGCTGCGTATTAGACCGACTGGGTCAGAGTCAGTCAAGCGGAAATCGCCCGGACGGTGGGAGGTCCGGGCGCCGCCGCTGGGTGGGCGCCGACACGCGGTTTACATATCGATCGCTTCGGCCACCTCGATCGAGCCGCCGGCTGTCAGGATCGGACAGCCCTTGGCCTTGGCGATGGCGTCGTCGTCATCGTCGGCCTCGAACAGGCCGTAGCCGCTGGCCGGGTTCGAGCCGCCGTCGTGGGTGACCGTACCGTCGGGGTGGACGGTCTTCGAGACGCCTACCGGGTTGCCGCCGTCGACCACGGCGGAGCCCATGCCGCCCAGCCAGCTACCCCAGGCATCCATGACTTCCTTGACCTCGGCTTCCGTCTCCGGATGGCTGCCCCCGTGATACACAAATAGATATTTCGGCATGTCCTCTCTCCTTCTTACTAATGAATATTGATCTGGAGGGTAGAGACTACCGCCAAAAAAGCTGCGCACAATCGCCATCTCTGCCAAATTTTGGACTCTATTATTGTGTAGACTGCACAATTATGGCCATTTTGACCGAAAGTCTCCGCAAGCTCTCCCAAAAAGGCTTCCGGCCCGCCGCCGCCGCGCGTCTCGCCGCCTCCCTGGACACGATTGCGGGCTCACTGACGGCCGCCATCCGTGATGAAATTCCGGCCTTCACGGCCAGCGGCAATCCGGACGTCCTGCCCCAGCTCGACGCCCACGCCCTCGATCACCTCACCGAAATCCACCGACTGATCGGCGGCTCCATGCAGCCGCAGCTCGAGTTTGTCCGCCGCCATGCCGCCCGCCGCGCCGAGCAGCACTTTCCGCTGGAGGCAACGCTCGAGGCCTACCGCTGTAGCCAGCGCATGGTTACTGCCTGGATGCGTCATGCGGCCACAGGCCCCGATGCTCTGGAAGCTATCGACGAGTTCGTGCGCGACTACGTCAACACGGTCAGCACGATGGCGACTGCCGAATACGTGAAGCGCACGCGCCAGCTCTCCGAGGCCGAGGCTGATCGTCGCTCGCAGCTCCTGAACCTGCTGCTCGCCGGCTACGACGAGTCCGACAGCCGCGTCGCGCGCCTCCTGCGCGGCGCCGGTTATCTCGAGCAGCGGCAAGCGTACTGCGTCGTGCTCACACGACCGGTCAATCTCCAGGAAATGGACCGCCCGCCCCGCGCCAACCGCCTGCTCGCCGCTGTGCGTGACGCATTTTCGAGCCTCAATCTTCGAGCCCTTTACGGCCTGCACAACAACCACGTTGTTGCGATCGTCTCGATAACCCGCCGGCTCTCCGGCTGGACCCAGCCTGAAGCCGCACTCGCTAAACGCATCGCCTGGCCGCTCCTGAGCCTCGGCAACTCGGTGCTTGCCGGCGTCAGCGCCGACGCGCCGTCGACCGCGCTCATCCCCAAAGCACTCCGCGAAGCCGAATTGGCGCTCGACGCCGCCAGCGCCCGCGAACGCGTCGTCAGCTATGCCGACATCCCCTTGCGCAAACTGCTCCTGAACCTTGCGGAAGATAAGGTGCAGTCGGCGCTGCCCGGCTGGACGCGCGAGCTGATCCGCGCCGATCGGAAATCGCGCGGCAAGCTCAGCGTCACGTTGCGGAGCTACGGCGACGCCGACATGAACGTGCTCAAAGCCGCCAAGTCCCTGAAAGTGCACCCGAATACGATCTACGCGCGGATGCAGAAAATCCGCGACATTACCGGCCAGGACCCCACCCGCTTCAACGCGCTCAACGAGCTGCTGCTGGCGCTCGACTGCGTGCGCGAACAGCCGTAAACACCGCCGCTCTCGGCAGCCCAAAATTGACTTTTGCGCGAAGGCTTATTTAGCGTAGCTCGCGCTCGGCGCCGCCATTGCCGGGTTGCCGAGGGGGACAGATGGCCGCAAATAATCTTGTGTTAACACTCGCAAGCTGCGCGTTTTTCATGGCGCTCGTGGCGTGGGTTTCTTATCTCAAGACCCGCGGCGAAGTCGACACGCGCGACGGCTATTTCCTCGCGGGCCGCGGCCTCACGGGCGTGTTCATTGCCGGCTCCATGCTGCTCACGAACCTCTCGGCCGAGCAGCTGATCGGCCTGAACGGTTCAGCCTACGGCTTCAACCTCAGCAGCATGGCCTGGGAAGTTACGGCGGCGTTCGCCACGATCTGCATGGCGCTGATTTTCCTGCCGCGCTACCTAGCCGGCGCCTTCACAACCCTGCCCGAGTTCCTCGCCAACCGCTTCGACGACGGCGTGCGCCGCATGTCGGTGCTGTTGTTCATGGTCGGCTACGGCCTCGTCACAATCCCTTCGGTGTTGTATTCCGGCTCGATTGCCGTACTGCTCTTGTTCGATGTGCCAGGGCTGCTCAACGTCACGTATTCCCAGGGCCTCGTCATTACGATTGTCGCCATTGGCTGCATCGGCGCCGTGTACGCGATCTTCGGCGGGCTCAAAGCCGTCGCGGTTTCCGATACGCTGAACGGCGTGGGTCTGTTGATCGTCGGCATCCTCGTCCCGGTCCTCGGCCTGATTGCCCTCGGCGGAGGCAGCTTCAGCGAAGGTCTGAACACGATCACCACGGTCAATACCGAGAAACTCAACGCTATCGGCGGCCCCGAAGACCCCACCCCCTTCGGCACCATCTTCACGGGGATGATCTTCGCGAACCTGTTCTACTGGTGCACGAACCAGTACGTCATCCAGCGCACGCTCGGCGCAAAGAATCTCGCGGAAGGCCAGAAGGGTGTGCTGTTCTCGGGTTTCTTCAAGATCATGGTGCCGTTCATGATGATGATCCCGGGCGTGATTGCCTTTCATCTCTACGGCGAAGGTCTTACCTCGATCGACCAGGCGTACCCGCGACTCATCCGCGACGTGTTGCCCGCATACTTCTCGGGCTTCTTCCTCGCTGTACTCCTGGGCGCCGTGTTCAGTTCCTTCAACTCACTGCTGAACAGCGCGGCGACCCTGTTCTGCCTCGACGTCTACGGCCCGATGAAAAAGACGCCGCCGAGCGACAGCGAAATGGTCCGCGTCGCGAAGATCGCCAGCATTGTGATTGCGCTGTTCTCGTTTGTCGTGGCGCCGCTCCTGCAGTACGCACCCGACGGCCTCTGGCAGATCATTCGCATCTTCACGGGCTTTTACAACATCCCGGTAGTCGTCATCGTGATCGTTGGACTGTTCACGCGCCGGGTACCCGCGCTGGGCGCGAAGATTGTCATCGTCTTCCACGTCGTCACCTACGGCCTCGCCAAGTTCGTCTTCGACGACATCGTGACGATGCACTTCCTGCACCTCTACGCCGTGCTGTTCATCATCGAAGTCGCCATCATGCTGATCGTCGGCCGGCTTATGCCGCGGCCCGAAGCGTGGGACTACGAGCGCCGCGATCTTGTCGACCTTACGCCCTGGCACTTCGCCATGCCGGTTGCGTTTACCTTGCTCTCGGCCGTCGTGTTCCTGTACCTGCTGTTCTCCAAAGTGGGACTCGTCGGCGGCGTCAGCGACCTGTTCTGGGCGCTCCTGACGGGGCTCACCGCCATCAACGCGCTGTTTTGGTGGCGCTACCTGCACACCCACAAGCGAACCCAGACGAGCGAAACCTGAATCGAGGCCGACGGCGTACCGCCGCCGTTTCTCCCGCTGCTTTGCTGCATTGCAGAAAAATACAAACGTTTGCATTTTGGGACAGGCAGGAGTAGAAATGCTCTAAATCACCGATGGGGGGCCATATGCGGCGATTTGTCCAATGCCGTATTTGCACCTTGTCACCGGCACACGTGTAAGGAGCAAACGATGCGTCTTAAGAGGGGGATGACGCTTGCGATGGTGATCGCAGGCGTTTGGCAGTTTGGCGCGACGGAAGAAGTCAGCGCACAGGGCGTGATCGAGGAGATCACGGTCACCGCGCAGAAGCGCGAAGAAAACATTGGCGACGTTCCGGTCGCCGTCTCGGTGTTGGGCCGCGAGCAGATCGATACGAGCTTCGCGAGCAACCTGGAAGAACTGCAGGCGCTCGTGCCGTCGGTCAGCTTCCGCACCGGCAACACCACGCGCAACAGCGCACTCACCGTGCGCGGCATCGGCACAATCTCCTTCAGCGTCGCGGCTGAGCCCAGCGTATCGACGGTTGTCGACGGCGTCGTACTCGGCCGTTCCGGCCAGGCCTTCGGCGACCTGTACGATCTCGAGCGCGTCGAAGTGCTGCGCGGCCCGCAGGGTACGCTGTTCGGTAAAAACGCATCGGCCGGCGTGGTCAACATCACGACTCAGCGCCCCGGTGACGAGTTCAACGGCTACCTGAGCGCCCGCTTCTACGAGGACAACGAGTACCAGCTCCGCGGCCGCATTGCGGGTCCGCTGACCGATGAACTGCGCGCCAGCCTGACGGTCGTCGACACGGCCTTCGACGGCTACATTACGAACGTGTTCAACAACGAAACCGTGCAGGGCTACGACAAGCAGGGCGTGCGCATGATGCTCGAATACGACGTCAGCGACACGACGCAGGTATTGTTCATCGCCGAGGACTACAGCGCCGACAATGACTGCTGCGCCGATCTCGAAGCGCGGCCGAGCGGCCGCAACCCGGATTCGGAAGCCGTCCCGTCTGGCAACGGCCTGGATCTCGACCAGCGCCTCGTCGATCACGACTTCGAAACCCGCACGCTCGACGACAGCACGTCGTTCTCCGTGCAGATCACTTCGGACATCGGCGACCACACGCTGACCTCGATTACCGCAACGCGCAGCTGGGACAACACCGAGTTCCGCGAAGGCGACTTCACGTCGATTGCGGGCGACAGCACCGAGCCGGTGTTCGGCGTACCCTTCCAGCTGCACGACATCGGCCCGCAGGAATGGCGACAGTTCTCACAGGAGATCCGCCTGGCATCGCCGACCGGCGAAGACTTCGAATACCAAGTGGGTTTCTTCTACTGGAACCAGGAATCCGAGCGTAACTTCACGCGTGACGCCAGCTGCCAGAACAACAACGGCCAGCTCGACGCGGCTATCGCCAACCACATCGAGTTCACGCTGGGCCAGCCCACGCCGACCACTCAGGAAGTGGCCGATTTCATCGCCGCGAACGGCATCACCTGTAACGCCAACGATATTGTTGCCGCAACCGGCTTCATGGAAACCGAATTCGAGAACTACGCCGTATTCGGTCAGGGCTCGTACGCGTTCAACGACAACTTCCGCCTGATCGGTGGATTGCGTTACACCAGCGACGACGTGAGCTACAGCCACAACCGCCGTAACCTGGACGAGTTCGGCCGCCGCGGCGTCGGCGTCCGGCCGCGTTTCTCCGACGGCAACAACCAGTTCGACACGAACCTGTCCGGCAGCACCGACGAGACCAACGTGTCGGGCCGTATCGGCGGTCAGTTCACGTTCGGCGAAGGCAGCATGATCTACGCCACGTACAGCACGGGCTACAAAGGGCCGGCGTTCAACGTGTTCTACAACATGGACCCGGACGACATTAACCCGATCGAAGCTGAAGAATCCGACACGATCGAGATCGGCTACAAGCTGACAGCCGGCTGGGGCCTGATCAGTCTCGCTGCGTACTCGATGGAAATCGAAAACTTCCAGGCCAACGACTTCGACGCCTCGGACGGCACGACGATTACAGGGTTCACGAACGGCGGCGATGTCGAAACCTCGGGCTTCGAAATCGACTTCCTGATCGCACCCAGCGAGTTCCTCCGCTTCTACGGCGGCATGGCCTTCTCGGATTCGGAGGCCAAAGTTTCGGGTGATCCGCTACCGTTTGCCCCCGATACGAAGTACTCGCTCGGCGGACAGTGGGACTTCCCGCTCGCCAACGGCGGCCGGCTGCAGCTCAACGGCAACTACGTGTACACGGACGAGATTCTCTCCGGCAACATTGGCCAAACGGATGAGAACCCGTTCCTGCTGCCCGACTACGGCATCCTGAACGCGAGCTTCGGCTACTACACGCCGGACGACAAGCTGTCGGTCACCCTGATCGGCAAGAACCTGACCGACGAATCCTACGCCACGACGTTCTCGGGCGACGGTTTCCGCTACCAGATTCCGCGCGGCGCGGATCGCTACTGGGGCGTTGACTTCCGGGTGAACTTCTAGCGTTCGGTCCGATGTAAAGAAACAGGTCGCCGGCAGTCCCGCGCTTCTCAAGCAGGGCTGCCGGTCGACTGCCGCACGACCAGTCTGGGCGGCGGCACGTCCGGTTCGCCCGGTTCGTTGCCGTGACCCAGCGAATACAGGTAACGCACACTTTGCTGGCCCAACTCATACATCGGCCAGGCAACGGTGGTCAGCGGCGGGTCGATACAGCCCGAGAGCTGAATGTCATCGTGGCCGGCAATCGAGACGTCTTCCGGCACGCGGACGCCGCGATCTTTGAGCGCGTGAATCAGCGCTATCGCGTTGACGTCGTTCCACGCGAACACAGCCGTCGGCCGATTCGTCAGTGCAAGAAATTCCTCGGCAATGGCGCGGCTGCTGTCCAGCGTACCGTCGAAGGTAAAAATCAGGTCGGGGTCGTAGGCGATACCCTGTTCCTCGAGCGCCTGCCGGTAGGCAAACATTTTTGGCTCACGCCACGGTCCGGCCGGACCGCGAACAAATCCGATACGCCGATGCCCAAGATCGAACAGATGCTGCATGATGGAGTGGCTGCCGGCGACCGTGTCGCAGGTGACATGATGCTTGGCCTCCTCGCGATTGACGTGCACAACCGGCACACCCGCCTTGAGTCCGCCGTAGTAGTCCTGCGGGCTACGCGCCATCGGCACAAGCAGTCCGTCGACCTTGAGTTCGAGAAACAGCTGCACGGCCTCGCGTTCGGCCGACTCGACACCCCGCGTATCGTGAAACAGAATGCGCAGGTCGTGCTTGGCCGCCTCGTCCTCGATGCCGCGGCCAAGCTCGGCGAAGAACGGGTTGGCCATGTCCGGAATGACGACGCCGATCAGACCGCTGCTGCGATTGACAAGCGTGCGGGCCGCCATGTTCGGCACGTAACCCAGTTCCGCCGCAATGCCGGCGATGCGTTCGCGGGTTTCAGGCTTGACGCGCGGACTGTCCTGCAGCGCGCGCGTAACGGTCGAGGGATCGACGTTGGCCGCGCGGGCAATGTCCTTGATTGTCGTACGGGTGCGTTGCCAGCGCGGCTTGTTCATGATGTCGGTCGTAGTCGCAACGAAGGTCGTGTTTCGATAACTGCAAGGACAGCTTACCGGAACTCTACGGCGCAGAAAAAGTCCGGAACAGAGTCGACGGCAGCGCGAACGGCTGGAACGTCGACAACCGTGCACGCTATGCGCGGCGAACAGCACAAGAAGAAGAAACGCTCATGACCCAGCACAAGAAACCCCGGCTGAGCTATTTCAGAAATAGCCTCGGACAGCGGCACATTAGCGACGAAGACAAATACATCTACGCGCCGCGCGAAACTCAACATAAGCTCGGCATCATCGGCACGGGAACGATCGGCCAGGAACATATGCGGGTAGCGACCTTGCTCGGGCGCGCCGAGGTTCACGGCATCTTCGATGAGTCCGCGAAAAGCCTCGACGTTGCCGTTGACGGTTTCAGCCGCTACGCCTCACACGAACCGGCGCGCTATCCGAGCCTCGAAGCCGCCTGCGAAGACCCCGCCACCGATGCGCTGATGATCTGCACCCCCAATTACACGCACATTGACGTTATCGAAGTAGCGGCCAGGAGCGGCAAGGCCATTTTCCTCGAGAAACCGATGGCGACAACGCTTGCCGACGCGAGCCGCATCGTCGAGCTGGCCGAGCAGCATGCCTCGTTCATCCAGGTGGGCCTGCAGTACCGCTATAAAGCACCGTATGTCGAAGCGCGCCATGAGGCGCTCGAGCGCTGCACACTCGGTGAGCTTTGCACCTTGTCGATGAGTGAATACCGCCCGCCGTTCCTCGACAAGGTAGGGCAGTGGAACAAATACGCACGCTACAGCGGCGGCACGCTGGTCGAAAAATGTTGCCACTACTTCGACCTGTTGAACCTGTTTGCCGGCTCGACGCCGATCCGCGTGTTTGCGAGCGGCGGTCAGGCCGTCAACTTTCTGGACTTCGAGAAAGACGGCGAGCGCGCGGACATCGACGACCACGCCTTTGTCGTCATCGACTACGCCAACGGACTGCGCGCGAACTTCACCCTCAATATGTTTGCGCCGCACTTCTACGAAGAGCTCGTCGTCACCGGCCAGCGCGGCCGCCTCGTCGCCAGCGAAACCTTCGATTTCCACAACGACGACGTAGCCCGTTCGAAACTCGACGTCGAACTCGGGGAGTACGGCGCCAGTCGCTCGACCACGCTGGGCTATCCGGCGGAAATCGAACAGAGCGGTCATCACGGCGCGACCTACTTCGAGCACGAGGCGTTCATCGACCAGCTCGAAGGCAAGGCCGTCGATTCGGCAACGCCGCTACAGGGACTGTGGTCGATTGTCGTTGCAGCCGCCGCGCAGCGATCGACCGAAACCGGCGATGCGGTTGACATCGGCCGCTTCCTCGAAGAACACGCGCTCGACGGTTTGCTGGCGTAAACGCCGCCGCCGAGCGTTTTGACTTTGCACACACCCGACAAGGAATCCGCACAATGAGCACTATCGCCGTCGGCGACACGAGCATGCCCGCCGTTGGGCTTGGCATCTGGAAGATCGATCGAAGCGACACGGCTGCCGCCGTCGAGAACGCCATCGAGATCGGCTACCGGCATATCGACAGCGCCGCCGACTACGGCAACGAACAGGAGGCAGGCGCGGGTATTGCGAGTGCCATTGCCAAAGGTCACGCCACGCGGGACGAGCTCTGGGTAACCTCGAAACTCTGGAATACGTTCCACCGCAAGGAACACGTCCGCGAAGCCTGCGAAAAATCCCTGAGCGATCTTGGTCTAGACTACCTCGACCTGTATCTCGTGCACTTCCCGATAGCGCTCAAATACGTACCCATCGAGAAGCGCTATCCGCCGGAGTGGTTCCACGATCCCGACGCCGCCAACCCGCGCATGGAAATGGACCGGGTAACGCTGGCCGAAACCTGGGCCGGCATGGAAGAACTGGTCTCGGCCGGGCTCGTGAAGCAGATCGGTGTCTGCAACTACAACACCGGACTTCTGATCGACCTCATGGCCTACGCGAGCATCCCGCCGGCCATGCTGCAGATCGAGTCGCACCCGTTCCTGACCCAGGAGAAGCTGATACGCCTGGCCAAAGACTTCGGCATGGCCGTGACGGCGTTCTCGCCGCTCGGCGCCCTTTCCTACGTATCGCTCGACATGGCCACGGACGCCGACACGGTGCTGACGGCAGCACCCGTTGTCGAAGCCGCCAACCGCCTGGGCCGCACGCCCGCGCAGGTGGTGCTGCGCTGGGGTGTGCAGCGCGGCACGTCGATCATCCCGAAGACGACGCGGCCTGAACGACTCAAGGAAAACCTGGCGCTGTTCGATTTTGAGCTGAGCCCCGAAGAGATGCAGGCCATCTCGGCGCTCAATCAGAACCGCCGCTTCAACGACCCGGGCGTGTTTGCCGAAGCGGCGTTCGGCACGTTTTGCCCAATCTACGACTAACCTTTCAACCGACAAACATACTGGACACAAACGATGACCACACTAACAACCGAAACACTGGCTGTTCCCGGACAGCAACAGTACGAGGATGTGTTCCCGCTGGTGATCAATCTACTCACCGGCGGCAGCACGATGGACGACGTCAGCGCCTGGCTCGAGAGCACAAGAGCGGAACACATCGAGGCCGCTGCCCGCCACGGCGCCGTGCTGTTTCGCGGCTTTCCTGTCGCCGACGCCAACGACTTCGACCGCTTCATCCGCGGCTTTGGGCTCGACAGCTTCACCTACGAGGAATCGCTGTCCAACGCCGTGCGGGTTAACCGCACCGAACTCGTGTTTACGGCCAACGAAGCGCCGCCGGACGTGTCGATCTACCTGCATCACGAGATGGCGCAGACGCCGCTGTTCCCCTCACACCTGTTCTTCTGCTGCGAACGCGCGCCGGACGTTGCCGGCGAAACGCCGATCTGCCGCTCCGACGTCCTGCTCGACAAGCTGGCCGAGGCCGATCCGCAGTTTGTCGACGACTGCACGCGCCTGGGCGTTCGCTACTCGAACACCATGCCCGCTGAAGACGATCCGGAGTCGGGCCAGGGCCGAAGCTGGCGCAGCACGCTCGGCGCAGACACGCGCGAAGCCGCCGAAGCCCGGCTCGACAAACTCGGCTACAGCCGCGAGTGGCTCGATGACGGCAGCCTTCGTGCGACGACGCCGGTGCTGCCGGCCGTGCGTACCTTGGTCGACGGGCGGCGCGTGTTTTTTAACCAGCTTATTGCCGCATTCCGCGGCTGGAAGGACGCGCGCAACGACCCGCAAAAAGCCATACGCTTCGGTGACGATTCCCCCATCCCGGCGGAAGGCATGCAGCGCGCGATCGAACTGGCCGACGAGCTGTCCTTCGATCTTGCGTGGCAGGCCGGCGATGTCGCGCTGATCGACAACTTCCTCGTCATGCACGGCCGCCGCCCGTACGAGGGCAAACGCACCGTGCTGGCATCGCTCGTGGCGGACGACGGTTCGCGGCTCGCCGCCTGAGGACACGCGCCGCCGGATCCGTGGGCGTTTGCGCCGCCGCGGATTCGGCCGCGTTTAGCCGGGACTACCGATCTCGGGCGACGGTTTCGCAAGCCCGTCCACGGTCGCCGAACTGATCGTGTTCTTGATCAGCATCAGCAAGGACAGGGCAATCAGCAGTGACGACAGCGCCGGCACCTTGAAGAATCCCAGTAAGAGCACCAGCGCAGGCAGCGCCGCTACGACGGCCAGTGACGAGCGGCTGAACGGGCCAAGTCCGGCGTTTCCGGAGCCGGCGAGGACTGCCGCCACAATCGCCAGCGCGCCCATATCGTAGTTGAAGGCGTAAGGCGTGATCAGGAACGTGCCGGCGCAAACCGTATAGACGCGGATCAACGCAGAGCGGTTCTTCAGCAACAGCCAGAGCACGGCGCCGGCCGCGATCAGCGAGACCGGCCACTGGATGGCGTAAGCGAGATCCGGCGAATGACCCAGTGTGCGCACGGCGCCGAACACCGTCGGCATCATGGGCAGGAAGATGCCATACCAATCCGTCATCACAAACGCCTGGTACTTGAGCGTCTTGGTCAGATAGTCGGTCCATACGTCGACGCCGAAGGTCAGCGCCGATGCGCCGACCAACACCACGGACAGCAGCGCGGTCTTCGCGATCACCCCCCAGTTTCGATCCAGCGCGAGCCACAGCGGTATCAGGATCCCCAGCTGCGGCTTGACGGTAAGCGCCGCAAACGCCATAGCGGCGAGCCAGGGCCGGGTCCTCGAGTAGGCAAAGCCCAGGAGCAACAGCGCCGCCGTAAAGAAACTGTTTTGCGCGGCCGTAAACGCCATCATCAGGAAGGGCACCACCGCAATCGCAACCAGCGGCAGGCCGGACCCCTCGGCAAACTCGCGTCGAAACACGGCGACGGCGTACAGGAACAGCGCAATGCCGGAGAACAGGAACACCAGTAGCGCCGCCTTGTAACCGAGGAAGCCCAGCGGCCAGAGAAACAGCAGAAGGTGCGGCGGATAACTCCAGGCCCTGAGCGGATACGGCGCGCCGAAGATCTCTCTCAGTCGAACGATATAAACGTCCTGGGTGAAGAGATCGATCTGTGTCCCCTCGAGCACAAACCGTCCGCCCACCCAGTAGTTCGCAAAATCGCGATCCACCAGGTCAACGGTCGTAACGCTCGAAAGAATGCTCGAGACAAAGTTGAGTAACGGCACGGCGTAAAAAACCGCGCCAACCGCGCTCAGCAGCACCAATACCAAAAACGCCGCGCGCTGCTTCGGCAAGGCCGCCATGACGCTGGCGGCGGCTCTCTGGACAGAGATCATGAATGCACGGCTCCAGGCGACACCGGTTGACGACAAGGTGCCGACCGGCCCGGCCGCGGCACGCAATACGGACGACAGGTTACTCGATCGGCGCGAGTGTTGCCTTGGCTTTGTGGGTCGGCAAACCTGTTGCGGTGGGGAACA
The DNA here is from genome assembly GCA_028289545.1 of Woeseiaceae bacterium. Taxonomy (GTDB): domain Bacteria; phylum Pseudomonadota; class Gammaproteobacteria; order Steroidobacterales; family Woeseiaceae; genus UBA1847. The sequence goes on from JANQPG010000095.1 coordinate 87,575, forward strand.
CGAGCCAGCCGCCCCCAACGGGCATCGTGACGATGCCCGTTGGGTTGTCGTTTTAGGCCTTGTCTCTCCGGCGTAACAACCGGGCCTTGAGCCCGGTTCGTTTCCGTTTCCTACGCCGCCTTCAGCACGTCGCCTGCCGACAGGTACTCGTAGCCCAGATCGTGCGCCACGGCTTCGTGGTTGACGTGACCGGCGTGCACGTTGAGGCCGTTGGCAAGATGCGGATCGTGAATCAACGCGTCCCGCCAGCCATGTTTTGCCAGCGCTTTCACGAACGGCAAGGTGGCGTTGGTGAGCGCAAACGTGCTGGTGCGCGGCACCGCGCCCGGCATGTTGGTCACACAATAGTGCACGACGTCGTCGACGACGTAGGTCGGCTCGGCGTGTGTGGTCGGCCGGCTGGTTTCAAAGCAGCCGCCCTGGTCGATCGAAATGTCGACCATGACCGAGCCCGCGCGCATGTTGCGCACGTCCTGAGCCGTCACAAGCTTCGGCGCGGCAGCACCCGCAATCAGCACTGCGCCCACGACGAGATCCGCTTCGGCCGTGTGCTCTTCGACCGCGTGCCGGGTCGAATACACCGTGCGCACGCGGCCGCCCCAGACGTCTTCGAGCTGGCGGAGACGCGGCAGCGAACGATCGAGGATCGTGACTTCGGCGCCAAGACCGACAGCCATGTCGGCCGCGTTAGCGCCGGCAACGCCGCCGCCAATAACCGTCACCTTGCCGGGGGCAACGCCAGGGACACCGCCCAGTAGCACACCGCTGCCGCCGTTGGCTTTCTGCAGTGCGTACGCGCCCGACTGGATCGACAGGCGTCCCGCCACTTCCGACATGGGCGTCAGGAGCGGCAGCGAACCGTCGTCAGCGGTAACGGTCTCGTAGGCGATTGCCGTGGTGCCGGATTCGACCAGCGCCTTGGTCTGCGCCGGGTCGGCCGCAAGATGCAGATAGGTGAACAGCACCTGGTCTTCGCGCAGCATGGCGCATTCGTTGAGCTGTGGCTCCTTGACCTTGACGATCATGTCGGCCGCGGCAAACACGGCTTCCGCCGTGTCGAGGACGGTTGCACCCGCGGCTTCGTAGTCCGCGTCGCTCACGCCGATGCCGACGCCGGCACCGGTCTCAACCACAATCTCGTGGCCGTCGTGGGCCAGTTCTTTGACGCCGGCCGGCGTCATGCCGACGCGAAACTCCAGCGTTTTTATTTCCTTGGGAACCCCGATCTTCATGTCAGTCTCTCCGCCCTTAGGTTTTCACGTGTGGTTTCAGATGAATCAAAGACAATACGCGCGCATATGCGGCAGTAGATTGCAAAAAACATTGCGTTTCGGCTGTGTTATGGTGATTTCCTTCCTGAAAGTGGAATCTGACGCAATTATCTGTCATGGATCTCGACCGCTACGACAAAGCCATCCTCGCCGCTCTGCAGGCGGACGGGCGTATCAGCAACGTGGAGCTGGCGGCCCGCGTCAACCTGTCGGAATCGGCGTGCCTGCGGCGCGTGCGGGTGCTCGAAGAGGCCGGGATGATCGATCGTTACGTTGCTCTCCTGAATCAGGCGAAAGCCGGCGTGTCGGGCAACGTGTTTGTGTTCATTGCGCTGCACCGCGAAGTCGAGAGCGAGCTGGCTGCGTTTGAGCTGGCTGTCCGCGACATTCCCGAAGTCATGGAGTGTTATCTCATGACGGGCGAGTTCGACTATTTGCTCAGGGTAGTCGTGTCCGACATGGCGGATTTCGAACGCCTGCACCGCGACTCGCTGACGCGCCTGCCGGGTGTTGCCCGCGTCAATTCGAGCGTGGCCATTCGGACGGTCAGAAAAAAAACCGAGCTACCGCTCAAGTAGTGTCGCCGACAAACTGCGCGCGACTCCGCTCCACGGCGTCGATCAGATGTTCGCGGAATCGCCGGTGTCTTGCGGCGTCGCGAAAGTCCGGATGCCAGAGCAACCAGAGATCGTAGTTATCGAAGGGTTCACAGCCCGGAATGCGAATGACGTCAGGCAGTTGATCGCCGACAAAACACGGCAAGGTCGCCATGCCGAGCCCGGCTCTGACGCCGGACGTCTGTAGCGAGGCGCTGTGGAAATTGCCCGGGGCGGGCACGTGCGGAAACGGCGATCGCTTGACCCAGTCGGGATACAGTTCCGGCTCGTCCCAGCCAATCCACCTTGCGGTTGTCTCTTTGCTCCACGGATCGTGCCGCTCCAGATAGGCCTCGGTGGCGTAGTAGCAGCTCCTGCCGGTCACGAGTTTGCGGCCGACGAGATCGTCGGGCGGATGCCGCCCGTTTTGCAGCGAACGCAGCGCAATGTCGGCCTCGCGGCGGCTCAGGTCGAACAGGTCGTAGGACATCAGCAACGTCAATTCGATCTCGGGGTACAGCTCGAGGAAACGCACGATGTCCGGCATCAGCAGATACTCGATCATGACGTCGCCGGTCGTCAGCCGTATCTCCCCGGACAGGCTCGCGTCAGCCCCCTGCAGCTGGCGGTCCGCCGTCAGCAGGGCTTCCTCAGCGGCCAGCGCGGAGGCCAGCAAGGTCTCGCCGGCGGCCGTCGGCTGGTAGCCGCTGTAGTCGCGGTCGAACAGCCGGGTACCGAGGCGGGTTTCGAGGCGCTCGACCCGCCGCACTATGGTCGAATGACTGATCCCGAGGGCACTGGCCGCCGCGCGTGCCGAGCCGCCTCTTACCAATTCGAGAAACAGCCGAACGTCGTCCCAGTCTGTGGTCGATTTTTGCACCAATTTGTTCCGATTTGCTCTGTAGCGGAGCAAAAATTGTCCGCGTAAAGTGGCGGTTCGTCAACTGATTCCACTTAGCTTTGGCCTGGCGCGGGACACGCCCCGGGCCGGTTACTCGAACGAACTTGGGAGATCCGTCCATGTACAACGTCACTGTGGCAAGAACCCTCAATGCTCCGCGCGAAGCCGTCTGGGCTGCGTGGGCCGACTTCGGCAACGTCGCCGTATGGCATCCGTTTGTCTCGCACTCGAAGCTTCTCGGCGACCCGGCCGAACCCGTGCAGCTGGGCAGCCGGCGGCAGTGTGATCTCGCCGACGGCAAGAACGTCGCCCGCGAAAGAATTGTTGAATTTGCACCGCTCGAGCGGCTGAAAATCGATCTGTACGACGGCACGATGCCCTTAAAAGCCGCGGTCGCGACAGTGAGTTTCGGCGCGCCGGACACAACAAAAACACGGGTTGTGCTGGGTATGGACTTTGAGCCGAAATACGGTTTGCTCGGCAAGCTCATGGCGCCCATGATGAAGCGTCAGTTCAAACGTATGTTCAGCGAATTGCTGGAAGCCAACGAACGCCACGTCACTGCGCATCGCAGCGGGCGGGGCGACGAGCACGACGGTAACGCCAGCGCGGCAAACCCTGTACTTGCGAGCCGGTAACATAGCCGTCACTGGCTGCGAACACTCGAATACGTTACGGTAAAGACACTTGGGCAGCAGGCAGTACCATTGAACAGGGTTTCGACGTTGAAACCGGTTTCGCCTGTCGGTGAACTTGCGAAGCGTTACAGCACAATTCGCAACACGACGACAGAGCTGGTGGCGCCGCTCGCGCCCGAAGACACCGTGGTGCAATCCATGCCGGACGTCAGTCCGAGCAAGTGGCATCTTGCGCACGTGACGTGGTTTTTCGAGCACTTTGTACTCGCGCACTTCGATCCCGGTTACCGGCGCTACGACGAGCGCTACGATTTCCTGTTCAACTCTTATTATTACTCCGTCGGCGACATGCATGCGCGACCGGAGCGCGGCCTGCTGACGAGGCCGACACTGTCGGAAGTACTCGACTATCGCGCGACGGTCGACGACGCCGTGCTGGAATTCCTCGAGACACGTGCGGACGAACCGGAAGTCGCTGAGCGCATTGTCCTCGGCCTGCATCACGAGCAGCAGCATCAGGAGCTGCTGTTGACCGACATCAAGCACGTGCTGTCGCGAAACCCGCTCAAGCCGGCCTACGATCCGAAGCTACCGCAACCGCCCGCTCTTCAGGCACGTGAACTCGAGTTCCTCGAGGGCAAAAACGGCGTTCACCGCGTAGGCTGCGACATCGAAGCCGAGACGTTCTGTTTCGACAACGAGACCCCCCGACACGACGCGCTGCTGCACCCGCACAGGCTCGCAAACCGGCTGGTGACGAACGGCGAATACCGGGAGTTTGTTCGCGACGGCGGCTACCGGGACGCTCGCCTGTGGCTGTCGGATGGCTGGGCAACGCTCATGCGCGACGGCTGGAGCCGGCCGCTTTACTGGAGCGAGGATCTGGAGCAGGAATTTGCGCTTGGCGGCGAGCGGGACCTCGACCTGGCGGCACCGGTCTGCCATGTCAGTTATTACGAAGCCGATGCTTACGCCCGTTGGGCTGGCGCTCGGCTGCCCACAGAATTCGAATGGGAAGCGGCGGCCGAAGGACTGCCCGTCGACGGCAACCTCTTCGATTCCGCCTACCTGCACCCCGTCGCCGGTCAATCGGCACAGTACTTTGGCGACGTCTGGGAGTGGACCGCATCGTCGTACCTACCCTATCCGGGGTTCCAGCCGCTCGATGGCTCGCTCGGCGAGTACAACGGCAAATTCATGTGCAGCCAGATGACCGTGCGCGGCGGCTCTGCTGTCACTTCACGGAGCCACGTCCGCGCCAGCTATCGAAGCTTCTTTTATCCCGAACAGCGCTGGCAGATGCTGGGCTTGAGGCTCGCCAAAGACAGCCAGCCTTAAGCCGCCCGGCGCGCCGAATGGCGCTGCCGTCTCCGCCGCCATGATCTGACAACACTTAAGCACAGCGCTCACGACCCACGCGTAATGGGCGTAAGCACACACGCGAAATATCGTACTCGAGTATTAGTCATGAACCGAAACGCCAACGAACTTGCCTACAGCGCACAGCAGATTGACGTCGACGATGATCTGGACGACATCGTTGCCGGACTCGAGCGAGACCAAAAAATGATCTCGCCCAAGTACTTTTACGACGAGCGGGGATCGCAGCTGTTCGACGAGATTACCCGCCTGCCGGAGTACTATCCGACGGCAACCGAGATCGGCATCATGGAAGACAACATTGCCGACATTGCCGACCTGATCGGCGAGCGCGCCAGCCTGATCGAGTTCGGCGCCGGATCGAGCATAAAAATCCGCATACTGCTCGAACACCTCAAGTCGCTGGCGGCCTACGTGCCGGTCGATATCTCGGACGAACACCTGTTGGCGGCGGCCGACGGGCTCAGAAAAGACTATCCGCACATCGAAATCCTGCCGATCGCGGCCGACTTCACGCAGCCCTTCGATCTGCCGACGCCTTCCGTCATGCCGCTGCGCAATATCGTGTACTTCCCCGGCTCGACAATCGGCAATTTTACGCCCGAGGGAGCGCTCGAACTCCTCAAGGTCATGTATCACGAGGCCAAGGAAGACGGCGCGCTGTTGATCGGCGTCGACCTGCAGAAAGACGTGCGCATACTCGAACGTGCTTACAACGACTCGAAGGGCGTCACCGCGGCGTTCAACCTCAATATGCTGCGGCATCTCAATCGCGACTACGGCGCCGATTTTGATCTCGACGCGTTCCGCCACCGAGCCGTGTACAACAGCGTCGACGGCCGTATCGAGCTGTATCTCGACTCGACCGCGGAGCAGACCGTTCACATGGCCGGTAGCACAATCCGGATTGCGGAGGGCGAAGCCATCCTGACCGAATATTCACACAAGTACACGCTGCAGAGTTTCGCCGAACTTGCGGCCAAAGCCGGCTTCGAGGTACGGCAGGTCTGGATGGACGCCGAACGGCTGTTCAGCGTGCAGTATTGTGTGCGCGTCTGAGCGCGGGAATCGGTGAACCGAACGACCGGCTCATGACCGACTCATGAGCTCGGTGGCACAAACTCCTTCGGCGCGGCCGAACCTTCGCCGAAGAAGTACTTCTCCATTTCCGCTTCGAGGAACTTGCGCGCCTTGGGCTCGATGGGCGTCAGTCGGTACTCGTTGATGAGCATGGTCTGGTGCCCGAGCCAGCGCTGCCAGGCTTCCTTCGAGACGTTCTCGAAGATTCGCTGGCCCAGCTCGCCGGGATAGGGCGCAAAATCCAGTCCGGGCGCCTCGGAGCCCAGGAGTACGCAGTTAACCGTTCGCGACATTGAGATCTTTCCTCGCTGTGTCGTCCGTTGTGTTGGCGAGTTTATCGATGAGCTTCCTGACAGGCGCGGCGACACCGCCAGGCGGCTCAGCGTCGAGCCTGACCCATTGTGCCTCTTCGCGATCGGACACGCAGCTCTCGCCGGCCTCGACCCGGAGCACGACAGGACAGATATCCAGATCGTAGTGGCTGAAGCTGTGCCGCAGCACGGCCCATTGCTCGGTCTCGATCGGGGGCACGCCCAGACGCTGCCGGCACCAGTTGTCGACGCCTTCGTCGCCCACCTCGGGAAAACTCCACAGGCCGCCCCAGATGCCGCTGGGCGGGCGGCGCTCGAGATACAGCTCCAGCTCAGCCCCGTTCCGCTTGACCGCCAGCGCCATCGTCGTTTTGCGCTCCGGTTTGGCCTTTTTTGGCTTGCGCCCCGGATACTCGGCAACGCTGTCTTCCTCGTAGGCCCGGCAGTCACCGTTGACGGGACACGATCCGCAGCCCGGACGGCTGCGCGTACACAGCGTAGCGCCCAGGTCCATGATGGCCTGCGTATAGTCGTTGACGCGCTCCCGAGGCGTGCGCTCGTCGGCCAGCGCCCACAACTGTTTCGCCACGGCCGTGCGGCCGGGCCAGCCGGGTATCGCGGCGTGCCGGGCGAGCACGCGTTTGACGTTGCCGTCGAGGATCGGGTGCCGCTGACGGGACGCAATGGACAGAATGGCGCCCGCCGTCGAGCGGCCAATCCCGGGCAGCTCCACGAGTTCTTCGATATCCCCGGGCAACTCAGCATTGTGTTGTTCGACGACATGCTTCGCGGCCTTGTGCAGGTTACGCGCCCGCGCGTAGTAACCGAGGCCCGACCAGTGGGCGAGCACGTCGTCCTCGGGCGCAGCAGCCAGTGAGCCCACGTCCGGAAAGCGCGTCATAAAACGCTCGAAATAGGGGATAACGGTCGCAACCTGGGTCTGTTGCAGCATGATCTCGGAGATCCACACCCGGTATCTGCTGATATTGCGCTGCCAGGGCAGGTCCTTGCGGCCGTGGTCGTCGAACCAGGCCAGCAGGCGTGTTGCGAAGTTACTCGACACCCGCCACCTGTGCCTGCGCTATGGCCTCAATGCGATCGAGCGCCGCCGCGCCGTCGTTTTTCATCTTGCGCTTCAGGACGTAGGGCCCGATGACGGGTGGAATCCAGAACTTGGGGCGCATTTCGAGCGTGTAGGTAATGAGCGTGCCTTTCCCTTCCTGCTCGAACAGCCACAGTTCGTTGCTCAGATGGAAATCGCTGGTCTCCGGATCCGTCGTGGCTCGGATAAACCGAAGGGGCTCGTGTTCGATCAGGCCGTAGCGCTCGACCGACTTGCAGAAGAACAGGAAGCACGCCCGATTGCGTGTGTAGAAACCGCGATCGCCCGTGGCGTCCGAGCCGGTATTCCGCGCCTCGACCACCACCGAGGAAAACTGCTCGGAAAGATCCCAGTCGAGGAACACGTTATAAACGTCGTCGATATTCGCGTCGAACCAGACGACCGAGTGCATTGTGTAAACGCCCTCCTCGCGTTCGATTTCGACGCTGCGCAGATCGGCTGCGCATAGCGGGCCCGCCGTGCCCAACAGAAGCAGAAGTACGCAAAATCGCACGTCGTCTCAGTCCCGCTTGATGAGATCGCGCAGGCGATCCTTGAGCACGTCCTCAGCGTCCGGCTCCTCGGCTGCCTCGCCTTCTTCCGGCGGTGCCTCCTCATCGCCGCCGCCGATAAGATCGAGCAAACGGTCGCGAACTTCCTCTTTCGCGCGTTCTTTCGCCGCTTCGGCCAAATCGAGCGAAAACTCGGGGTCGGACAGCGAGCCGCTGATTTTCACGGGCACCACCGCCGCCGTGAAATCGGCCAGCTCGTCTTCCGACACGTCACCCATGAGCTCGGGTTTATCGAGTATCCGGCCACGCAGCGAGTAATCGAGGCTTGCGGCAACGAGATCCACGGAGCCCTGACCGGTGAGCTGCATGAACGGCATGTCGGCGCGGAAATCGTCGTTGTTCAATACGCCGTCGACCACCGTACCCGTTGCGCTGACCTCGCTGAAACGGGTCCTTGCGGGTAGTTCGGGCTCGGGCGCAGCCTCGCGACGAACAAGCGCGCGTGCGCGACGCAGCTGATGCCAGACGTCGGTGCCTTCGAGCGCACCGTCGCGGAGTTCGAAGGACAGGTTGCCGTTCAGCGTTTGCTGGATCTTGGCCATGTCCTCGCCCCGTCCTGACAGCGCAAACACACCGTTGATCTGGCCGCTCAGATTTTCCTGATCGAACATGGCCTTGCCGAGCGGCGCGAGGTCGACGTTCTGAATGCGCTCGTTGACGGACAGGACGGGGGTGTCCCCGGACACGTCGAGGCGCACGTCACCCTGGTACGCCCCGCCGAACAGCCGCGACGACAGTGGGTGCAGGCGCAGCCGGCCGTCGCTCAGGTTCATGACCAGTTCGATGTCCTCGAAAAGAATAGCGCCCATCAGCGCCTCGCCGAGGGTGACGCTGCCGCGCGCGTTGAGTCCGCGCAGGAGTTCCGCGGGGATCTCCGCAGGCGGCTCGTCGCCCGTGGCTTCGTCGGCAGCCTCCTCGCCGGCGGGCGCCATGTAGCGGTTCAGGTCGATGCTGTCGCCCGCCAGATCCAGCCCGTACGCGCCGCCTTCGCCACGCGGTACCGACAGCTGGCCGCGGAACGTCGTATCGTCGACCACGAGCACAATATCGTTCAAGTTGATGGCGTCGGCCGACACGACGGCGCTTGCGTCGAGCGACAGCAGTTCGAGGGCGGCCGGGTCCGCCGTCTCGGGAAGCTCCGCGCCCAGCGTCGTCAGCAGGCTGCGAGGCGAAAACGCCGCAATGCTGAGAGTGGCGCTCGGCTCCACCGAGCCGGCATAGGAAAACGGCTCAACGTCGGCTCGCAGGTCGAGATCGAACACGGACAGCTCGAGCGCGCCGGGCTCCGCTGTTTGCTCGCGAGTGTTGAACCGCATACCGGGTGCACTCAAACGAATGTCGGCGGGCGCCTCGGTAGCGCCCTCGATACGCGCCCCGAGCTCGAAACCGCTCAGGTCGACGGCGCCGCTGTCGGAATCGAAACGCATCGTGAGATCGAGATCGACCTGCCCCGTAATGCCGTCCGGCAGCATTTCGAAGGCAAGACCGCCTTCGACGGGAACGGCGGTGTTGCTCGCAACCCTGCCGGTCTCGAGGTTGACCTCGCGCAGGTAATACTCGCTGCCGGCCTGCCGGTCGCGGTAGCTGAATGCCGCATCGCGAACAACCACGTTGGCCACGTCCAGGCCAAATTCTATGGTTGGACCGCCTTCGGGCACGGCCTCGGGCTCGGCAGCCGCCGCCTCCTCGGCGAGCGCCTGCCGTTCGAGTAGGTCGTCCCAGTTCGTGCGTCCGGTCTCGTCAACCGCCAGGTTGACCTCGAGTGCTTCGAGCGAAGCCGTGCCTACCGCCACTTCCTGTCCAAAGATCAACGGCAGGAGCTTGATCGACAAGCGTGCGCTGTCGAAGCGCACAAACGGCTCTTCGCCGAACCCCTCCGCGTTGCCGAGCGTGGTTCGACCGAGTTCGACGGCAATCCAGGGAAACAGGCTCGCCGAGATATCGCCTTCAATGGCAAACTCGCGGCCGCTCGCATCGCGCACGGCGGTTTCGATATCGGATTTGAAGTCGTTGGCGTCGAACAGGAAATAGAACGCCAGTGCTGCAACGAGCAGCAAGGTCAGCGCGCCGCCGACAATCCAGGCAAAGAGCTTGAGTAGCTTTCGCATACGTCGATTCCTAAGGGATCAGGGGCCCGCACGTCATCGTCGGGCTCAGGAACGTAAAGGGTACCAAATAGACGGGTTGGCGGGCGTCCCGGCGGCTTCGGCCACGGTTATTTGAGACTGCCTGGGCGGGATTTCGTTGCGAAAAAGCGGTGCCGGGCGCGGCGACGGTGAAGGCAGACAAAAAAGGCCCGGATGTCTCCGGGCCTCTCGAGTACTCGTGCGCGACTGGTTGACCTACTGCATGCAGAGGTTAAGCCCGCCGTTCAGCGTCGCAATGGTTACCCGGCCGTCGCCTTCGCCGTGGGTAAAGCTCAATTCCCAGCCCGGCGCGTATTTGCTGGTGCGCTCCGGCTTTGGGCCGAAACAGTTGCGTATCCTGCCGTTGAAGGTTTCGATATCGAAACGCGCCGACACCTTGCCCATAAAATCGACGTTGACGCTGCCGTTGACGGTTTCGATATCGAGTCGGCCACCTCGATCGAGACCGGAGCGAAAAGTGATGCTGCCGTTGACCGTCTCGAGATCCGCGCGCTCGAAATTCGAGTCCGCAATGCCAATGTCGCCGCTGACCGTTTCGGCATCGACGTCACCGGCAATACGCTCCGCCGCAATGTCGCCGGAGACGCTCTGCAGATCGGACTGCGCCGTCTTGCTGTCACCCTGCACCTCGATGTCGCCGCTGACGGTTTCGACGTCGATGTCGCCTTCGAAGGCTTCGACGTCGATATCGCCGCTGATCGCCTGCAGATCCTGCTCGCCCTTGACGCCACGTACTTCGATGTCGGCGCTGATCGTCGCCACGTCGAGCGAACTCAGCCGCGGTACTCGCACAACCAGGTCCGCCGACACGTCACGGTAGCGGCGATTACGGTCGGGCACTTTCACCTTGATGCGCACGTTGTCGCCGCTGCGCTCGAACTCCAGCTCTTCGACTTCGTCGCCCACCGACCCGGTGACAGCCACTTCGTTACGCGACCAACCCTGCACTTCAATCGACCCGGACGTGTTCGAGATCGACACGCGGCCGTCCTTGGAAGCATTCATGGATTCGTTGACCTCGCGCGCAGCGGCCGGCTGCGTCAGCAAGGCAATCGCGGCCGTTGCAAGGGTCAATCTTGCAATGGCTTTTCCAATGGTTTTCATTTGCACACCCCGCCGCATCAAATATCGTTCCGCTGGCCGTTGTTACGTGTCATGACGTTCTGCGTCAGGCCTCCGACCCGATGCATTACCGTCAACTCTTCACGATAGGTCCGGAGCAGCAGCTCCTGCAACAAAGCGTTGTCCGGCTCCGCTTCGAGCGCTGCGTTAATCTCGACGATGGCAGTCCGGATGGCTGCGAGATTCTCCTCGACTTCGCCGCGCGCCTCCGGAGACAGCCGCATGAGTTCCTGAGCAAGCTGCGACGACAGGCGATCGCGCGCATCCTGGAAGCCCGGGCCCAGGTCGTAGCGCGCAAAACTCACGCGCTCGAACACGAGGTCGGGGCTCACCACGATCGGCGCCTGCCGGTCTTTCATGGTCAGGTACGTCAGGCCCGACGACGCGCCCACGAGCAACACCACGGCGGCGGCCTGCGCGAGCAACGGCATAAAATACCGCCGCGGCGCCGGCTGTTCCTCCGCCGAAATCGCGGCTTCGATGCCCGGCCAAAGATCGCGAGGCGGCGCAATCTCCGTTGCCAGTTTCGCCGCGCGCTCCTCGATTGAATCTTTTCTCTCGTTCATGACTGTCTACTGTCGTTGTGTCTTTCTACCGCCAACGTCATCCGTTCGCCACCGCCGACTCATGCATTGGCTCATGCGTCGCGACGGCCCACACATCGAGACTTAAGGATCTCGATCCGGCGCGTTCTCCGCGTCCTGTTCCGCCAGGGCCTCCGACAACATGCGCCGCGCCCTGTGCAGCTGCGCCTTGCTGGTACCGACCGCTATACCGAGCATTCGGCCGGCCTCCTCATGGCTGTAGCCGTACACGGCGTTCAGCACAAACACATGCCGCGCTCCGGCCGGCAGCCGGTTGACCGCCGCCGTCAGGTCCCGCAATTCGCCCGAGTCCACCGCCAGCGGTTGATGGGGCGAACGCTCCGCCACCACCTGAATACGCTCCTGCTCGCGCTTCGACTTGCGCATGCGTCCCAGTACGGCATTCACCGCAATGCGGTGCAGCCAAGTGGAGAACGCGCTGTCGCCACGGAACTTTGCGAGCTGACGCCATGCCTGGATAAACGCCTCCTGGGCACAGTCCTCCGCCTCGCCGGGGTTGCCGGTCATGCGCAGGCACAGGCCGTATACCTTGTCCACATGCTGCCGGTAGAGCAACTCGAAGGCTTTGGGATCGGACGCTTTCGAGCGTTCGATCAGGCTTGCTTCGTCCGCCGCATCGGCACGAATATCTGCATCGGGGGCGGTTGCCATACCTGCACTATAGTCTGTGGATTCCGCCGTCAAAAGCACCGTTTTGGAAGCCTTGTTTGCGTAATCTTGACAGTTAGATGATGTCTACGCCGTGAGGGTTTACTCATTTACCCAAAAATCGACCCGTCGAAGCGCGTTTTCCGGCCATTTTGAGATTCGATAAGCCCCTGACTTCGCACGCGATTCTGGTATGATGCGCGTGGCCCTCGAGTGAGGCTGCCGGTCATACCGCACAAATTCCACCAAAAAGGTCTATGGCTCCAGCAACAGCACCCGGATCATCACACGCTGTCTCAAGGCCAGGTTGCCACTCGGATTTACGGATTCTCTCTCGGTGACCGCTTATTCGATACTCTTCCTGAGCGCCGGTCACGGCTCCCGCGACTATCTCGCCGAACTCGAAACCCTGCCCGTTTGCGCAGGTCTCGAGCGCGCGGACTCGCTGCCCGACCCCGGCACGTTAACCGGTACCGAATTATTGCTGGTCGACGTGGACTCTCCGCCCGAAGGCGCGTCGATCGAAACCGTGCTTGCGCGCTACACGGCATTTCCCGTTGTCGCGCTGACCGACCGCGCGCACGAACATCGCGGCATAGCCGCGGTAAGGGCCGGTGCAAATGCTTATTTGCTGCACGACGCCGTCAGCGTGGAAACCCAGCAGGCCATCTTCGAACACGCCGTCGAGCGGCATGCGCTCACGCGCCGGCTCTCGGCAACGGACACCAGCGTGTTGTCGATACTCAACAGCATCAACGACGGCGTCATCGTCGTGGACCTGGAAGGCCGCGTGCTCGACATCAACCAGGCCGGTCGCCGGATACTGGGCCTCGGGCCTCGCAGCCAGCCGGACGCAGGCTGGGAGCAGACGTTCTGTTGCGTCGACGAGGCCGGTAACGGCTACCGTGACGGCGGCGAGATGCCGCTTGTGCGAGCCCGTCGGGGCATCAAGTTCAGTGAGCAGCTTGCGCGCTACCGGGCGCCGGAACAGCCTGACGCCATCCTGAGCCTGAGCGGGCAGGGTCTGTACGATGGCGACAACCGCCTGATCGGCGGCGTCGTCAGCTTCCGCGACGTTACGGATACTGTCCGCCGCACCCTGAAGCTCGAGCGCCACGCGCAGTACGACGAGCTCACGGGCCTGCCTAACCGCGGGCAATTCAAGGACAACCTGAACCGTGCCATCGGCCGCGCCGAGCGCAAGTCGCTGCCGCTGGCCGTGCTGTTCATCGACCTCGACCGCTTCAAGTCCGTCAACGACACGCTCGGCCACGACATCGGCGACGCCGTGCTCGTCGAAGTCGCCGAACGTCTCCAGGCGAATCTTCGCATTGGCGATTTTATGGCCCGCTGGGGCGGCGACGAGTTTGTCGCCTGTCTCGAAGACCTCAAGGAACCGGCGGACGCGGGCTCCGTGGCGCAGAAGCTCGAACTCGTGCTGGCCGAACGGTACACGGTTGGCGCCGCCGAGGTGTACGCCACGCCGAGTATCGGTATTGCGCTATATCCCGATTCCGGTAATGACGCCGCGAGGCTCATCAAGGCGGCCGACGTCGCCATGTACGAGGCCAAAAAACGCGGCGGTGCGCGGTTCCAGTTTTACTCCGAAGCGCTCAACGCCAAGCTCAAGCAGCGCGAAGAACTGGAGGTCGGGCTGCGGCATGCCCTGGTACGCAAGGAGTTTGCGCTGCATTACCAGCCACGCGTGGACCTTACGACCGGCCGCCTGATTGGCCTCGAAGCGCTGCTGCGCTGGCAGCATCCGCGTTTCGGGTTGTTGCCGCCGTCGCGCTTCCTGCCGATCCTCGAGTCCAGCGGTCTGATTCATTCGGCAGGCGAGTGGATCATCGAAACCGCCTGCCGCCAGCTTGCGCTCTGGCAGCGGCGCTTCGAAATGCCCGACCTGTCGATTGCCGTCAACATATCGCCGCAACAGCTTCGGCATCGACGGCTGGTGGACGTCGTCGCGAAAGCGCTGTCCGATTCGGCGCTGGATGCCGGCTGCCTCGAACTCGAAATCCGCGACGGCAACACGGCGCGCGACCGCAACGGCGAAGCGGAAACGCTCGCGGCACTCCGTAAGCTCGGTGTCCGGCTTTCAGTCGATCACTTCGGCACGGCCGACGTCTCGTTTGAATCGCTCGACAAGGGCTACATCGACAGCTTTGTGCTCGATCAGTCGCTGATTGCCGACGTCGACGAGAATCACTCACACCAGCGCATCGTGCGCGCGGCCATTGCGATGGCCCAGGGGCTCGATATCGAGGTCGCGGCCGAAGGCGTCGAGACCGTGCGTCAGCTCGAGTTTCTTAAGAGCTGCAACTGCAATCTTGCACAGGGTTACCTGATTTCGAAGCCCATGCAGCCGGAAAAAGTCGCGGCGCTGCTGCGCAGCGAAATAGCCGGCATGCAGCTGCTCGCCGCGGCGGTCAGCTAGATATAGGGCTCCTCAGCCGGAGCCCCGCAGTTCCAGCAGGCGCCGAACTGCCCTTCGTTTTCCTCCCCGCAGCGGCGGCAGCGCCACACCTGCTTCGGGCTCTCGTCCAGCACGGACTCGTGGATCAACTCAGCGGCACGATCGAAGTCGAGGTCATTGACCACCCACAGCTCGGGCCACACTTCCACAAACGGCATATCGCCGAGAATCGAGCCGAGATGCTGATTGCGGATCTCGGCGGCAATGCCCTCTGCCTCGAGGACGTTCTTGTAGTGAGCTATCGTGATCAGCGACGAGTCGCTCGTGAGCTTTTTCACGAAGGCGTCTCATTGCCTCTGAGTGTTGCGAGAAACGCTGCCGGATCTTTATCGTTCTCGAGCACCTCGACGAGCGCGGAACCGACGATCGCACCGCTGACGTATCGCCCGACGTTTTCCACGTCCGCCGCCGAGCGAATACCGAAGCCCGCACAGACAGGCAGCGGGGAGAGGCGGGCAACGCGCTCGAGATAGCCGTCCACGCCGCCCGGCAAACCCGCATCGCCACCGGTGATGCCCGTAATCGTCACGGCATAGACAAACCCGCGCGAGGCCTGGCCAAGCTTTTCGAGTCGATCATCGGGGGAAGCCGGGGTCACGAGCTGTATCAAACCGACACCCTGATTTTCGAGCGCGGCGCGAAGCTCGCCGGACTCCTCGAACGGCAGGTCGGGAACGATAAACCCGCAAACACCGGTCTCGGCGGCGCGCGCCGCGAGCCGGTCGTAGCCGAACGCCAGCAGCGGATTCAAATAGGACATCATGACGAGCGGCGCGTCGACGCGATCCTTGATGCGGTCGATCTCGTCGAAGATCCAGGCCAGGTTAACGCCCTGCTTGAGGGCCTCGTGACTCGATCGCTGAATCGTCATGCCGTCGGCCATCGGGTCGGAAAACGGGATGCCGACCTCGACGACGTCGCCCGCTTGCGCCACGAGTTCCAGCGTGTCCGCAAACGTATTGCGCTCCGGGTAGCCCGCCGTAATGAACGGCACGAGCGCCGTGCGGCCGCCGTCGTTGGCGTCATTGATGGCCGCCGTTATGCGCTCATGCGGCTGCATAGCTGCGCACCTTCGCGGGATACTTCGTCAATGTCGGCATGTCTTTGTCGCCGCGCCCCGAGTTGCCAATGAGTATGCGCTTGCCTGGATGCTCGCGCGCCCAGTTTCTGGCCGCGGCAAACGCATGCGAGGTTTCGAGCGCCGTCAGTATGCCCTCCGTTTCGCAAAGTTCTTCGAGTGCTTCAAGCGCCTCGTCGTCCGTTGCCGAAATATAGCTTACGCGGCCCGTGGACTTGAGCAGCGCATGCTCCGGGCCTACGCCGGAATAATCGAGCCCGGCCGAAATGGAATGGGTCTCCTGCACCTGGCCGTCGTTGTCCTGCAGGATAATGGTATAGCTGCCCTGCAGCACGCCCGGCGTGCCCGTCGCCAGCGTTGCGGCGTTTTGACCCAGGCCCGAGCCCGTCCCGCCGGCTTCGACACCAATGAGTTCGGTGTCGTCGGCCAGCAGTGGATAAAACAGGCCAATGGCGTTCGATCCGCCGCCGACGCAGGCAAACGCCGCATCGGCAAGCCCGCCGGCCTCGCGCAGCATCTGTTCACGCGCTTCTTCACCAATGACCGACTGCAGCTCACGAACGAGGTAAGGGTAAGGATGCGCGCCGACGGCCGAACCAAGGATGTAGTAGATGCCGTCCGGATCGGTTACCCACACGCGCAATGCCTCGTCGATCGCTGCGCGCAGGGTGGCATCGCCCGCGGTCACGGCAACCACCTCGGCGCCGAGGCGACGCATGCGGTCGACGTTGGGCGCCTGACGCTCGACGTCCACGGCACCCATGTAGACGCTGCAAGGCAGGCCCACACGCGCGCAGGCGGCGGCGGACGCCACGCCGTGTTGCCCTGCACCCGTCTCGGCGATGACGCGCTTTGCGCCCAGGCGCTTTGCGAGCAGCGCCTGGCCTATGGCGTTGTTGATCTTGTGGGCGCCCGTATGGGCGAGGTCCTCGCGTTTCAGCCAGACTTCCGCACCCCAGCGTTCCGACAGCTGTCGCGCGTAGGTCAGCGCGGTCGGACGCCCCACCCAACTCCTGAGCTCGCGCCTGAATTCATCCTGGAACTCGGCCGCGTGCAGGTGTTCCCTGACGCCGGCTTCAAGACGCTCGAACGCCGGCACCAGCGTTTCCGGCACATAGCGGCCGCCGAACGGCCCGAAGCGCCCGCGCTCGTCGGGCAGCTTGCCCGCAATGGCCTGGGCGAGCAGACGCTCTGCCTCACCTTCTTCAAGTATTGCACTCATGGGTGTTGCTCCGCGGCTCGCGCCGCTTTTAGAAATTCCCGGATCCTCATCGGATCCTTTTCGCCCGGCGCCGACTCGACGGCGCTGGACACGTCGACGCCCCAGGGTCGGACAGCGGCAATAGCCCTGGCGACATTCTCAGCCGACAAACCGCCGGCGAGGATCATGTTGCCGCGACGAGCGACGCCGGCCGCGCTTCGCCAGTCCACGGTCTGGCCCGCGCCGGAGCGTAAGCCCTCGTAGAGAAACTCGCCCGGCAGCGTCTCGTCGTCGCGCAGGCGACCTTCACGATAAACGGGCCAGCGGCGCACCCCCTCCGGTACGTCCAGCCCGATGAAGTCTTCCGCGTCCGTCTGCAGCACGTCGGGCGCAAAGCCGTCGAGTACGGCGTTCCATTCTTCGGCTCGCGGGTGTTTCATGACGGCTACCTTGAGTACGCCCGCCGGAACACTTTCGGATGCGACCCGGGCCTCAGCCGGACTCACGCGGCGCACGGACTCGGCAAAGACAAAACCGACCGCATCCGCACCCGCGCCAACGGCTGCCTCGACGTCGGCCGAATCTTTGAGTCCGCAGATTTTCACGATCAGGCTCATGCGTTTGCCGCGCTCTGCATGGCGCGGATCAGCGCGGCCGGATCGGCGCTCCGCATCAGCGCCGTCCCGACCAGCGCAAGCCGGTAGCCCTGCCGGGCCGCGCGCGATGCATCTTGCGCTGTCTTGAGACCACTTTCTGCCACCGTCACGCCGGCGGGCAGCAAGTCGGCATAGCGTTCGAGTCGGTCCGGATCCACGTCGAGCGTGCGCAAGTCGCGCGAGTTCACGCCGAACAGGAGTTCCCCGCTTTGCGCTTTGTCGGCGTGTGCCGGCCGCGTCAGGAGATCGTGTGCGCGTTTTACATCCTCTTCGCTGAAGGCTTCGAGCAGCACGAACAGATCGAGCTGCCATGCGCAATCCAGCATGGCATGCAGTCGACTGTCGTCGAGCATGGCGGTAATCAACAGGACGCCGCTCGCGCCGACCGCGTGCGCTTCGCGCACCTGCACTGGATCGGTCAGGAAGTCCTTACGCATGACCGGCGTGCCCGGCACGGCTTGCGCCACTTCGGCCAAATGATCGAGATGACCGTCGAAACGGTCCGGCTCGGTCAGCACCGAGATGGCCGCCGCGCCGGCATCGGCGTACAGCCTTGCGCGGGCGGAGCGATCCGCGTCCGGAGCCGCGAGCGCACCCTCGGCGGGCGAGCGGTTCTTGATTTCGGCAATGATGCCGAAACGATGAGTGGCGAGCGGCGATCCGACACGATCGATGGCCTCCGGCACAACGGCCTTTGCCGCGCGCGCCGCGCTCGAAGCCGCCATCGTTTCGAGGAAGTCGCTCACCCGGAGGATCCGAAGTGTGCCTGGAGCTTGTCGATCAACGCCTGGGCTTTGCCGGAATCGATTGCGCTCTCAGCGACGCCGACACCCTCGCGCGGATCCGCGACGAGGCCCTGTACCTCCAGCACCAGCGACGTACCCATGAGCAACGCGTCGCGATGCGCGCCCTGGTCTTCACCTCGGAACACGCGCAGGAGTTCTCGCGCGTTGTGTTCTGCATCGCCGCCCGCGAGATCCTCGGGTGCACAGCGTTCAAGGCCGTAGTCTTCGGGCTGGCGGCGGGTCTCCTCGACCTGCCCGGGCCTGACGTCGTAAAGCAGGAATTCGCCGACGGGCGTTGCTTCGTCCCAACCCGGCGTCCCGTGAACGACAAATGCACGCTCGATCGGCAGCCCGGAGAGAGTCTCCGCCATCAGCGCCGCAGCTGCCTCGCTCCATGCGCCGATGAGCTGGAAAGGTGTCGCCGCCGGATTGGTTAACGGCCCGAGCATGTTGAACACGGTGCGGACCGATAGCGCGGCCCTAACCGGGACCACGGCTTTCATCGCCGGGTGGTACGCGGGCGCAAACAAGAAAGTGAAGTCCGTGGCTTCCAGGCAGGCAACAGCCTCGTCACCGTGTAGCGGCAGCGGCATGCCGAGGCACTCGAGCATGTCGGCGCTGCCCGAACGGCTGGATATTGAGCGATTACCGTGTTTGACGACCCGCGAGCCGGCCGCCGCCGCCAGCAACCCGGTGCCCGTGGACAGATTCAGGCTGCCGGAGCCGTCACCGCCCGTACCCACGGTGTCGACCGTGGGCCTGCCGTCGGGGATGTCCGGGTGCACCGCCAGCTCGCGCATGGCCCGTGCAAAACCGCGAATCTCGTCGGCCGTCTCGCCCTTTGCGCGCAAGCCCGCCAGCAGCGCGCCGGCCAGTGCCGGCTCGAGCTCGCCCTCGGCCAGCCGGTGCATGAGCGCAAACGCTTCTTCTTCGCTCAGATTTTCGCCGTCGAGAAGCTGATCCAACAGCCTGGAATACGCTTTGTTCATGTGGCGCTCATCCTCATGAAGTTGGCCATCAGCCGGTCACCTTCGGGCGTCAGTACGCTCTCGGGATGAAACTGCACGCCTTCGAGCGGCAGCGAACGATGGCGCACGCCCATGATTTCGCCGCGGTCGGTCTCGGACGTCAGCACAAGCTCGTCCGGCAACGTGTCGGACTCGGCGCACAAAGAGTGATAACGGCCAACCTCGAACGGCTGTGACAGCCCTTCGTAAACGGTTCGGCCATCGTGCTTTGCCATCGAAGTCTTGCCGTGCATGAGCCGCTCGGCAGCGACAATGTTGCCGCCGAAGTGCTGTACGAGACATTGATGTCCGAGGCACACGCCGAGTACGGGGATCGTCTCGGCGAACGCCGCAATCATGGCCAGCGACACGCCGGCGTCTTCCGGCCGCCCCGGCCCGGGTGAAATGACGAGGTGCGTGGGGTCGATGGCCCGAGCCTCGGCGACGCCGAGCGCGTCGTTGCGATGCACAATGACCGTCGCTCCCTGCGCCGCAAACGCCTGCACGAGGTTGTAGGTAAAAGAATCGTAGTTGTCGATCAGCAGCATGCGGACGTGATCGAAGGCGCCGTTGCCCGACGAACGGCTGCCGGAATGACCGTTGTCTGCATGACCATGGGCACTCTTTGCGGCACTCACTGGAAACCCTCCCGCGCGATCTCGAGCGCGCGTCTCAGAATGGCGCTTTTGGCCAGCACTTCCCGATACTCCTTCTCAGGCACCGAGTCGGCGACAATACCCGCACCGGCCTGGAAACTGTATTCGCCGTCGGTAAACACGAGCGTGCGGATCGTAATGGCCTGGTCCATGTCACCCGCGCTGCCGAAATAGCCGGCGGTGCCCGCGTAGAGCCCGCGGCCGACGTTCTCCATCTCTTCGATGATCTGCATGGCGCGCACCTTTGGGGCACCGACGAGCGTGCCCGCCGGGAACGTAGCCGCAAGCAGATCGAACTGGTCGAACCCCTCGCCGATCTCGCCTTCGACGCCGCTGACGATGTGCATGACGTGGCTGTAGCGCTCGATGGCGCGGTACGGATCGACGTGCACCGAACCCGGCGCAGCCACGCGCCCCAGGTCGTTGCGCGCAAGATCCACGAGCATGACGTGTTCGGCCGCTTCTTTCGGATCCGCCAGCAGGGCCGCTTCGTTGGCGCGATCGGCCTCCGGTGTCTCGCCGCGCGGCAGGGTGCCCGCAATCGGCCGAAGCGAGGCCCGCCTGCCGTTGAGTTTCACGAGAGCCTCGGGCGACGAACCGACGACCTGCACGTCGCCAAAGTCGAAGAAGAACATGTAGGGTGACGGGTTTATTAGCCGCATGGCCCGATAGACTTCAAAAGGCGCGACGTTGCACGCGCCCTTGAACAGCACTGACAGCACAATCTGGTAGATGTCACCCGCGGCAATGTACTGCTTGCAGGCATCAACCCGCTCGCAGAACTCCGCTTCGCTGAGCGACGCGGAAGCCTCGCTGTAGCTTGCGTCGTTCTGCGGCGGCGGCACGGCGGCGGCAAGGCACTCGCGAACCTCCTTGCGAAGAGCCTCGCGCTCGGCATCCGGCCCGGCGTGTAACAGCGCAATACGACGGGTCAGATGATCGAACACGAGGAGCGATGCCGGGGCCACGAATGCAGCGTCGGGCACGTTCGACTGCGGTGTTGTGGTCTGCGGCAGACGCTCGAACAGCCGCACGACGTCATAGCCGGACACGCCGACCAACCCGCCGGAAAACGGCAGGTCCGGCAGGTCTGGCTCGAGTCTCGGCGCGCGCCGCATCGCGTCGCGCAGCGCGTCGAGATAGGCAGTCTGCGTGTCGGGGCGAGATTTAGCCTCTCCGTCGACGCTGAGGCCGTCGGCGTTCATGCGCACTTCGAGCGCATCGCCGAATCCCAGGAAAGAGTAGCGCGCGAGACGTTCGCCACCCTCGACACTCTCCAGCAGAAAGCGCGGACGAAGCCGGCCGAGCTTCAGGAATGCCGATACCGGTGTATCGAGATCTGCTGCAATATCGAAAGGCGCTTGCATGTCGCGTGATTTCCCGGCTTTGAGTTGCTTGCCGGCCGCCTTGACGACCGCGCATAAAAAAAGCCCACCTCCTGGTTAGCAGGAGATGGGCTGTCGTGTCCTTGGCGCTTTACGCTTGCGGGTGAACGTCTGCCCACTCCCTCAGGAGGGCAGCCACCACCATACGTTAGATGCGCTAAGTTTCATGATTCACCTTTTACCGGCCGCGGCAACGGCCGTCAAGTCACGCGCGCCTTTGCCGTAGAAACCGTGGCTCGCCCCGAGCCTCACAGCGGATACAGGAGCGGCAGCACAAACGAGAAGCCGATCCACATAACGATCGTTAGCGGGATGCCGACCCGAAGGAAATCGGTAAAGGTATAGCCGCCGGCGCTCAGAATCAGCAGGTTGGTCTGGTAACCGTAGGGCGTCGCAAAACTCATGTTGGCGCCGAAAAGGACGGCAAGAATAAACGGCTCCGGGTTCACGCCCAGCTGCTGTGCGATACCGATCGCAATCGGCGTGCCGATAACGGCCGCCGCATTGTTGGAGACCACGTTGGTCATGATGCTCATCAACAGGAGAAACGCGGACAGGATCATCGGCACGGGCAGCGCTTCGGTCGCGCCGACAAAACTATCGGCCAGCCACGCCGCCATCCCGGTTTGCATGAGGGCGTTGCCGAGCGCAAGGCTCGTTACGATAATCATGACCACCGGCACGGACAGTGCCGCCGCCGCATCGCGCCAGGTCAGGCAGTTGGTTGCCAGCATGAGCCCGAGCCCGGCCAATGCGCTTACCGAAATAGGCAGCATCCCGGTCGCCGCCGCCAGAATGACCAGCCCCATGATCGCGAGGGCACGTTTTGCCTTGTGCGTATGCGGCAGGTCGGTCGTTCCGTCGAGCACAAGCATTGAACCGGCATCCTTGAGCCCCTCGATGCTCTCGCGAGTACCCTGCACCAGCAGTACGTCGCCGGCACGCAGACGAATCATCGTAATGTCGCCCGTCACCTGCGAACTGGGCGCGCGTGCGCGGTGCAGAGCAAGCGGCAACAGGCCGTACGATGCGCTGAAACGCGCGGCGGTCAGCGTACGCAAATGCAACGGGGAGCCGCGTGTGACGACAACCTCGGCGAGCTGTTGACCCTCCGCTTTGAGCGGCGTGTCCTCGTCGATCGGGTGTTCGTCGTCGCTGATGTTGTACAGCGTTGCACCGAGTATCGACTCGTAGTGCTTGAGGTTATCGGGCGTATCCTTGACAAAAAGACGATCGCCCGGCTGTATCTTCACCGACGGCAGTTTGGCGAGAAACAGCGAATCGCTACGCTGGATCTTGTCCACGCGCATGTTGCCGTCGGTCTTGGCGAGCACTTCCGATAGGGTCTTGCCATCAGCAAAACCGCCTTCCTTGATGTTGAGCTGCGAGTTGAAGATCCGCGGGCTCGTGTCCGCCATTGGCGGCGTGCGATCCGGCAGCAGCCGGGGTGCAATCAGCCACAGGAACAGAATGCCGGCGCCGCCGACGATGGCCGCGGGCAGCACAAACTCGAACATCGAGAAGGTTTTCAAACCCATGTCCTGCGAGATGCCGACCACGAGCAGGTTCGTGGACGTGCCGATCGTCGTCGACATGCCGCCAATGATCGTACCGAGCCCCATCGGCATCATGACGCCCGACACCGAAAATTTACTGCGCAGCGAAGCACCGACGAGAATCGGCATCAGCAGCACGACAATCGGCGTGTTGTTCATGAATGCGCTCAGGACCGCGCCCAGAACCAAGGTCGTCAACAGCGCCACCACCGGCATGGTCGACCAGGCCCGACCGACAATGTTGGCCAGCGGCTGCAGGGCGCCCGTCGTTTCGAGCGCCTTGCCGACCATCATGAGCGCGCAAATGGCAATCAACGCTTCGTTGCCGAAGCCCGCAAAAAAGTCGACGGTGCGCAACAATTGCTCGCCGTTGCGCTCGTAGGGGAATATCGTAAAACCGGTGACGAGCACGATCAGTATCGCGAGCGACGAGGATTCCAGCGGTATGCGATCGCGCGTAAACAGGAATAGCGCGACGACGGTCAGCAAAAGGACGGCTATACCGTGCGCGTCTATCGAGATCGGCTGCAAGCGGCCCCCCTGGTTGTGCCGGCTAAGGTCTAGGCCCGGCGGCGGCCGGGTTGCCTAAGCTACCGAATCGCAGATGGCTTCGCAATCCGCGGCGCGTGCGATTGTCGCCGTTGCACCGCACTGGGGCATGACGCATAAGCCCATGTTTTTACAAAATAAACTTTATCGAGCTTCTCGTCGGCCCCAACGCCCGTCGACGCTTTTGAATGAATCTATGCGCTTAAGCGAGTTTTTGCTATCGTCGCGCGAAAGACGCTTCAAGGCGCCCCAACCTCATGACCTTCAAGACTCTCATCGACACCTGGTCCACGGAAACCCGGCCGCGGAAGACCGAAGAACGCTACTCGGTTCAGCTCGACGTCGACGACGCGGCGCGCGTGCATGCGCTGGCGGAACTGTTCCCGGACGTGGGTGAAGAACGCATCGTGACGGACCTCCTGTCGGTGGCGCTGGATCAGCTCGAAGCCGCCATCCCTTACGAGCCGGGCAGCGAAGTGATTCGCGAAGACGACTACGGCGATCCCGTCTATGCCGATACCGGACTGACACCAAAGTTCATGGAATTGGTCAAAACCTACAAGACCAAGCTAGAGGCGTAGTCCGGTGCCCTCATTCGACGTAGTCAGCGAATTCGACGCCCACGAAGCTCGGAACGCGGTTGACCAGGCAAACCGTGAAGTCAACCAGCGCTTCGACTTCAAGGGGACGGGTTCGGTCTTCGAGTACGAGAACCCGACCATTACGCTCCGATCGCAGAGCGACTTTCAGCTCAAGCAAATGCAGGACATATTGCGACAAAAGCTCGGCAAGCGTGGTATCGACGTTGCCTGCATCGACGAAAAAGAGCCCGAGATCACGGGAAGCGAAGCGCGCCAGCAGCTCTTGTTGAGAAGCGGCATCGATTCGGATCTCGCGCGCAAGCTCGTCAAGACGATCAAAAGCAGCAAAATCAAGGTGCAGGCCGCCATACAGGGCGAGAAGCTACGGATCAGCGGCAAGAAGCGCGACGACCTGCAGGCGACGATCCAACTCATCAAGGATCAGGGCATCGAACTGCCCCTGCAGTTCGAGAATTTTCGCGACTAGGCGCCAATGGCTGAGCAGGAAAACAAGGGTATGCGTCGCCAGGACGTCCACTTCACGGATCGCGAGCAATCGCTCCGAGACGACGTTCGGACGCTGGGCACAATGGTTGGCGACCTGATTCGCGAACAGGGCGGAGAAACGCTGTTCGACTTCGTGGAGACGGCGCGCCTGCGCTCGATTCGGCGTCGTGAATATAACGAACGTCCCGGAGAGGAGCTGGCCGACCTGGTGCACGATCTCGACCCCGAGTTCGCGCTGTCCGTAATCCGCAGTTTTTCGACCTATTTTCAAATGGTCAACACGGCCGAGAAGGTGCACCGCATACGCCGCCGGCGCGAGTACCTGCGCGACGTCGGCCAGCACCAGCCCGGCGGCCTCGAGGACACGCTCATGCGCCTCAAGGCTACCGGTACCGACCCGGAGGGGCTGCAGGCACTCATCGACACGCTGCGTATCGAACCCGTATTTACGGCGCACCCGACGGAACCGACGCGCCGCACGATTCTGCGCAAGGAGCAGAATATCGTCCGGCACCTCGTCGAATTGCTGAACCCGACGATGACGCCGCAGGAAACTCACGCCGCGCTGCAGAACATTCGCCTGCTGATTACGACGGGCTGGCAGACCGACGAACACCCGTCGGAGCAAATGACCGTCGCGGACGAACTTGAGCACGTGCTGTTCTTCGTCACGGACGTGCTGTATCGCGCCATGCCCGTCTTCTACGAAGACGTCGAAACCGCGATAGGCCGCATCTACGGAGAGAGCGGCAAAGACATCAAGGTGCCGCGCATTGTGCGCTTCTCGTCGTGGGTTGGCGGCGACATGGACGGCAACCCGAACGTCAACGCAAAAACCATTCGTGAAACGCTGACCCGGCAGCGCTGCCTGGTACTCGATCTGTACTACAACGAGTGCGGCACGCTGTCGACGAAATTGAGCCAATCCACCGACCGGGTGGGCTTCAGTGAAGAACTCTTCGCGCGTATCGAGGAGTATCGCGGCGTATTCCAGAACGCCTATCACGCCGTGCCGGCGCGCCACCGGGACATGCCCTACCGCGTGTTCCTGCGCCTCGTGCAGCAGCGCCTGCAGTCGACCTACGACGACGACATCTTCCCCTACGAAACGGTCGAACAGTTCGAGGCCGACATCGAGCTGATCGCGGAGAGCCTCGCCGCCAATAAAGGGGAATATGCCGGGCTGTTCGCCGTACGCCGGTTGCTGCGGCGCATCCAGACGTTTGGGTTCCATCTCGTGACGCTCGACGTCAGGCAGGACGCCGAAGTGCATCGAAGCGTCGTAGGCGAGTGCCTCGGGATAGATGACTGGGACAGCTGGAGCGCCAAAGACCGCGCAAAGCGCATCATCGAGGCGATGGACAATCGCGAAGGCGCGCCGCAAACCCTGAGTCCGCAGGCACGCAAGACGATCGCGGTGTTCCAGGCCATCAGCTTCTGCCAGCGTCGATACGGCAAACGGGCGATCGGCCCGTTTATCGTCAGCATGACCCAGGGTGCCGACGATATTCTCTCGGTGCTGCTACTGGCCGAGTGGGGAGAACTGCACAACAAGCGCGGCGAAGTGCCGCTCGACATTGCGCCGCTCCTCGAAACCGTGGAAGACCTGAAGCAAGGCACCGTTATCCTCGATGCCCTGCTCTCGACCGAGCGCTATCGCGCGCATCTCGAGCGCCGCCGCAAACGGCAGATGGTCATGGTGGGCTATTCCGACAGCAACAAGGACGGCGGACTCGCGTCGGCGCGCTGGGCCCTGCAGAACGCGCAGATCAAGCTGGTCGATGCCGTTGGCTCGCGGGACATCGAGTTGACGCTGTTCCACGGCCGCGGCGGCACAATCAGCCGTGGCGGCAGCAAAACCCATGTTGCCGTACTCGGAGCGCCTCCGGGTACCGTCAACGGCCGCCTGCGCGTCACCGAGCAGGGTGAGATCATCAACGAGAAATACGGGCTGCGCGGCATTGCGCTCAGAACGCTCGAACAGGTGACGGGTTCGGTTGCGCTGGCTACGGCCATGCCGCATCACCGCGGCAACGATCAACCCGAATGGCATGACATGATGGACGTCATTGCCGACGAAAGCCGCCAGGCCTACCGCGGCCTCGTTTACGACACACCGGACTTTTTCGAGTATTTCCGCGCAGCGACACCCATCGACCTGATCGAACGTATGCGTATCGGTTCGCGGCCGCCGTCCCGGCGCAAGAAACCGGGCATCGAATCCCTGCGGGCGATTCCGTGGGTGTTTGCCTGGACGCAGGCGCGTTACGTGTTGCCCGGCTGGTTCGGTTTCGGCACGGGTCTCAAGCGCGCTTCGGAACAATTCGATGACGGCGCGTTCCGCAACATGTTCATGGAGTGGCACTTTATGCGCGCGCTGGTTGCGGACGCGGAGATGGTGCTGTCCAAAGCGGACCTCGGAATTGCGGAGCTGTACTCGAAACTCTCAGGTGAGCTGCACGAACAGTTCTTCCCAATCATCGAGGCCGAATACGACCTGTTGCGCAGCCTGATCCTCGAGTATTCCGAAACCGAGTCGCTGCTCGAGGGCGACACGACGCTGCAGCGGGCGATCATGCTCAGAAACCCTTACGTCGATCCCATGAGTCTCATGCAGGTCGATCTCCTCGACCGTTGGCGCCGTGCCGGCCGCGAGGAAGGCCCGGTGTTCGATGCGCTGCTCGCGAGCGTCAACGGCATTGCCCAGGGACTGCAGAACACCGGGTAACGGCCGCGGGTCTGAGGCGCACGGTCTTTGTCGCGCCATCAACGATCGACGAAGCTCGCGAACTCGCCCAGAGACTTGCGCGAGATATCCGGCACTTCGCAATCGTCCGCCGGGTAACCCGCCACGAGTAGCAGGAACGGCCGCTCGGTGCGTGGGCGGCCCAGAATGTCGTTGAGAAACTTCATTGGGCTCGGCGTGTGGGTCAGGGTTGCCAGACCCGCGTTGTGCAGCGCCGTGATCAAAAGACCGGTCGCGAGCCCCGTGGATTCGGTGGGATAGTAGTGTTTGACCTTTTCACCGTCCGCGTCTTCGCTGAACTTCTGGATAAAAATGGCGATCAGCCAGGGCGCCGTTTCGAGAAACGGCTTGTTCGCATCGGTGCCGAACGGCACGAGCGCGTCGAGCCACTCCTGCGACGCCCGATGGCCGTAGAACTCCCGCTCTTCCTCTTCGGCGGCAAGCCGGATACGCCGCTTGGTTTCCGGGCCGCTGACCGCCACAAAATGCCACGGCTGCATGTTGGCGCCGCTCGGCGCCGTGTTGGCCGCCATAAGCGCCGTTTCGATGAGCTTCCTGGGAACCGGGCGATCCGAAAATTCACGGACGCTGCGGCGGCGATCCACATCGGCGTAAAACGCCTCCGCGCGCTGGAGCATTTCTTCAGGCGGATATTCACGGTACTCGTGAAACGGCCGCGTTTTGTATTCGCTCATGCGCTGTTGTTCTCCTTTGTCGGTCCGCTCTACCGGTCCGCGTCTTCGCTGAGCTTCTGTAGCACGGTCCACTCGTCGGTGTCACGCTCCGACAACATCTCACCTTTCATCGAGATGCCTGCCTTGTGCACCGAGTCGGGGTCGCCGCTGACGAGTGGGTGCCAGTCCAGGAGTTCCTGGCCGTTGGCGATCCGCCGGTAGGCACAGCTCAGCGGCAGCCACTCGAAGGCCGCACCCTTGTCCTCGGTTAGATCGATACAATCCGTGACCTCCCGGACGCGCGCCGCGTAGTTCGTGCAGCGGCAAGTGTTAAGGTCGAGCAGGCGACAGGCCAGGTTGGTGTAGAACACCTCCCCCGTGTCCTCATCTTCGACCTTGTGCATGCAGCACAGCGCGCAGCCGTCGCAGAGCGATTCCCACTCGGCCTCCGTCATCTCGTCAAGCGACTTGTGTTTCCAGAACGCATTCGTCATCGTTCGGCCATTCTGAACAGCTGACGGCGGCAGGGCAATTCATGCGAGCGGTGTTTCTCGATTACGCCACCATGGGCGAAGGCCTGGATCTCGGACCGCTCGAGGCGGTGGTCTCCGATCTCGAGGTCCATGACGCTACGGCGTTCGACGAAACCGCGGCGCGGATTGCCGACCGCGAAATGGTCTTTACCAACAAGAACCTGCTGGACGCGGCGCTTCTGGATGCCGCGCCCGCACTGCGTTTCATCGGACTGACGGCCACGGGCACCGACAACGTAGACCTCGCAACGGCGCGCAAGCGAGGCATTGCGGTCGCGAACATCCGCGCGTACTGCACGGCGTCGCTCGTCGAGCACGTGTTCGGCGTATTGCTGATGCTCACCCACAGCCTCGACCGCTTCAACGCGTCGGTTACGGCCGGCGAGTGGCAGCACGCCCGTGGGCCGTTTCTGCTGGCTCACCCCGTGCGGGAACTGTCGGCCATGACACTCGGCATTGTCGGCTACGGCGAACTGGGCCGCGGTGTTGCGGAGACGGGCCGCGCCTTTGGGATGGAAGTCTTGATTTCGGCGCGACCCGGCGCCGACGACGTTCCGCACGGCCGGGTTGCGTTCGAGGAACTGCTGGAGCGCGCCGACGCCGTCTCTCTGCACTGCCCGCTCACGCCCGCGACGCGCGGCCTCATTGGCCGTGAGCAATTCCGGCGCATGCGAACGAGCGCCTACCTGATCAACACGGCTCGCGGCGGGCTGGTCGATTCATCCGCGCTTGCCGACGCGCTCAAAAGCGGCGACATTGCCGGCGCCGCGGTCGATGTGCTGCCCGTCGAACCGCCCGTGGGCGGCGACCCGCTGCTCGACTATCTGTGCAATAACCTCGGCGGCGGCAAGCTCATCGTAACGCCACACGTTGCCTGGGCGAGCATCGAAGCCCGGCAAAACGCCATTGTCGAGCTGGCCAGAAACGCCGCGGCGTTTATTGCCGGTGAAGAGCGCAACCGGGTCGATCTCGATCCGTAATCGCGGAGGCGATCAGGCGCCGATAATCTGCCGCGACCAGCGGACGACGTCGCGCACTCTCGGCGCCGTCAGGTCGTGCGCTTCGTCGAAACTGACCCAGCGCCATTCGTGGTGTTCAGGTTCGCCGGTGTCGGGTGAAGGGCCGAGAACCACGTCGCCGGTCTCCGACTTCGCAAGATAGTAACGCGCGGTCTTGCCGCGGCTGTACGGACCGGTTTCGAAATGACGCTCGCTCCAGACGAAGTCGAGATCGGCTATGCCGGTCTCCTCGCGGACTTCGCGGACCGCGGCCGCGAGCGGGGTCTCGCCCGCCTCGCGCAGGCCTTTCGGGAAGTCCCAGTGGTGGTATGCCCGCAGCAACAAGGTGAGCCAGCTTTCACCGTCGCGACGCGCAATGACAACCCCGCAGGACAGCTTTCCAAGCGGCGGTTCGTCGTCTGATTCCCGGTCCGACTCCTCGCTCAATTCCTCGCGCCTCTCAGGACGTCGACCGGCATCGCGTTGATGGCGCCACGCGCGGCAAAAAAACCGCTGAAACAAACGATCGCCACGCCGGCCGATAGCCCGGCCAGCCACAGCGTGGGGTTGAACGCATAAGGTAGCTCGAAAAGCTGGACGGCAATAACGGCGGCCAGCGCCGAGGCGCCGGCGGCCGCAAGCAGACCAGCCGCAACACCCAGCGCGGCAAACTCGGTCATGACTCCGGAGAACACGATCCTTTTCCTGGCGCCGAGCGCACGCAGCATTGCGCTTTCGAAGCGGCGTTCGTCGATCGTCGACTGCACGGCCGCAAACAGTACCGCAACGCCGGCGAGCAAGGTGAACATGAACACGACCTGCACAGCCAGGCTCGCCTTTTCGATAATCCCCTGCACCTGGCTAATGATCGAGTCGAGATCGATTACCGAAACGCTCGGGTGCTGCCGGACCAGTCCCGCAAACAGCGTCTTCTTCGCGGCCGGGACGTTCAGCGCACTAATGTAGCTTGCCGGGAAACCGTCGAGTGCCCCCGGCGAAAATACGAGGAAAAAGTTCGGCTTGAACGAATCCCAGTTGACCTTGCGCACGCTCGTAATGCGCGCTTCCACGGACTGCCCCGCGACCGAGAACTCGAGGACGTCGCCAATACCCAGGCCGGTCTCCTCCGAGACTTCTTCCTCGATCGACACGAGGGCTGGCCCGCTGTAGCCGGCCGGCCACCACTCGCCCTCGACGAGTTCGTTGCTGTCGGCCAGGTCTTCGGACCAGGAGAGGTTTTGTTCACGGTTGACGAACCAGCGGCCGTCTTCATTTTCGATCTCGAGCTCTTTGACGGGCGTGCCGTTGACGTGGGTCATGCGCGCTCGCACCAGGGGATCGAAGCGCGGAATCGGAAGCTCTTCGGCAACGAGCATTGCTCCAATCGATTCGCGCTCGTCGGGCTGGATATTGATCATAAAATGATTCGGTGCGCTGGTATCGAGCATGTTCCGCCAGCCATCGAGCAAATCGGTACGTACGAGGGTCAGCAGTAGCAGTACGGTCAAACCGAGACCGAAGGCGACAACCTGCACGGCGCTGGCGCGCCCGCGACGGGCCACGTTCGCAAGGCCGTAGCGCCACGCAACGCCGACGCCCGCGCGAAACCGGCCCATCGCCGCCACGAGACCGCGGCCGACCAGGTACAGCAGGCAGCCGATGACGATCACGCCGCCCAGCAGGATCACGAGCATTTGAGGGTCGCCGACCGAGCGATACAGAAGCGCCGCGACGGCCGCGAGCGATACGCCGGCCACCATCAGTCGCGACGGCGACGGCGGCTCGGCGTCGTGCCGCAATACGCGCAGGGGCGGCGTGTCCTTGAGCTGCAAGAGCGAAGGCAGGGCAAAACCCAGGAGCAGCAGCATGGCGCTGATCGACGCCAGGAACACCGGCGCGAGACCGGGATCGGGTAAGTCGCCCGCAATGAGATCGGCAATGATGTAGGACAGTCCGGCCTCGGCGAGGAAGCCCACCGTGCTGCCGAGCACGACGCCGATGACGCCGAGCGCAACGAGCTGCAGCACCGATACCATAATCACAAACCGCTGCGTTGCGCCGAGGCTCTTCATGAGCGCCACGGTATCCATGCGCCGCTCGGCAAAACGCCGGGCCGACATGGCGATCGCAACGGCACTGAGCAACAGACTGATGACGGCGGTCAGGGACAGGAAACGGTCGGCCCTGTCAGCGGCGTTGAAGGCGCGCTCGCTGCTTTCCTCCTGACTGCGGATACGCACATCGTCCGGCAAGAGCCCCTCGATCGACTCGTTGAATTCGCTGACGGCCTCGGCGTCGCCCGCGACGAGCAGCGCGTAGCTCACGCGACTGCCTTCGGCGATCAGGCCGCTGTCCGGAATATCGGCAACGTTCATGAGCAGCGACGGCGCCAGAGACGCAAAGCCGATCGACTGATCGGGCCGATAGGTCAGGACGGCCGTGACCGCAAGATCGAGTTCGCCGACCGCCAGCGTGTCACCCACTTTCGCGCCGAGCCGCGCAAGCAGTGCCGCGTCGGCCCACACCTCACCGCGCGCCGGCACGGTATCCACTTCGCGTTGCTCGGTAAACAGGTCGGCCGAGGTACGTACGGCGCCGCGCAGCGGATAGGCTTCGTCCACGGCCTTGATGGTCGACAAGGCGCCGCCGGCCGAGGCGGAATCCTCACTCCCCGAAAACAAGACCGAGGGGAATGCCAGCGTGTCGGACGTCGTGAGCGCAAAATCGGCCGCGAGCGAACGCCACTCGTCGGGAATGGGCTCCGCCGAGCGTAGCCTCAGATCAGCCGCAAGCACCTCGTTCGCCTGACGTGCAACGGCTTTGCCGATCCGGTCGGTCAGAAAACTGACCGCGGTCAAGGCGGCAACAGCCAGCGTCACGGCGGCGAGCAGCACAAGCACCTCGCCCGAGCGCAGCTCTCGGCCGAAGCTCCTCCGCGCGTAGCGAAAAGCGCTCACGCGGCGGCCTGAACGTCGCTGACCAGCCGACCGGCATCGAGACTCAGGACTCGATCGCAGCGCTCGGCGAGCTGATTATCGTGGGTCACGAGCACAAGCGTGGTCGAAGATCGCCGGTTCAACTCGAACATGAGTTCGACGATCTTCTCTCCGGTCCGACTGTCGAGGTTGCCGGTCGGCTCGTCCGCAAACAACACGGCGGGCTCGGTCGCAAACGCGCGGGCGATCGCAACCCGCTGCTTCTCACCCCCAGAGAGCTGTGCCGGGTAGTGCAGCGCCCGCTCGGCAAGTCCCACCTCGGCAATAATCTCCTGCGAGCGTGGGCGAGCATCATCGGCGCCTGCGAGTTCCAGCGGCAACATGACGTTCTCGAGCGCATTGAGCGAGGGCACGAGATGAAACGACTGGAATACGAAGCCGACGCTATCTGCACGGGCCTTCGCGCGGCCGTCTTCGTCAAGCTCGCTCAGGTTTCTGCCGTTGAGCAGCACGTGACCCGAGGACGGCAGATCGAGCCCGGCCAGGAGCGCCAGAAGCGTCGACTTGCCGGCTCCCGAGGCCCCCACGATCGCAACGGTTTCGCCGGCGGCAACCGTGAAACTGACGTCATCGAGAATGGTCAGAGACCCTTCGGGGCTGGTAACCTGCTTGACGAGTCGGTGCGCCGCCAATACGGCGTCGCTCGAAGACGAATTACTCATGCATAGTCCTTAAAAAGCGCATAGTCCCTGGCGAAATCAATCATGCGAATCCTCTTTACACAGGCGGTCCTGGTACTGCTCTTGTTCCCTGGCGGGCCCGCGGTGGCGGACGGCCCGCCGGAGCAGGGCGATACTCCCGTACTTGTCGTTCTGGGCGACAGCCTCAGCGCCGGTTACGGCATCGATGTGGACCAGTCCTGGACGTCTTTGTTGCAGCTCAGGCTTGCCGAGCAAGGGTACGAACATCGCGTTGTGAACGCCAGCATTAGCGGCGAGACGACCGAAGGGGGCAGGACGCGCATCGACGGCATCATCGAGCGACTGGCGCCCAGCGTGGTTGTTGTCGAACTTGGCGGCAACGACGGCTTGCGTGGACTGCCGCCCGAGCGCACCCGCGAGAACCTGCTCACGATCGTCAATCGATCGCAGGCGGCGGGAGCCCGGGTTGCCCTGCTCGGCATTCGTATCCCGCCAAACTACGGACCACGCTACACACGCGCCTTCGAAGGCACGTTCCGAGAAGTCGCCGCGGAAGCCGGTATCCCCTGGATCGAGTTTTTTATGGATGGCGTTGCCCTCGACGAAACCCTAATGCAAAGCGACGGCATCCACCCGAACGCGGCAGCGCAGCCGATACTGCTCGACAACGCGTGGCCCGTCATTAGCGAAGCAATGGAACCGCCGGATTGAGGCTGGCCCACAGCCACGGATAATCCTCCGGCACGTTCGACGTATTCGAGTGCTCCAGTCTGACGGATGCGCTATTCTGTCGTCTGTTTCAATTTGAATCTATCTTAGGAAAATTCGTGGCCGCGTTGCGGTGCGATTTGCCGCGAGGCAAGGCACGAGGAGCGTAGTTTGGTGACTCCAAATGAGCGACGAGTAACGCCGCATCGCGACAAATCGCGCCACAACCCTCTGGGACGGTAGCTATTTTTCCGCAATCCCGCGTTGCCGCTCGCTGATGTAGCGGTGCTACACGGCTCTCGCGGCGCCTTGGCTTGCGAAAAAATAGCTGTCGGCGCGGTGACGAATTTTCCTAAGATAGATTCAAGTAACGTTTTGACTTAAAGCCAAAAAAGGGGGGCTTTTTGGACGACAAGACCTGGCTCAAATCGTACCCGGCCGGCGTGCCCGCCGAGGTGCCGGAACCGCCGTTCCGCTCTATCCGCGACCTCGTCGAAAACAGCTTTCGCGAATACCCGGATCAGCCGGCGTTTGCCAATATGGGAAAAACGCTGACGTATCGAGATCTCGACGTACTCTCGATGCAGTTTGCCGCGTACCTTACAGACACTCTGGGTCTCGTGCGCGGCGAACGAATCGCCATCATGCTGCCCAACATCCTTCAGTACCCGGTCGCGATGTTCGGTGCGTTTCGGGCGGGTCTCGTCGTCGTCAACGTCAATCCGCTGTACACGGCGCGCGAACTCGAACACCAACTCAAAGATTCCGGCGCCAAGGCGATCGTGATCCTCGAGAACTTTGCGCATACGCTCGACGAGGTACTCGCCGAAACGGATGTCGAACACATTGTCGTTACGGGTGTTGGCGATCTGCTGCCCACGCTCAAGGGCGCGCTCGTCAACTTCGTGCTGCGCCGCGTAAAGAAAGCCGTGCCGCCGTATCGGCTGCCGGGCCACGCGCGCTTTCGCGACGCGCTGGCGAAGGGCGAAGGCAAGACCGTGGAGCCGATGGAGCTCGGCTACGCCGACATTGCCTACCTGCAATACACGGGCGGCACGACGGGCGTCTCCAAAGGCGCAATGCTCAGTCATCGCAACATGGTCTACAACGTTCAGCAGACCATTGTCTGGCAGGGCGACTCCTACAAGGGCGTCGAACCGGTCGTCGCGATTACGGCGCTGCCGCTCTATCACATCTTCTCTCTGGAGACGAACTGCCTGTCCGTCATGGCGCAGGGTGGACTCAACGTACTGATCACCAACCCGCGCGACATGCCGGGTTTTGTCAAGGAACTCAAGAAACATCACTTCAACATGATTACGGGCGTCAACACGCTGTTTGCGGGCCTGTTGAACACGCCTGATTTCGAGAGCGTGGACTTCAGCCAGCTTCGCATGTCGATTGGCGGCGGCATGGCGGTGCAGCCGGCGGTGGCGCATCAATGGAAATCAGTCACGGGTGTGCCCATTCACCAGGGCTACGGTTTAACGGAAACCTCGCCCGTGGCCACCTCGAACCCGCCGGGTAGCGACTTCACGGGCTCCGTCGGACTGCCCGTGCCGTCAACCGACATCATGATTGCCGCTGACGACGGCAACCCGCTCGGCGTCAATGAGATTGGCGAAATCTGCATTCGCGGACCGCAGATTATGGAGGGCTACTGGCAGCGCCCCGCCGAGACGTCGAAGGTCATGCTGCCGGGCGGCTGGCTCAGAACCGGTGACGTGGGCCGTATGGACGAGGACGGTTACGTCTTCATCGAGGATCGCAAGAAAGACATGATCCTCGTCTCCGGCTTCAACGTCTATCCGAACGAAGTCGAGAACGTCGTGGTCGAGATGGAGGGTGTGCTCGAGGCGGCGGCGATTGGCCTGCCCGACGAGCGCTCCGGCGAAATCGTCAAGGTTTTTGCCGTCCGCACGTCGGAGGACGTCACCGAGGAGGCGATTATCGCGTACTGCAAGGACAACCTGACGGGCTACAAATGCCCGAAAGCCGTGGAGTTCCGCGACGAGCTGCCCAAAACCAACGTCGGCAAGATCCTGCGCCGCAAGCTGCGCGAGGAAGTGATGGCGGCCGAATGAGGGCCAGGACCGGCATCCTGGCGGCAGTGACGTTGTTCGCTACCGGAATTGCCGCGGGCGTCGCCTTCTCACAGGCGGCGCTCGACCCGGTCAAGGTTGCGCCTTATATCTACACAACGGCGTTCGACAACGACAAAGTACGGGTCCTCAAACGGACAATCCGCAATGGCGAAACGCCGCCGCTCGTCCAGCAGCCGGATCGTGTCGTGGTTTACCTGAACCCCTGCGCGTGGCTCGAGGAAGACGACGGGGGTGAGAAAATCATGCGTTCCTACAAATTCGGCGAGCCCACCTGGCAGGCGGCTAACATGCACGGCGGCTCCAGCATCCCGGTTGTGCAGGAGTGCCACGTCGTCGAGGTGGAAATCCTGTAGCTGAACGCCGGCTACGTTATCCGCCCGAACGGCCGTCGGCAAACTCGCAGCCGGGAAAATGGCCAACCTTCTCCGTCAGCGCCTTGCACAGGCGCTCCGACTCTCCCCGGTCGCCGGATCGGTACAGCAATTGCGCCAGGCGCGTCGTCGCTTCGGGCTCGAGTGGCGCTTCCGCAAGCACGCGCCGGTACCAGAGTTCGGCGTCGTCCGTTTGCTCCAGAGCTTCGTAGATCCCGCCGATCGCGACCCCCAGCGCCACCTGCCAGGGACCGATGCGCTGCGGCTCTCGATCATAGGCGCGGCCCATCGCAGCGTATGCCTGCTCGAACACGGCAACCGCACCGCGCTGATCACCTCGCATCTGATGGATTTCCCCCAGGTTGATCAACGACTCCCAGGAGTCCTCGTCGATGTCGATGGCGCGCCGGTAGACCCGCTCTGCGCGCTTGAGATCGCCCTGTGCCGTCAGGGTCAGGCCGAGCGCCTTGAGCGCGTCCGGATCGCGAGGTGCCAGCCGCGCGGCGCGTTCGGCCATTGCCGCGGCGCGCGCAAGCGTCTCCGTGGCGGCGGGCGTCTCGGTCAGCCCGGCGTCCAGGGCCTCGGAGAGGCTGTCCGCTCCCGCCGGCTCCGCGCCCGGTCGATGTGGCCAGCGGACGATACGCTGCACCAGCGCATTGGCGAGCCCCGCCTGCGCCCCCGCGTGGTCTTTGTCGGCAGCGAGCGCGCGTTCGTAGAGCACAATGGCGGCCTCGTTGTCCGCGCGGGTGAAGCGCATATAGAGATCACCCGCTCTCTCAGTCAGCACGTCCGCTTCACCGGCGGGTCGCGACGTCGAAAGGCTCAGGGCAGCGATCGCGACGGCCGCAATAGCAAGCACCAGCAATACCAACGCCGGCCGCGGCACACGGTTTCGGGCAGCGTGCTCGCCGGGTATCCTGGCGTCGCCCGCTCGCTCGACTGGCGCAATCAGCCGATAGCCGCGCCTAGGAAAGGTTTCGATGAAACTGGGCGCCTGTGCCGAATCGCCAAGCGCGCGGCGCAATCGGGACACTGCGCGCGCCACCGTGTCGTCACCGACGATCGAATCGGGCCACAGAGCAGCCTCGATGTCGTCCCGCGACCAGACGCGGCCCGGATCGCGCGACAAAAGCACCAGCAGGTCCATGACTTTCGGCTCCAGGGTGACGGTACCGTCGTGATCCGCTATCCGGCCCGTGTCGGGTTCAACCCGCCAGTTGCCGACCCGGAAGACCCGGGATTGCGTGTTTCCGGCCGGCGGGCCGCCTGTAGCCGAGTTCGTCATCAGCCGGATGTAGGCCCGGGAACGGCCAACACTGTCGCCGTCAGGGTTTCGTCAGGAAAAAAGGAGCCTGACAACATGGTCGGTTCAGGCCCGCCCACTCTAAGGTCCCGGACAGTATCCGTATCATGTCGAGGACCTCGCTTATGTACCGACACGTGTATCTCCGTACCTTCTCACTCAATGATCGGCGTCTGAGCCGCTCGCGCTTCCTTTGCGTACTTGCGGCGTTGAGCGTCGCCTGGACCAGCCAGGCCGACGACCGCATGACGGACCCGGATCGAGCCATTGCCGTCGACGCGCTACGGGCCGATTTTGCAGCACTTTACGATGGCCTGAAAAGCGGCCACGCCGATCTTTATGCCCACCGCGACAAGGCCGAGTACGACCTGCACTACGACAAAATGCTGAGCGCCCTCGACAAACCCATGAGCCTGTTCGATGCGCAGGTGTATTTTCAGCGTTTTGTCGCTTACGGCAACGTGGCTCACGCGCGCATCGAGTTTCCGCGCGAAGCCCATCGTCGCTTCGAGGACCGCGGCGGCAAGAGTTTCCCCATCTACCTGCGCATCGCGGAAGGCCGGAGTTACGTGGGCGAAGACTACTCCGGCCACGCGGACGTTCGCCCGGGTGACGAAATCCTCTCGCTGAACGGTATCGCAATGGCGGTGTGGCTCGAGAGAACCGCCGCACATATCTCGGCCGACACCGCATACATTGCACACTCGTTGCTCGAGTTCACGTTTCCACGTTATCTCTGGCTGGAGCTCGGTGAGGTTCCGGAGTTCGAACTTCGGCTCAGGACCGCGCTCGGTGCCGAGAAGACGATCGTCATTGCGGCACGATCAGCGGAGGAGCGGGAGCAGCTGGCCGCGGATCGGCCGCCCAACTTTAGCCTCGATAATGAGCTGCGCAGCTTTGAGCTACTCGACAACAGCGTTGCCTTCCTGCGACCGGGTCCGTTCTACAACGCCGAGGACCCGAGCGCCATGTGGGACAACACCGCGTTTACGGCCTTCATCGACGGTGCGTTCGATGCCTTCCTGGAGGCGGGCGCTCTGAAGCTGATCATCGACCTCAGAGACAACCCGGGCGGGGACAACTCGTTCAGCGATCCCATGCTTGCCTGGATCGCGGACAGGCCGTTCCGCTTCGCCTCCGAGTTCCTGATTCGCTCCAGCGACGAGGCCGCCGCGTCCAATCAGGCAAGGCTGGACGCCAGCCCCGGAGCCGCGGCGAATGTCTCCAGATTGATGGCGGAACGTTATGCACAGGTACCGCGCGGCGAACAGTTTGCATTCGACATCCCGCTTGCCGCACCCCGCGAGGACCGGCGTTTCGACGGCGAAGTTTATGCTCTGATCAACCGCCACTCGTATTCGAACACGGTCAACGTCGCTGCGATCCTGCAGGACTACGGCTTCGGCACGATCGTCGGAGAGAAGACCTCAGACATGGCCACCACCTATGGAGCAATGGAAACGTTCACCCTGCCGTTGACGGGCATTTCGGTCGGCTTCCCAAAGGCGCACATCATCCGGCCGTCCGGCGATACCCGCACCGATGGCGTGACGCCCGATTGGACAATCGAGTCGCCACTGACGCCGGCGGCCGAAGATCGGGTTCTTGAACATCTGCTTCGGCGGCTGCGCGGGGACCTCGGCGACGAGGCTGCCGATCGTTAGCGCCGTGAATGCAGCGGTGAGGTGACGGTCAGCCCGGCGCTCCGGCACGCGGCCAGCGCCAGGCGTACCAGACGATCAGTCCCGTCACGCCAATCTCCAGCACAACCACAATTTGATAGAACAGCGCCGAACCGAAGAAAGTCATGAGCTGAATGAGCGTGTAGATTGCGCCCATGACGATGTTGAGCCACTTGCTGGCCGTCGCCGGCAACACGGCTGACAGGACAATCATCAGCGCCGGTATTGCCAGCATGATCGAAACGCCGACCAGCACAGGCTCCGTCGCCTCGCCCAGCGGGCCGATTCTGCCGTTCAGCATGTCCTCGACGGTGCCCGGAAGAAACAGGCTGAAATAATCGTTGTAGATGTACAGGGACATCAGCGACGCCCAGAGGAGCGACAGCTTGAGGTTGGTCGGAACCGGCAGAGACTCGAGCGGTTGTTTTTGCATCGAAAAACTCCCTTGTGGCCAAACGGTTAATGGGTTTTGATAACGAAGATGACCGGACTCAATACACCGGCCGACGTGAAGCTCTGCTGAACGCCGGCGTCGGCGGCACCGGTTTCAGCGTGCTGAGCGGCTCGCGGCAGCCACAAACCGTCGGCTGGTCGAGAAATCGAAAGCTTCCTGCCCAGGGCCGTCCGCTCTGATCCGCTGAAGTCTCGCCTGAGCCTCCGCGAGAGAGGGTCGTGTGCCGGCGGTAACCTGCCACAGCACCATCCCGCGCTCCTCGCCGGGTACGAACCAGTTGGCCGAAAGCTTCAGGTAGCGGTGGTGAATTCCGCTGTAGACAAAATCTTCGAGCGCCTCGACGGACCGCCAGACCGAGCGCGTAGCGAAATAGGTCTCGTCAATGACATCCTGCTGATTCCACACGTGACCCTGCGCCTGATCAGCGGCACGGCGAATCATGTTGGCGCCGATCTCGAAGCGCGTCAGACCCGGGTCGTCGAGTCCGTAGCGCAGCTTTGCCAGGTTAAATTGTGCAAGCTGCAGCAAGAATGCGGTTCTCAGTCGTGATAAGCGGGACTCAGCTCATGCACCGCATCGACCAGGACCCCGAGATTCTCCGGGTCTATGTCGGGAGTGATGCCGTGCCCCAGGTTGAACACGTGGCCGGGTCCCTTACCGTAGCTGGCCAGGGTCGATGCAACACCGGCGCGAATGGTCTCGGGCGATTCGCGCAGTGTGGCCGGATTCAGGTTGCCCTGCAGCGCTACTTTGTCGCTGACGTAACGCCGCGCGTCCGCGAGTTCCGTCGTCCAGTCGACGCCGAGCGCATCGCAGCCGGTATCGGCGAGGTCTTCGAGCAGAGGGCCCGCACCCTTCGTAAACAGAATGACGGGCACCTTGCGGCCGTCCTTCTCGCGGATCAGGCCGTCGACGATACGTTGCATCGACGCGAGTGAGAAACGCCGGAAATCGTCCGGCTCGAGCGCGGAACCCCAGGTGTCGAAAATCTGCACGGCTTGCGCCCCGGCTTCGATTTGCGCGTTCAGGTATTCAACGGTTGTCTCGGCGATCAGGCTCATCAGGTGATCGAGGACCTCCGGCGATTCCTGGGCCAGCGCCCGAATCGTCGGAAACTCGCGGCTGGAGCCACCCTCTACCATGTAGGTGCCCACGGTAAACGGGCTGCCGGCAAATCCGATGAGCGGCACCTTGCCGTTGAGCTCCCGGCGTATGGTGCGCACAGCCTCGAACACGTAACCCAGCTCTTTCTCGACATCCGGCACCTTGAGAGCCCGAACGGCATCGGCCGTTTGCACGGGCCGTTCGAACTTGGGTCCTTCTCCGGTTTCGAAATACAGACCGAGGCCCATGGCGTCCGGAACGGTCAGGATGTCCGAGAACAGAATGGCGGCATCCAGCGCGTAGCGCCTGAGTGGCTGCATCGTAACTTCGCAGGCCAGCTCCGGGTTGCGACACAGGCTCATGAAATCGCCGGCTTGCGCGCGAGTCGCCCGGTACTCGGGCAGATACCGGCCGGCCTGGCGCATGATCCATACGGGCGTGCGCGGCACAGGTTCTCTCATGAGTGTCCGCAGCAAAAGATCGTTTGCGAGTTCCGTACTCATGCGCTCACCGCTTCGTGTATCGATGCCTGTATGGCCTCCGCGGCCTCCCTTGGACTTGCCGCGTCGCGAATGGGTCGACCAACGACAATGTAGTCGACGCCGCTCGCAAACGCAGTCTCCACGGTCACGACACGCTTCTGATCGCCAACCGGCTTGTTGTCGACGGGCCGAATCCCCGGGGTAACCACCAGCAGCTTGTCGTCGATGAATTCCCGCAGCCGCGGCACCTCCAGGCCGGACGAGATCACGCCGTCACACCCGGATTCGAGCGCCCGTCGCGCACGTGACAGGACAAGCTCACCAACATCGCAATCGAAGCCCAGATCGTCGAGGTCGCCGCGATCGAGGCTTGTCAGCACCGTTACGCCAAGCACCTTGAGCGTATCGCCCTTGTGTTCAGCGGCAGCCTCCATGATGGATTGATTGCCGTGCACCGTCACAAAACTGGCCCCGCGGTCCTTCAGCTGGCGAACCGCGGAGCCCACGGTTGCCGGTATGTCAAAAAATTTGAGGTCGCAGAACACACGTTTATCGCGCTTCAGGAGCCAATCGAGGAGCTCGAAGTACTCCCCGCCCATCATCAGCTCGAGCCCAATTTTGTAGAAGCGCACGGCATCACCGAGATCGTCCACGAGCGCCTCTGCCCGCTGGCGGTCAGGAACGTCCATAGCAAAAATCAGCCGGTCCGCCGCCGGTATGTCTTTGTGTTGCAAGATGGAGATCTCCGTTGTAGGTGGGCGCCGGCGCGTATTTTAGTGGGCCGTCTGGCAAATTCCTACGCTTGCAGGCGCTCGTGTTCCTTCAAGGCGTAACGATCGGTCATACCGGCAATGTAGTCGGCCACGACGCGCGCCCGCCGGGACTCGTCTCCTGCCGCGGCCGCGGTGGCAAACTCGTCGGGCATGCGCGTAACGTCGGCCATGTACGTCGTAAACAGCTCGCGCAGAACCTCCTGCACCTTTTCTGTCATCGCGAGTTTTTTTTCGTGGCTGTAGAGGTGCTCATTCAGGAAACGCTTGAGCGACAGATGCCGGGCCTCCACCTCGGGCGAAAAGCCGACGAGCCTCCGGCCCGCGCTGCGCACCTCTTCGATGGACTCGGGACCAGCTTCCTCGATGCGCGCCCTGCTCGTCTCGATAAGATCGGTCACAACCCGGTTGATCATCCTGCGAATGATCTCGTAGATCAGGCGCCTGTCCTCGAGTTTCGGATAGCGTTCCGTGACGATTCGGTGCTCATGTTCGAATAGCGACTGACTGCAGAGCTGCTCGAGGCTCAGGAGGCCGGCGCGAAAACCGTCATCCACGTCGTGATTGTTGTAGGCAATCGAGTCGGCCAGGTCGGCAAGCTGCGCTTCGAGACCGGGCTGCGTGCGCTCGAGAAAGCGCTTCCCCACGTCGCCCAGTTTGCGGGCGTTGTTTTTTGAGCAGTGCTTGAGGATACCCTCGCGCGTCTCGAAGGTGAGGTTCAGACCGGGGAAGTCGGCGTACTTTGCCTCCAGCTTGTCGACGACGCGCAGCGACTGCAGATTGTGTTCAAACCCCCCGTAGTCGCGCATACATTCGTTGAGCGTGTCCTGGCCCGCGTGCCCAAACGGCGTATGGCCAAGGTCATGTGCAAGGCAAATGGCTTCGGTCAGATCTTCGGCAAGCCCAAGGGCAAGCGCAACCGTGCGCGCTATCTGCGCAACTTCGAGCGAGTGCGTGAGACGCGTGCGATACAGGTCGCCTTCGTGATTGACGAATACCTGCGTCTTGTAGACCAGGCGCCGGAACGCTGTCGAATGCACGATGCGGTCGCGGTCGCGCTGATACTCGCCGCGGTATTCCGCGGGTGGTTCCGCATATCGGCGTCCGCGAGACGTTGCCTCGGAGGCCGCGGCTGCCAGCCTCTCGCGCATTCAGGCTCCGGCCCCGAGAATCTGCGCGAGGCGATCTTCATCGTAGTCTGCGCTCAAACGGGCCTCCCCAGGCGCATCCAGCAACACGAAACGAAGCTGGCGCCCCACGGCCTTCTTGTCGAGCCCCATGGCTCCCAGCATCGCATCCGCATCAATGGCGGGCGGCTCGACGGGCAGGCGGGCGCGACGTATGAGTTCACGCAGGCGTGTAACGTCCGCTGCCGGGAGCCCGCTTAGTTCCGCCGCCATCAACATACCCGCAGCAACGGCCTCGCCGTGCAGCCAGTCGCCATATCCCTGACAACGCTCGATGGCATGGCCGAAGGTGTGGCCAAAATTGAGAATCGCCCGGCGGCCGGCCTCGCGCTCGTCTTCGGCAACAACCTGCGCCTTGAGTTCGCACGAGCGGGAAATGGCGTGGGCCAGCGCTTCGCTGTCCCTGTCGAGCAGCTGCTCCATGTGGGTATCGAGCCAGTCCAGGAAGTCGGCGTCGGCAATGGCGCCGTACTTGATCACCTCGGCCAGCCCTGCCGACAGCTCGCGATCGGGCAAGGTGTCGAGCGTCGCTGTATCGATCAGCACACATTGCGGCTGGTAGAACGCGCCAATCAGGTTCTTGCCCTCGGCATGATTGACGCCGGTTTTACCGCCGACCGAGCTATCGACCTGAGCGAGCAGTGTGGTTGGCGCCTGGATGAAATCCACGCCGCGCATGTAGCACGAGGCGGCGAAACCGGCGATGTCGCCCACGACGCCGCCTCCCAACGCAATCAGCGTCGTGTCGCGCGACGCTCTCGCCGACACGAGCGCGTCCAGGACCTGGCTTAAGGTCGTCAGCGTCTTGTGGGCTTCACCGTCGGGCAGTATCACGCTCTTGACCGTCTTGGCGCCCAGACTCTCTGTGAGCGCATCGAGGTAGAGCGGAGCCACGGTTTCGTTGCTGACGAC
This sequence comes from Woeseiaceae bacterium, assembly GCA_028289545.1. Lineage (GTDB taxonomy): Bacteria > Pseudomonadota > Gammaproteobacteria > Steroidobacterales > Woeseiaceae > UBA1847. Next base: position 132,051 of record JANQPG010000095.1, read on the forward strand.
AAAACAGGTGCTGCCGGCCACGTGGGCCGCCAGTTCGTAGGCGCCGCCCAGAAGGTCGCGGCCGATAACGACCGGGTAGCTCCGTTCGCCGAGATCGACGTTTAGTGTTTTCGAAACTGCCATGCTGCGCTGATCCGGTGTCCCTGTTAGCCGATGTCTCCCACCGGGAAAGCGAAGACTACCGCAAAGCCGTTGTCGAACCGAAGCCCGAAGCCCGCCGGTTCGGCCATAAACAAACTGAGACGACGACTAGGGGAGCTTTTCGAGAATTTCGTCAGCGACCGCCTTGACTTTGCGGCCGTCGGTCTCGACCACCAGGTCGGCGATCTCGCGATACTGGGGTTCGCGCTCGGCCATCAGTGCCTCCAGCACGTTGCGGCGATCGTCACTTTTGGCCAGCAGCGGACGCTCGCGCCCTTTGTGCGTGCGCTTCAACTGCTGATCCACGCTGGTGAACAGATAGACGACGTAGCCGCGCGCACCGAGATGCCGGCGGTTCTCCGTGTTGATAATTGCCCCGCCGCCCGTAGCCAGAATAATGCCTTCGCGCTCGGTCAGCTCGGCAATAACACGGGCTTCGCGTTCCCGAAAACCCGGTTCGCCTTCTTTTTCGAAAATGAACGGAATATCGACGCCGGTTCGCTCTTCGATCACGTCGTCGCTATCAAAAAACGGGCGATGCAGGCTCGACGCCAGCGCCCGGCCCACCGCCGACTTGCCGGAACCCATGGGACCGATCAGGAACAGGTTTTGTGAGGATTTCATTGGCAACCCTGGACAGGAGTAGCAATATCAATCATACCCGCCACGGCCGTGCACGGCGTGATCGGGAACGCAGAGTATCCGTGAAGCAAGCCCAAGAAGAAAAGCCAACCCGAAGGTTGGCTTTCCGACAGTAGGAATGCAGCGCCGCCTAATAAAGCTTAGCGCCTTCTTCGAGGATACGCGGAGTCACGAAGATGAGCAGTTCGGATTTGTCGTCCTCGTACTCTGTGCTGCGGAACAAGTTGCCGGCAAACGGGATATCGCCCAGCACGGGCACCTTGTTGATGGTCTCGCGCCGCTCGGTTTCGTAAATGCCGCCGAGCACGACGGTCTGGCCGTCAGCAACGAGTACCTGCGTTTCGACCTGCCGCGTATCGATACTCGGCACCGTTCCGCCGAGACCGCCCGTCGAAATGACCTGGCCGACGCTATCTTTGTTGACGCGCAGATCCATGATGATGTTGTTGTCCGGAGTAATCTGCGGCGTGACGACGAGGCTCAGAACCGCTTTCTTGAACTGCACCGTCGTTGCGCCCGAAGAAGCCGACTGCTGGAAGGGAATCTCCACGCCCTGCTCGATGCGCGCCTCTTTTTGATTGGCCGTAATCACCCGTGGCGTCGACACAATCTCACCCCGACCTTCCGTTGCGAGTGCCGTCAGCTCGAGATCGACGAGATAACTTCCGTCGAGCACCGCCAGGCCAAAAGAGCCTGCCGGACTGTCGATCGGTAGGTTGACGTTGTAGCGGTTGGTCAGATCCAGGGCGACCGGGAAGAACGTGCCATTCGCCGGATCGGCGGCATTGTCCAGCGCCGAGCCAATGGAGGTGGCCGTGCCCTGCCCGTTGCCCGAGAGCACGGTCAGGCCGTCGTTGCCGTTGGTCTCGATGCCGGTGACGCCGAGTCGAATACCCAGGTCGCGGCTGGTGTCGTCGTTGACGACGACAATGCGCGTTTCGATCAACACCTGCTTGATCGGGATGTCCAGCGTGCGGACCATTCGGCGCACGCCTTGCAGCCGCTCGGCAGTGTCGCGAATCAAGAGCGTGTTGGTGCGATCGTCGACGGAAATACTGCCGCGATCCGACAGCATGGTGCCGCCCTCGGTGCCGCCGCCGTCCGCGATCAGCTCCGCCAGATCCGACGCCTTGGCATAGTTGACCTGAATAAACTCGGAATACAGCGGTTCGAGTTCGCTGATCGCCTGCTTGGCTTCGAGATCCGCCGTTTCACGCGCCGCAATCTCTTCGGCGGGCGCGACGATAATGACGTTGCCGTTCTGCCGCATGTCCAGGCCTTTCGTGGTCATCACGATGTCCAGAGCCTGATCCCACGGTACGTTGCGCAGACGCAGCGTCACGTTGCCCTGTACGGTATCGGAAACGACGATGTTTCGACCCGAGGTTTCGGCCAGAAGCTGCAGTACCGCGCGCGTTTCGATGTCCTGGAAATTCAAGGTCAGGCGCTGACCCTCGTATTCCTTGGTTTCGGAGAACAGTGACGATCCCTCTTCTTCCACCTCCGCCGCGGGATTCACTTCGATCGTGAACTCCGTATCCGACTGATAAGCGAGCTGTTCGTAGTTGCCGTCCGCGGAAATCACCACCCGCGTATCCATGTTGGTGCGCAGCGTGTCCACGGTCGTCACGGGTGTCGCGAAGTCCATGACGTCGAGACGGCGCATCAACTCGGCCGGCAGGGCCGTGTCTTTGAATATCGCAACCACGCGGCCACCTTCCTGACGGATGTCGACGGGCGTGCCCGGGTCGGTCAGGCTGACGACCACACGACCGCCGCCGTCGCGATTGCGGCGGAAATCGACGCCGACGATGGACCGCGCGCCAGCCGGCGCGGCGCTCATTGCCGGTGCTTCGGCCGGTGACGGCGTGCCGGCGAACTGGGTGGAACCGGCATCGTATTCGCTGTCTCCGCCCACGGTCACGACCAGCGTGTTGCCGCTCTGGCGAGTGTCGTAGGCCACCATGGAATCGAGGTTCAGTACAACTCGCGTCCGGCCGTTGGCTTCCGCGGTGAGTACCGTGTCCAGCGGGCCCAGGTTAACGTCCCGGCGACGCGACTCGAGCGCGAGCGCCGTGTTCGGCAGGTCGAGCGCAATGCGCGCCGGGTTCTCGATCGTAAAAGCGAGCGGCTTGGGCGCCGTATCGCTCATGATGAGAGTCAGCTCAACCCGATTGCCCGGGAGGCTCTGCACCTGAATGTCCTGTAGCTGGTTGCTTTCCTGCGCGCTTGCGGCTCCGCCAACCAGCACGAGGAACGCCGCCTGCGCGACCAGGGCCAGCTTGACTACCGCGGCGCGGCAACCTGCTCTGCGTTCGAATTTGAGCATCATTCTTGTAACT
>JANQPG010000097.1 GCA_028289545.1 Woeseiaceae bacterium
GGTGGGCGTAGCTCAGTTGGTAGAGCCCCGGGTTGTGATCCCGGTCGTCGTGGGTTCGAGTCCCATCGTCCACCCCAATTTCTTCAGTTAGATTTAGTCGGTCGCCCAGTTTGTGGCGACCGGGATCGATTTCTTAATGTGATCTCAGTCGGTCTCTCGGCCGAAACGGGTCATGTTCGGGAATGGACGTGGCTCGCGTTGAGTCGGGTTCGAGTCCCATCGTCCAGCCCCTTTCTTCTTAAAAGCGATAGGGCTATCGAGACTTGCTGATCTCGCGGCACGGAACCACAAGCTGGCAGCGCCGCAGCTACCGAGTCGCAGTAAGAAACTTTGGTTGACGTAACGAATCTATCTGAAGCACTTACGGCTAGGACCGAGGCTCAGACGCTTGGCGAAACTCGAATTCGAAAAAGACGGCGTCGAAATTCGTCGGTCACTGCTTTCCCGCGACACAGTTGAGTCAGTCAAAACGGACATCGATCTCAACAGTCCTGAACTTCGAAAGCACGGGATCAGAAACCTCGAGAAGAAATTCGAGTCTATCGCGAGGCTCGGAAGCGATGATCGGCTGCTCTCGTTGGCAGGGAATCTGCTCTGCGGTGACGTGAGTCTGGTGCGAGCGCTCTTTTTTGACAAGACTCCGGACAAGAACTGGCTGGTCGCTTGGCATCAGGACAAGACGGTAACGCTCAATGCGCCCGCCGATCTCTCAGGTTGGGGGCCGTGGACGCTCAAGGATGGTGTGCATCATGCTCAGGTTCCAGAATCGGTACTGAATCAAATGCTTACGATTCGACTGCACTTGGATTCAACAGACGAGGGCAATGGATGTCTCGAGGTCATTCCCGGGTCTCATGAGCACGGGGTCCTTGAACGACACGAGATAGCCGAACTGGTTGGTAGTGGCAGAGTGTTTCCCTGTGTTGCTGATGCAGGTGATGCGGTGGTCATGCGACCGCACCTTCTACACAGATCGCAAAAGTCCACGCAGCCGAGTCATCGGCGCGTCGTGCATCTGGAATTCAGCAGTTTCGAGCTGCCGGCCGGAAGAAGTTGGGCGTGAAGTGCCGGGACGCCGGTTGTTCGAACGCGCTTACGCCAACTACGGCGATCGGGAGAACTTGTTCATGAAGATGGGTTTTCGTAGCTATTGGGCGCGCCTGTGTGCCTGCGTCATCTCGATGGCCGCACTGCCGTCAATCATGACTTCGGCCTGGGCCGGGACGCTGGTCGAAGAGACAAAGCTGGTTGCTCCGGACGGTAGTGACAACGACTTTTTTGGTTTTAGCGTTGCGCTGTCCGGCGACACGGCGCTGATCAGCGCAATGCGCGACGACGATGGTGGGGAAGACGCCGGTTCGGTGTACGTGTTTGGGCGCCACGAGGGCGGCTGGAAACTGCAGGACAAGCTCACGGCGCCGGACGCTGAAGACGGGGACGAACTGGGCGGCAGCGTTGCGCTCGCGGGTGACGTTGCGGCGGTGGGTGCGAGGCTCAGTGACGGCAACAGCGCCGGCTCGGGTTCCGCTTACGTGTTCACCCGTTCGGCGAACGAATGGAATCTACCGCAAAAACTCATCGCGGCCGATGGCGCGGAGGGTGACGAATTCGGTTACGGCGTTGCCGTTTCGGGCAATACCGTCGTTGTCGCCGCGCCCCGTGACGACGATGAATACGAGGACTCGGGTTCGGTCTACGTATTTACACGGTCCGGCAACGCGTGGAACCAGCAGGCCAAGCTCACGGCGAGTGACGGGGCCGCAGGTGATCTGTTCGGCATCAGTGTGGCGATCTTCGGCGACACGCTCGTGGTTGGCGCCGACCTGACCGACGACAAAGGCGAGAATTCGGGCGCGGCTTACGTGTTTAATCGCACCGGCGATAGCTGGAGCCAGCAGGCAAAGCTCATAGCCGACGACGGCGCGGCGGGCGACCTGTTCGGTATTCGGGTAGCCGTGTCCGGCAACACGGCCGTCATCGGCGCCGCGCGTGATGACGATAAGGCCGAGAATTCGGGTTCAGCCTACGTCTTCGTTCGTGATGGAGCGACGTGGCGCCAGCAGGCGAAGCTTACGGCTGACGACGGCGCCGCGAACGACCGGTTTGGCACGCGGGTGAAGATCCAGGGTGAGACGGCGGTTGTCAGCGCAATCCTTGGTGATGCCCAGACGGCGGACGTGGGAGCCGCCTACGTGTTCACGCGCTCCGGCAAGACCTGGGAGCAGCGAGCCAAACTCTTCGCCAGTGATGGGGCACCCAACGACGTTTTCGGGTGGGGCGTTGCGCTTGACGGCGACACGGTCATGATAGGCGCGCCCACGTCGATCATTACCTTGCCCGGCGGGCCGGGTGCGGCGTACGTGTTCGAAATCGATCGCGCTATCTGGCGTGATGACAGGTAGCAAGAGTTCTGGCGCATCGACAGTGTCAACACAAATGCCGCGGTTAATCGCTCTTTAGGGCGCGCCCTTCGTATTCAGAGGTGAACGTGCGATGGACGTAAAGCGATTCTGGCAGCTCGTGGCCGCGGCACGCGAGGAGGCGGGTGCGGATGTTGACGCCCGTGTAGAGTCGTTAAGGCAGGTTCTCGCCGAGGAGAGTCCGGAGGAGCTGCAGTCGTTTCAGAAGCACTACGACGAGATGATTTCCCGCTCCTACCATTGGGATCTTTGGGCTGCGGCGTACATGATAAACGGTGGGTGTTCGGACGATGGATTCAGATACTTCAGAGACTGGTTGATATCGGAAGGGGAGCCTGTCTTTGAGCGGGCCGTGGAATCGGCGGAGTCGCTGGCTGACGTGACGGTGACCAACTTTGCTGAGAACGAGCTGTACGGCTATGTGGCCTTGGGGCTATTCGAGCGGATAACGGGTGGCGAACTCGAAAGGGACTTCTCGACAGATTTTTCTATGCCGGCGGGTGACGAATGGCAGGAAGAAGACCTCGGGCGAAGGTTTCCGCTGTTAGGCAAGAAGTACGGATTCGCTGACTAGGATTTTGCCGTCGCCTTCAAGCCCGTTTCAACGTACTCACAAGCCTCCGCGCCGCGTTGTGCGACGAGCGGCGAATGTCGTCGATTTTTCCTAGCGGGGAGAGCGACTCGACGTTGAAACAGATGCCCACGATACCCGCGGCCACATCGAGGCAGTCGTCCCGCGTTGCGTTCGGGAACTCGTTTCGTAGTGTTTTGGCCACAACCTCAGTGAACTCGTCGACGTAACGTCTCATCCGCCGTGCCATCTGTCGGTCCGCGGCCGAGGCTGCAATGAGCGCTTCCACAACCAGCATGGACTGGGTATCGGACGGTGTCGCGTCGAACAGCAAGTCGAGAAGCCTGTCCGCGTTCAGCCCCTCGTCAACAGCCGTTTCGAGCGCGGCATTGTCGTCCGCGGCGCGAGCGAAGAACCGGTCGCTGACGGCATCCAGCAGCGCTTCGCGGTTGCCCACGAAGTGCCGCAGGGCAGGCCGCTTCATGCCGGCCTCGTCGGCAATACGCTCGAGCGTGGCGCCCTCGACCCCGTAGCGCGCAATGCAGCGCTCCATGGCATCCAGGATCTCCTCTCGACGCTGTTCTTTCAGGCTCGGTCGCGGCACGTGCGGTGTCTTTGATTGTCAGGATTGACAATTTATCATGAAGTAAGTAATTTGTCATCATTGACAATTAATGGAGAGCGCCCGCTATGGACTGGTTGACGCGGGAATGGTCGTTGGAGCACATCGAATACTGGGACTACGCAGTCAACGGCAGCCTGTTTGTGCTGAGCCTCCTGTATTTTGGCTTCGAGCTGCTGCGCTACGCGTTGCTCAGGAAAATGAACTGGCGACTGGTCGGCGACTCGGTAGCCAACTTTCTGACCTTCACCGCGATGCCGGTAACGAGCTACCTGCTGGGCGCCACGCTGATGATTGCGGCGTACGACTGGGTGTACGACAACTGGAGCGTCACCCAGCTGCCGATCGCGGCCTGGTCGATTGTGCTGTGCATTTTGCTGTGCGACTTCATCTACTACTGGGAGCACCGCTTCATGCACCGCACGGGCATGGGCTGGCTGACGCACACGGTTCATCACAGTTCACCCGAGTTCAACATCTCGGTTGCCTACCGTTTTGGCCCGCTGGACGGCGTGTACCCGCTGTTTTTTCACCTGCCGCTTGCCGCTCTCGGTTTCCACCCGGTGCTGATCTTTGCGGCAGAGATACTCGTGCAGCAGTATCAGGCAATCCTGCACACCCGTTTTGTGCCGAAGCTGCCGCGCTGGTTCGAAGCCGCGTTCAACACGCCCTCGCATCATCGCGTGCATCACGGCAGCAACCCGCAGTATCACGACAAGAACTACGGCGGTATCCTGATCGTCTGGGACCGGTTGTTCGGCACCTTCGAGCCCGAGGTCGAGGCCGTCAGGTACGGCATTACGAAGCCGATCGATTCCGTGAACCCGCTGGTCGTGTTTCTGCACGGGTTTCCGCGCTTCTGGAAAGAGGCCGGGCAGGCGAGGAGCGTGGCCGAGTTCTTCGCGTACTTCGTGCGGCCACCGGGGTGGAAGCCCGCGAATTCTTAAGGGACATTGAGCAGCCGACAGGATGGGCGAGGCAGACAGAATGAAGTGTTCCGTGTACATCGCGACCAGCGTCGACGGGTTTATTGCGAGCAAGGACGGCGGCGTCGACTGGCTGCACACCGCCGGAAAACCCGATGCCGACATGGGTGCGCAGGCGGACATGGGTTTCGACAGTTTCATGGCGTCGGTGGACTGCCTGATCATGGGGCGTGGCTGCATGGAGGCGATATCCGGCTTCGATCTTGCGCCGGACGAGTGGCCTTACGGTAACGCCAGGGTGATTGTTCTCAGCACGACGCTGAAAGCACCTCCGGAGAACCTCAAAGACCGGGTGGAACTGTACGCGGGTGACGTGCGAGCGCTCGTTGCGAGCCTCGAGGAGGAAGGCTATCGCCATATCTACGTCGACGGCGGCAAAACGATTCAGTCCTTTCTCGAACTCGAACTCATCGATGAAATGACGCTGACCCGGGCGCCGGTCATACTCGGTGAGGGTATTCCTCTGTTCGGGAACAACTCGCAGACCGTCAAGCTGACGGACGCCCGCGCAACCGCATTTCCCAACGATTTCGTTCAGTTGCACTACACCGTAAGCTACGCCCGATAACCGGTCGACGCACGGGAACGCCGGAGATCGAAGAGGAGCACAAAAACACTAGGGAGTGGAAACGATGTGGCCTGATCAACGGCTCCTGAGTCTCATTGGCATCGAGTTACCCATCATCCAGGCGCCCATGGCGGGAGCCAGTGGATCGGCGATGGCCGCGGCCGTCAGTGAGGCCGGAGGACTCGGCTCGTTGCCTTGCGCCATGCTCGATCCGGCTCAGGTGCGTGTCGAGGTTGCCGCCATCAGGCAACGAAGCGCAAAGCCGCTGAACCTCAATTTCTTCTGTCACGACACGCCGATGCCGCAGCCCGAACGGGATTCGGCATGGCGCCAGCGGCTGGCGGAGTACTACAAGGAGTATGGCCTCGAAGCTTCCGCCGCGGCTCCGGCCGTTAACCGCACGCCATTCGATGCCGCAATGTGCGAGCTCGTCGAGGAGCACAAACCGGAAGCCGTCAGTTTTCACTTCGGCTTGCCCGAAACCGGGTTGCTTCGACGTGTGCAGGCATCGGGTAGTGTCGTGCTCAGTTCCGCGACCACGGTGGAAGAGGCTCGATGGCTCGAGGACCATGGCTGCGATGCGATTATTGCGCAAGGTTACGAGGCGGGTGCTCATCGGGGGATGTTTCTCACGGACGACATCGCCACTCAGCCCGGCACCCTGGCGCTGGTTCCGCAGGTTGTCGATGCGGTCAGCGTGCCCGTCGTTGCCGCGGGCGGCATCGCCGATGGCCGGGGTGTTGCGGCTGCTTTTGCGCTCGGCGCCGCGGGCGCTTTGATAGGTACAGCCTACCTGCTCACGCACGAGTCACTAATATCGGATTTGTGGCGGGCCGCTCTGCGCACAGCTCGCGACGATCGGACGGCGTTAACCAACGTGTTTTCAGGCAGGCCGGCGCGAGGGATCGTGAACCGTGTCATGAGAGAGCTTGGGCCAATGTCGGAACTGGCACCTGCATTCCCCAAAGCCGGCGGCGCCCTGGCACCTCTGAAAGCAAAAGCGGAGGCGCAGGGTTCGAGTGATTTTTCGCTGCTCTGGGCTGGACAGGCCGCCGCGCTGGCTCGCGAGACCGGCGCCGGCGATCTGACGAGGGAGCTGGCGGTGGACGCGAAGAGGCGCCTCGGGCAGTTGGGACCGGCGGAATAGGCCGCCGGATTTTCCATCGCCGCGGACGCTATCCGCTAACGGCACGAGTATCGGGCTCTTGCCATATCGGCATTTTCCAAGGCGCCGTACTTCAGCTCAATGCCTTCCGCACCGTCGACATGATGCGGCGGCTGACCGGCACCTCTACACCGCTCGCCAGCACCAGACGCCCTACGCCATTACGTTCCCGCACCAGCGTACTCACTCTGCCTGTATTGACGAGATACGAGCGATGCACCCGCAAGAAGGCAGAAGGGAGCTCGTCTTCGAGTTGCGCGAGGCTCGTGTTGTGCAGCCTCGTCGTTCCATCTTCCAGGGCGATCTCCACGTAGTCGCGTGCCCCCTTGCAGTACTCGATTCGATCCGTGCCGATCACCTCCGTCTTACCGGCACTCGAGAGTCGGAGCGTACCCGGCGTTTCGCCGCGACGATCCAGCGCAGCCTCGAGCCGTTGCCCGCGGCGTTGTTCCAAGGCGAGCGCGCGGGCCTGTTGAGCAGTCAGGAACGCCACCAGACCCGCCACGACGAAAGAGAAATAGAGATCGAGGAAACGCATGGGCGCAGCCCAGAGGATCGACGCGAACACGCCGAGCGCGACGGCAAAACGCGCACTCGACGGCACCCCGCGACGAATCCCTGTCACGCTCAGCGCGAGGCCGGCAAGCGACGTGACGAGCAGCGCAGCGGCCGTTTTGTTGTCGTAGCCGGCCTCCAGCAGAACCGCGCCGAAGGTCAGGAGCCCCGTGGCGACCAGCCAGAGGGCTTTCCGTTCCAAACCGAGCCGGTCGCAGACGTGCGCGACCAGGCTAAGACCAAAAGCACCGGCAAACAACAGGATCGCGAGCAGCCGGATGTCATGCCAGGGGTACGGATAGGACAGCACCCCTCTGGAGATTTCCGCGAACACCTGCAGTGCGGCGAACAAGGACATGAGCGCAAGCGTCATCGAGCCGACTCCGCTGCCTCGGCTGGCCTTGAACACCACCCAGTAGAGCGCGCCGAGCAGCAGCGCTCCCAACGGTACGAGCGACGGCCAGTAGCTCTGCAGCCGTAAATCCCGTGGCGATGCGTAGGCGCCCAGTTGAAGCTGATGTACCGGCTTTTCGAGCGTCAGCCTGCTGCGCTGAGCTGACAACTTGAGAACAAGTTCGTTGGCTCCCTCCCGCAGGACGTCGGGCGGTACGAACAACACGGCGTCAATCCGACCGGGCTGCTCGTCCACTCGGGAGGCGCCCGGCTTACCGTTTTCGCCAAGGAGCACACCGTTCAAGTAGGCGCGGCTCGACATCTTGCCGGATATGAACAAACCGACCGCAGTGTGTTTTGCGCCCCGCGGGGTAGCCACATTGCCGCGTACCCAGAGTTGACGGCCCTGTGGATCGACTTCGCTGCCGGGTAGCCGCCGGCAACCGGCTTCCGTAAACGTCGGCGGCGAGTCGTCGCCGGCGGTTGCGGGACAGACCGTCACCTCGCCGAGCAGCAGGGAATGAGAGTCGGCGTGGGTGTTCGTCGCAAGGCAGCAGGCGCCTGCCACGAGCAAGAGTCTTAGCATGACCATAGCCCACTTTATACGGGGATCGGCAGCGTCGGTACGACCGTTTGCAGGAAAACCGCTACCGCCCGCAGAGTAGTGCGTGCATGTACCCGACGGCGGGGCTAGCGTTGCGCCCGTCGTAATCCAGCAGACGAATGGTTGGTATTGTGAAGTTATCCCTGTTGATCGTATTGGCGGCGGCTGGCGCCACCTCGAACGCACCGAACCCGCCTGCCGAAGAGGCGTTTGTTTTCGAAACCCGGGCGGGCGACCGGGTCGACGCGTATCGCGGATCTCTCGTGGTGCCGGAAAACCGCAGCGACCCCAACAGCCGCGCGATTCCCATCCGGTACGTCCGGTTTCCCGCCACGGATCTGAGCGCAGGGCCGCCCGTCGTCTACCTCGCGGGCGGACCGGGCGGCTCGGGCATCGCTACGGCCCGTGGCAACCGTTTCTCGCTGTTCATGGCCATGCGCGAGTTCGGCGACGTCATTGCGCTTGATCAGCGCGGTACCGGCGAGAGCAACATATTGCCTCGCTGCAATTCGGCGCGGCGTTTTCCGCACGACACGGGTTTCTCCGATGCGGAATACACCGCGATCTACCGGGCGGCGTTCCGCGAGTGCCTGGATTTCTGGAGAGGCGAGGGAGTCGATGTCCGCGGCTACACGACCGTTGAGAGTGTGGTGGACCTTGACGCGCTGCGTGTGCACCTGGGTGCAGAAAAGCTGACGCTGTGGGGCACGTCCTACGGTAGTCACCTTGCGCTCGCGGCCGCAAGGGAGATGAGCGATCGTCTTCACCGGATTGTGATCTCCAGCGCCGAAGGGCTGGATCAGACGATCAAAATGCCTGCGCGCACCGACGCCTACTTCAAACGCCTGCAGGAGGCGATCGACACCCAGGCGGAAGCGCGGGTCGCCTATCCCGACATTGCTGCACTGATGCGCCGCGTCCACGCGCGCCTCGACGAGACGCCGCTTATGCTGCACCTGCCTCAGGAGGACGGATCGCCGGCTCCCTATCTGCTGCAGCGCAGGGACTTGCAGCAGATCGCCTCGGGCGCGATTTCCGATCCGGGAATCGCCGCGCGGCTGGTGCGCCTCTACGCCGAGATCGATCGCGGCGAGACGCGGCGGATCGTCAAGACGCTCGGCCACCGCCATACGCCCGGCGACTCGATCTCCCTGAGAGCCATGTCGACGATCATGGACGTCGCCTCCGGGATCGGCGAAACGCGGCGGCGTACTGTTGAACGCCAGGCACAAACGTCGCTCTTGAAGGATTTTCTGAATTCGACGCTGTTTTTGACCGGGGTTGCTCCGGAGCTCGATCTCGGTGACAAATTTCGCGAAGCGCCCGCGAGCGACGTGCCGCTGCTGTTGTTGAGCGGGACGCTCGACGGCCGAACCTACATCGAGAGCCAGCGGGAGGCGGTAGCCGGGTTCACGCAGCTGAGCGCAGTGACCGTCAGAAATGCCGGGCACAACCTGTTCATGTCGTCACCCGAGGTGAGCGAGGTCATCGTGCAGTTCATGCGCGGTCAGGCGGTCGAAAACCGCGTCATCGAGGTCCCGTTACCCGACTTTCTGGATCCCTGACGGCGGTCGCTCGGTCCCGGCAATCGGCGCACCCGCCGGTCATTCCGTATCTTCTCTTGGAGTGAGTTTCAGCGTATAGGATTTGCCGCCGTCAACGCCAAACACGATGACGACCTCCTGTTCGAGATCGGTTATCAGCTGCGGTTGGGCGAGCAGCACATAGTCGCCGTCTTTCAATTCGTAGAGTTTGCTGGACAACCGGATTCGTTCATCCGGCTCGGTCGTGGGGATGACGACAAGCTTGAGATGACCTTCGACTTCGACCTCGGTGGCCGAATCCTTGCGTGTTTCGACGCGGCCCACGTGTCGCACCTCGTTGCCGCTGCCCTGGTCCAATCTGGCGACATCAAAATCGAGCAGCAGGGGGTCCGCAATACTGCTGGTCGTCAGGGCGAAGCCGAATGCCGCCGCGAGCGCGGCGCCAAGCGTTGCGACGATCGGGCGGCGCCGCGGAGTCTGGGCCCGCAGCTGCCCGACCTCGAGTTCTAGAGCAGCCGCCAGCGACCTTGCGGATTCGAACGAGGCTCTTCCGGTCTGTTCGACCCGCTGTACCGTTCTCAAACCCAGGCCCGACACGGCGGCGAGATGCTCCTGCGACCATGCCCTGCCGCGACGCGCTTCCCGCAGTCTTTCCGTGTTCAGCTCAACATCCATCGCATGCTCCATCAGTGCGCCGAGGGTGCTATCTCAGCATTTCAAAGGCCCGGAAACCACGCCATTTGGCCGCCATTCGCTCGCACCGTGCGTGAACTCGGGATCCAGGTCGGGGACTAAGCTTCTGAAAGCCGGGGAGTCCGTTCATGTTCATGAGTTTACTGGTTGTCGCACAGCTGTCCGCTGCAGAGCCGGCCATGCCGGCCGGTTTGCACGGTCTGGAAGACACGTTTCATCACGAAATTCTCTCTGCGGAAGCCGACCACCGCTACGACGTGTTTGTCGGTCTGCCGCCCGGCTATGACGCAGCCGGAAAGACACGCTACCCCGTGGTGTACATACTCGATGGCGGACCGCTGTATCCACTGCTGCGCGGATACCAGCGTTACCTGCGTCTGGGTGAGGAGACGCCCGCCGTCATCCTCGTCGGCATCTCCTACGGCACCGACGACTGGCGGCAGGGCAACAATCGTTCTCACGATTTTACGGCGCCGGCCGAAGAGCGGGACCACTGGGGCGGCGCGGCCGACTACAGGGCGTTTCTCGGCAAAGAGCTGATTCCGGCGATAGAGGCCAACTATCGCGCCGACGATGAGCGCCGCATCCTGTTCGGTCAGTCGCTGGGCGGCCAGTTTGTGCTGTACGCGGCGCAGACCCAGCCGGACCTGTTCTGGGGGTATATCGCGAGCAACCCGGCACTGCATCGGAACCTCGAGTTCTATCTCACGACGCGGCCCGAGCGGGCGGAAAATGCGAACCTGTTCGTCTCCAGCGGACGCCTGGACGATCCGAGATTCCGCGAGCCGGCGCTGCGCTGGATCGAGCATTGGTCAGCCGAGCGCACGCCGCCGTGGCGCCTCGAGACTCGCACGCTCGACGGCCACGGGCACTTCTCGGCTCCGCCGGCGGCCTACCGCGCGGGGATGCGCTGGCTGTTCGAATGAACGTTTTTTGCTAGACTACGCGGCCTCGTTTTCACGACGTGGGCCCCTAGCTCAGCTGGTTAGAGCAGGAGACTCTTAATCTCTTGGTCCGGGGTTCGAATCCCTGGGGGCCCACCATTCTCACTCTCACTGCGGCGCTGACGCGCGAAGTGCTCGATGAGGGGGCGCAATGACCACAGGCTTTACGAAGCGCACGACGTTCATTGTCGCCGACGCCGACCGGGCCAGTCGATTCTATCGGGACGTGTTCGGCTGGACGGTGTGGTACGACAACCGGCTCGGCGTTCGCGAGGGCTTCCCGCCGTGCGCGCCGGACGGGCAGCAGGCTCACCTGGTGATGCTCAAGGCCCGCGATCCCAAAATCGGCATGCTGGGTTTCCTCGCATACGAAGGCTTCACCCCGGCCGACATTCCCGATCATCGCGAGCGCGAGACGTTACGCCGCGGCGATGCCGTGCTCGTCATGGAGGCCGACGACGTCGAGGCGACCCACGAACGGGCAAAAACGGCGGGCGCACGTATTGTCAATCCGCCGACGCGCTGGACGGTGCCGTCTCCGAAGGGCGGCGACCTGGAGATCTATTCGATGTCGATGTTCGACCCCGAGGGGATCTACTCCGAGATCAGCCAGTCGCGCTGATCGCGGGAGCGCTTATACTGGGTTGTCGGGCGCTTGTACCCTAGTCGTTTTCGATTCAACGGAGCCTGTATGCCAGTGACCTTCCGCACGCCGGCCCACGGCAGCCTGATCTACACCGACGCGATCGCGCGAAGCCTGCTCAAATTGATGGGGCGGACCGGCAACGTTCCGGGCGCCATCGAAGCGTCGCAGGTGGCGGACGCGCTCGAGCGGCTTCGGGACGCCCTGGCTGCGTGTGAGGCGGAAACGAGTGGGTGTGACAGCGAGCAGGTTGCCCTGGCGACCCGCGCCCACCCGCTCATCGAGCTGCTGGAAAGCGCTCGCGACGAAGACGACTACGTTGCGTGGGAATGAGTCCGCGGGGGCCGTATTACCGCGGTTCACTGCAACCATTTGCCCGTTTCGCGCATCCGAGATGTATCCTGCCGCGCAGCCGTGGCGGTGCCTAGTGCGAATCAGCAGGGCGAATTAGCACGGCGAATTGAAGGGGATTCAACAATGAGGACACTTTTGGCTACTGCCGCGCTGGCGGCATCAGCTCTTCTGGCCGCATGCGGTCAACAGGCATCGGACCCGGCCGCGGGCTCCGGGAGCGCGGCCGCGAACGGCGGCGAGGCTGCCGCCTCGACCGCTGAGGCGGCGCTGATTCCGCGGACGATGATTTTCGGGAATCCCGAACGCACGCAGGCACGGATCAGCCCCGACGGCGACTGGGTCAGCTGGCTTGCGCCGAGCGACGGCGTACTTAACGTCTGGGTGGCGCCCGCCGACGATCTCGACGCGGCGCGGGTCGTGACCAGCGACGACTATCGCGGCATTCAGCAACACTTCTGGGCGCCAAACAGCGCCTACGTCTACTACATCCAGGATCAGGGCGGCAACGAAAACTTCCACGTGTATTCAGCCGATGTCAAAACCGGCGAGGTCGTGGATCTGACCCCCGTCGCCGAAGGCGCGCGCGCGACTATCCAGGCGGTATCCTCCGAACGACCGGACCACATTGTGGTTGGCATCAACGAGCGTAATCCTCAGATTTTTGATCTCTACCTCGTGGACGTGACGACGGGCGAGCGCGAGCTGCTCAAAGAGAACCCGGGCTATGCCGGCTGGATGATCGACAACAACCTGGAGCCGCGTTTCGGTTTTCAGACAACGCCCGGCGGCGGTGGCGAGATCGTCGATTTCGACGGTGAAGTGCTGGCCGTCGTGCCGCCGGAGGATTTCCTCAACACGCAGGGTCTGGGCTTCAACAAAGCCAACGACGCCATCTACATGCTCGACAGTCGCGGTCGCGACAAGGTCGCGCTGACCGCTCTGACGATTGCGACGGGCGAGATTGAAGTGCTGGCTGAAAGCGGTGATGCCGACATCTCCGGTCTGCTGATCGATAGTCAGAGCTACGAGCCGATTGCCTACAACGTCGACTACCTCAAGTCGAGCTGGTACGCAATGGACGAGCAGACGGCAGCCGACCTCGAGGCCATTACGGCCGAGCTCGGCGGCTCGCTTAGCATCGTAGGCACCACCGACGACATGTCCCGCTGGATCGTGCACGAAGACGCGACGGAGCGCTCCGGAGCCTATTATCTGTACGACCGCGAGGATCGTTCGGTCAGCAAACTGGTCGATCAGCGTCCGGCGTTGTCGGATCAGACGCTGGCGCCCATGCACGCCGTCGAGATTCCGTCGCGTGACGGGCTCACGCTGGTTTCGTACCTGACTTTACCCGCGGGCTCCGACGCGGATCGCGACGGCCGGCCCGACGAGCCGCTGCCGATGGTGCTCGCGGTGCACGGCGGCCCCTGGGCGCGTGACAGCTATGGTTACAGCTCCTGGCATCAGTGGCTCGCGAATCGCGGCTACGCCGTGCTGTCGGTTAACTACCGCGGCTCCACCGGATTCGGCAAAGCCTTTACGCGCGCGGCGATCAAGGAGTTCGCGGGCAAGATGCACGACGATCTGATCGACGGCGTCGAATGGGCCGTCGACAAAGGCGTTGCGGATCCAGACAAGGTAGCCATTGCGGGTGGTTCTTACGGCGGCTATGCCACGCTGATCGGCGTGAGCTTCACGCCCGACACCTTCGCCTGCGGCGTCGACATTGTCGGACCGTCGAGTCTCGTCACGCTGATCGAGAGTTTTCCGGAGTACTGGAAGCCGTTCCTCGAGGGCACGTGGTATACGTACGTCGGCGATCCTGCCGTGGCTGAAGAACGTGAGGACATGCTGGGCCGCTCGGCGATCAGTCGCGTGGACGACATTAGCGTGCCGCTCCTGGTCGGGCAGGGTGAAAACGATCCTCGCGTGACCAAGCTCGAGTCCGACCAGCTCGTCGAGGCCATGTCGGCCAACGAGCTACCCGTGACCTACGTCAATTTCCCCGACGAAGGCCACGGTTTTGCGCGGCCTGAAAACCGTCTCGCGTTCTATGCGGTTATGGAAGGCTTCCTCGAAGGTTGCCTCGGCGGCAAGTCGGAGCCGGTCGAAGACGCATTTGACGGCTCGTCGATCGAAATCCTGTACGGCAAGGGCTACATCGGCAATTTGCCCTGATCGAACGCCTGTTGGAATGACAAGCGGGCGCCATCGCGGCGCCCGCTTTTTTTGTTGCGTGTCCTGTTGCCTGGTTTCTAGGGCGCCAGCCGCTCGAGCGACCAGGCGTCATCCCGGCGCGTGTACAGGAAACGATCGTGCAGGCGGTCGTCGCGACCCTGCCAGAATTCCATTTCGCGGGGCACGACGCGGTAGCCGCCCCAGAACGAGGGCAGCGGAATGTCACCGTTGCCGAACTTCTGCCTGATCTCCTCGAGTTTTGCTTTCAGGATAGCCCGGGAGCTGATGATGCTCGATTGCGGCGACACCCAGGCGCCGAGTTGACTGCCGCGCGGGCGGCTCGCGAAGTACTTGAGCGACTCCGCGCTCGTCAGTTTTTCGGTCGTGCCGCGGATACCGATCTGCTGGCCGAGCTCACGCCAGAAGAACAGCAGCGCCACCGCCGGGTTGCCTTCGAGGTGCTTTGCCTTGCGGCTCTCGTAGTTCGTGTAGAACACGAAACCGCGTTCGTCGAAGGACTTGAGCAGCACGGTTCGCGTGTAGGGCCGGTGTTGTTCGTCCACCGAACACAAACTCATTGCGTTCGGATCGTTGATGTCGAGTTTGCAGGCGGCCCCGAACCAGTTTTCGAACTGCCTGAACGGGTCGGCGTCGAGGGCCGCGCGGCTCAGCGCGTGCCCGGTGGCGGAATGGCGCAGCTGCGACACATCCATGCCCGCGTGATCATCTGCTTTCGGTCTGTCGTCGCCGCTGTCGCTCATCTGTGGGCTCCTGCGCCCGTCCCCTGAGCGTCAATTGTCGGCTGCCAGCGCGTTGTACTCAAGCTTGCCCGCGTCGGCATCGTTGGCGGACGGTTGCTCGGGCAGCGGCAAGCCCAGCTCGGCGGCAATGACGCGGATTGCCGCGTCCTTTTCGGAGCGGCTTTCGAAGCCGCCGCCGAGCGGCACCCGCTGGCCCGACGCACCGAGCGCGGTGATCTTGTACATCACCGTGTGTTTCTGGCCGGTCTGGGTGCTGCCGCTTTTCTTGCCTTCGAAGCCCGTGAACGCACTGCGCGCCATGCTGTGGTTGCGCACGGGTATGCCGAACAGACGGCGCTTCGCCCGGATGTGCATGCCGTCCTGAAACACTTCCAGCGAGTTGCCGATCATGTAAACGCACGAGATCGCAATCAGCGATCCGACCAGCGTAAACACGCCGCCCATGAAGTGAGCTTCCTCACTGCCCCATAACCAGACGCCGGCGGTGGCGAAGAACAGCCCGCACGCAAGGCCGATCAGCGACGACAGGGCGTTGCGCCCGGCAGGGTAGTAGAGCGATTTGCCGTGCGCGCCGTAGCGGATGCGGATACGGTCACGCACGGCGCCTTCGTCTCGCGTGACCTGCTCGGAGCGTGTGTCTTTGATCTTGCGCTCGTCGATGTCCCGTGAGTGCGCCGCGGTCGGGTACACGGGGATTTCCCAATTGCGGTCGAGTTTCCGGCCGCCGGCGTTCGCCGTAATGCTCAAACGCCACAGCGTGTAGGCGTCGTTGCGCTTGGCCGCGTCCGAGGCCTCGAGCCCTTCCGGTACGTCGAAGCGGAACACAAGCCGGGTGCCTTTGCCGCCGGGCTCGGCGTGAGCCGCTGTCCGGTCCTGCCAACGGGCGGTCTCGCGGCGGCTGCGGTTCTTGCCGCTGCCGGTGGTCCGGCTGTAGAGGTTACTCAGCGTAAGTTCGTAGTCGACGGTGCTGTCGAATGGCAGCGCCAGCTCGATCGCGCCGCCAACGTGTCCACCGATGGCGCCCGGGAACGGATCGAGAGTCAGCGGAGTGGCGCCAAAATGACGCCATTCACGAGTTTTCTGCACGGCCCAGTACAAGAGCCCCAGGCCAACGACGGGAAAGATCAGGCCAAACAGCGCAGCGTAGTTCTGCTTTTCCGTGATCTCGCCGACCAGGAGGAAAGGCAGCGGCATGGAAATCAGGTTCCAGAGCCCGGCAAAAAACCAGGCGCCGTACATGCCGGATTTCGAGTCCGAGCGGATCTCGCCACCCTGCCAGGCATCGTTGGCGAGCCACGGCGCATCGGCGAACTCCGGGGCCTCGGGATCCTTGGCTTTGCGCGACAGGAAACTGCCGATCATGAGCGCATAGCCGAAGCCGCCGAACAGCAGCACGAACACCGACTTGAACGCCATGAGACCCCAGCGAGGGCTGCGGTCGATGATCGATTCGGACGGTTGCTCAGGGTCCACATAGACGGTGATCGGCTCGCCTCGAGCCAGCGCCCCGGCCAGCGCGTTCCCCGTATCCTGCTGGTAATCGCCGATGTTGTCGGAGCCGCTCCAGAGCCCGACCCGGCTGCCTTCATAGCGGGTCCCGGCGTAGTTGTACCGGTACGTCGCGTAGGCTTTGTAGCTCGTGGAATCGTCGCCGCGGTGTGTGCTGTAGCCCGCCGTCAGCAGGGTGGCGCTGACGGGTTGCCAATCGCGCATGGCCGCTGCCTGGTAACACTCGCTGCCGATCGAATACGCCATCCAGGTGCCGAAACCGGCAAACGGCAGGGCGAACAGGAACAGAAATAGCTTACTTTTCACGGGCTTCCGTCCGGAAATCTCAGTGCTGACAGCCTAACAGCCCTGTCTCGCCGTTGCTGTGAGCCGGTTCAAGCCCCGGTGGCCCGGTTCTCGGCCGGGTGGTGTTTTGCCAGGGCCTTTAAACCCGGCTTCCTACCCCGAAATCTCTCTCGTATAATGGCCGGCTGACGTAGCTTAGGCGCCGGCGTTGGGCCGCGGTCGTTACGGTCTGGCGAAAGTGGCGGAATTGGTAGACGCGCTGGATTTAGGTTCCAGTGGGGCAACCCGTGAGAGTTCGAGTCTCTCCTTTCGCACCAGCCCGTTTCGCCAGTTCCGAACGTTAAGGCGGCCGGCAAGCCCACGCGGGCGCAGGCTACGGTGGACTCCGCCCGGAATTCCCGAGAACGCGCTGCCCGGCGGCGGTTTCAGCGTGTGAGACCCGGGCCGGGCGAACCAGCACTATTTGAAAGCTTAAGGATACTGAACATGCAGGTTACTGTTGAATCGACCGGCACCCTGGAAAGACGCATGCGCGTCGAGCTGCCTGTCGAGCACATCGAGCAGGAAATCGACTCGCGGCTCAAGTCGGTCGGACGGACCGCCAAGATCAAGGGTTTCAGACCCGGCAAGATACCGCCCAAAGTCGTGCGTCAACGCTACGGGAAGCAGGTGCGCGAAGAAGTTCTCGGCGAACTGATGCAGAAGAGCTACAGCGACGCCGTGACTCAGGAGAAGCTGAATCCGGCCGGCGGCCCGAAAATCGAGACCGAGGACGGTGAGGACAGCTTTGCCTACGTTGCGACCTTCGAGGTCATGCCGGAAATCAAGCTCACGGGGCTCGACAAGATTAAAGTGGAGAAACCGGTCGTCGACATTGGCGACAAGGATCTCGAGGCAATGATCGAGAAGTTGCGCGATCAGAAGGCCGAGTGGAATGCCGTGGAACGCAAGAGCGCAAGCGGCGATCGCGTCACCTGCGACTTCTCGGGGACACTCGACGGCGAGCCGATCGAAGGCGGCCAGGGCACGAACGTGCCGGTCATTCTCGGCCAGGGGCAAATGCTGCCGGACTTCGAGAAGGGGCTGACGGGAGTTGCCGCCGGCGAGGAGAAAGTGTTCAAGGTCAAGTTCCCGAAGGACTATCACGCCGAGGACCTCCAGGGTAAAAAAGTCGAATTCGCCACGACCGTGCACGGCGTTGAAGAGAAGGCGCTGCCGGAGGTGGACGACGAGTTTGCGAAGCTGTTCAACGTCGAGGAAGGCGGTCTCGAGCGGTTCAAGCAGGACGTCACCGACAACATGCGGCGTGAGGCCGCGCAGAAGGTCAAGAACCAGCTGCGCGAGCAGGTCATGCAGGGCCTCCTCGACAACAATCCGATCGAGATTCCGCAAACGCTCAAAGCTCAGGAGATGCACCAGATGCAGCACGAGGCGATGCAGCAGCTCGGCATCCAGGAGCACGACCAGGCGCCGCCGCTCGAGAACTTTGCCGAAGGCGCCGACAAGCGCGTGCGCCTCGGCCTGCTCATGCGGCAGCTGATCGCGGATCAGGAAATTGTCGTCGACCAGGCGCGGGTACGCGCCCACGTGGAAGAAATCTGCGCCGGTTATGAAAACGCCGAGGACATGGTGAATATTTACCTGTCCAACCCGCAGATCGTGCAGCAGGTGGAGCCGCTCGTGCTCGAGCAGATGGCTATCGACTGGCTGCTGGATAACGGCGGTGTCAAGGAAAAGAAGGTCAGTTTCAGCGAATTTATGAATTCCTGACAACCGCATTTCGTGTCACCATATCGGCATCAGCAAGTGAGGCTTACAGAATGACGGCAACAGCACTGAACCTCGTACCCATGGTCGTGGAACAAACGGCGCGCGGCGAACGGGCGTACGACATCTATTCGCGTCTGCTCAAGGAGCGCGTCGTTTTTATCGTCGGTCCGGTCGAGGACCAGATGGCCAATCTCATCGTGGCGCAGCTTTTGTTTCTCGAGTCCGAGAACCCGGACAAGGACATTCATCTTTACATCAACTCGCCGGGCGGCGTCGTGTCGGCAGGCCTGTCGATCTACGACACGATGCAATTCGTCAATTGCGACGTGTCGACGATTTGTGTCGGGCAGGCTGCCAGCATGGGTGCGCATCTTCTGGCGGGCGGCACGAAAGGCAAGCGGTTCGCCCTGCCGCACTCCAGGATCATGGTTCATCAGCCGTCGGCGGGCTTTCAGGGGCAGGTGACCGACATTAACATCCACGCCAACGAGGTTCTCGACATGAAGCGACGCCTCAACGAGATTATGTCGAAGCACACCGGACAGTCCGTGGAACAGGTCGAGCAGGACCTGGAGCGTGACCGGTTCATGAGCGCGGAAGTCGCCGTGGAGTACGGCATCATTGACACCGTTTTGGCGGCGCGCACCGAAATGGGTGATTCAAAAAGCGACTGATTGCTTATTTTTCAATAATTTATCGGCAGTTTATCGGTCTCACACTGCGACATGAGACTTGTCACTTTGCACCCCCTCATGTCGCATGTTATATACACTCTAGGGCGCTAACGCGCCCCTTTTTTGAGAACGTGAGCACGAATTTATGAGCGACGACTCCCGCGGCAAGAACGAAGACGGAAAACTCCTCTACTGTTCTTTTTGCGGCAAGAGCCAGCATGAAGTTCGCAAGCTGATCGCCGGTCCTTCCGTATTCATCTGTGAC